>JAWKOK010000036.1:0-50179 GCA_041391205.1 Caldilineaceae bacterium
ATCAATGCGGATTTGGCCGCTCCAGCACCAGCCCCAGGCCGGTAGTGTCGGTTATGTTGATGATGGTGGGACGGCTTCCGACGGGCCCGCCTATGCGCTTGAAGGCACGATCTCCGACCACACGGCCGATTCCATCACGATCTACTTCGATGGGCAAACGGCCACGTCCGATCCGAATGGGCCCGAGGTTTGGTCGCTTGACAACATCCAGGTAACGCTGGAACGGGACGAAACGAGCATTCCGCTGACCGATCAGTCCTTTACGTTGGCGGCATGGGCCAAGCAGACTGTCGCGAATCAGCCCGGCATCCTCATTAGCCAAGGCACACGTCAGACAAATCAGGGTCTCCATTTCGGATTCAGAGATACACCTGTCTTCACGTGCGCCTTCTATGGCGACGATCTGAACACGGCGGACGCTTCCCTGATCGACGCTGAATGGCACCACTGGGTGTGCACCTACGATGCTGCGTCGAAGACGCGCACCCTCTACCGCGATGGAATCCAGGTAGCCCAGGATCAAGCAAGCGCAAACTATCAAGGGCTGGGAGAAACGTATATCGGCTCTGCGTTCGGTGAGAATTGGTACTTCAACGGTCAGCTCGATGAAGTCGCCACGTGGCGCGTGGCGCTGACTGCGGCCGACGTCGTCGACCTCTACAACAAAGTCAAGGTGCAAGATCAATCCGTGATGGTCGGCACGATCGTTGCCACCACAGGCACACCCTCGTTTGACCACAGCGCAGTGACCTTGCGCGAAACGGCCACCAATGTGGGCGCCATTGCCCAGACCACCAACCGCACGCTGACCGTGGATGCCGACGCCCCGCAGATCTGCCAGGGCGCAGGCCGGTGCCCGATCAACGATCAGTACGTCCGCAACACCGGCACACTGGTCGTGGCCGGCACGGCCGAGGATCCCACCTCCTACATCCGCGGCGTCGAGGTGAATGACGGCGGCTGGCAGCCGGCAAGCGGTACCGCAGCCTGGAGCTATGCCTGGAATATCGGCGCCCTGGGCGACGGCGAGCATACCCTGCCCGTGCGCGCCACCGACGCGGTGGGCCATGTGAGTCCGATCTACGACCTCGCCGTGGTCATCGACAGCACGCCGCCGCAGGCAACCTTTGCGGCCGGCGCCGGCGCGGTGCAGCGCCCGACGCGCGACGATACAGGCCAGTGGCTTGTGTCCCTGACGGGCAGCGTCACCGATCCGGTCGCCGGCAGCAAGCCCGGCAGCGGTGTGGCGCAGGTGGATGTCTTGCTCGACGGTGCGGACATGCTGGCGGGTCAAGGCTGGCAGCCGGCCACAATCGACGGCACGAGTTGGACGATCGACTACGTTCTGCCCGGCTTTGATGCCGCCAGCAACGCCCAGACCGATCCCACCGGCACATACACCGTCACCCTGCGCGCCACCGACGCCGTCAGCAACACGACGCCGGCCGGCGCCTACCCGAGCACGCAGATCCGGCTGGATGCAAGCGGCCCGACGATCGCCGCAACCGCACCGCTGAGCAACACGCAGTTGATCACCACCGCCCTGACGATCATGGGCGCCGTCGAAGATGCCGGCGCCATCGCCGGCGTTGACGTCAACTTCACGCCGGCCGAACAGGTCGACGCACTGAATGGTGCGCTGGTCTATCATGCGTTTGACGCAGACCAGGCCAGCCAGTACTTCGATGATCTATCAGGCAGCGGCAACGCCGCAGTCTGTGACCCGGTCGCTTGTCCCGAAAACGGCGTGGCCGGGCAGCGCGAGCGGGCAGTTCACTTCAACGGAGTCAACCAGTCCTTGACGATTCCCAACAGTTCGAGCTTTAACTTCGGCGCGGATGACGACTTCACGATTGCCTTCTGGGTGCAGGTCGATGCCACACAGCCGGACACGGCAAGGAGCGATCATTCGATCGTGGATAAGTGGAGCAACGCCGGCGGAGGCTATCCCTTCGTCGTACGATATGTGCGTGCAACGGGTGAGATTTTTGCTGCCCGCTATGATGGCACCAATGGTGCAGGCCTCAATTCGACGCAGTCAGTCAACGACGGGCAGTTTCACCACGTTGCGTTCATCAAAAAGGCGGGCTATCTCTACCTGTACGTCGACGGTGAACTGAACGGCGATGCGATTCCGGATACGACGACGGGGAGCACCGCCAATGCGAATCCCATCTACCTGGGCATGCGCGGCGGAGACGGCGGCACCAACCACTTCGCCGGCACGCTCGACGAACTCCTGATCTATGGGCGTGCGCTGGCAGACTACGAAATTGCCGATCTTGTGGCGTATGGGCAGACCACGCGGAATGCGGCGACGGTTGCCGGCGACACATGGAGCTACGTCGTTCCCGAAGGCAGCGACGGTATCGAGGGCCTCTACCAGATCGACGTGCGCGGCATCGATGCACTGGGCAACGTGACGTCCTGGGCGGGCAGCGGTTCTGGCGCAGCGAGATCGACACGAAACCGCCCGTGCTCCGTTCTTCGGTCGCCACCACCTTGACCGGCAGCCTGGCAACGACCACGTTCACCTGTCGGGTCACCGACTTCAATCTAGATCTTTCGACCAGCTGTGTTGCCGGCAGCGGCCTTCCCACATTCCGGCCCGGCGATGAAACGTCGACGACATTCGATGAGGTCGATGCGTGGTATGCCGCCACCATCACAGACACCTCGCGTCTGTATGCAATTGATGCAATGCGGACATACACCGGGACACAGACAGGCGGCCAATTAACCGCATGTGATCTCTATGGCCGCTGTACCACCGCAGAGCCGGGCTTCACCGTTGCGCCACCACCGTCCCAGTCCGTGATCGCGCTCGAACCGGAGTCCGGCCATCTCTTGACCTCACTCGCGCCCATTTGGGTGGATGGTCATGCATTCAACAGACAGGGATTGGACGTGCTCTTCGTCAAGGTCAATGGCAAGAGCACCTACTTCAAAAGTTGGCAAGAGGATGAGACTGAATCCTCGTGGCGCTTCGCGTGGACGCCGCCTGGCGAAGGCGTTTACCGCTTCACGCCGCTACTCACCGCATACGAAGGGGTGGTGCCGCTGCGTGCGGCCAACAGCAGCGCGGCGACGGAGCAATCTTCGAACGTACAAGAGGAAAGGTCAGTTGTCAGCGGTGCTGAATTGCCCCACCACATGTTCTTGCCCCAAATCGTGCAAGGTGGGAATGGTGCCGGTTCGGCTGTTGCCGGCACGCGCGTCTTCTTGCCCTTCCTACAATTCCGCACTCTCCCCAACGTCGTCTTCACCGGCATGGGGATGACCGTGTACGTGGACTTGACGCCGCCGACGGTCGACATCGACACGGACGTCCTGACCGCTGCACAGGCGTTGGGGTACCGGATGGTTGAATTGTCCGGGCCTGCGGCGGATGCCACACAACTGCACACGGTCGAGGTACGCATCGACGACGGGCCTTGGGATCTGGCCGGCCTTGGCGATGACGGACGCTGGCGTTACCCATGGGTATTGGCTGCGCCTGCGGACGGCGAACGCCACCGTGTGACCGTACGCGCAACCGATGTCGCCGGTCGCACAACCGTGGTGACCAAAGAGGTGCAGGTCGACATCGTGCCGCCGACGCTCAGTGCCCTCAGCTATGCGTATGTCAACAGCCGTGGGGAAACCATCCCAATGCAGCCGGGTGATCGGCTGGCCGATGCCGTGCAATTCGTCCTGAGTTGGGGTGGGGCGGCTGATGGTGCCGGCCTGGTGTGACCTGGCCGGCTTCACCCAGAGTTCCCTCCCCGGTCGCAGGTGAACTGACCGAATTCACCGAAGCGGGTAGCCTCAGCCGTTCGTGGCGCCCGGAGAGCGCTGGTTTGCTGGCGTGCGCATAGCCGGCAATGTGAACAATATCAGCATCGGACCATTCTACAGCGTCGCTTCCGAATAATTCATCCTGCGCTGCTGCCGTCCCAGCGGCGCAGGGCCCGAGTACGGTTTTCGTCTCGCTATTCGAGGAGATATGAGGATCATACCCGGCTGGCGGAGTCGATCATTCCCCTTGCGGCTGCATGCCAAGCTGGCTCATCCCCGGCTCTTACCCGCCGCGAAGAGCGGTCCTTCCGGTGTCTGGATCGTCTTGTGCATATGCCACAACGCGCTTTGGCCAGCGGGTTTCGCAATGAGGATGAGACGGCAGCATCTTCTGCAACAAAGCACAGCGAACCGTGTCAATGGCGCCCCCTCCAGGACTCGAACCTGGGCACACGGTTTAGGAAACCGCTGCTCTATCCTCTGAGCTAAGGGGGCGGATTTATACGCTAACATAGCATATCGCGCGGGAACTCGTCAAAGCAATTACCGGCGCGGCTGACTTTCGGGTAGAATGCCCTCATTGACCGCGCGGCATGCTTGGTGTGACCGCGCGTCCGCCAACGCTTGTGGGGAGAAGATCCGTGTCTGTTGCTGCCATTCAACGCTTCGCCGAGTCCATCATCGCCAACGTGGAGCAGGTCATCGTCGGCAAGCGTGACGTGATCGAATCGCTGGTCGTGGCGCTGCTGTGCGAGGGCCATGTGCTCATGGAGGATGTGCCCGGTGTGGGCAAGACCATGCTGGCCCGAGCCTTGGCCGTCAGCCTGGGCGTGGACTTCCGCCGCCTCCAGTGCACGCCGGATCTGCTGCCCAGCGACATCACCGGCGTGAGCATCTTCAACCAGGAGACCCGTCACTTTCAGTTTGTGCCCGGCCCCGCGTTCACCCACATTTTGCTGGCCGACGAGATCAACCGGGCCACGCCCCGCGCCCAGGCCGCGCTGCTGGAGGCCATGGGCGAACGCCAGGTCACGGTGGACGGCGAGACCCGGCCCCTGCTCCGGCCCTTCCTGGTCTTGGCCACCCAGAACCCGATCGAGTACGAGGGCACGTTCCCCCTCCCCGAGGCGCAACTGGATCGCTTCCTCTTCAAGGTGAGTCTGGGCTATCTGGACGCCGCCCAGGAAGGGGCCATGTTGCAGAACTTAGGCGGACGCCATCCCATCGAGAGCCTGGGCGCCGCCACCGACGGCATGAGCGTGCCCGAGTTGGCCGAACAGGTCTGGTCCATCCGCGTGGACGACACGGTGCGCAACTACATCGTCACCCTGATCCAGGCGACGCGCGCCCACAGCGAACTGGCCCTGGGCGCCAGCCCGCGCGGCTCGCTGGCCCTCTACCGTGGCGCGCAGGCACGGGCCGCCATCGCCGGTCGCGATTACGTGCTGCCCGACGATGTGCAGGCGCTGGCGCCGTTAGCGCTGCCCCACCGCTGCATCGTGCAACCGGAAAGCGCCCTGCGCGGCCGTACCGCAGAGGCCATCGTGGCCGAGATACTCGAGGCGACGCCGCTGGATTTGGGCGGTGTGGAAGAGTGAAGTTGCGAAAAGGAGGGGGGATTAAGAGATTGGGAGATTAAGAGATTGGGCGGCAGCTGCGGACCAGTCTCTTAATCTCCCAATCTCTTTTCCCTACGCATGTTTTGTGCGGTCAAACCGGCTCTGGGTGCGCAGCAACAGGGCCAGGGTCACGTACATGACGGCCAGGGTGCCGGCGAAGGCCACGGTCACCGAGAAGGCGTGGGGATAGGCCAGCGGATTGACCAGCAGGTCCAGGATGTTGGCCAGCAGACTGTGGGGCGTGGTTACCACATCCCAACTGTTCCAACGGAGAAAACGGCCCAGGTAGATGCCGAAGCCACCGGCCACCAGTGCGCTGGCGACCATGAACCAGTCCGCGACCACCCCCAATCTTCGCTCCACGATCTGGTGCACGATCCAGAGCGAGACGAACCCCAGCAACAACCCGTTCCAGGCAAAGACGAAGATCATCATGGCGTCGTACCAGAGCGGCACATCGTGGTGCGCACCCACGTGCATGAGATCGGTGACGATGTAAGGCGCGTTGGGGAAAAAGAGCAGCCAGCCGCCCAACAGCGCCATGCTCAGGCCCCACGGTCGCCGCGGCCACTGGGACACCCACCAGAGCACCAGCGCAAAGGCCAGCGGGATCCAGGCCAGGAAGAGATTCCAGACCAGGAACGTGTAGACCCAGGAGCCCGAATGGACCACCCGCACGGCGGTCATGGCCACGGCGAGCGCCGAGGAGAGCACCAGCGCCATAATCAGCGGCGCCTGCGTCTGCGCCGTCATCCACACCTGCTCCCGTTTCATCATCCGTGCCACCTCGCTTCACGACAACAGACAGCGCCGCCACGGTCACACCCCGTCGCGACGATCTGTCCGATCTGTTCTTAGTTTAACGCAAACACGGCCCAGCACAAGCCCGGCCCGCTTTTGCCGTCTGAACCTGACATTGAGAGATGCCGCACCGCACCAGTCCACACTGGCCGGCCCATGCAAAAAACGTCCACCCCGAACCATGTGTTCCCAGGAAGGGGAGATTGGGGATTAGAGATTAAGAGATTAAGAGACTGGCTGCCACCGCGAGAACATCCCTTCAGTCTCCCAATCTCTCAATCTCTGATCTCTCAATCTCCTGATCTCCCAATCGCCAACCTCTCAATCACGCCTCACGTTTCACGCCTCACGCTTTTGCCATCCCTCCCCATCTCAGGTTTAATGGCAACTGGTGACACAACCGCAAGCAGGGAGCGTTTTTTCATGGCTTACACAGTGACGGTCGGCAACATCCGGTGCCACATCCTCAGCGACGGGCTGAACGCCATCGACGGCGGCGGCTGGTTCGGACTGGTGCCACGCGTGCTCTGGGAGCGCGTCATCCGGCCCGACGACTTGAACCGGGTGCCTGCCGATGCGCGCGCGCTGCTCATCGAGGCGGACACGGGTCTCATCCTGGTGGACACGGGCAACGGCGACAAGATCCTGGAGCGCCATCGCCGCAACATCGGCCTGAGCGAGCGCAACCGGCGTCTGGTCGCCGATCTGGCGCGGGTGGGCTACGCGCCCGAGGACGTGGACATGTTGCTGCTGACCCACTTCCACGGCGACCACATCGGCGGCAACACCCACTGGGACACGCCCGACGGCGCGCCCGGTCCGGTCGTCCCCACCTTCCCCAATGCCCGCACCCTGGGTCAGCGCATCGACCTGGCCGAGGCCAGCTTCCCCAACGAGCGCACGCGCGCAACCTACAACGCCGACAACTGGCAGCCCATCATGGAGCGAGGTCTCTTCGAGGTGGTGGACGGGCCGCAGCGGTTGGCGCGCGGCGTCCGCACCGAGATCGCGCCCGGCCACACGGCGTCGCTGCAGACGGTGTGGGTGGAAGACGGCGGCGAGAGTCTCTGCTTTCTCAGCGACGCCGCCAGTTGGGCTGTGCATTTGGACCGGCTGGCGTGGGTGCCCTCCTACGATCTGGACCCCATGACCAGCATCGAGACCAAGCGCCGCCTGCGCATGACGGCCCAGGAGCGAGAGACGTTGCTCGTCTTTCAACATGACCCGGTGGTGGTCGCCGGCCGCGTGGTGGAGGGAGCGCGCGGGCCGGAGGTGCAGCCGGAGAGCAGCGAAGAACCGTGGTTCGATCCCGCCGCGGGTTGAGTCCGCGCGGCGGGCTCACTGCGTCAACTCGTACAGCCGCATCTGCACGCCGTGGAAGGAGGCGCTGTCCACCAGCGTGCCGTGCGCATCCAGCCACTGATCCATGAGATGGCGGCTGTCCCACATCTCCACCTCGCTACGCAGCACCCAGACACGTGACACTCCTTGGGTGAGCGCCCGCATCTGCCGGTCCACGTCGGTCTGGGCCAGATCATCGGGCCAGCCGTTGTTGGTCCACGGCCCGCCGGCCCACCGACCCAAGCGTGCATCGCTGCCCTCCAGGGGGCGCGGGCCTTGGTCGCTGCTGTAGTAGCGGTAGGCAAACTCCAGGTGCGGAATCTGCAAGAGCAGCAGTTCCTCGGGCGGGCGCTGTGAAGCAATGGCCGCCACGCCGCTGCGCAGGTCGTACTTGATGGTGGCCTGTTGCTGCGCCACGCCCACGTAGGTCCAGAAGCCCAGCACGTAGATGAGCGCCAGCAGGCTGAGCGGTTTGGCCAATGTACCCGTGTTCTGCCAGAGCAACTGGACGCCCAAGGCCAACAGCATGAACGCGGCCGGCGCGATCCAGATCAGGTAGCGGGGCGTGAAGATGGGCTGGCGCAGGCTGAGCAGGTGGATCGTCAGGATGGGCGCCAGCAGCCACACCGTCACCAACGCATAGCGCCGCCACGCCACGAGCGCGGGCAGCGGATCGCCCGGCGGCACGCGGATCTCCATGAAGCCGAGCAACAGCCCTGCCGCGCCCAGGAAAAAGATCGGCGCCAGCCACAAGATCGCGTCCGGGGCTTTGAAGCCGCGGCTGTAGTCGAGCAGCAACTTCTCCACCAAGTCGACCAGCGGCACGAAGGTGAAACCGCTGCGCTGCTGGCTGTCAAAGAGCAGATCCCACTGCCAGATGAGCATGGGCAGGTAGGGCAGGGTCAGCCCGGCAAGCGCCGCGCCGTAGCCGCGCCAGTGGCGACGACTCTGGGGCCAGGCCAGCGCAAACCAGAGCAGGTGCAGCGGAATGAGCATGATCATGAGCAGGTGCGAGTAGATGGCCAGCGACACCGTCAGCAGGTAGCCGAGCCAGGGCCGCCAACCGCCCCCGCCGATGCCGCGCAGCCAGAACCACGTGGCCAGCAGCGCCAGCGCCGTCACCAGCGTGTACATCTTCCCCTCTTGACCGTACCAGAGCTGATAGGGATTGGCGATGTAGAAGAGCACGGCCAGCAGCGCCCCGTTGCCCATCGTCAGCGACCACCAGCGCGCCGCGCGTCCCGGCGGCGGCGCGACCACGGGCAGGATGGCGTCCTCCGCCGGCGTGACGGGCACGCCGCGCGTGGGAATCAGCCGCCGCGCCACTTGCCAGAGCAGCGGCACGGTCAACGTGGCGAACCAGACCGAGGGCAGGCGCAGCGCGATCTCCGACGTCCCCACCAGCCGGAACCAAGGCCGCAGGCCGAGGAAGTAGAGCACGCCGTTCTGCCCGGCCTGCACAAACATGGCCAGCGTCTGGGGCAGATCGCGCACGGCGAAGACGATCGCGTCCACCTCGTCGCGCCAGAGACTCTGCGCGTCCAGACGGTAGAGGCGCCACGCGTAGGTGAGCAGGATCAGGCAGAGCAAGATGGGCCGCAGCGCGCGGCGTTCGTCGTCAGACTGCTGCATGGCGCGCGCTCAAGGCAGGGATGACGGCCAGTCATCCGGCGGCGTGGGTGGGGGCGACGCCGGGTGATCCGGGGGCGGGAAGGTGTCGATGTCGGGCAGATTGGCCCCGGCGAAGAACGCGTCCTCCGCGTCGCGCTCGTCCACCAGGTCATAGCGCTGCCGCTCCTGTTGGCGGAAACTCAGCCCCGCCAGAATGCCTGCCACGGTGAAGAAGAGCAGCGAACCCAACGCAAACCAGATCCAGCCGGCGGCCGCGATGGCGCTGTCGACGATGCGCGCGGCCAGCATGCCCGCGTCCAACGTGGGCGTCGGCGTGGGCGTGATGATGGGGCGCTGTGTGGGCGCCGGCTCCGGCGTCACCACGATGATGGCGACCCCGGGTTCGGTGGCAGTGGGCGTGGGCGGGACGCTGGTGGGAAGCTCGCCGCCCGGCGGCAGCGGTGAGTCCTGTTGCGGCACAAAGGTCCACGTGGGCGAAGGCGTCGCCTGTGCGGCGAGCACCGTCTCCTGGGCCGCTATCGTCTGGGTGGCGGCGACCGCAGCCGCGTTGGCGTCCAGCGGACTCTCCAGCCCCGACGGCGTGGTGATGATGGCCGTCGCCTGGCCGAAGGGCGTACCGGTCGGCGTGGGCGTGGGCAGCGGCGACGTGGGAAACGGCGTGAAGGTCGGCGTCCAGGTCCATGTGGGCGTGGCCGTGGGCCGTGTCGGCGTCATGGACGGCGTCCACGTGGACGTGGGCGTGAGCGGCGTATTGGTCGGCGTGGCCGTGGGCGTGATGGGCGTGTTGGTCGGCGTGGGCATGATGCGCTCGCTCACGTCGAGACGGATGGTACCCGCGGGAAACAGGGCCGTCACATGGCTGGCGTAGAGGCCGAAGTAGTTCGCCTGGTTGGTGCGCGGATAGGTGCCGCTGAACTGGACCGACGTGGCCGGCGGCACCGCAAGTTCGTTGACGAAGACCGAATAGCGGTCGCTGGTGATGTCCACGCGCAGGGTGACCGGCTCGCCCTCATTGATGCCGTAGGCAACCGGATCCAGGTTGGCTTCGCCGGCCTGAAGGGTGAGCGTGTTGCCGGCAAAGTAGCCCCAGCGCAGTTTGTCTCCGTCCAGCGAGACGATGTACGCGCCGTCGCGCCCGCCGGCCCGCGACGCGTAGAAGACCAGCCCGACGCCGATGTCGTCGGGGTCGGCGGTGTCGTCCGCCTGCTGGATGAGGACCCCGCTGCGCAGCGTGTAGTCGCCGTTGACGCGCCGGCTCTGGAGCAACATGTTGTCGCCAAGAGTGGCGTCGGTTTGGCGCATCCCCGCGTTTTCGTCGACCGCCCAGCCGCCGCCCGCGGCCACGGTCCAGTTGACGCCGATGTCGCCGGGCGTGGTGGCGTCGATGATGTAGGGCGCGGTCTGGGGTTCAAACTGGCCCACGGCGGGCGTCGGTTCTTCGGTGAGCGTGGGGAGCGGCGTGGGCGGCGTGCCGGTAAAGGTGGGCGTCGCCGTGGGCGTGGGCGTGGTGAGGCCGCGGACTTCCACCGCCATGCTGTTGGCCGCAAAGCGCGCATCGGCCCGGGTGGCGAAGAGGCCCACGTACGGCAGGTATTGGCGCACCACCGCGGCGGCAAAGGGCACGCCCGCCTGCACATCGCGGCCGTTGAGCCGCACGGTGTAGGTGTTGCTCTCCACGCGCACTTCAACCGGCACGTAGCTCTGATTGGTCAGGCCGTAGGTGCCGCGGTCGATGGTGCGCTCGGCCTCCTGCACGAAGGCATCGCCCTGAAAATAGCCCCAGCGCACAATGTTGTTGCCGTCAAAAAAGGCCACGTACGCGCCATTGCGCGCATTGGTTTGCGTGGCATTGAAGACCACCCCACCCCCCGACGGACTCGCGCCGGACGCGGCGATCTGCACGCTGACGCGCAGGGTGTAGTCGCCGTTGACGCGGCGATTCTGCAGCAACATGTCATCGGCGAAATCGGTGCTGGGATGGCGCATGTACTCGTTCTGCGCGGCTTCCCAACGTCCGCCGCCGGTCACCTGGAACCAGGTGCCGTCGCTCAGGTTGATGGGCGGGTTCAGCGGATTGGACGTGGTCGTGGGCTCGAAATAGGCGGTCGGATTCGGCGTGGCCGTTGCGGTCGGCGTATGCGTGGACGTCGGTGTGGGCGTGAGCGTCTCGGTGGGTGGATTCGTGGGCGTGATGGTGGGCGTCAGCGTTGGGGTGTTGGTGGGCGTGGGGGTCGGATTTTCAAAGGGGCCGACAAAGATGCGCGCACTCCCGAAGACGGCCCGGCTCAGGTCGGTGAAGAGGCCGACGCGCGGCGAGGGCTGCGGCGTGAACTCGACGGACGCAGGAGTCATGAGCTGCATGCGGTCGGCATTGCGCCCGACCCAGACGGTGTAGCTGTTGCCTTGCACGGCCACCCGCAGTTTGACGAACTCGGCCAGCGACAGGTTGTTCTCGGCGCTACCCTGGAGTTCGTACCGTCCGTTGCGGAAGTAGCCCCACTCGATGCGCCGGCCGCCCTCCACAAAGCGGGCGACGTAGGCCACATCCACCACGTTGGGATCGTCGGCATTGGGCGCGACATTGAAGAGGACGCCGCCTTGTTGGCCCACGCTGGACGAAAGCTCCACCTCAAACCAGTAAAAATCGTCGCCGATGATCTTGTCGTAGTAGCTTTGGGCCGCGACGACAGTGTCGTCCGCTTGGAGATAGACGCCGTTCTGGAAGCGCCAATCGCCGACCACCGGCCGCCACGCCGCCTGCTCGTCCGCGTTGACAAAATCGAGCGTGTACGCGTCTGGCTTCGGGGGCAGTGTCGCCTGGGGCAGAGGACGGGCACGCGCCGGACGCACCGTCGCCAGCAGGGTCACCAGCGCCAGGAGCAACAGGGTAAGCCCAACCAAGGTCTGGCGCTGACGTGGGGTCGCTGCGTCGTTCATGCTTGCCGCCACACCATCACAGTGGCCGCGGTCACCACCACGGCCAGGATGATCAGAGCGCGCCAGAGACCGGCATGGCCGCTGGCCAGCGGATTGAACGAGGGTGCTTGAAACGGCATGGTCTCGCCGGACGCGCCGCCCTCCACCACCAGGGGCGACAGCGGCGAGATCTGGGCGGCGCGCGCGGCCTCCGGGCCGGTCGCGCCGAACGGGGCCGCCAGCAAGACGGCGAGCGCAAGGCCGATCAGTGCCAACCAGAGCAGACGTCGCGTGTGCGACGACGTGCCGGCGTGCGATTGTGGACCCGTGTGCTTCATGATCTGGTCATGCTCTGTGACTTCCCGCGGCGCACACCTCAGGGCGCGCCGCGCAGGGTAACGTCGCCGGCAGCGAAATGACGTCGCTCGCCGCCGGCCAATTCGACGATCAGACGGCCGTCGTCGTCCACGTCCGCGCCACGCCGCTGATGATCGTCGTGGGCCAAGACACGCACGTCCACCGCCCGGCCCAGCGTGATCAAGCGCCGGCGCCACCCGTCCATGGCGGCCTGGGCGCGGCGAGGTTGGCTTCCAGCCGGCGACCAGATCTGCACCAGCAGCGCCGCCCGGTCACACGGTCGGCCCAGGCGACGCAGGCTGGTCGGTTTCACACCGCTGGCCCCGTGTCGTCCGACACCGAACGCGGCGGCCAGGGCGGCCAACGTGGCTGCGTCCTGGTTGACGCTGATGCCCAGGCCGACGAGTGCGTAGGCCGGCTCTTCTCCAACGAAGGCACTTTCGAGTAAAATACCCGCAACCTTGCCGACGGTGTCTCCCTGGGTTGACGCGTCCGGCACCTGGAGCAGAACATCGTTGGGCCACTTGATGGCCAGACGTGCATCCAGCGCCGGCGCACAGCGGGCGATGGCCTCCACCACGGCCACGGCCGCCAGCATGGGCAGACGGCTCAGCGGCTGGGGCAAGTCGGGCGGTTTGAGCGCCACGGTCATGAGCAACGCCTGGCCCGCCGGCGCCTGCCAGCTACGCCCCAAACGCCCGCGTCCGGCGGTCTGTTCCTCGGCCGTCACCACCAGCCCGGAGCGTGTCGCGCCGTCATCCATGGCGGCGGCGGCCACCGGCATGGTGCTGGGGACGCTGCCCAACGCCACGATGGTGTGGCCGATGCGTGCGTGCTGTAAGGCGTCGCGTACGGCGGCGGCGGCGAGCGGCGTTGTCTGCATGCTGCAAGAGTACCTGACACCGCGAGCACGGTCAAACTCACCGGGCCCGCGGTCCTGCACTGCGTGAGGACTTCCCGGCAGGGGCAAGACGGTCCTGGAAACATGGCGTTTCGCTTGCCTCTTCCGGGAAATCCCCCTGCCCAATACCATCACTGAACCGCGCATGGAAAGGACGAACCACATGCCGTTACCAGCCGCGACGAAGCCGAGCAACTGCTGCACGAGTGGGTGCAATCGGAGAGCCTGCGCCGCCACATGCTGGCCGTGGAGGCCGCGATGCGCGCTATGCCCAGTACTATGGCGAGGACGAGGAGCTTTGGGGCATCACCAGCCTGCTCCACGACCTGGACTACGAGCGCTTTGCCGACATGGAGGACACGGAGAACGGTCACCCGCGCACCGAACTGCGTCTCTTCCGGGAGTGGGACTATCCGCCCGAGCTGATCCACGCCGTCGAGGCCCACGCCACCTTCCTGGGCGTGCCGCGTGAGAGTCGCCTGGACAAAGCGCTGCTGGCGTGCGACGAGTTGACCGGGCTGATTCTCGCCTGCGCCTACGTGCGCCCGGACCGCGATCTGCGCAGCGTCAAGCTCAAGTCCGTCAAGAAGAAGTGGAAGGACAAGGCTTTCACCGCGGCCATCGACCGCCAGGAAAACATGGAGTTCATCGAAGAGCTGGGCGTCCCCTTCGACGAACACGTGCAGCGCGTTCTCGACGCCATGCAAGGCGTGGCGACGAGTTAGGTGGACGGTGCGTGAGGGTGGTGGGGTGTTGGGGCGTGGGGTAGTGGGGTCTTGGGGAGGGGATCGCGCATGGGCCAGATATGAATCCCCACCACCCCCTACTCACCACAGACCCCACCTCCCTACTGCCCGTGCAAATACCCCTGCCACCAATCCTTGCGCGAGCGCAGGTCCATGAACGAGCCGGTGTCGCGGATGACGACTTTGAGCGACGCACCGCTGACATGTCCCACCCGCTCGCCGTGGCGCAGAGCGGGCAACTCGCCCCGCCCCGCGGCGTTGAGACTCTCGTAGAGCGCGATGGGGGCAGCCTCCACCGCCAGATCCTCCAGATGCACCACATAGCCGACGGCCGGCGTGTCCTCGCGCGTGTAGGTCAGCGTGAGGCGGGTGGGCGCGGCGTAGAGCACCATGGCGCGGAAACCGCCACCGTAGATCTCCGCGTTGCGCGTGGGAATGTAGACCGGTTCCCCCGCGGTCGCCGCCAGTTCCAGCAGCGTGGCCGGTGGATTGTCGATGGGCGCGCCGCGGCAGCCGTCCGGGCCACAGGCCCAATCCCAGTCGTGCACCCGATAGGCGGCCACGAAGTCCGGCATACGCGTCGTATTGAAGAGGCCCACCAGTTGCGGCGGATCGCCGTCGGTGGGCCCGTTGATGTTGATCAACTCCGCGGGCGCGGTGGAGGTGATGTAGCTGCGCAGCGCCAAGTTGAGATCGCCGTTGATCTCTGCGGGCCGATCCACCGGCGGCCCGGCGATGGGAATGGCGGCGTAGACCGGCGCCGGTTCGGCCGACACCGTGTCACTGATGAGCGGCAAGAAGGCGCGGGTGCCGGGGATGGTCTCATCGGGCACGGTTTCACCGTAGGCGCGCAAGGGCGATGCGGTCGCGGCGAGGACGACCAGCAGGCCGAAGAGCACGCCCAGGCTCCAGGGCATCAATCTGTTATGACGATGAGGTGTACGACGATGGCGTGATGGTGGACGGGTTCGGGATGGAATCGGACACTGGGACGGGTTCGGACACTGGGACGGGGACAAGGGCGGCTTCCTCCTGGCTGGCGGTTACGGTGACGGTCCAGATGCCGGCGCCGCCGATCCACAGCCCTATCAGTCCCAGAAACACGTCGCGTGCCCGGATGATCAGGGCGATGGTCGCGCCGGTCGCGCCGGAGAAGCCCAACATCTGCAGCGCCAGCACCTGGCTGGCCTCCAGCGCGCCCAAACCGGCCGGCATCGGCAACAAGATCGCAATCCGGGCGGCCACCAGGGCCAGCAGTGCTTGCTCCAGTGTCAGGGGCAGACCGAGCAAGCGCGTCATCAACCAGTATTCCCCGATAATGGCCGCCCAGCTCAGCAAGGATACGCCCAGCGCCGCCGTCAGGATACTGGGCTGGGTGCGACACAGCACCGCCACATCGTCTTCGCTGGTGCGCAGGACGGCCTGCCACCGTTGCAGCCGGGGTCCGTCCGTCACCCGGCGGAGTGCGCCCAGCGCACCGGAGAGGGGGTGGCGTCCGCGCCAGAGCAGCGCCAACAGCACCAACGGCAACGCCAGCAGGCCCAAGGCGTAGACCACGGCGTCGTTGCCCACGTCCGCCGGCGCCACCTGCGTGCGGATGACAAAGAGCAGTCCCGCGGCCAGAAAGGTGAAGTTGACGATCAGCTCGAAGATCTTGTCCAGCGTCACCGCGGCGATGGAGGCGCTGGCGGGCACGCCATGGCGCTGGGTGACCAGGTAGACTTGCAGTGGTTCTCCGCCGAAGTGGGGCCCGGGCGTAAAGTAGCTGACGCCGAACGCGGCCAGCCGGTAGCCGACCAGCTTGTGGTAGGGGATGCGGTAGCCCTGCGCGTGAAGAAAGAGCCACCAGCGCCCCGAGAAGATGACGAGCACCACCAGGTTGACCAGCAGCAGCAGCGCATCGGCCGGACTGATGGCGGCGAGCACCAGCCGAATCTCGGCCAGATCGGCCCGGCGCAGCACGTAGACGAGGACGACCATGCCCAGCGCGAACAGGAGCAGATGGGGCCAATTGCGACGGACGTACGGTTTCATGATGCGGATGACTCGCGTTCGCCGGTCTGTGCACCGGCCTCTGCGTCGGGACGTTCACCGGGACGCTCACCGGCGCGCCGGCGCAGCAACTCCTCTTCGGGCGCCCACAGCGCACCCCGTCCGCTGCCGAACTCCAGCACCAGAATGGCGCAGACCAGCAACAGGGCATTGTGCGCCCAACTGAAGCCGTAGGCCGTGATGTCGAGACAGGCCGCGGCCACAAGCACGAGCGCGGCCATGCGCCCGGCGATGCCCAGGGCAAAGAGCGCCGTCGCCGCCACCGTGACGCCGACCCACGCCCACAGCACACCCGCGCCGACGCCCAGTGTCGCCTGCCATGCACCGAAGGAGGGTCCGGCGCCACAGCAGCCCCACGGCCAGGATCGTGCCCGTGATGCGCGCGGCCAGGGGCAACCACATCTCGAGGAACGCCTTGGCCCGACGACGACGAGCGCATGTACGCCGGCGACGTCACATCCCATGCGCCGCTGGTCACCATCCGGTCGCGGCCGAAGCTGACGACCATGGGCAAGGCGAAGAGGACCGCGCCCACCGTGGTCACAGGCGGTGCCAGCACCGGCCACAGCACCACGCTCAGGAAGCCCATCTGCAGGCCGGCGATGAGCCGCCGGTCGCTGCTGGGCGGCAGGTCGTAGACCGGTTTGCCGCTCTTGCGCAGCAGCCAATGCCCGGCCAGAAAAATCTCCGCGCCAGGCCGATGCCCAGGTACCACACGGGCAACTGTCCGTAGGAAATGGCCAGCAACACCGCGGCGAAGATGCCGATGACGTCGTACTCCATGTCCAGCATCTCGCCCAACTTGGTGGAGTGGTTGGTGATGCGGGCCACGTAGCCGTCAGGTGATCGAGCACGGCGGCGATGGTGTAGAGAATGGCGGGCAACCACGCCAGCCACCCGGCGGCCGCGGCGAAAAGATGAAGCCGGCCAGCAGCGCCAGCATCAACCCCGCGATGGTCAGCCGGTTGCCGTAGCCCAGCGTCGGCAGCAAGTGCGCTTCGTCGGCGCGATGGTTGCTGGCCAGCCCGTGCCAGAGCAGCCACAGTTCGCGACGATGATGCCGGCGATGAGCAGCCAGCGTTGGGCGTACTCGGGCGACCATTGCGCGCGCAGCAGCCACGCGCCGCCCAATACCGCGGCCACAAAGACGACCGCCACCAACGCCCAGCGCCGGCGCAGCCCTTGGAGCGTGTGACGATTGGCAAGTTCAACCGCGTGGGGTGTTCCCGTGATCGATGTGCTCATGAATGGCGTTGTAGGTCCGAGCCGCCCAGGTCGATGAGCGCGGCCCCGATTTTGCGCAGACAGCCGGGCAGATCGTGCTCGATCTCCTGGGGCGCCAGGGTGACAAAGGACCACCGCTCGGGCAGCGGTCGGTGTTCGCGTGCGCCGGTCGCCTCGTCACAGTTGATGCCCAAGTAGCCGCCGCGCCCGCAGCGTGATGTCCAACGGGCGATCGCCGGCGATGCGGTTGGGCAGCGGGCGCAGCCGATCGCGCAGCGCCTGCCACAACCGCTCGAAGGGATCGTCCTGCAGGAAGAGATCGCGCACGTCGTCGGCGTGAAGCAGCCGGGCCAGCGTGGTGTGGATGAAGGTGATGCGCCGCATGGTCGCCGCCGGGACCGGGCGCATCAGCCGCTCCAGCGGCCCGACTTCGGCGCGAAAATAGTAATCTTGCGCGCGGATGGTCGGCCTCTCTGGGGCATCATCTCGGCACGCGTCAACAGTTGATAGCGCCGCGTCGGTGCAAAATAGGTCACGGTATGGGCTTCCCGCTACGGCGAAAGCGCGCCGGTCTGGTAGAACGCCAGAAAATCGGCGCCGATCCGCCGCGGCGCGCGGCGTTGGGGAATGCGATACCAGCCCTCTTCGGCCACACGGCGCCAATCCTCCTGGTTGTTCATCACCGCCACCAGCACAGTGCGGCGACGGGCCTCATGCTCCACGTATGTCGCGTTCATCGGGGGATCCTTTGGGTCGTGCTTGGTCGAGAAAATATGTGTTGTCCGGCCTCAGGCCGGTCTTTCAGGTTGGATACGGTCAAGCCCGACGGGATGAACCAGAGCGCAAGCGCGCGTAGATGTCGCCCGACGGTCCTGACGGTGGCAGCGTGTGCAGAAAAGCGCGCACGTCGGCCACATTGCCCCAAGTGCGGCACCACACGTGCCGCTCGCCCAACGTCCAGTTGAATTCGTATTCGCCCAGCGCAGTGAGCCGGTCCAGACAGGCGAAGGTCACGTCCAACGCCGCGGGGACGAACTCGATGGAGAGCGCCGGCACCGGCTGTGACAGCCCGCGCAGCACTTCCAGTTCGTACCCTTCCACGTCGATCTTGCAGAAGGCGGGCACGCCGTACTGGGCGATGAGCCGGTCCAGCGTGGTGACCGTCACCGGGATGGCCGTGTCCCAGGTGACGCCGGCGAAGCCGTCGACCTGTTGCACCGCATCGATCCACTGGCTGGAGAGGGAGGTCACCGTGGGCGTTGCCTTGCTCACCTGGAGATCGAGCGTCCCCGGCGCCGCGCCCACGGCCGCGTCCACAATGGTGACTTGGGGGTTGTGTCCGTACCAACGCTCCAGAAAGCGCAGACAGATTGGCTGGGGCTCCAACGCGATGACCTGCGCGCCCAATGCCGCCCAGGCGCGCACGCGATTGCCCACATGCGCACCCACGTCGAAACAGAGATCGCCGGGTGCGATGAAGGTACGAAAAAAGTGGGTCAGTTGGCGGTGGCGCCACGGGATGCCGTAGTAGGTCAGGACTGAACGCGCCAGGCCCCGTTGCTCACGCAGGGACTCTCGATTGAACGTCGGCCACATAATGGGCCTAACTATACTGCATGGCGGTTGGCGATTCAAGTCAGTCAGCGTACCATGTATGTCAATCAAGGTTTACGCGTTTCACATTCACCTCAAGTCAGGAGCAGACTCATGGCGACTAGCGCATCGACCCGCCCCCAGCAGGCCGATACGGACGCAGCCCGCCCCCAGGCGACCCAGTTCGAAGCCGACCAGGTGGCCACCATTGCGGGCGGCCACTTCCTACACGACACCTTCAGCGCCTTTCTCGCGCCGCTGCTGCCCATGATCCAGACCAAGCTGGGCACGAGCTACGCGATGACGGGCAGCCTGGTCATCTTCACCCAGCTCCCGAGTCTGCTCAATCCGTTCATCGGCTATGCGGCCGACCGCATCAGCGTGCGCTATTTCGTCATTCTGGCGCCGGGCATCACGGCCACGTTGACGGGTCTCATCGGGCTGGCGCCGAGCTATGCTTCGCTGGCCATGCTCCTGCTCCTGTCCGGCGTGAGCATTGCCGCCTTCCACGCCCCCGCACCCGCCATGATCGCGCGCGTCTCGGGCAAGCGCGTGGGCACCGGCATGAGCATCTTCATGGCCTCGGGCGAATTGGGGCGCACCTTCGGCCCCATCGTGGCCGCGGCCGGGGTGACGTGGTGGGGATTGGACGGGATCTGGCGGCTGGCGGCGTTGGGCTGGCTGACGTCGGCGGTGCTCTACTGGCGGCTGCATCAGGTGGCGGCGCGCCCGCCCGCGCAGCATGTCCACGGCATCAGCACGATGATGCCCCAGGCCCGGCGCGTCTTCCCCGTGCTGACGTGGATCATGCTGCCCAAGGCGTTCCTGGCCGTGGCCCTCACCACCTATCTGCCCATCTACATGAGCGACGAACGCGGCTCGGGACTGTGGCTGGCCGCGGCGTCACTGACCATTCTGGAAGCCGCGGGTGTGGTGGGTGCGTTGCTCACCGGCACCGTGAGCGACCGCATCGGCCGCGGACGGATGTTGCTGATCGTGCTCACGCTGGCGCCGATCTTCCTGATCGTGTTCCTGGTCGGCCCCAACTGGCTGGATGTGGCCATGCTCATCGCGCTGGGGCTGACCGCGATTTCGCCCACGCCGGTCATGCTGGCCGTGGTGCAGGATCAGTTCCCCGACAACCGCGCCACCGCCAACGGCATCTTCATGTTGCTCAACTTTCTGGTGCGCGCCCTGGCCATCTGGGGCATCGGTCTGTTGGCCGACCGGCTCGGCTTGACCACGGCGTTCATGTGGAGCGCGCTGCTGGCGTTGCTGTCGATTCCGGCGGTGTGGTGGTTGCCGAAGGGCGCGGCGGTGTCGAAGGTTGAGGCGTGAGGTGGGAGATGGGGTGTTAGGGTTTTGGGGTGGTGGGGCGCGTTGTTGATCTGCGGCGCGTGGGCCAGACGAGCAGGGTGAGCATGGTTAGGAATGTCGCCCAGGCGATGAGGGCGCCCACGCGCCGGGCGGGCGTGGATTCCATGCGGACGTCGATGCGGTGCTCGCCGGCGGGCACGTCCAGTTCGAGCAGGCCGTGGGGATCCGAGAGACGCAGGGGCACGGGCGCGCCGTCGAGGTAGGCCTGCCAACCGGGGAAGTAGAAAAGATGGACGCGCACCACGCCCGGCGTGGCCATGCGCACTACCCCGCCGCCGCTGGACCCGGCGCTGGCCTGCGTCACGACCTCGCCCGTGCCTTCGATGACGGCCATGCGTGTGAGCTTGTCCGTGCGCCCGCGGACGTCGAAGTAGTCCTCGGCCGCGTAGTCCGCGGTCATGGGCGACGTGGTGAACGGCTCCTTGACGTCGGTGGTGTACGCGATCATGTCGGGGTGCTCTTGCTCGAACCGGAAGACGGCTCGTCCGTCCTCCCGCCACGGCTCCACCGGCTGCAAGGGCGCGCCGATGAAATCGGCGCCGGCCAGGATGACGAGCACACTGACAACCAGGACGCCCCCCAGCGCCAGGTCGGCGTCCGCTTCCTGCCACAGCACGTTGGCCACGGCCATGCCCCCCAGCGCGCAACCGGTCAGCGCCACCAGTGACAGCAGCCGCCACGGGAACTGGATGATGCCCAGCGCCGGCACCGCGTCCCAGATCGGCTGCGCCCACGGCGTCATGAAGAGCAGCAGCGCCACGGTGACGACCAAAAGGTAGAGCATGACACCGCGCCGGCGCATTCCCGGTCCCCACAACTGGTAGATGGCGATGATCAGCAGCAGCGCGGCCATGACGCCGATCTGAAAGCTCATGCCGTCGTTGACGCCCGTGGGATCGTCCGAATAGCCGAAGCCCCACATGGGGTTGAAGAATTGCCCGAAGTAGACGAAGTGATTGCGGAAGTCGTAGGTGCCGGTGCTGTAAACCTGCTGCTGCAAATTCTGCCCCTCAATGAGCAGCGGCAACAGGAAACCGGCAAAGAGGAGCAGCGCGCCCACGCCTCCGGCCAGCGCCAGCCCGGCGCGGGTCCACAGGCTGCGCCAGCCGCGCGGCGTCTCCTGAAGCCAACAGTGGGCCAGCCGGAAGAGCACGAAGCTGATCAGCAGCGGCGTGAAGGAGATCAGTGCGAAGGTGTGGGTGAGCAGCGTGCCGGCCAGCAGCAGCGCGGCCACGGCCAGGCGCCGCGTCCAGCCGGGACGACCGCCGCCCACGATGAGCCGATCGAAGGCCAGCAGCACCCACGGCGTCCACGCGAAGAGCAGCGTGTCGTTGAGCGCGGCGCGCACGTAGATGCCCACCAGGTGGTAAGGAATGAAGACGTAGAGCAGCCCCGCCACCAGCGCGGCCAGACGCGCCCGGTCGAGTCCCACGCGGCCCGTGCCCGGCGTGACCGCGTCGTCTGTACCGATCCAATGATGCACCAGTGCGTACATGCCCCAGGCGCTCGCCCAGAAGCCGGCGGCCCACGTCAACTTGGCCGCGAGAGTGTAGCCCGCCCCCAGCAGCACAAAGAGCCGCCCACGTAGAAACCCAGCGGCGCCTGGATGATGAAGGTGGGGTAGCCGTAACCCTGAATGTAGTATTACGGCCCAGCGCGGCCAGAGCGCTGTCCCGGATGGACGTTGAACATGGCCAGGTAGAAGACGCTGTGCCGCCCGTCGTGGGTCATAGAAATAGCCGGGGGGCAAAGAGCGGCGTGAAGACCAGCGTGGTCAACGCGAGCAACAGCAGCAGGTAGGATTAAATGGGCGCTGAACCGCCGTAGACGTTCCATGCGTCATTAGGCCTGCGGCGCGGTGGATTGAAATTTGCCGCGGTTTGTGGGTCTTGTCCGGATTCGGGGCATACTTCCGGAAGCCCCTCCGGCTACTCCGCTTACGGTCGAGATCATGAGGGCTTCCTGAAGTATGCCCCCCAGTGAGATGCACGCCGGTTCTACTGCGCTCCCCTGACAGCCCTCTTCTTCCCATCCCCGGTCACATCAACTGTCACCAACGGTGCGGGAACGCCCTGGCTCGGCCCAAAGACGAACTCCTGGATGGGCGCTTTATGCTGGCGGGGCGCCAGTTCCTGCCTACGGTGACGTTCGACCAGCGCGGCCGGATCACCGGGATAGCCCAGGGCAAACATGACGACCGGTTCGTGGCCGGCCGGAATGGCGAAGGTTTCCCGGCCGTATCGGGCGAAAGCCGCCCATCTGGCGCAGCGCCAGACCGCGCGCCGTCGCCTGGATGGCCAGATTCTGCATGGCCAGCCCGGCATCGTAGAACGCGGTGCGATTGGCGCGGCCGTTGTCACGCACCGTCTGCGCCACGACCAGGCCCAGCACCGGCGCTGGGGACGCCCACGGCACGTTGCCCTCGTTGAGACAGCCGACCAGGCGGGCAAAGGTTCTGAAGCTCATCTTGAGTCGCCACGATGAAGGACCACGGTTGGCCGTTTCCGCCTGAGGCGGCCCAGCGTTGCTTGAAGAGTACACTCCTCGGCGGCGACCGGTGTGGGCGCATAGGCCCGCGGGCCCAGCGTGTGGCGATGAGCTCATGGATGGGGTATGCCGATTCTGCAATTTTGGCGGCGTGGGCAGATTGTTCGCGCAACAGCAATGTCAGTCTCTCCCGTCTGAAATGTGGATCAAGGTCACGGCTGTGCCCTGACCGGGCAACAGCAGTACCCTTATACCGCAAAAGACGGAGAACCGTGCGGACAACCCAGGTCAGAGATGATGAGGATGATCGAAAGTGTTCACAGCACGGGGTTTTTGGGAAAACCGCGGTTGTCCGCCGGGCTAAACCACACGTCGCAGAACATCTTGTGAGCACTCAACATGGCCCGGCGCGACGGCCGACAGTGGCCACCAACGGCGCCGCGCCCACTCTGGTCCCACCAGGTGATGCCGGCGGGCAGACCGGCCCATGGTCCGCTGAGCAGGCGTAATGGCGGCCAGCCGCGCAACGGCTCCAATGCAGCGGCGGCCGGAGCGTAGTGCAGGCCCATGTCAGGTCGGGCGCGCACGGTCCAGACGTGCACCCGTCGCGTGCCGCTGACGAACGCACCGTGCAGTTCCGGCAGATCGTGGTAGTCGCGCCAGGCTTGGACCATCTGGGCAAAGGTCGTCTCCAGGCGCGTCAGTTGCAGCGGCGGCGTGACCCACTGGCCGACGCGGCCGATGCCGGGCAGTTGGCGCAAACGTCGCCACTGGTGTTCGTTGAGCCGCTGCACCAACTCCCCCCGTTGGATCACGCCCGGTTCCGGATGGACGTTGGGCACGCGCTCGAACTGGAGCGCCGGCTCCGTGTCGGCGAAGCGGGCCTGCACCGCATCGGCGCTTTGGCCGGCGCCGGCGAAGATGACCGGCGGGCGACGGTTCGGCGGCAGCGTGGCCAGCGCCCGGGCCACGGTCGCGGCCAGGCGCACGATCTGCTGCTGCGTGCTCGCCTCGGTCCGCTCAAACCCGCCGGCCATGAGCAACACGTGCGGGCGCACCAGACCGATGTCCTGGGCCAACTGGTCGGGGCGCAGCGTGGTGGACAGCGCGGTCGCGCCCACGACCTCGGCAGCGGTGGCGGCCAGCGCCGTCTCCAGCGCGGCCACGCTGCCCCGGGACGTTAACCCCACGGCCCATACTTGCAGCGGCGGCTGTGCACCGATCCCGGCGCTGATGACGTCCAGCGGCGGCGTGGTCACGGCATTGGCGCTGCGGGTGAAGGGCGCCTGCCGGCCGTCATCCCAGAGGCGGCGGCCCAATCGCAGCCCCAGCCGCCGCACCACCGCCGCCATCTGTCCGGTGAGCGGCGCATGCTCGCTCCGCTCCACGTTGACCCAGCCGACCAGCCGGTGTTCCGCACCGACCCGGTCGATGAGACAGGCGCGCAGCAAGCCCGGCTCAATGCCCAAGGCGAGCATGCCGCGCCCGGAAGTACGCGTTTCAGAATCCGGCGTCGTGCGGCCCGGCGATGTCATCAGAAGAGCGCCTCCCACAGGCGATTGGCCCAGGTCCACACACCCGTCTGTTGCAGCGCCGCGGCCAGATATTCGAAGCGCGCTGCCAGCAAGCTGATGCGGGACGCGACCAGGCGTGCGAAGATCACGCCCGCGGCCAGCCAAAGCCCGCGCCGCCCGATCGCGGCCCATGCGCCGACGAAGCCGCGCAGCCAGCCCGGCGCCCCATGCAGATCCCGGTCCGGATTCACGCGTAGGTGGATGATGGCGCCGGAGGTGATGAGCAGGGTGAGCACGCCGGTGACGACCGTGAGCGGCGCGCCCGTCACCAAGCCGGACGCGGCGGCGCGCAGGAACTGGGGCGCAAGTGTACCCTCCACCGCGCCGAGCATGGCCACAGCAATGCTCGCGCCCACGACCATGGCCACCGGGACCGCACCGGCCAGCAGCAGCCAGCTCGGCGCATGGCCGCCCGTCACAATCTGCACCGTCCCGGCCAGCAGCAGCACGGCCAACAGTCCCGCCAGCAGCCAGCGCCACGGTGACGCATCCGGCGCACGCAACAGTGGGCCCACGAGTTGCGGCCACAGGACGCTGCGCACAGCCAGCACCACGGCGTAGCCCACGCCCGCGCCCACGAGGATGTGCTGGGCCAGGCGCGCCAACGTGTTGTCGCGCAGCAACATACTCGCCAGCGCCAGCGACGTGAGCAACCCCACCCAGAGGCCGATCTGCCCCGCGGCGCCGCTCTGTCCCAGTGCGTCAAACATTGCGCACCGCCTCACTGCGGAAGAGGAACGCCAGCAAATTGCCCAGCAGAATCAGGCCCAGGAACGCCAATTGCCCCCAGTTCTGGGCCGTCAGTTGGCGGGCAGCCGCCTGGCGCTCCACGTCTTTGTAGGGTCGCTCCAGCAGATCGCGATAGGCCAGCGCGCCGTCGAAGCCGCTGACCAGTCCCGTCAACTGGCCGCTGTCCCAATACGCCTGCAGGACCGGCGCGGCCGCCGCGCTCGTCCCGGCCACAACGGGGGTCCCGTCGCGCGGCTGGACCAGTTCGAGCCACGCCTGCACATCGGCGGCGTCCGCGGCCAGCACCACGGCCAGTTCCATGCGCGAGGCGCTGCCCAGCAACGAGGCACGCGCGTCGGTCTGGCCGGTGAGCAACGGCAGCACGGTGGCGCCGCCGGTCAAATAGAGATTGCGCGCCACGAGGTCACGCGCCACCGCCTGTGCTTCGGGCGCGGGCGCGACCAACTCGGCCGCATGACGCACCAGCCGGTCGGCCGTGGCCGGGCCGGTGGGCAGCAGACTCACGATGGTCACACGAGCGCGCGCCTGGATGAGGTGTTCGACGACGGGCGCGGCCACCAAGTCCAGTTCCCCGGCCGTGGCCTGGTCGTAGGCCCAGAAGATGATGACATCCGCGCCGGGCGGCAGGGCGGCGACCGCGGCGTGGGCCTCTTGCACGCCGGGCCACAGTTGGATGGTACCGGTCGGCTCGCGGCGGCTGAAGAGCAAGGGGATGCCCACGGCCAGGGCCACCACCAGAAAGATCCAGCGCATGCGCAGGTTGGGCCACGCCGGCGGCTGGGTCAACTCGTCCGCCACGCTCGGGTCCGGGGAAAAGAGACGCCGGATCCAAAGCGCCTGCTCGCCGCCGATGGGCGGGCTGGACGGTGCGCGCCCGGGCGCCGTGGGATCGATGTCCAGTTGGTCGTCATTGAGCGCATCCAGCAGCCCCGGCGTGTGCACCAACTGCGCGGACAGGTCCGGGGTCGGTGTGGGATCAGGGAGCGGCGCGGGTGCGGCCGGTTCCTCGGCAGGCGGCGACGGGCGGCGGGGCCGTGAGGTAGGCGCGGTCAGGCCCAGGTCAAAGAGGGCAAAGGGTTGCGGCGGCTTGGCCGGGGACGCATCCGCGCCCGTGTCATCGCCGGCGGCGGGCGCGTCCGGCGTGCGGCTCTCCGCTGCCTGCGCGTCTGGCGTTGCCGCTGCGGGTGCGTCATCCTCGTGGAGATTGGCGCCACACTTCTTGCAGAAGTTGGCGTCCTCCGGGTTGACGGTGCCGCAGTGGGGGCAGGTGAGGCCGTCCATGGTCACATCCGCCCGAAGAGATAGCGCACGCCGCTGATGAGGAGTGCCAGCGCCGTGCCCAGCAGCGCGCCCCGCAGCGCGGCCATGACCGGTGCATCCACCAGCCACACGGTGACCGCGGGCAGGGCCGGCGGCCACAGGGCATGGGCCCGCGGCATTTGCGTCAGCAGGACGATGACGGCGCCGGCCACGAGCCAGCCGCCGCCCCGCCGCTCCAGGCGCAGAAAGCGATAGCCGGCCGCGGCCAGAAAGAAGGCGGTCAGCGCATAGAGCATGGCCTGGCCCGGCGCCAGCACGTAGTCGAAGACCCACGCCAGCACGGGACTGTTGCGCCCGGCCGGGTCGATGAGGCCCGCGGCGATGACGATCGCGGCCACGCCGATGACCACCAGGCTGTGCGACCACTCGCGGTCGCCCCGTTGCACGCGCCTGATGTGCACGGCGGCCAGATTCACTGCGCCCAGGAGTACCGCACCTGCGCCCAAGATCGAGCATGCGAAAGATCTCGGCGGTGGCGGTCTGCACCGCGGGGAGATCCGTGCGCGCGCAATCATCAGCAACACAAACGTGCTGGCGGCAAAGATGGCGGCCAAAACCGGCCCGACGACGGACGCGCGACGGAGTCATAGGCTAGAGCAGAAAGGCAAAGATGATCAGCGCGACGGCCAGGAAGAGCGGCGACGGCGGTGCCGTCGATTCCCGGGCGCATGTGTTCCACACGAATGCGGGTGAAGGGCAGTGCGTCCCAGAGCACCGGCTCGGCCGGGCGCGTCAAGGGGAGCACGCCGGGGGCGAAACCGGGCGGCACGTTGCCGGGCATGGGCGACAAGGCACGCGCCGGCCGCGTCCCGTCCACGCCCGCGGCCAGATTGGCGGCGGCCATGATGGTCGCCGCGTCCTGGCCCAGGTAGATGGGCTGGATGGGCGTCGTGTCGCCACCGCGGGCGGGCTGGAAGAGCGGGCTCAGCCAGAGAGAGGCGCGCCCGACAGGCCCACCCGGGGCGCGGTCACATCCGTGCGGCGGGCGGCCAGTGCCTCCAACGTCAGCAGACCGGGCAGCATACCCAGCGTGGTCGCGCTCTGCCCCACGAAGAGAAGCGGCCGCCGGCCTGCTTCTTGGGCCGCGTCGATTTCATGTTCCCAGAATTCAGCGATTTCAGCGATCTCGGTCTGATGCTGCATCTTCCAGTGCCTGTTGGAGTTGCGCTGCGCCGTGCGGATGACTGAGCAAGCGGGCCCAATCCTGACAACCGGCGAGGCCGAAGAGTGCGGCCACCGGCGCCAAGCCGTAGAGCAATTGGCCTGCGACAAAGGCGAGCGGCCTGTGCCCCGAGCAGCAGCAACGCCGGCGTAAGCAGCTCGCGGCGGCGAGCATATCCGCGGTGTGGCAGGTCAAAGGTTGTTTGGGGCGCACGGTCGCTTCCTCCGGTTGGAAACCGGGCGCTGCTGGCGAAAAATCGCAGCAGCGACTCAATGCCGGTGGCGGTTGCTCACGGGATCGAGAGAGGCCGCAGACGAGTCTGCGGCGCGAATTTCCCGCGGAATTTCTGCCGGAATTCGCTGTGGCTATTCTACAAGCGTTTGGGGACGTTCGCAATCGCGCGGGAGGGGCGGGTCTATCTCAGATTTAGGGCCGACTTCCGTCCAGTTCGCACGCCCTCGTGCGAACGGCGGCATAGCCCCGGCTTGGCAAAGCGGTTCGCACGAGGGCGTGCGAACTAAACGAACTTCCGCCGGATCAGCGTGCGCCGGCGGTCGTCCGGGAAGTCGGCCCATTCAAGCAGGGCCAGGTACTAAACTCATGTGCGATAGTCGGCGTTGATGCTCACGTAGTCGTGGCTGAGGTCCGACGTCCAGACCACTGCCGCGCCGTCGCCCAAGCCCAGGTCCACGGTCACGTCGATCTCCGGGGCGGCAAAGCGGGCCGCGGCGTCACTCTCGGCGTACTTGGTGGGCGTGCCGCCGTCCACCAGTTGCAGGCGCCGAGACGCGCGCCCGCTTGGCCGCCGTCCACGTGGAGCGCACAGCGGTCGGGGCCGATGTCCACGCCGCTGCGGCCCAGCGCGCCAGGATGCGGCCCCAGTTGGCGTCGTTGCCGTAGAACGCGGTCTTGACCAACGGGCTGGTGGCGATGACGTTGGCGATATGATGCGCGTCTCCGTCGGTGGGTGCGCCGTTGACGCGGATGCTGACGAACTTGGTCGCTTCCGCCGTCACGCACGATGGCCTGGGCCAGTTCGGTACAGAGGTCGGCCAACGCAGCCGTGAACATGGTGTAATCCGCGCCCGCCGGGTCGACGATCCGGGCGTTGTCGGCCACGCCATTGGCCAGCACGAGCACCGTGTCGTTGGTGCTCGTGTCGCCGTCGATGCTGATGCGGTTGAAGCTCACGTTAACCGCGGCGTTGAGCGCCTGTTGCAGCAGCGGCTGGTCGATGGCGACGTCGGTGGCGATGACGGACAACATGGTCGCCATGTCGGGATGGATCATGCCCGCGCCCTTGGCCATGCCGGTCATGTGCACCTGCGCCGCCGACAGTCACCGTGCGCGACGCGAGCTTGGGCCGCGTGTCGGTGGTCATGATGAGCGGGCCGCCGCGTCCCAGCCGGCGGGGTCCAGTTGCGCCACGGCCTGGGGCAGCGCCGGTGAGCTTCTCCAGCGGCAACTGCACGCCGATGACGCCGGTGCTCATGACAAAGGTGGAATGCTCGTGCGCACCGAGGGCCGCCCCAGCGCCTCGGCCGTCAACCGGGCGGCGGCATCGCCCTGGGGACCGGTGCAGGCGTTGGCGTTGCCCGCGTTGATCACGACCGCATGGATCGATTCCGGGTTGAAGGCCAGCAACTGCCGGTCGTACTTCACGGGCAGCGGCCGGAAACGCATTCTTGGTGAAGACCGCTGCGGCCACACAGGGTGCGCGACTGGTCACCAGTGCCAGATCCGGCGCACCGTTCTTCTTGATGCCTGCCGCATAAACCGGTCGCATCGAAACCGGGGACGGTGTGGGTGGGGTTGGTCATGGGAGCTCCGTAAGAGAGAATAACGGAGAGAATGGGAGATTAGAGATTGGGGAGATTATCGGCGCAGGCACGGTCAATCTCCCAATCTCTTTATCTCTCAGTCTCTCCGTCGTTGGTCGTCAGTCACGCTTAAAGTCACTAAAATCCGTCGTCTCGTAATCCGTCACGCCCACGCCTTGGACCTTGAGCATGGCTTCGACCTTGAGCGGCAGGCCGAAGAGGCGGATGAAGCCTTCGGCGTCGGCCTGGTTGTAGACGTCGTCCTGGTCGAAGGTGACGTAGTCCTCGCGGTAGAGGCTGTAGGGACTCTTGCGGCTCACGAGCATGGCGTGGCCCTTGTAGAGTTTGATGCGCACGGTGCCGGTGAGATTCTGCTCTGTGGTCTGGACGAACGCATCCAGGGCCTTGCGCAGGGGCGTGTACCACTGGCCGTTGTAGACCAGCTCGGCGTACTTGAGGCCGACCTGCTGCTTGTAGTGGAGCGTCTCCTTGTCCAGGCAGAGCTGTTCCAGCGCGCCGTGGGCCTTGTAGAGGATGGTGCCGCCGGGCGTTTCGTAGACGCCGCGGCTCTTCATGCCCACCAGCCGGTTCTCCACGATGTCGACGCGGCCGACGCCGTGCTTGACGCCCAGTTCGTTCAGGTCCTGCATGAGGCCGACGGGGCCGCGCGCCACGCCGTTGATGCGCTCGGGGATGCCTTTGCGGAAGTAGATCTCCACATACTCGGGCTCGTCGGGCGCGTCCACCGGGTCGACGGTCCACTCGAACATGTCCTTGGGCGGCTCGTTCCACGGGTCTTCCAGCGGCCCGCCCTCGTTGCTCAGGTGCCACAGGTTGCGGTCCTGGCTGTAGATGCGCTCGGCCGTGGCCTTGACCGGCACATTGTACTCGGCCGCGTAGTCCAGCGCGTCCTTGCGCCCGCGGATGGTCCACTCGCGCCAGGGGGCGATGATGTGCAGCTTGGGGTTGAGCGCCATGACGGTCAGCTCAAAGCGCACCTGGTCGTTGCCCTTGCCGGTCGCGCCGTGGGCGACGGCGTCCGCGCCTTCCAGTTCGGCGATCTCCACCATGCGCTTGGCGATGAGCGGCCGGGCAAAGGAAGTGCCCAGGAGATAATCCCGTTCGTAGACCGCACCCGCCTGCATGGTGGGGAAGACGAAGTCGGTGAGGAACTCGGCGCGCAAGTCTTCCACGTAGCACTTGCTTGCGCCCGAGGCGATGGCCTTCTCTTCCAGACCGGTCAGCTCTTCTTCCTGGCCCAGGTTGGCGCAGAAACAGATGACCTCGCAGCCGTAGTTGTTCTTCAGCCACGGCACAATGACGCTGGTGTCCAGCCCGCCCGAATAGGCGAGCACGCACTTCTTGATCTCCGGCTTGGTCTTGCTCATGGTTCGGTTTCCCTTCGTGAACGGTAGGCACAACAATGAATGATCTCAACAAAAAACGCCACCCGGAACGTCCGGTGTGGCGTTGGGAACAGACAAGCGTCACGCGTGCAGCATCGATCAGGCAAGGTGCGTAGACCTTGGCGGGTTGCTAGGCAAAGCGATGTCCGCTCCCGGCGGACGGCCTCCTGACCAACGAAATGTGCATGGTGTGTTCCTTGTGCGTGCTTAATTCTACGGATGAAGCATACATCAGACAGGGTAACGTTCAATGTAGGTGTCATAGATTCGGACAAGCCTCCCGAATGACTTCCGCGGACGAATTCGATCTCGCTCAGCGACAGCGACGTGGCGGACGGCAGGTAGATTTCGTCCCGGCAGAGCTGCTCGGCCACGGGGTAGCGCTGCCCCTTGAACGCCTCCCAGTAGACCGGCTGGCAGTGCATGGGGATGAAGAAGGTGCGCGTCTCGATGCCGTTTTCGGCCAGCACAACGCGTAGTTGATCCCGGCTCATGCCGTACTCGGCCTCGTTGACCAGGATGCCGTACATCCAAAAGACGTTCTTGGCCCACTCGGCCTCGGGCGGCGTGGTGATGCCGGGGATGCCCCTCAGCCGGCACGAATACTCGGCGGCGTTGGTCCGGCGGCGTTCCACGAAGTTGTCCAGTTGCTCGACTTGGGCCAGCCCCACCGCGGCCTGCAAATTGGTCATGCGGTAGTTGAAGCCCACGTACTTGTGCCAGAAGTGGCGCTCGGTGCTGAAGGCGTGGTCGCGCAGGTTCCAGGCCAGGCGCGCCATCTCCCGGTCGTTGGTGGTGACCATGCCGCCTTCGCCCGTGGTGATGATCTTGTTGCCGTAGAAACTGAAGCCCGCCGCGTGGCCCAGTCCGCCGGCGCGCCGCCCCTTGTACTCCGCGCCGTGGGCCTCAGCCGCGTCCTCGATGACGACGATGCCGTGCTTCTCGGCCAGCGCCATGAGCGGGTCCATGTCCACGGGGTGGCCGTAGATGTGCACGGGCACGATGGCCTTGGTGCGCGGCGTGATCTTGGCCTCGATCTGATTCAGGTCCATCTGCCAGAAGTTGGGCTCTTGGTCCACCAGCACCGGCGTGGCCCCGCAGTAGGTGACGGCGTTGGCGGTCGCGATCATGGTGAAGGTGGGGATGATGACCTCATCGCCGGGCTCCAGGCCCAGCGTGGCCATGGCCAGATGCATGGCCACCGTCCCATTGGCGCAGGCGATGCCGTAGCGCGTGCCGCACGCCTGGGCAAAGCGCGTCTCAAATTCGCGGATGTAGCTGCCCGCGGAGGAGATCCAGTTGGTCTCCACGGCCTGGGTCACATACTTCAACTCGTTACCCGTCAACGTCGGCTCGCACACGGGGATGATGGCGCGCCGCGTGGCCTGGTCGGTGCGCATCTCGAAGTCGGGGATGGGCTTGTAGCGCACCTTCACCTCGGGATCGGCCGCGGGAATGACAGTGGCCAGATCGCCCATCTCCTCGAGCGACAGTTCGGCTGGTTTGAGCATGGTGGTCTTGGCGATCCTCTCACAGGTGACGCATTTCACAAAGTTGTCGTATTGTACCCTGCGTCGCGTTGTCGATCCAATCCGCTTGAACCCATTTTCTATTCCCGCGCCACGTCCCACACCGTGCGCACGTACTTGCGCCCCTTGACCAAATAGTCCCACAGATTCGCGCCCGTTTTGCTGTCGCCGGCCGTGCGCGGCACGCAGACGTAGGGCACCTCCACCACGTTGAATCCCGTCTTGACCGCGCGCCCCAGCAGATCGATGCAATACTCGCCGTAGTCGCCGCGCAGGCGCAACCGGTCGAAAACCGCGGCCCGACCCGCGATGAAGCCGCTGGTGTAATCATGGACCCGGCTGCCCAGTAGCGCCATGGCATAGCGATTGATGACGTAACTGAGCGTGCGCGCCATCGGGCCGTGGGCCACGTCTGCGCCGCCGGGGATCCAGCGCGAGCCGGCGGCCACGTCCGCACCGTCGAGCACGGCCCGCACCAGCTTGGGGATGTCCTCGGGCGGCATGGAGAGGTCGCAGTCCATCCACGTGACGATGTCCGCCCCGTAGCGGCCGACGGCCTCATCGATGCTGCGCTGGATGGCCGACGTCAGGCCGGATTCGTCCACACGGCGCACGAGGACGACGGTCGCGCCGCCGGTGTTGCGTTCTGCGGCCACCGCGTCCACCACCTGCCACGTGCCGTCGGGCGAGTCGTCATCCACCACCAGTACCATGTGGCGTGACCGCAGGTCCAGCGTGCGCTCGATGAGGGCGAGATGTTGTCCCGCTCGTTGTAGGTGGGCAGAACCGTGCAGACGAGCGGGTCGTGGAGAGATGGGTGGCGTGCGGGTTGGTCGGGCATGGTGCGCGTGTCCATTGGCCGTGGGTCGGGTCGGTGTCGCGGGGATGAGTCTACTCTGCAAAATGGAGAAGATGTCATTGCTGGGATGAGGTGATGACGCGATTCGTGACGACGGCACGAGCCTTGACTTGTGAGATTGGTTTGGACTCTATAACGGCTCGCGTTATAATGCACCCCATGATACAGTCATTCCAAGACCGGGGTACAGAGGACATATTCAACGGCTTGTCATCACAAACGGCCAGAAAATGTTGCCCTCAAACCATATGGTCAATCGCCCTGTAGGAAACTGGATCAGATCAACCGAGTAAGCGACGTCATGGAACTCTCTGTGCCGCCGGGCAATCGCCTGGAGCGCCTGAAAGGTAATCGAGCGAATCAGTACAGCATCCGCATCAATCAGCAATACCGGATCTGTTTTGTTTGGGAGGAAGGTCATGCCTACGAAGTCGAAATCACCGATTACCATTAAAGGTCATTCAGGCCGCCGACTCCAACGCACCGGCCACCGACTCATCCCGGCGAGATGATCCTTGAGGAATTCTTGAAGCCTCTCGATTTGACGCAGGCTGAACTTGCGCCACCTTGGCGTGTCTTATCCACGCCTCAATGAAATCGTGAAAGGACGGCGATCCGTCACGCCTGATACGGCGCTCCGGCTTTCACGCGGTTAGGCATGTCGCCGGATTTCTGGCTAGGTTTGCAGCAGGATTGGGATCTCTGGCATGCGATGAACAGTCCCGAAGCAGATGAGATAATGCGGCTTGAGCCGATAGTGAGCGGTGACTGACACACTGCCTACTTCGGTCGGAAACATCGCGTTCACTTCTTGCCAACGCTGCGTCGTCAACCAAACATACACTGGAGCCGGGCTACATCTCGGACAAACTGACTTGTCCGACTCGGGCCCACCTGCGCGCCAGTCCAACGCCTTGAGGGGCGACAACCACGTACTGAGTTGATTCCAAAACGGCTGCTTCATTTGATGTACTGGTTGATAATTCTGTTCGGCATCGGACTTGGCGCTGTTTGGCCAAGCCTCTACACGGTTGGAGCCATCTTTCTGTTGCCTGCATTCCTCATCTTTGCGATATCAGTCGTCCGGCCCCGCATCACACGGGCAAAGCCAATCCTGCAGGGATATCTTCTATCTTGTTTGTTGTTGACTATTCTGGAGTGGACGCATTTTCCTCTGCACTTGCGACGAATGGAATTCTAGGCCACTGGTGTGTATCCCATGAACATCGAATTCACCGGTCCAATCTGGTTTTGGAAGGGCCCCTGCGCCCTGGTACTTCGTCACGGTTCCCGCGGAGCAATGCGATGCGCTGAGGGCAATTGCCGGCGCGGTCACCTACGGCTGGGGCATGATCCCGGTGACCGGCCAAATCGGCGATACCCGGTGGACCACATCTCTCTTCCCCAAAGACGGCCAGTATATCGTACCCATCAAGGCAAGTGTCAGGCGCGCGGAAAACCTCGAGGAAGGGGATGTAGTGACTGTACGGCTTACTGTTCGGTAGACTCATGCGTCGGCGCTGTCATTGACGCACAGCGTGCGCCCTACCGCTAACTCCTTTCGGCCCTCACATACAGACTCAACCCCCACCGGCAACCTGCGGTGCTTGCTCCGGCATTCGGCGAATCTCTGCTATAATCGAATCATCAGGAAAACAAGAGTCCCCGCCTTGTTTGGAGCGGCCATGTACGAACGAATGCTGCGGCAAATGCGGCGAGAATTCGCACGAGAAGTTACGTAATGACCATCCATGCGGAAGAAGAAATGGTCTGATGATGGGTTCACGATCTTCGATGTGGAGCGCGCTATCCTGACTGGTCACATCATATAGCGCCAAACAGATCCGCATACGGGCGAGTGGAAAAACGTGCTGATCGGTGAGTCATTACACGCTGCGTCAGTTGGGGTCGTGGTCAAACTGAGTTCGACGGATAAATTAGTGATCATCACGGTCTATCATGAAGGCTGAACCATGAATGAGCCAAGCAAGTCGACTTTAATTTGTGACGTTTGTGGCGAGACAGGCGCAAAACTGCGGTATGTCTCGCGCAGCTATGGCAAAGGACCGCATCTCTTCGTCATCGAGAATGTGCCGGTGGTAAGCTGCCCTCATTGTGGTGAGAGCTATTTGACGGCTGAGACCCTGCATCAGTTGGAGCGAATCAATCTCCATCGTCAATCATTCGCTGTTGAGCGTCCGGTACTTGTGGCAGAATTTGCATAGATGGGATCCAGTGCCCAGAGGCGGCGTTGAACTGACGATGAGAGATGCTGCCTACTTTCCCCACGCGCCTACATACAGACTCAACCCCACCGGCAGATTTCTCCGCCGCAGCCACGCTGCCTCCAGCGTCAACGCCACACGCAGACCCCAATTCACCACCGGCATCGCATAGAGCGCCGGCGCAAACTCCGCAACCTCATGCCGCTGCAACAAGCGCAGCACGGCCGCGGGCGCGCCGACGAGGGCGTTGGCATAGGTCACAAACGCCACGTCCAGCCCGGCCGCGGTGACTGCGGCCACGATTTCAGCGCGGGTGAAGCGCCGCGCCGTGTTGAACGCCACATCATGCGGCCCGTAGAGCGGCGGGTGCGCGCTGACGCGGATCAGCAGCAGGCCGCCCGGCATGAGCACCCGGCGCGTCTCGGACAGCGCGCAAGGCAAGTCCACGCCGCGCTGGTCCAGCGTATCCAGCGCCAACAACGTACCGATGCTCGCATCCGGGAAAGGCAATGCGCGGACATCGCCCTGCGCCAGCCGGTGCGCGACCGCGGCCGGGGCATGGCCCAGCGCCACCGGGTGTCGCTCCAGGCCGAAGACCGGACGATTCGGCCACGCACGCGCCAACTCCGTCACCAAGATGGCGTCGCCGCAGCCCAGGTCCACCACCGGCCCGGGCGGCAGCGACATCCGCGCCAGCAACGCACGCGTCACGCGCCGCATGCCCACGCTCCACCCGGACTCTGCGCCCGTGCGGTAGAGCAGCGGCAGGAGCGCACCGGCCGCGCGGTCGCCGTTCACGGTGCGACGGAGATGACGCCCAAGTCTACGCCGGGCGTATCTTTGGGGAGGCGGCTGCCATCCGCCGCGTACAGACCCGCGCGCAGCGTGTAGTCGTCCGGCGACAGGTCCGCGGGTAACGCCACCTGGTATTCATCGAGCACGCGCCAGCCCGCTTGCCAATGGGTCGTGGGCAGGCTGCCGTTGCCGGGCGGCGCGTCTTTGCCCGCGACCACCGTCCCATCGGGGCCGACCAGGTGGACAAAGACCGTCCACTCCCGCGTGGGTGGCGTGTCTACCAGCCAGTGCAGTTGTACGTACGCGATCTCGCCAGGGCGGGGTGTGTCGGGCAGAAGATCGTAGCCGGCGACGCGGATGCCGTCGCCCAGTTCAGCCGGCGCGGGATTTCGCGGCGCACGTTGGGGCACACTGCCGGGCGGGCGCGTGTAGACGCGGGCGTAGACCGTGCCGGTCGCGTCCACGAACTCCCGGACCACGGTCGCGTCCGGGAAGACCTCGGGCAGCAGCAGGCGTGTGCGGAAGTCCTCGTGCTCGATGGCGATGTACTCCTCGGCCCGGTCGACCGTGGCCGCGGTCAGCGGGAAAATCTGGCGGCCGTCGTAGGTCACCGGGCGGGCATCCGCAGGCAGGGTGCGCCACGCAAAGGCCAGGGTGGTGTGCTCTTCGCCGCGCGGGGGAGATGTAGCGGGGCGTGCTCTCCGGGTTCTGCGCACTCCACTGGCCGATCTCCCAGAAGCCCTGGTCGAAGGCGTAGTAGAGGTCCGGCAGCGCGGCCCAGCGCACGAAGTAATCGCGCGCGGTGGTGACCAGACTGAGCACGAGCAGCGCCGGCACGAGCCAGTGCAGCCGCCAACGGCGCAGGGTCGCCCGTCCCCACAGCCAATCCAGCCCCATGCCGATGAGCAGCGCGGTGGGCGCGGCCGCGCCCAGAATGCGGTGAAAGTGGGGCGCGTACTCGCTCACCATGCCGGGCAGCAGCAGCCCGATCCAACCGATGAGCACGATGCTGTAGGCCGGGCGACGCACGCGCCACAGGGCCAGCGCCAGCCCCGCGAAAAAGGGCAGCGCCAGCCACACGTCCAACGCCGGTGCGCCGGGCAGATTGCGCCGCGGGTCCAGGTCGCCCGTCTGCCCCAGCGGCCAGAACATGGCCAGCGTGCGCCACACCGACGACCAGACCGAGCTGTCCGCCGGGCTCCCCGTCTCGCCCACCACCGCCAACTGGGTCGGGCGCAAGAAAACCAGGTCCACATTGCGCAAAAAGAAGAACGCTAGCGGCAGAAAGAGTAGGAAGGCCACGCCGGCCGTGATCGCGCTGCCCCAGAGACGACGGGATACTGAAGATTGAAGATTGAAGATTGGTGACCCGGAGCGGTCCTGTGATCCCGAACCTTCTCCGCCCAATCTTGAATCTTGAATCTTCAATCTTTGCTGCACCAGCAACACCCCGACCACCGGAACCATCAACAACGGAATCACCCACGCGCCTTGGTACGTGTACATGCCTGCGGCCAGCACTACCCCGCTGCCGGCAAAGCTGAGCAGGCTGCCCGTACGCCAGCCGCGCAGGAAGAGCCACATGGCCGCGGCCCAGATGAGCGGCACGATCACCGGCTCGATGCCCATGCGGCTGAAGTGCACGTGCCAGCGCATGACGGCCAGCGCGCCCGCGGCGAAGAGGGGGAACGCGGCCGAGAGACCGTGCATTGGCCCGTCCAACGCGCACAACTCGCGTGCGAGCGCCCAGACGCTGACCACGCCGAGCACGCCGAAAACGGCCGCCGTGGTGCGCATGGCCGTGGGACCTGCTTCGCCGCCGAACAACTGGAACAGCCCGAACATAAGCGCGTTGGCGTAGGCGTTGAGCGGCGGCACGCCGAAGTTGCCCATGAGAAAGACCGGCCGGTAGCCGGGATCGGTGAGGATGCGCCATGCTTCCATCCCCTCGAAGGACTCGTCGAAGTGGAAGCCGGGCGGCAGCGTGTCGATGCGCCAGAGGCGGAGAATGGTGGCGACAAACAGGATCAAGGCTGTGCCTGCCATCGTCCACCGTCGCAATGACGCTGAATAGGTGATTGATGTCATGGCTGAAATTATAGTGTACGTGGTGTTGGTTGCATAGACAGAGAACATCATGTATGCTTGCACGCATCTACGTGCTGCACGTAATTGCGTGAGATAAGGCAGGGATCAAAATGGAAAAGCAAAATGTGACACTCTCAATGCCCAAAGCCCTTCTGAAAAGGGCCAAACGGTTGGCGATCGACCAAGACGTATCCCTTTCAGGTCTTATGATTGAACTCCTGACCGAGGCCATTGAGCACGAAGATCAGTACATGGCAGCAAAGCGACGCCAATTGGCTTTACTGGCTGAAGGGCTGGACTTGGGCACTGAGGGGCATATCAACTGGGATCGAGAGTCACTTCATGAGCGATAGCCGGGTCTATCAGTTCGTCGATACAAACATACTCGTCTATGCGTTTGATCGATCTGCGGGGACGAAGCATGAGATCGCCAGGGATCACGTAGCCAAACTGTGGGAGGATGAGCTTGGATGTCTCAGCATTCAGGTGCTCCAGGAATTCTATGTGATAGCTACGCAGAAAATTCGCACCCCGTTGGCCCCGAACCAAGCTGCGAAAGTCATTGGTGACTTTGGTCAGTGGCGTGTCCAGCAGTCCGAGCGTGCGTGATGTACAGTTTGCAATCGAGATCCAAACGTTATCAAGTCTCATTTTGGGATGCCAGATCCTGTGCAGTGCAGTACAGCTTGGTTGTGATCGACTGTGGACGGAGGACTTGAATCCTGGGCAGCGCTACATGAATGTACAAGTAGCGAACCCGCTCATAGGTGACCCAGGTTCATAGGCTTTTTACGCATGACTCCCCGCCGGTTGACTACGCACTCCGGCACAGATGTTGTTACCTACGCCTGATCCCCATCATAATTTGCAATCATCTGCTCCATGACCCACGTGGTGCGCGCCGCGCTCACGCCCGTGCTGGGGCATGTGCCTTCGCCGTTCAACTCATCCACAATGGTCTGGATCAGCGGCTGCTGGATGTGCGGCGGATGGCTGATGGCGAACTCTTCCACACCGTTCGCGGTGGTGAGTTGCACCGGTTCTTCGCCGAAGGACGAGAAGGTGAGCTGCCCCTTGGTGCCCACGATCTCGGTGATGTCCACGTTGGCGTAGCTGTCGAAGCACCACACGCCGGCCCCTTGCACCCCCGACGCGTAGACCCAACTCCCGGTGACCGTGTCTTCGGCGCGGTAGAGTCCGGCCTGTTGCCCGCAAAGCCGCTGACCGACGCCATCAATCCCAGGAAGTGATCCAGGTAGTCCGGCGTGTGCGCAGCCAGATCCAGGAAAACGCCGCCGCCGGCGATTTCGGGGATGACGCGCCAGGGCAGGTTGTCCGGGTTGCAGACAACTTGTTGCAAAATTGCTGTATGTTCTCAGAAACTGGTCGACAAATTTGCAGCAATCATAAAATGGAACCACGCATACACTTCACCCATCATGCATTGCTTTGTGGTCGCTGTACGGCGCGATTTCCCACCCTGCCTCGCTGCTGCCAAGTACCAGACAGGACGTCCGGCGAATCCACGGCAACACCCTGCGTGACATTGCAGGATGTGTGCGTCTCGGCTTCGACAGTTTCACGCGTTTCAACAACCATCCATACGTAGACGACAAGACCCGGCAGACTGTGCTCGAAGCGGCCGAGGCGTTGGGCTATCCGCGCACAAATCTGCGCAAGTCTACCGGTGCGCTGCGTACCGTGTTGTTGCTTGTCCGTCTGCAGCAGCAAGGGTCCGGCTCCAATGGTGACCGGAACGGCAGCATTGAAAACTGGCCGGCCGGCATCGAACGGGCAATCGCAGTCGGCGCACGGTCCATCCTCGACGAGAAGGGGATCACGACCCGGGTTGAACACACGCTGATGAATCCCGCACAGACGCTTTCCCACGTCCACGATCCGAGCGTGATCGGGCTGATCCCGGCCGGGGGAATGGTTGATGGTGATTTTCACGCACGCTGCAAGCTGAAGGGATCCCCTTCTGTCGTCGCCGGATCCCATGCACGTCCGTTGTCCATCAACTGCGTCATGGCTGACTATCGGGGTGGTACTGAACAGGCAGTCGCCCATCTCGCAGCCTGAGGATGCCGCCGGATTGGGCTGGTCAACGGCTCCACGGTCACGACGAGCAGTTTGGAGAAATACAAGGGGCTTCGCACGGCGCTTGCCGAGCATGGTCTTGACTTCTCGCCTCAACGAGTTGTCTATGCCGACTTCACCATGGAGTCAGGGCATCAGCAGACACTCGCTCTATTGGCGCAAGCGCCGGAGCTGGATGCCATCGTCTTCGGCGATGACAACATTGCGACCGGAGGGTTGCGGGCCTTGCGAGAATTAGGACGACACGTGCCGGATGACATCAGAATTACCGGGTTTCACAATTACGATATCGCGCAGTTCGTCGACCCCCCGTTGACGACCGTCGAGTTCGATATGAATGCACTCGGTGCGGTGGCCGCACAACGGCTATGCCAGATGATCGATGGCCCCGACGATGTGCCGTGGACGATCGTGTTGCCCACACGGCTGATCGTGCGTGAGTCGGCGTAAGTACTTTTTTCTGTTTGCTCCCTCAATCATTTAATTCACAATAGAAAAGGAGAACTACACATGCGCAAGATCCATTGGCTCCCGGCCGCAGTGCTCATTCTGGCACTCCTGTTCAGTGGTTGCGCCGCACCTGCACCAGTGTCCGCGCCTGCGGCAGAACCGGGGACCGCCGAGACAGCGTCGACTGCTCCCGGCGACAAGGAACCGGTCACCCTGGTCTTCTGGCATCACTGGGGAGGCAATCGTGTCCCGCTGATGGAGGAGCAGATTCGCCGGTTCGAGGAGAAATACCCTTGGATCACGGTCGAGATGACCCTGCAACCGTGGGAAAATCGACTGCAGAAGATCCTGACTTCGGTGGCGGCGGGCGAACCGCCGGATGTGACCATGCTGGGCAGACAGGATTTGCCCGCCTTTGTCGAGCAGGGTGCTTTGATGCCGATCGACGATCTCATGTCCGCAGCGGGCATTACGGCCGACATGTTCTACGAGGCGGAGATCAACGGTGCAATCTACAACGGACAGACCTATTTGCTGCCCCTGCCGACCGGCGGCGGCATCAGCATCCTCTGGTACAACAAGGACATGTTCGCGGAAGTCGGCCTTGATCCCGAGAGTCCGCCGCAGACATGGGCCGAACTGGAAGAAGCCGCAAAGGCGCTGACGATCATGGAGAACGGTGAGTTGCAGCGTGTGGGCATCAATCCCCGACTCAACGGTTTGCACGCCGGCATTTCATTCCTCGGTTGGTTGCACAACAACGGCGGCCAGTGGATCAGCGATGATATGCGTACCATCACGTGGAATTCGCCGGAAGGGCTGGAGGCGTTGCAGTGGGTGGTCGATTTCACCAACAATATCAACGGTGGCGTGGAAGAGGTTGATGCCTTCTACAGCCAGACCGGTGAGTGGGAGAACGGTCCGTTTTACACCGGTTACGAAGCCATGCAGACCAATGGCACCTGGGAACTCTTCAAGATTCTTGAGTTCGCGCCGGATATGGACTTCGATATTGCGCCGATTCCCTACGGCCCTCAGGGAGATCCTGCCAAACGCGGCTTTGTCTACGGCGGCTGGGGCTATGTCATCCCCGAAGGAGTGGAACACGTTGAGGAAGCCTGGCTCTTACTTGAGTTCCTGACCGCAGATATGGACGGCGGTTGCTGGTTCCTCCAGGAGCAACAACGACCCTCACCGTGGATTGAGTGTAACGAACAGCCGGAATCGAGCGCAGACAATCCCTACTGGGATGGTTTCTTGGAAGTGCTGGGCACTGATCAGGTGATCCCGGTCAGCCCTGTACAGCCTGCCATCGAAGAGATTGTGATCCAGATGCAGGAAGAAGCGCTCTTCGGCGTCCAAACCCCGGAGGAAGCGCTGGCGTGGGGCGCAGCAGAGGCGCAAGCAGTGCTGGACGAGTTCTGGGCCGGCAAGGAATAGCCGGTCGGCTCCAGTAGCAGCGGGCTGACAGGGAATCACTGCTGCGCGATCCCTGTCAGCCCGTCGTGTTCAGTCGATTCCAGCGCGTTGAGTCATTTCAGAGCGACAACCCGACTGAAGTCGTCACGACGGCCAGAATCCTGCGCCGCTGAAATTTCGACATCTCTACCGCCGGCAGGAGATGTTGGTCCATTTCCGCCGCGAGTTCCCACGAAAGAACAACGACCGTGACCACGACCGCAGCCGTGAAACAGAAAGCAGAACGCAGGGGGGATCCATCAATCGTCGCGGGCGATTGCCGGCTATCTCTTCATCTCGCCGTGGATCGTTGGCTTTTTCCTCTTTGTGTTGGGGCCGTTTCTGGCCTCGCTCTACTTCAGCTTCACCACGTATTCCGTGTTGCAGCCCGGGAAATGGGTCGGACTCGACAACTATGTCCGGGCGTTGAGCGGTGCGGACCGGTTTTTTGGAAATCCCTCTGGAATACCACGTATTATGTCGTCGGCATGGTCACCCTGAGGTTGGTCCTGGGCTTTCTCTTGGCTTTGCTGCTCAACAAGAAAGTGAGAGGGATCACCGTCTGGCGCACGCTCTTCTACGTGCCGTCGATCGTGCCTATCGTTGCCGTGTCCATCATTTGGCTCTTCATCTTGAATCCCAAGTTCGGCCTGGTCAATTATGGTCTCAGCCTGATCGGGATCGACGGTCCCGGCTGGATGACGAGTCCAATCTGGTCAAAGCCGGCTTGATTCTCGTGAGTGTCACCTGGGTAGGCGTCACCATGCTGATCTTCTTGGCCGGCCTGCAGGATATTCCATCCCATCTGTATGAAGCCGCAGAGTTGGATGGTGCATCGCAATGGCGTCAGATGATCAACATCACGGTTCCGTTGATGACACCGACTATCTTCTTTAACCTCATCATCAACATCATTCAGGGCTTTCAGGTCTTCGCCCAGGTATTGGTCATGACCGGCAGGGCAGGCAGCGCCGGCGGTCCATTGAACTCCACGCGTGTCTGTACTCCATCTTTCGGCTCGCCTTCAATCAATTCAAGATGGGATATGCATCGGCGCTGGCATGGATCTTGTTCATCATTGTGCTCTTGTTGACGCTGGTCATGGTCAAAACGTCGGACCGCTGGGTCTTCTACAACTAATTCAGCACGGCGGAAATACCACGGCGGAAATTCGGCGTCCCTACCACTGGTAGAAACCGTGGGACCATTTCCGCCGGGATTTCCTAGTTCAGCGCGACGCAGATGCCGTTAGGAATGGACCAACACGTAGGGAGTGACTGAAATTGACTAGCCAGGCCATGATAGCAGCCCAACGCACCAGGCAGCGCAAAAACAGGGTGGCACTTCTCAATCGAGTCCTGTTGTACATTGTGCTGGTTGTGCTCAGCTTTCTCTTTCTGACGCCACTCATTTACATGTTTCTGACATCTCTGATGCCATTGAGCCAAATCGGGACCATACCGCCCCAGTGGATTCCCAAGCCGGTCATGTGGGAGAACTACAGCAAGGCCCTTACATTCTGGAATTTTAGCCGTAGTTTCGTCAACACCACCTTCGTTACCCTTTTTCACAGTCGCCGGCAGTCTGATTTCGTGCACGCTGGTGGCATACGGCTTTGCGCGCCTGCGCTTTCCGGGCGAGACCCTCTCTTTGTCATCTTGCTTGCCAGCATGATGCTGCCCTATGCCGTGACCATGGTGCCGCTCTTCGTGGGATTTTCCAAGATTGGCTGGGTGGATACCTTCATGCCGCTGATCGTGCCTACCTTCTTCGGCAATCCGTTCTATGTCTTCCTCCTCCGCCAGTTCTTCCGTACCATTCCCGATGAACTCACCGATGCGGCACGCATTGACGGTGCGTCGGAAATGGGCATTTTCTTGCGCATCATGGTACCGCTCTCGGTACCCGCGCTGACCGTTGTCGCCATTCTTTCGTTTCAGAACGCCTGGAACGATTTCCTCGGGCCGTTGATCTATCTCAACCGAAGCGAGTTACACACGCTGGCCCTGGGTCTCTACAGCTTTCGAGCCATGCCGGGTCAGGGTTCGCTCTTCAATGAAATGATGGCCGCATCCGTCCTGATGGTTGTGCCTGTCCTCATCATTTTTGCAATGTTCCAGCGCCAGTTTGTGCAAGGCGTGACCATGAGTGGGCTGAAGGGCTAGCGCTGCCGTGACCGGCAAACCGGTCCAAGGAGTGAACCGATATGCAACGCGAACCGGCGGCCGCATCCCGCCAACTCAGAACGATCACGCACGAGTGCGATCTCACCGTCATCGGCGGGGGGCTGGCCGGTGTCTGCTGCGCCATCACCGCGGCGCGGGCCGGCATCTCCGTCACACTCATCCAGGACCGGCCGGTCCTGGGCGGGAACGCCTCAAGCGAGGTACGGCTCTGGGTGTTGGGCGCAACCTCGCACATGGGCAACAACAACCGCTGGGCGCGCGAGGGCGGCGTGGTTGACGAGCTCCTCGTGGAGAACATGTTTCGCAACAAAGAAGGCAACCCGCTGATCTTCGACACCATTCTACTGGAGAAGGTAACCCAGGAGCCCAACATCACGCTGCTGCTCAACACGGCGGTCTACGAAGTCGAGAAGGCCGGTGCGGACACCATTGCCGCGGTCAGCGCGTTCTGCAGCCAGAACTCGACCAAGTACGTGGTGCGTGCGCCCCTCTTCTGTGATGCATCGGGCGACGGGGTGGTCGCGTTCCTGGCCGGCGCAGCCTTTCGCATGGGCGCCGAGTCCCAAGACGAATTCGGCGAGAAGTTCGCGCCCGACGCCGCCTATGGTGAATTGCTGGGCCATTCCATCTACTTCTATTCCAAGGACGTGGGTCGACCGGTACGCTTTGTCCCTCCCAGTTTCGCCCTGGACGACATCACCAAAGTGCCGCGCTACCGCCATTTCAACACGGCGACCGTCGGCTGCCGCCTCTGGTGGATCGAGTACGGCGGCCGGCTGGATACGGTTCACGAGACCGAAACCATCAAGTGGGAACTTTGGAAAGTCGTCTACGGTGTCTGGAATTACATCAAGAATTCCGGGGAATTTCCGGACGCCGCCAACCTGACGCTGGAGTGGGTCGGCCACATTCCCGGCAAACGCGAGAGCCGGCGCTTCGAGGGCCCCTACATGCTCACCCAGCAGGATATCGTGGAACAACGCCATTTTGACGATGCGGTCTCGTTTGGCGGCTGGTCCATTGACTTGCACCCGGCCGATGGCGTCTACAGCCCGCGTCCCGGTTGTGATCAATGGCATGCCAAGGGCATCTACCAGATACCCTATCGCTGCCTGTACAGCAAAAACATCCGCAATCTGTTCCTGGCAGGTCGCATTGTCAGCGTCTCCCACGTGGCCTTCGGCAGCACACGGTCATGGCCACATGCGCCAATTCCGCGCAGGCAGTGGGGATGGCCGCCGTACTCTGCCGGCGCGCTGGGCTGATGCCCGCCGACATCACGACGCCCGCGCGCATGGACGAACTCCAACTGGAGTTGATGCGTCGGGGCCAACACATCCCCGGCTTTGCCCGCAACGATCCCGATGATCTGGCGTGCCGTGCCGAAATCAGTGCGTCCAGCAGCCTGCACCTGGCCGCGCTGCCTGATGACGGACCGCCGGTGCCGCTCGATCGCGCGCGGGCGCAGATGTTGCCCCTCGAAGCCGGCCCTGTCCCCGCTGTCACCTTCACGGTCGACGTCGCCCAGCCCACCACCCTTGAGCTGGAGCTACGCGTCAGCAGCCGCACCGATAACCATACGCCCGATGTCGTTTTGGAAAAGAAGTCGGTGCCGCTGAGTGCGGGATTGAACCAACCCGTGGCGGCCGACTTCACCACCGCATTGGACACAGAACGATATGCCTTCTACTGCCTGATGGCCAACGCCCACGTGGCGGTTCACACCAGTGACCTGCGGATCACCGGCATGCTTGCCCTGGCCCATCAGCGCACGCAACAGCCGGAGCACGATATCGGCGTGGAGAGCTTCGAGTTTTGGTGTCCGGCGCGGCGCCCGGCCGGGCGCAATCTGGCCATCCACGTTGACCCACCCATGGCGCACTTCGGACCGGCCGCGATCACCAACGGCATTGACCGGCCAACCTCCGGTGCCAACGCGTGGATTGCGTCCCCCGAGGACGGCAACCCCACCATCACGCTGACGTGGCCCCACGCGCAGACCATCGCGCGCGTCGAGCTGGCCTTCGACGTCGACTTCGATCACCCCATGGAGAGCGCGCTCATGGGACATCCCGAGGCGGTCATGCCCTTCTGTGTCACCCACTATCGCATCTGCGACGATCACGGCCGGCAGGTGGCCGAGGTGACCGACAATCATCAGGGGCGCAACACCGTGCGCTTCGCGACGCCGCTCACAACCAGACGGCTGTCGATCCATCTGCTGGAGACGGCCGGGAACGCGCCGGCGGCCCTCTTCGGACTGCGCTGCTACGCGGCATAAAGGGAGATTTCACCATGAACATCATCCAAGAGCACGAGCTTGCCTGTGACGTTCTCGTGGCCGGCGGCGGTCCGGCGGGCGTGCCCTGTGCGCTCGCGGCCGCGCGCAACGGCGCCAAGGTCATCCTCTGCCAAGACCGGCCGGTGCTGGGCGGCAACGCCTCCAGCGAAGTGCGCATGCACATCGTGGGCGCGGACGCCAGCGGCAAACGAGGGACGCCGTTGGCCACTGAAACGCGCGAGGGCGGCATCATTGAGGAGATCCGCCTGGAGACGGCCGTGCGCAATCCGCAACGCTCCGCATCCATGCTGGACCTCATTCTCTACGAAAAGTGCCGGGCCGAACCGAACCTGACGCTCATGCTCAACACGCGTGTGGTCGACGCGGTGGTGCGCGACGGTGTGATCACCCACGCGCTGGCCGAGCGTCACTCCACCGAGGATCGCTTTCGCATCGCGGCCAAGGTCTTTGTGGACTGCACCGGCGACGGCCAGCTCGGCGTGGCCGCAGGGGCGCCCTACCGCCACGGCCGCGAGGGCGCTGACGAATATGGCGAGGATATGGCCGTCCCCACAGCCGACGGCAAGACGCTTGGCTCGACGCTGCTCTTCCAAGCCCGGGATATGGGCCGACCCATGCCGTTCACCCCGCCGCCGTGGGCACGTACCTTCAGCGAGGACGATCTGCGCTATCGCCCCCATGGTCAGGCCGGCATCGATCGCGGGCTGGAGTACGGCTACTGGTGGGTCGAATGGGGTGGCGAACTGGAGCACCATCAAGGACAATGAGACCATCCGCGACGAGTTGCTGGCCATCACATCTTGCGGTGTCGGATCACATCAGAACGGCGGCGAGCACGGCGCGGAGAACTGGGCGCTGGACTGGTTCAGCTTTCTGCCCGGCAACAGCCGCCGCTTCGTCGGCCAGTATGTCCTGCGCCAGTCGACCTGGCGCCGCGTCAACACGCAGCTGGACGCCGCATCGCCTACGGCGGCTGGTCCATCGACACGCACCCGCCACAGGGCATTGGCGCGCCCCATCTCGAACCGTGCAACCAGCCGCTGACACCCCACATCTATGACATTCCACTGGGCTCGTGTGTGGCCGACAATCCGGCCAATCTGATGTTGCCGGGCGCAATATCTCGGCCAGCCACATCGCCTTCCGCCTCGACCCAGGTCGCGGCCCACCTGTGCGGTCATCGGCCAGGAAGCGAGCACGGCCGCGGCGTACGCAGTCGCGCACGACCGGCTGCCGGCAGCATTGGCTGCCGATCCTGCGGCCCGTCCGGTCCATCCAACAGCGGCTGCTGCGCGACGATGCCTACCTGATCGGCCACACCAACGACGATCCCCACGACCTGGCGCGCACGGCCCGGATCCGCGCGTCCGCGCCAAGCCGAGGGTTGTGCCGCGCATGTGGTCTCCGGCCAGAGTCGCGCCGTTCACGGTGAATGGGGTGCGCCGCCTGATCGGGTATACGCGGCACCCACCGCTGGATGAGCGATCCACAAGCCGGTCTGCCTGCCTGGCTGGAACTACGCTGGCCGGGACGAATCAGCGGCAGCGCTTCAGTTGATCTTCGACACCGGCATGCATCGTCCGCTGACACTCAGCCATTCAGACGCCTACGCCGCACGCTGGGTGGGGGCAAGCCCAGTCGGAGACGGTCCGGGACTACGTGGTAGAGGGTTGTGTCGACGGCGCATGGCAGCAACTGGTTGCCGTCACCCACAACCACCAGCGCAGGCAGGTGCACGCACTGGCGGCAAGCGGTGCGGTCGACGCCCTGCGCATCACCGTGACCGCAACCAACGGACTGGACCATCGCGCGCATCTGCGAAGTGCGCGTCTATGACACCGATGCGCCCGTGGATTTGACCCGTGGCTTCCCAATCCGCATTCATCCAGCGCTTCATCAGAAAGGCGAGCACCGTGGCTGTCTCTTCCTCCAATCCGCCGGCATATACCAGTGTCGGCGGTATCTTCCCGCATCTAGCGCTGTCGGCGGAATTGGGCCCGCCCCGCTCCGAATGCGGCATCGGCGGTCTCTTTGCCTGGGCCGGAAAACTGTGGGCCATGACCTACGTTTCCCACAAAACGGGGTCGGGCGTGGGCACCGGCCTCTACGTGATCGACGAAACGCTGAGCATGACCAAGCATCCGGAAAGCCGCGTCGGCACCTACACGAATCGCTACGTCCACTTTCCCAGCAACCAACTCTTCTTCGGTCCCCACGTCATCGACGCCGACGGCAACGTCAAGACGGTGGAAGAGTTGGTGGAAGTGCGGACCTGCTCGACCATGCAACACCTGACCGATCCGGACAACAAGGTCTACGTGCTGGGCATGGAGGGCGAATTCTTCGAGATGGACGTGCACACGCACGCAGTCGTTCAGATCGCCGACCTGGTCGAGGAACTCTACTTGCCCACGGGCAAATACGATTCGGCCACCGCCTTCGCCCATTTCAAGGCCGGCTACTCCAACTTTGGGCGCGTCGTCGTTGCCAACAACTCGTACGACGAGGACGATTTTGGCGGTCGACACGCCGCCGGTCGCCTGGCCGAATGGGACGGCCAGACCTGGCGCGTGATCGAGCACACGGCCTTCGTCGAAGTGACCGGCCGCGGCAACTTCAGCGGGACCATCTTCGCCACCGGTTGGGACCGGGCGTCGGCGATCCTCATGGTCTACACGGCCGCTGACGACACTTGGCGCAAATATCGCCTGCCCAAGGCCAGCCACACCTTCGACCACATGTGGCAGACCGAGTGGCCGCGCATCCGCGAGGTGGAGCATGAACGCTTCCTCATGGATCATCACGGCATGTTCTATGAGCTATCTCCGTGGGCGTACGACAACCATGTCTGGGGCGTGCGACCGATTTCGACCCACCTGTGGGTGCTGGCCGATTTCTGTACCTACCGCGGCATGCTCGTTCTCGGCTCAGACAATGCCAGCCCGCACCACGGCGCCAATCACCTGGCGGGCGAGCCGCAATCGGGACTCTACTTCGGCAAGACTGACGATCTGTGGCAGTTCGGCAAACCGGCCGGATGGGGCGGTCCCTGGTGGGATGCGGCCGTCACCGCCGGCAATCCCTCAGATCCCTATCTGATGACGGGCTTCGACGCCAAGGTGCTGCACCTGACCCATGGCGCCGACTCCGCTGTGACAGTCACGGTTGACGTTGATTTTCTGGGAAACGGGACGTGGCATCAGTATGACGCCTTCACGGTCACGCCGCGCGGCTACCTGCACCACGAGTTTCCGGCCGGCTTCAGCGCCCACTGGGTGCGTGTGACAGCCGACACGGATTGTGTGGCAACGGCCTATTTCACCTATACGTGA
>JAWKOK010000037.1:0-49178 GCA_041391205.1 Caldilineaceae bacterium
TCTGTGATACACCCCAAGGTTCGCGGGTTAGTTTCGCAGGACAAAAAAGTATGCTACACTTTTGGCCAATGCTTATGGAATCTTCGTTCTCTCCGGATTCCGAGCAACTTTCGCTCCATTCAGTTGGTCAACCAATCCAAACCGCCTTTAGGGAGGTACACGTGAAACGCTCTCTGATTTTTGTCGGATTGCTCGTTGTATTGAGCATGCTGCTGGCTGCTTGCCCGGCCGCCGCTCCGGCTCCGGCCCCGGCTGACAGCGGCGCTGAAGCCGCGGCCACCGAAGCGCCCGCCGAAGAAGCGCCCGCTGCAGAAGCCGCCGCCGGCGGCGAATGTACGCCGGGCGAAGGCAGCATCGCCGTGTTGCTGCCGGACAGCGCCTCATCGGCTCGCTGGGAGAATGACGACCGCCGCTTCTTCGAGGAAGCCTTCGATGCCGCCGGCGTCGAATACTCCATCGTCAATGCGGAAGGCAACGCCGCCACCCAGCAGACCCAGGCCGAACAGGCGATCACCAACGGCGCCAAGGTCATCCTGCTCGTCAATCTGGACAGCGGCTCGGGCGCTGCCATCATCGCCCAGGCTCGGGATGCCGGCGTACGCGTCATCGACTACGACCGCCTGACCATCGAAGGCCCCGGCGCTGATATCTACGTGAGTTTCGACAATGTGGCCGTCGGCCGCACCATGGGCGAAGTGCTGGAACCGGCCATCGACGCGCTGGGTCTGGAACAGCCCAAGATCGCCTTCCTCAACGGCTCACCCACGGACAACAATGCCACGCTCTTCGCCGAGGGCTACCACTCCATCGCCGACCCGCGCATCGAAGCCGGTGACTGGGCCGTGGTGGACGAGCAGGCCGTGCCCCAGTGGGACAATCAGGAAGCGCTGGTCATCTTCGAGCAGATGTTGACCGCGGCCAACAACGACATCGACGCCATCTTTGCCGCCAACGACGGTCTCGCCAACTCGGTGATCTCGGCGCTCAAGAACGCCGGTCTCGATCCCAAGCCGGTCAGCGGCCAGGACGCCACCGTCGGCGGTATGCAGAACATCCTCTCCGGCTGGCAGACCATGTCCGTGTACAAGCCGATCAAGCTCGAAGCGGAAGCCGCTGCCGAAGCCGCGCTGGCGCTCCTCAACTGTGAGGATGTCTCGACTCTGACCGGTGACACGATCAACAACGGCCAGAGTGACCTTCCCTTCATGAAGCTGACGCCCATCGGTGTCACCGCCGACAACATTGCCGAGACGGTCATTGCCGACGGCTTCCGCACGTGGGAAGAGATCTGCGTGGGTGAGTTCGAGCAGTACTGCCCGGAAGGTCGCTAGAATCACATCGCAAATCCCGGCGGAAGTGAGCCGACGGCTGCTGCCGGAGGTAGAAGTGCCGAATGTCCGCTGTGGCATTTGCGCCACAGTGAACGGGGCATGTCCCCCACGTAGGTCGGGATTCACGCGGCACTGAACTGGAAGTCCGCCCCGGCATCATGTGCAATGGGACGCCTGAAGGGAAATCACAAGGCAGTAAGTGGGTATGAGGGCGAGTCACTTGGCTCGCCCTCTCTGCTTACCCATCCGAAGGAGCACTCTTTTGCCCGAACCCATCCTCGAACTCAAAGGCGTCTCCAAGAACTTCGGCGCCGTCCGCGCCCTCTACAAGGTGGACTTTGCCGCGACATCGGGGGAAGTCATGGCCCTGGTCGGCGACAACGGCGCCGGTAAATCGACGTTGATCAAAGGCCTCGCCGGCATCTATCCGTTCAACGAGGGGGAAATCTACTTCGACGGTGCGCGTGTGACCATCCACGGCCCGCGCGATGCCACCGACCTGGGCATCGAGATCGTCTATCAAGACCTGGCCTTGGCCGACAATCTCGACGTGGTTGCCAACATGTTTCTGGGGCGCGAACAGATCAAAACGCCCATGCGGCTTGACGAATCGAGCATGGAACTGGCCGCCATCGAAACGCTGCGTTCGCTGGCCGTGACCACGCTGCGTTCGGTGCGCCAGCCGGTGGCTGGGCTGTCGGGCGGGCAGCGGCAGTCGGTGGCCGTGGCCAAGGCGGTCATGTGGAACTCCAGGGTCGTCATTCTCGACGAACCCACGGCGGCGTTGGGAGTGGCGCAGACCCGCCAGGTGCTCGATCTGGTGCGTCGCCTGGCCGACAAAGGGCTGGCGGTGGTGATCATTTCGCACAACCTGCACGACATTTTTGAGGTCGCCGACCGCATTACCGTGCTGCGCCTGGGCCAGCGCGTGGCAGAGTACGAGACCAAGAAGACAACCCAACAAGAGGTCGTGCACGCAATCACCGCAGGCACCCTCGAATACGTACCCGGAATGGCAGACGATATCTCATGAGCGTAAATGAATCCACAGAGGTCTCCGGCAGTGCCGTACTCGTTGAACAACAGAGTCTGTCGCCCCGGGAGTATGTCGGCCAATACGCCAGGCGCGTGCGGTCGGGCGATATCGGCTCGTTGCCCATCATCATCGGCCTGATCATCATTGCCATCATCTTTCAATCGCTGAATCAAAACTATCTCACCCCGCGCAACTTCGTCAATCTCATCGTGCAGATGGCCGGTCTCGCCACCATCGCCATCGGCGTTGTCTTCGTGTTGCTCATGGGCGAAATCGACCTCTCCATCGGCTATGTGAGCGGCGTCGCCGGTGTGATCATGACGCTGATGCTCTTGCCGCCGTTCTCCTTTCCTTGGTTTGTCGCCATCCCGATCACGCTGCTTCTGGTTGCGCTCATCGGCCTTGTGCAGAGCTCGATCATCACGTCATTCGGGCTCCCTTCATTCATCGTCACGCTGGCCGGCCTGCTTGTCTGGAACGGCGTGGTCTTGATCCTTGTGGGCGCAGGCGGGACGATCATCATTCAGGATCGGACGGTCATCGCCATTGCGAATTCATTTTTGCCCGGTATTTGGGGCTGGGTCTTTGCCGTGGTGGTCGTCGCACTCTTCGCCTTCGTCTCAATCATGCAGGTCAGAAACCGGCGCAAAGTCGGGCTCTCTGCCACACCCATGCCCATCGTCTTCTTGCAGATCCTCATTGTTGCTTTGCTGGTAATCGGCGGTGTCTATGTCTGTGACCAGGACCGCGGTGTTCCGTTTGTGGGCGTCCTGTTGACATTCTTCTTGGTCACATTCACCTTTGTGGCCACAAGCACCCGGTTCGGTCGCTACATCTACGCCGTGGGCGGCAACGCGGAGGCGGCACGGCGCGCCGGCATCGCGGTCAATCGGATCCGCATCTACGGCTTCATGCTCTCCAGCTTCATGGCCGGCTGCGGCGGCATCATCCTGGCCTCGCGCCTGCGCTCCGTCTCCACGGATGCCGGCGGCGGCGCCTTGGAACTCAGCGCCATCTCCGCGGCCGTGATCGGTGGCACGAGCCTCTTCGGCGGCAGCGGCCGTGTCGTCAGTGCCCTGTTGGGCGCGTTGGTGGTCGCCAGCGTGGAAAACGGCATGGGCCTGTTGGGGCTGAGCGCCGGCATCAAGTTCGTGGTCACCGGCTTTGTGCTGGTCCTGGCCGTGCTGGTGGACGCTTTGGCGCGCCGCAGCCGGCGCAGTTCCGGCATCGCATAGACGGGTCGCGCCCCCGACTTACGCCGCGCTGTGCGTGTTCTCATAAGCGAAGCGCGCACTGCGCCTACAGTTGCTAACGGAGGAGAACGATGGCTGAAACAGGCAGAGCGGTCATTGCCAACGGACACGACTTTTCCGTCATGGAGTTCGCCGTGCCCGCACCGGCGCCGGGCAAAATCCTGCTGCGTCAGGAACTGGGCGGCATCTGCGGCACGGACTTGCACAACTGGCAGAATCACCTGCCTGAACCCACCTTCATGGGCCACGAAGCCGTCGGTGTCATCGCGGCGCTGGGCGCGGGGGTCGACACCGATTTCCTGGGCAATCCCGTTGCCGAAGGCGATCGCATCGTCTTCCACCCGCGCAACGGCGGCGTGGCCTACGGCTTCCGCACCGTGGCCGCCGAGGATCCACCCTTCAGCGGCGGCTTCGCCGACTACATTTACCTGGCCGACGACACCAACTGCTTTGTCAAGTTCGACGGGCCGGCCAAGGTGGGGGTCCTGGCGGAACCCTTCGCCGTGGGCGTCCACGCCGTCATGCGCGGCAATGTGCAACTGGGCGACACGGTCATCGTGCAGGGCTCGGGCGCCATCGGTCTGCTGACGCTCGTCGCGGCCAAGCTCAGCGGCGCAGCGCGCACCATCGTCGTCGGCGGCCCGGCGGATCGACTGGCCCTGGCGTCCAGGTTGGGCGCGGATGTGGTGGTGGACATCGAAGATGTGCCGGACGTGGAAGAGCGCAAAGCCCGGGTATTGGCGGCGACGCCGCGGGGCGCCGGCGCGGACGTGGTCTTCGAGTGCGCCGGCTTCCTGCCCGCCATTCCCGAAGGTCTGGCCTACGTGAAGCAGGACGGCACCTTTGTGGAAGTGGGCCACTTTGTGGACGTCGGCACGGTGCGCATCAACCCCAACACGGAGTTGCTGCGCAAGAACCTGCGGCTGGAAGCGATCTGGGGCAGTCGCTACAACCACTTCGTGCGCGGCATCGCCCTGCTGGCGCGCAACGAGTTCCCCTTTGCCGATCTGGTCAGCCACGTGCTGCCGCTGGAACGCATCGCCGACGGCTTCCACGCGCTCAACGGCAGCTACCGTCTGGGCGAGGAGACGGTCATCAAGATCGCGGTGGCCGCCGCGTCCGAGTAGCCGGCGCAAACTTCCAGGCGTATGCCCGGTCTGTACTTGATCTACCCGCGCCCGAGGAACGGCTGGCGCACGGGCAACACCACGCTCTCCAGCAGGTTGATCTCCGGTGGCAACGTCACCATGAGCAGCGCCACCCGCGCCACTTCCGCCGCCGGCATGATGCCCTCCACGTCGGTCTGCTCCTCGCGCCCCTCCCAGATGGCCGACGTGGTGTTGCCCGGATGGAGCACGCTGACCGCAATGCCGTAGGGCCGCGCCTCCAGCGCCAGCGCCCGTGTCATCCCTTCCAGCCCGAATTTCGACGTGGTGTACGGGACAGAATGGACGCGCGGCATCTGCGCCGAAATGCTGCCGATGTTGAGGATGCGCCCCCGCTGTCGCGGCTTCATGACCCGCAGCGCGGCCCGGCTGCACAGGAACGCGCCGGTCAAGTTCACGTCGATGACGCGCTGCCATGTCTCCAGCGTCAACTCGTCCGCAGGGCCACCGCCGGCGATGCCCGCATTGTTGACCAAAATGTCGACGTGGCCATCTTCCGCCTGGGCGCGGGCGAACAAGTCCGCCACCGCGTCCTCGTCGGTCACGTCGGTGGGGACGGCCAGGGCGCGACCACCCGCAGCCGCGATCTCATCCTGCACCGCGTCAAGGGCCTGGCCGCGCCGCCCGGCCAACACCACGTGCGCACCGGCGCCGGCGTAGGCCAGGGCGATGCTGCGTCCAATGCCCGAACCCGCGCCCGTCACCACGGCCACTTGTCCGTCCAGTTCACCCATGCTCCCCCTCCTCGAAAATGTAGTAAATCCCGGCGGAAATGGCCTCGCGGTTCGTGCCAGTGGTAAAGATGCCGAATTTCCGCCGTGGTATTTACGCCGCAATGAACTAGAGCCATATTTTAGAACACCACACCGGCAATGAGAATGACGTTGGCGTAGGGCGTGAACTCGCCCGTGCGCACCACGGCCCGAGCGTGGGCGGTCCGCGTCTTGAAGGCCTCGTGGGGCACGGTCTCGATGGGCACGTCGCCCAGCGCAGCCTGCAGCGCGGCGGCAACATCGGGGCTGCGTTCCAGCATCTCTGCGGCAATGACGGCGCCTTCGATCTGCAACTCGCTGAGCACGGCCTGCACCGTGGCCATGAACGTGGGCACACCCTGGGTCAAGGCCAGGTCGATGCGTTGCGGCCCGGCCGGAATCGGCAGGCCCGCGTCGGCGATCACCAGTTCGTCCATGTGCCCCATGCCGGCGATGACGGCCGAAAGCGGCTGATTGAGGAGCGTTCCCTTCTTCATAGACTCTCTCCTTCACGCTGTGACGGCGTCGCGGTCGCCACCAACTTCGCCAACGCCGCGCGCGCCGGCAGTGACGGCTGTGCGCCCGCCTTGGTCACGGCCAGCGCGCCGGCCGCGCTCCCCCAGACGATCGCCTCCGCCGGCGGGACGCCGCGGGCCAACGCCGCCGCCAGTCCGCCCACAAAGGCATCGCCGGCCGCGGTGGTGTCGACCACGCTGTCCACCGCGAACGGATGATAGTGCCGCAGCCCCGTGGCGTCGGCGCGCAACGCGCCGCGGCTGCCCATGGTCACAATGACCGTGCCCACACCCTGGTCGCGCAGCGCGCCGGCCGCGATCCGAATCTCCTCCACCGTGGTGGTGGGGCGTCCGGTCAACGTGGCCGTTTCGCTCTCGTTGGGGATGAGCAGGTCCACATTGGCCAACAGGTCGGCGGAAAGCGGTTGCGCGGGCGCGGGGTTGAGGATGACGGTGACACCGTGGGCTCGCCCCAAGGCTGCGGCCGCTGCCACGCTCTCCACGGGAATCTCCAGTTGCAGCAACATGACGTCCGCGGCGGCAATGGTCGCCTCCGCCGCGGCAATGTCCGCGGGCGTGACGCGCCCGTTGGCGCCCGGCGCGACGACGATGCTGTTCTGGCCGGCGGCGTCCACCACGATCAGCGCCACCCCGGACGCCGTGTCGACGGAGGTGACGTTGGCGCGGTCGATGCCGTCCGCGTCCAGGCCGTCCAGCAGGCGTTGGGCGAAGACGTCGTTGCCCACATGCCCCACCATGCTGACCTGTGCGCCGGCACGTGCCGCGGCCACGGCCTGGTTTGCGCCCTTGCCCCCCGGCACCGTCGCCAAATCGCCGCCGATGACGGTTTCGCCCGGCGCGGGAATCCTGGCCGCGTTGGTGACCAAGTCCATGTTGAGGCTGCCGATGACCACGATCGTATTCATGTGTTCCTCTTGGGTGGTTGGTTTATTGCATTCTAGCGGATGGCCGGACGGTGGGCAAGCACGCGCACACAGGCAAGCCATCCATCAGGGCGCATGCGATGCGTGCAAAAAATGCGGTTGACGCTGTTTGGGCGCTGTGCTATACTAACTTCAGCCCTGTTCTTAAAACGTTTTTGGCGCTGCGGCGAAATCGATTGTTGCGGACGCATGGTCCGTGTCGACGGGCAGCGTGCCGCGCCGGCTCAGCCGGTGCACACAGTCGAGGTCAGCGGTCTTCTTGCGGGTGCATGCACGCCGGGTGTATTCAGACGACATAGGAAGGGAAGCGACTTGACGACCGTAGCAGAATCCGCCCCTGTCAAACAGCAGACGGCGCGACGTCGGCGGATCAGTCCCCAGGCGCGCCGGCGCAACTTGGAGGGCTGGCTCTTTGCCTCGCCCTGGATCATCGGTTTTCTCGTGTGGACGTTGGGACCGATGCTGGCGTCGCTTTTCATTGCGTTGACCAACTGGGATCTGATCACCACACCTCAATTTGTGGGCATGAGCAACTTCGAGACCATGTTCAGCGATGACCTGTTCTGGCAGTCGCTGAAGGTGACGTCCGTCTACGCGCTGGTGAGTGTGCCCTTGCACATTATCTTCGGCTTCGGGCTGGCGTGGCTGCTCAACGCCAACATCCGCGGGCTGCGGTTTTATCGCACGGCCTTTTACCTGCCCTCGGTGCTCTCCGGCGTGGCGGTGGCCTTGCTGTGGCGCTGGCTCTTTTCCACCGAGTTCGGTCTCTTTAACACGCTGCTTTCGTATGTGGGCATTCACGGCCCCAGTTGGCTGGGCGATCCACGCTGGGCGCTTCCGTCGCTCGTGTTCATGAGCCTGTGGGGCGTGGGCGCAGGGGCGATCATCTATTTGGCCGGGCTGCAGGGCATTCCCACCGATCTGTACGAGGCCGCGGACGTGGACGGCGCCGGCACGTGGACCAAGCTCTGGAAGATCACGCTGCCGATGATGACGCCGGTGCTCTTCTTCCAACTGGTGACCGGCATCATCGCCGCGCTTCAGATCTTCACCCAGGCGTTCATCATGACCAGCGGCGGCCCCAACAATGCCACGCTCTTCTACCTGCTATATCTCTATCGAAACGCATTCGAATACTTCCGCATGGGGTATGCCAGCGCACTGGCGTGGGTGCTCTTTATCTACATCCTCGTGCTGACCATGATCATGTGGCGCACGTCGGATTCGTGGGTCTACTACGAAGGCGATGACGGCTAGCCCCGGCGTGGGTAATTTGACATAACGTTGGGTCGGGTCGGCGGGAATCAGCATGGTGGTCGATTCCCGGTGTGGTCGACCTGCGATGCAGCAAGCATCATGGTCACATGGTTTGAACTTCGGACAATCGTCCAGAACAAGACCGGCTCGATTGTACGAAGTTCAAGTGACGTATCTAGAAGTGAGGCTACGACATGGCAGCTGCCGATCAGTCAACTGTGCGACGTACGGCAGGACCAGCCGTTTCTGACGCGCCGCCGGCGTGAGACGATCAACCACACGTTGGTCCACATTGTGTTGATTGCCGGCGTGATCTTGATGTTCATTCCCCTGGCGTGGACCTTCCGTCGACGTCGCTGAAGACGCCCGGTGTAGTTCATCTTCCTGCCCACATGGATCCCCCAATGACATTCGCTGGGATAACTACCGCAAAGGCAGTGACGACGATTCCGTTCTTCCGGTACTGTGGAATACGTCGCTGATTACGTTTCTGAGCATCGTAGCAAGGTCTTCTCGATCACGCTGGTGGCGTTTTCCTTCTCGCCTGCGCTGGTGGGCGTGATGTCGTCTTCCTGGTCATGCTCTCCACCATGATGTTGCCGCCCCACATCACGTTGATTCCTCAGTTTATCATGTTCAAGTGGCTCGGGTGGATTGACACCTTCTTGCCGCCGATCGTGCCGACCTTTTTCGGCGGCCCGTGCGTTGACGTTCCTGGTGCGGCAGTAAGTACTGCGACGCTGCCGAACTGGACGATGCGGCGCATCGACGGCTGTTCCAGCTTTGGCGAACTACTGGCGCATCATCACATGCCGCTGGGCTGCCGGCCGTTCTCATCATCAGATTTTCGCCTTCAACGGCACGTGAATGAGTTCCTGCTGCCGCTGATCTACCTGCAAAGCCCCGACAATCTACACGCTGGCGCTTCGCTGCGCATGTTCCGCGAAGCGAGCACCAGTTGGAACCTGCTCATGGTTGCGCCGCTGCTGACGATGCTGCCCGTGATCTTCTTCTTTGTCTCTCAGCGCTATTTCATCCAAGGCATCGTCTTTACGGGTGTGAAGTCGTAGTGAATGCTGGTCGAACTCTCGGCGTAACCGGCGTCGACGTTCGGTGCGCCGACTCCTTCGCACAACCTTCACGTCCATTTGTGCATGAAGTAAATTCAACCGCTCATCCATGCAATCCGAGGAGGAAATCCATGAAGAATTCGCCTTTGAGCCGTCGTGATTTTTTGCGCAACAGCGCCATCGCGACCGTCATGCTCACGGGGTTGGCGGCGTGTGCGCCTGCCGCTGCGCCGTCGGCCGGAACCGAGGCTGGCGAGGGCGGCGGCGAACCGGCGGGCGAAGAAGTGCGCCTTGGTCTTCGTCTGTGACATCATCAACGAAGGCCACGTCACCATTCGCGACAAGTGGGCCAAAGAGTTCAGCGAAGCCACAATCCGGGGATCGTGGTCGACCATCAGCCGATTCCGCCCGACTACAACACCAAGATTCAGACTTGCCGCCGCCGGCACGCCGCCGGATATGTATCGCCACTTGCAGGAGATCACGCCCATCATCACGGTGGCGGAGAAGAACCTGCACCTGCAAGTCGACGACTACATTGCCCGCGACGAGTATGACGTGGACGCATCCCGCCCGACGCCATTGCGCTCTACCGTATGGGACGGAACCTATGCACTCCCGCGGACTACGGCAACCAGAATCTCTACTACAACGTGGAATATTTTGGAAGAGGCCGGTGTGACCCTGCCGCCCGTGTTGGAACGACACCAGCCAGCCTTTGACGTCTTCCTGGACATGTTGCTCAAGGTGACCAAGCGTGACGGTGACCGCACCACCCAATGGGGCTTCCTGGTCAACCGCGGCCAGCGTCCGTGGGCGTCGTGGGTCTATTCCAACGGCGGCGTTGGTGCAATAAGGGATGATCGCGGCGTGGCGACCGATTCGGCCATGGCCGATGAAGGTACGGTGGAGGCGCTTGCAGTTCCCTCCAGGATCTGATGTACGTCCATGAAGTCTCGCCTGCGCCGGACCTTGAGTCGGAGTTGGGTGGCGTTGACCTCTTTGCCACCGGTCGTGTGGCGGTGATGCTGACCAACCCGTCGGCAGTCAATCAGTTCCGCACGATTGAGGCCTTCCCGTTGGGACGTGGGCACCATCCCCATCGGCAAGGCGGGCACGGCGCACCGGCGGCGGCGGCACCGGCTCGGCCACGGGCGCCGGCACCGAGCATCCTGACGAAGCATGGCTCTTCATGAAGCACATCACCAGCGAGCAGGCCGTGAGTTGATGAGGTGTCGGTGGGCGCGACGAGCTGTCGCGTTTCTGTGGTGACGTCGACCGCGCTCCCAACCCGGATCTGCCGCCGAGCGCGCAGCCTTCGCCCAGGCTCAGGAGTTCGTCGTGCGATCCCGTGCACGTGAGCTGGCCTGAGATCACCCAGCGTGTGTACAACCCGGCCATGGACTTGCTCTGGAGCGGCGCCGAAGATGCCGCGACCGTGGGCGCAAAGATCAAGGAAGCGGATCCGCTGTTCTGCCCAGAGTTAGTACGGCGGCGGAAAAGAAAACCGGGGTTTTGGCATACGGATATGCCGGTGACCAGAAAACCCTGGTTTCTCAACCACGGGTCGATTTGCTCCGGAATGTATTGGCCCGATGCACTGATCTGTGGAATGAATTCCACAGTTAGATTGCGAAACGTGGAAACACGTTGTGCTGGGTCGATTCGGCGTAGATATCGTCGCTTTCGCCCGTCGTAAGACGTGTCTCCTTCATTTCAGGGGAAGCCCGAGCCCGGGTGTACCGGCGACCGCAACGCGATTTGCGGTCGCCACCGGCACACAGGCTCTGGTTTCTATGCCATCCACCCGCATGGGAGCGATGCAATGAGTACCGCTGACGCATGTACCACGGACAAACATCGTCCAAACGTGATTGTCTTTTTCACCGATCAACAGCGCTGGGACACCACCGGCGTCCACGTAACTGCTGGGGCTGACGCCCAACTTCGACCGCATGGCCCGGCGCGGCACCGATGTCCACTACACGTTCACCTGCCAGCCCGTCTGCGGACCGGCGCGCTCGTGCCTGCAGACGGGCATGTACGCGACCAACACCGGCGTCTTCCACAACGGCGTGGCGCTGGATCAGGGACGCGGCGACTATGGCCAAGAGTCGCGCCGCGTAGGCTACACCACCGGCTACCGGCAAGTGGCATCTGGCCTCACAGAACCTGTCCCGAGGAAGAACGGCGGCGCGAACATTGGCTCGCGCCCAACGCGCTGGAATTCACGTCGACGCCTACGACACGATCATGTTTGACAACGACGGCAACCCCGTCAAGCTGCCCGGCTACCGCCGACGGTCACCGACGCCGCCATCCGCTACGTGGACGCACACCAAGAGGAACCTTCTTCCTCTTCATCTCCTACATCGAACCGCACCACCACAGAACCATCGGGACAACTATCCTGCTCGATGGCCAGTGAAAAGGAGCAATACGGGCGCCCTGGACGCCGCCCGATATTGCCGAGTGATGGCGGGTCGCCTGCAACATTTGGGCGGCTACTACGGCATGGTCAAGCGGCTGGATGAAGCGCTGGGCCGGCTGCTGGACGCGCTGCGCAGCCTGGATTTGCTGGACGACACGGTGGTGCTCTTCACCACCGATCACGGCAATCACTTCAAGACGCGCAACAGCGAGTACAAGCGCTCGTGCCACGAAGCGTCCATCCGGTTGCCCACGGCGATCCAGGGGCCGGGCTTCGACGGTGGCGGCCGGCTCAACCAACTGGTGAGCCTGGTCGATCTGCCGCCCACGTTGTTGGACGCGGCGGGCTTGCCCATTCCGGAAAGCATGGAGGGACGCTCGATTTTGCCCTTGGCGCAGCGGGAGGACGTGGCGGATTGGCCGGAGGAGGTCTTTGTCCAGATCAGCGAGGCACAGGTGGGCCGCGCCGTCCGCACCAAACGGTGGAAGTATTGCGTGGACGCGCCCGACAAACACGGCTCACGCGATCCGGCTGCGAATGTCTACGTGGAGCAGTATCTCTACGACCTGGAATCGGACCCGTACGAGTTGCAGAACCTGGTCGGGATCGACGCCTTTCGCGCCGTGGCCGATGACCTGCGGGATCGCCTCATTGCCCGCATGGTGGTAGCCGGTGAGACTGCGCCCGAAATCGTGCCCGCCGAACCGCGCGCCGGCGGCCAACGCGCCACCTCCATCGACGCAGTGCGGACGCGCTACCTTGCGTGGGTGAAGAACCGCCACGCGTCCGCTTAAGGCCGCGTTCAGGTGCCGCTGCTTTCGCGCACAATGAGCTCCGGCGCGGTGAGTTGCACATACCCGGTCGGTGGCGGCACGTCGTTCAGGCGCGCCGCCACCAGTGTGTGCAGCCGCTCCACGGCCAGCCGGCCCACATCGATCAAGTGCTGGCGGACGCTGGTCAACGCCGGCAGGAAGTAGGCCGCCTCCGGCATGTTGTCGTAGCCGACCACGGCCAGATCCTGGGGAACACGGACGCCCAATGTGTGGGCGGCGCGTAATGCGCCCAGCGCCATTTGGTCATTGCTGGCAAAGACCGCGTCCAGATTCGGGTGCTGCTCCAGCAGGCGCACGAGCTCCTGTCTACCGCTGGCCGCGGACCAATCGCCCTCGACCAACTGCAAAGCCGCCTGCGGCGAGACCGTGCTCTTCCAGCGCGGCACGCCAGGCCACAATCCGCTCCCTGCGCTTCCCACCAGGCCAGCGGACCGGTGATGATGCCGATCTGGCGTCGCCCGGTTTCGATGACGTGCCGCCAACGTCAAAAGCTGCCACGATTGTCCGTTTTCCACGATGTCAAGGTCCGGGCGGCTCCATGGCCAGGAAAACGATAGGCGCGGCAACTGGGCCAGCCGCTCCGGCGTGACCTGGTGCGTGATTCCCGCCGATCTCGTGGACGGCCCAGACGTCGTCCACCCGCCGGCCGGTGAGCGTGGTCAGCACGTCGTCGATGTGGTTGCCCGCGTCCAGCGGCAGCAACCGGGCAGCAGCGAGTAGCCCAGTTGGGTGGCGGCGTCTTCCATGCCCATGAGCGTGCGCGACGGACCGTAGTACTCCAGCCCGGACGCGACGACCGCCAATGTATGGCTCTGCTTGCCGGCTCACCAACCCCGCCAGTGATCGGGTAGTTGAGTTCTTCGATCGAGGCCAGGACGCGCGCGCGCCCCATCCGACACGGGACGGCTGACAGCGCATTGAGACCGTGCCGGGCGACATACCGGCATGGCCACATTCTTGACGGTCACACGTGCGTGATTGCTCATGGTGCGGTTCGTTTCTGGTGGCGTAGACGGTTTCAGCGGCGGGTCTATGTCACTTTGGGGGCAACGACGTGCTGCCTGTTGAGTTCGCACGCCCTCGTGCGAACGGTGGCGTAGCCCCCCCGCTTTGCAGCGGTTCGCACGAGGGCGTGCGAACTGGACGCATGTCTGCCCAAATCTGTGATACACCATTGCGACGTGGTGCATCTCAATTTGGGGGCAACGACGTGCAGCCTGTTTGCGGTTCGCACGCCCCCGTGCGAACGGTAGCATCGCCCCGGCTTGGCACAGCCGCGCCCGCACGAGGGCGTGCGAACTGGACGGGATGTCCACCCCAACTGTGATGCACCCCATTGCGGCGGACGGATTGACAGAGATCCTCACGCGTGATAAGATGACACGAGACTTAAAACCTTTAAGCTATTGTACCGGCGCCGCTATGTCAAGTGATTTTTCGGGTTCGCTTTATGCAATGGTCTCCCTGTAATGCAGCGCATCCCAACCACATCCCACAGAACCTGAGCATACCAACCCAGGCACACACCAACTGGAGGCAAATCTATCATGAAACCTGTCACCCTTGGCCTGATTGTCGGCAACCGTGGTTTCTTCCCCAGCCATCTGTGCGAGACCGGCCGTGCCGAGATGATCGCCGTGCTGGAGGAGGCCGGCTTCACGGTCATCACGTTGACGCCGCAGGACACGGAGTACGGCAGCATTGAGAGCCTGAGCGATGCCCGGGCGTGCGCCGAGCTCTTCGACCAGCACCGGCATGAGATCGACGGCGTGATCGTCTCGCTGCCCAACTTCGGCGACGAACGGGCGGTGGCCAATGCCTTGCGCTGGTCCGGCCTCAACGTGCCCGTACTCGTCCAAGCCTTCCCCGACGACGCCACGGCCATGACCATCGCCGACCGCCGCGACAGCTTCTGCGGCAAAATGTCCGTCTGCAACAACCTGCGCCAGTACGGCATCCCCTTCAGCCTCACCACGCTCCACACGGTGGACCCGCGCTCCGCCGGTTTTCAGAAGGATCTGATGGACTTCGCCGCGGTCTGCCGGGTGACGCGCAGTGTGCGCGGTCTGCGCATCGGGGCGTTGGGTGCGCGGCCCCAGGCCTTCAACACGGTGCGCTACAGCGAGAAACTGCTGGAGGACACGGGCATCAGCGTCGAGACGTTGGACCTGTACGAACTCTTCGGCTGGGTCAACAACATGGCCGACGACGATGCCCCGGTGCAGGGCAAGCTGGCGTCCATCAAGGACTACGTGGAGGTCAAGGAGATCCCCACCGACGCGCTGCTGAAGATGGCCAAGTTCGGCGTCGCCGTGGACAATTGGATGGTCAACAGTGAACTCCAGGCCACGGCCATCCAGTGCTGGACGGCCATGGAAGAGTTCTTCGGCGTCGTCCCCTGCACGCTCATGAGCATGATGAGCAACAACCTCATGCCCAGCGCGTGTGAGGTGGACGTGATGGGCACGGTGGCCATGTACATCCTGGCCCAGGCCAGCGGTCGCCCGTCCGCACTGGTGGACTGGAACAACAACTACGGCGACGACCCCGACAAGGGCGTGGTCTTCCACTGCTCCAATCTGCCCAAGGACATCTTCATGGAAGAGGGCGCAAACAAGCCCTCCATGTACTACCAAGAGATCATCGCCGGCACCGTGGGCAAGGACAGCACCTACGGCACCATTTACGGTCGCGCCAAGGCCAACCCGTTCACCTACCTGCGCGTGGGCACCGATGACATCAACGGCGTGGTGCGCGCCTACGTGGGCGAGGGCGAAATCACCGACGATCCGCTGCTCACCTTCGGCGGCTACGGCGTGGTGAAGGTCAACGATCTGCAGGGCCTGCTGCGCTACATCTGCGACGAGGGCTTCGAGCACCACGTGACCATCAACCCCACGAGTGTGGCCGGCGCCGTCAACGAGGCCATGTGCAAGTATCTCGGCTGGGACGTCTATCGGCACAGTTAGGGTGGCGAGTAGTAAGTGTTAGGTTTTTGGGGTTTTTGGTGGTGGGGTCTTGGGGTTTTGGGGGCACGGCATTGCCGGCAACTCCCGCCATCCCAAGACCCCACCACCCTTACTACCCCAAGACTTTCAAAATCCGCCGTAATCGGGCAGTTTTCAGTCTGTTGACACTGTCAACGGGCTATGCTAACGTACGTTTATACGTCCACATTTCGCTTTCCCAACAACCTCGCGAAGTGGGTGGCTCAGATGCAGGAAAACCAAGAAGTTCCCCTCTTGCGCATGGAGGCTGTCTCCAAGTCTTTCCCCGGCGTGCAGGCGCTCGAAGATGTGAATCTCGAGGTCCGCGGCGGCGAGATCCTCGGCTTGATCGGCCAAAACGGGGCCGGCAAGTCCACGTTGATGAAGATCCTCTCCGGCGTCTATTCGGTGGACAGCGGCACGGTCGCCATCAACGGCCGGCCGGTGCAGATTCGCGATCCCCACCACGCCCAACAACTGGGCATCTCCATCATCTACCAAGAACTGAACCTCATGCCCAACCTGTCGGTGATGGAGAACATCCTCATCGGACGGGAGCCGGGGCCGCCGATCTTTGTCAATCGTCGCCAGAGCCAGCACCAAACCCAAGCCATCCTGGACCACTTGGGTTTGACCGTGCGCCCCAGCGCCATTGTGCGCAACCTCTCGGTGGCCGAACAGCAGATGGTCGAAATCGCCAAGGCGGTCTCGCGTGAAGCACGGGTCATCATCATGGACGAACCGACCTCTGCGTTGAGCGAGACCGAGGTCGAGTCGCTCTTCGGCATCATGCGCGAACTGAAGAGCAACGGGCTCGGCGTCATCTTCATCTCCCATCGTCTCGAAGAAGTACTGCATATCTGCGACCGCGTCACCGTGTTGCGCGACGGCAAGTACGTCGGCGACGTCCCGGTGGCCGGCACCGACAAGGACGAACTGATCCGCATGATGGTGGGGCGCTCGCTGGAGACCTTTTTCCACGCCGATGAGGAAAGCGCGGCCCGCAGCGCCGCACCGGATCTGGTCATGGAGGTGCGCGGCCTGTCCCGCCGCGGCAACGAGCAGGATCCCGCGGCGGCGGTGTTCAGCGACGTCAGCTTTACGTTGCAACGGGGCGAAATTCTGGGCCTGGCCGGACTCGTGGGGGCCGGGCGTACCGAGTTGGTGCGCACCATCTTCGGCGCGGACAAGCGTTTGTCCGGTGAAATCCTGATCGAAGGGACACCGGTGCAGATCAACTCGCCGGAGGATGCCATCCGCTTGGGCATCGGTCTCGTGCCCGAGGATCGCAAGGCCCAAGGCCTGATCCTGAGCATGGCCGTGCGTCAAAACATGTCGCTGGCGAATCTGGATGCGTTTACGCGATTGGGCTTCGTGCGCCGGGCCGATGAGGCGCGTGCAGTGCAGGATTACATCAACCGGTTGACGATCCGGACGCCGGGCATGGACCGCCGTGTCGTCAACCTCAGTGGCGGCAACCAGCAGAAGGTCGTCATCTCCAAGTGGCTCATGGTGCAGCCCAAGATCCTGCTCATGGACGAGCCTACACGGGGTATCGATGTGGGCGCAAAGTCGGAAATCTATGATCTCATGCGCCAGTTGGCGAGTAGCGGCATCAGCGTCATCATGATTTCGTCCGAGTTTCCCGAATTGATCGCCATGTGCGACCGCATCGTCTGCCTGACCGAGGGCCGCGTCACCGGCACGCTGGCGCGCGGCGAGGCGACGCTGGAGACGCTCATGCACTATTGCACGCTGCGCGATCATGCCATTGTCAAAGAAGAGGCGGTAGCACCGTGACCAACGAATCTGCCACCAGTAGCGCCACAGTCGCCCAACCGAAGCGCGATTGGGTCGCCTTCATCGGCCAGTTCGGCGCGCTGATCGTCCTAATCATCATCTGTATCATCTTTTGGCGTCTGGAGCCGGCCTTTGCCTCCCAGCGCAACATCTTCAATGTGCTGCGTCAGGTCTCAATCTTCGGCGTCTTGGCCGTGGGCATGACCTTCGTCATTCTCACCGGCGGCATCGACCTGTCGGTGGGATCGCTGCTGGCCTTCGCCGGGTTGGTGGCCGCGTCGGTGGAAAAAGGCGGCCGCGGCCTGCTCACCGTGGGCGCGGCGGGTGAGGCCGAAGGGTTCGGCGTGCCGGCCGCGATTTTGGCGGCCATCGCCGTGGGCGTGCTCGGCGGCCTGCTTCAGGGGTTGGGGGTCAGCAAGCTCAAAGTGCCACCGTTCATCGTGACGTTGGGCGGGATGTCCGCGTTCCGCGGCGCGGCGCTGCTCTGGTCGGGCGGGCAGCCCATCAGCGCCTTTCGCGACCAGTACAAGGTGCTCGGCCAGGGCTTTGTCGGTCCGGTGCCGATTCCGGTGATCATCTTCGCCTTGGTCGCGCTCATCGGGGCCATCGCGCTGCGCTACACGCGCTACGGGAGGCACATCTACGCCATCGGCGGCAACCCGGAGGCGGCGCGCCTCTCCGGTCTCAACACGGCCGGGCTGCTCACCAGCGTCTACGTGATCAGCGGCTTCTGCTGCGGCCTCTCCGGCTTTCTGCTCTCGTCCCGGCTGAACTCGGCCGAGCAGGTGGCGGGCATCGGCTACGAGTTGACCGTGATCGCGGGCGTGGTCATCGGCGGCACCAGCCTCTTCGGCGGCGAAGGCACCATCTTCGGCACGGTGGTGGGCATCCTGCTCATCGGCGTACTCTCAACGGCCTGACCTTGCTCAACGTCAACCCATACTACCAACAGATCGTGGTCGGTCTGATCATCGTCTTTGCGGTCTTCTTCGATCAACTCATCAAGCGGCGGCGCTAGTTCATCAGTTGCTTCCGGCGTTTGTGTTGTCTAGTTCATTGCGATTTCTCTACATCAATTGCATTGCAAAAGGAGATGCGGAATGAGTAGAGATTCAACCGTGTCAGTTTGTGGGCCTGCTGGTGGTGCTCGCCATGTTGCTGGCGGCCTGTCCGGCGTCGGCACCGGAGGAGGCCGCGGCCCCGGCCCCCGCCGAAGGCGGGATGTTGCGCATTGCCTTCTCGGTGCCCAGCTTCGGCTTCCCCTTCTTCGCGTCCACATGGACAAGCGGATCGAGAAGAGCCGCCGCGCTGGGCAACGTGGAGATCATCTCGCTGGACGGCCAGGACCGTACCGAGAAGCAGGTGGCCGACCTGGAATCGGTCATCGCCCAGGAAACTGACGGCGATCGTCAACCCGCGTACCACCGAGGGCGTGGGCGAAGTGATCCAGGCCGTCATCGATGCCCGGAATCCCGGTGGTGACGGTGGACCGCCGCGCCGAGGGCGTGACGGGCTTGCTGGCCCACGTGGGCGCAGAGAACGTGCTGGGCGGTGAAGCCCGAAGGGCTGCGTTGCTGGGCTCTTCCCGGACAGCGATGTGTCTTCGAACCTGGAGGGCACGCCCGGTGCGTCGCCCCGCCATCGACAACGGCCAGGGTCTGCACAACATCATCGACCCGCGGGCAACTTCGAGATTCCGTGCAAGCAGACGGGCAACTTCAACCAGACCAGCAGCTCTCCGTGACCGGCTGCCTGGTGCGAGCCTTCGAATCCTGATGCCATCGTCGCGGCTAACGACTGACATGGCGCTGGAAACAGCCGAAGCGGCCGCAGCCGTGAGGCTGGCGTGCCCATCATCGGCTACGGCGTATGCCCGAGCGCTCCAGGCCATCCAGGCGGGCGACCTCTACGTGGTGGGAGCAGTTCCCGGCGAGCAAGTGCGTACTTCGCTGCGCACCATCGTGGACTTCATCACTTCCAGCGACGCCTGAGAGCGACTGATCTTCATCGCTCCCCAAGCTGATCACGTTGAGCCCAATCTGGGCGAGGCCGAGCGTGGCGAAGAGGCAGGCATTGCCGCCGCTCCGGCCGCGGCCCCAAACCAGAGGCGAAATGTTGCAGATCGCCTTCTCGGTGCCCCAGCTTCGGCTTCCCCTTCTTCGTCCACATGGACAAGCAGATCAAGGAAGAGCCGCGGCGCTGGGCAACGTGGAGATCATCTCGCTGGACGGCCAGGACCGCACCGAAAAAGCAAGTCGCAGACGGAGTCGGTGCTGGTCAGCAGTATGACGGCTTGATCGTCGGCCCGCTGCCACCACCGAGGGCGTGGGCGAAGTGATCAGGCCATCATCGGCGCAGGCATCCGGTGGTGACGGTGGACCGCCGCGCTGAGGTGTGACCGGCTTGCTGGCCCATGTGGGTGCGGAGAACGTGCTGGGCGGTGAAACCCAAAGGTGCTACGTGCTCGGCTCTTCCCCGACAACGACCATCTTCGAGCTGGAAGGCACGCCGGGTGCGTCGCCGCCATCGACCGCAGCGAGGTCTGCACAGCATCATCGACCCTGCGGGCAACTTCGAGATTCCGTGCAAGCAGACGGGCAACTTCAACCGCGCCAACGGCCTCTGTGACCGAGACCTGTCTGGGCGACCGAATCCTGATGCCATCGTCGCCGCCAATGTTGTTGCCCATGGCGCTGGAAACGCGACCGAAGCAGCCAAGGCCGTGGGGCTGAGCGTGCGCATCATCGGCTACGGCGCGCTGCCCGGCGCTCCAGGCCATCCAGGCGGGCGACCTCTGGCTCCGGTGGAGCAGTTCCCCGGCGAGCAGGTGCGTACTGCGCCGCATGGTGAGACCATCACCTCGGCGCGACCCGGAGAGCGACGTGATCTTCATCACCCCCAAGCTGATCACCCAGGACAACATCGACCAAACCGGACGCGCAGGCGTATTAGTCGGAACACCACCGTGCAGGCCCGTCCGCACCGTGGACAGGCCGATGGCGCGCCGAGGAAGAGATCATGGCAAGTCAAAAGTCAGACCAAACTCATTGCCAGCGCGCTGGCTGCGGGAGGTGTTCTGCTGGCCCCGACCTGGGTGCCCCGTTCCTTCTGCATCCCGGGCGGCGCATCAAGCTCGATCCGCGACTGTGCGCGTTCGGCTTGCACTGCGGCGGCATCGACGAGCGCTGGTTCTCGTCACCACCAAGCCGACAACGGTCCGCAGACCACGCCGGACGAGGGCCTCAGCTACGTTGTCTACACGGATGGAAGCGCCACCCACAAACTGTTGCTGGCCCGGACGTGGTTGCGGAGTTGGGGCGCAACTCCTGGGCGGTACCCTGTGGGACGCCACGGCAGGAAGTGACCCATCTACTCCAAATTTTTCGACAATCACGATCCGCTGCCCCATCACCTGCACCAGCGAACATGCGAAGTTGGTGGGGATGGAGCAAGCGAGCCTACTACTTCCGCGCCAGCTCAACAACCACGGCGGCACCTTCCCCCACACCTTCTTCGGCCTGGGCCCCGGCACTACCAAAGCGGACGTGCGCCATGCCCTGGAGATCTGGAACCAGGGTGACAACAAGATCACCAATTGTCCAGAAGCTATCGTCTGGAACCGGGCACCGGCTGGTACGTGCCAGGCGGCGTGCTCACACGCCGGGCAGCCTGTGCACCTACGAACCCCAGTGGGCCAGCGACGTCTTCGCCATGTTCCAGTCCCTGGTGGCTGAGGTGCCGATCGATGGGGACCTGGTCAAGAACGTGCCCGCCGACAAGCACCAGGATCTGGACTTCCTGGTCTCCATGGTGGACTGGGATGCCAATGTCTGCCCAGCCTCAAGGAAGCCTACTTCCGGCCGCCGCGCCGGTCGCGCCGGTGGAGGAGATGGCCGACGCCGGCTATCGCGAGGATTGAGATCACCTACGGCAACGACTTCTTGCGGCCAAGGAATTGACCGTCCTGCCCGGGCGCGGCGCGGTTATCAAAAACAGCGGTCCCTACGGCTTCATCACGATCAGGGCCACGGCGCCCGCATCAACGGCCAACCGCTGGAAACACCGGCGTTGATTCGCTTCGGCCAACTGACCTACGACGAATACTTCGTGGCCGCCGGGCGGCGCGCGGCGTCACCATTCACAACCCGAGCGCCCGGCGATCCCTGGTCATGCTCAAGCACTTCGACCACCACGCCCGAGGCGCCGCAGAAGTGACCGGTTGACCCGTCTGATGGTACGGCAGCCCATTCGTCCCGGCACGTCTCGCCATGATGCGCACCGGGATGAATGGGCTGCACAGACCATTCCACTGCAGAGGAATTCTGGTTATGAGTCCCAAATACGCAATCGGCATCGACTTCGGCACCGAATCGGGGCGGGCGCTCTTGGTGGATGTGGCCGACGGGCGCAGAAGAGATCGCCACCGCGATTGCTGAACTACAGCAACGGTGTCATCGGCGCGCGGCTGCCCGAAAGCGGCGTCCCGCTGGAGCCGGACTGGGCGCTCCAGGATCCGACGACTACATCGAGGTGATCAAGCGCACCATCCCCGCTGTCCTGGAAGAGAGAGCGGCATCGATCGGCTGACGTCATCGGCCTGGGCATCGATTTCACCGCGTGCACCATGCTGCCCGTCAAAGCCGACGGCACGCCCCTCTGCGCCTGCCTGCCTATCAGGACAAGCCCCACTGGATCAAGCTGTGGAAGCATCACGCCGCGCAGCCCGAAGCCGACCGCATCAACGATTAAGCGCGGGAGATGGAGCAGCCGTGGCTCGATCTCTACGGCGGCAAGATTTCGTCCGAGTGGTTCTTCAGCAAGGCGCTCCAGATTCTGGACGAAGCGCCAGAAGTCTACGCCGCGGCCGACCGGCTCATCAGGGCCACCGGACTGGGTCATCCTGACGTTGACCGGCCGGAGGCGCGCAGCTCTTGCGCGAACTACGGGTATCTGGCAGAAGGAGGAGGGCTTTCCCAACAAGGATTTCCTGGGCGCGCTCCATCCCGACCTGGCCGACGTGGTGGACACCAAGCTGTCGCGCGCACTATCCTGCCGTTGGGCGCCAAGGCGGGCGAACTGACGCCCCAGGCCGCCGCGTGGACCGGCCTGCAGCCCGGCACCGCCGTGGCCGTGGCCAACGTGGACGCACACGTCACCGTGCCCGCGGCCCAGGCCGTGGACCCCGGCGTCATGGTCATGATCATGGGCACCAGCACCTGTCACATGGTCAACGCCACCAAGCGCAAGGAAGTGCCGGGCATGTGCGGCGTGGTGGAAGACGACGTCCTGCCCGGTCTCTTCGGCTTCACGAACTGGGCCAGAGCGGCGTGGGCGATATCTTCGCCTGGTTCGTCAAAAACGGGGTGCCGCCCCAGTATCACGAGGAAGCCAAGCGCAAAGGCGTCGATCTTCATGCTGTGTTGGAAACGCGGCGCGCCGGAAACCAGGCGAAAGCGGTCTGCTCGCGCTGGACTGGTGGAACGGCAACCGCTCCACCCTGGTGGATGTGGACCTGAGCGGCTTGCTCATCGGCGCCACGCTGGCCTGCGCCCGAGATCTACCGCGCGCTCATCCAGGCCTGCGTTCGACGCACTTTGATCATGAGGCGCTGACCGGCAGCGGCGTGGCCGTGGATCGCATTGTGGCGGCGGGTGGTCTGCCCGAAAGACCGCATGCTCACATGCGAGATCTGCGGACGGCGTGACCAACCGGGCGTTCAACATCGTCAAGGCGCGCAGGCGGCTGCCTTGGAAGCGGCCATACGCAGCAGTGGCCGCCGGCGCGGCCGTGGCGGCTACGAAGACATCTTTGCCGCGGAAAAGATGGGCGACCTCAGGACGAAGTCTACACCCGATTCCCGCCAACGTGGTCTGCGATGGCTCTACGCCGACTACAAGCTCCTCTACGACTACTTCGGCCGCGGCGGCGACAGTGTGATGAAGCGGCTGGGCGCGTTTGCGACAGGAACTGCATGGGGGTGAGGAACCGCAGGATTGACGATCGAATTGGTCGAAACAAGGCTTTGTAAGTGCACTCACCCACCCGGCAGGGCTGGGGAGTGTGACAATATGCTGACAGGCGCGCAGCCGAGATCCCAGGCTGTGCGTCTTTTGTTTTCATTGAACGCAATCCCTCTCCAACAAAAAGCCGTCGCCCACGTACGGCTACACGTTGTGTTCTCCGTCACCCGCGCTACAGCCTTGTGCCGCGCTGTCTTACTCCGTACTTTCCTCTCGTTAGGTCCCCCTTTGGCTCCGTCTCCATATACTGTACTGGCGGTGTGATGACGCCGTAGATTACACCGGCCGAGCACAGACCGTGACGAACATTGCAGGGAGAAATTCAAACTATAACCAAAGAAACTCTGTTAGTTTTGTTGGCCTTGGTTCTGTCTACTTCGTAATTCGTTTGGAAACATTCTGTGTTCACCATTAGGGAGGCTAGAAGACGGCGCTGGCTCGTCGCAGGTGCAGTCGCCAATCTATCTCCTGGTAAATCCGGATGTGAATCCTCACGGCACGTCGCCGCCTCATCGGCTTGTGCAGGCAGATACGCGCCGCGCAGGGGCTTTCCGAATAACCAGAATAGAGGAACTATGTTCATGAACATTGACCGCCAGTTCATATGTAGCGCCCGCGCTCACCGGCTTACGAGCCGGACTCGCGGCACATGCGCTGAGACTGGGTACGATCGTGATGCTCTTCGCGAGCATCGTGATCGGCCTCTGGGCGGCGACCTTGTCGCCAGTGCGCAGACGCCCACGGCTGTGGGCCTCGGAGACTGCGCCCAATCTGGCGTTGCCGCGCATCATCTCATCGAGTCGTTTGCGGTCACCCATGTGGATGAAGACGGCACGCCGGTGCAGATGGCCAGTTACTGGATCAATCTCAGCGCCTTACCCACGACGGCCAGGTGACGATTGTCCTGAGCTACGACAAAAGTCAGATCCGCCTCGACAAGGACAACGTCGTGTTGACGCCAGACAATTGGAATTACGCGCACCACCGAATAACTCCAGCCGATGTGCGCGTCTATCCCTGTGCCCGATGACGTTGACGATGCCAATGGGCACTGGTGCACCTACGAAAGTGACACCATGCTGGGGCGAGCGAATCCGGTGCCGACCAATAAGGGTCTGCGGCGACCAGATCACGTACATTCTCCATGCCGTGGACACCACCGCCTCTGACGCACCCTTCGACGGCTCTGTCCCGCTGGACAATCTGCGGCTCTTCAACGAGAACGGCCCCAATTACGACAACAACCCCAACACGGTGGACGTGATCATCCGCACCGATGGATCCAGCCAGGCCGCGGTCGTGTTGACCGAATCGTTTGGGGTTACGTCCGTGTGGAAGGCGTCACCCGAGCACCAGCCGGCTTGCTACTGGATTACGCTGCGCAGCAGCCCAATCAACCTGTGAACGTCGTAATCGAGCCTGACGACCAGGTGACCACCGATAAGACATCGGTGACGCTGGATGCGCTCAACTGGAACACGCTGGATGCGCCAACAGTACACCAGCAACCGGGTCTGCGTCCACGCGCAACGACGACCTGTTCGAGGCCCGGACAAGTGTGTGTAACCGGGGTTCCAGCACGATCTTCGGCGATGACGCCGCCGGCGATGAGGTTTGCGGCGATCACCTGGGATTCATCAGACACACTGTTGTCAGCAGTGATACAGCCTATGGCGCGGCCGTATGATGTACATGCCAACGGCGCCGACCATGACAGCGATTCCACCACGTTGGATATCTTGATCAAAGACGACGATCAGGTCGGCGTCCAGTTCAGCCCGGCGCGCCTGGGCTGTTCTGGAAGGAAGCTCTGCGCGTCAGCGTTCGCTTGTTGAGTCGCCCCACCGCCGGTGAACGTTGCCGGGCCGGATGCAACGCTGCAGTTCGACGCCGACAACTGGTCCACGCCCCAAGAGATTCTGCTCGTCAACGTGCCCGATGATACGGCGGTGACCGGCGTCGGCGTGCAGTCTGCCCGCTCCAGATAACCAGCACCGACAGCGATTACCTTGCCCTGGGTGTCCAAGAAGTCCAAATGGTCGTGACCGACAACGACGCCGCGGGTGTGGTCCTGGGCGCAGACAGCATCGCCCTGAGCGAGGGCGGCGCCACCGCAAGCTACCAGGTCCGCCTGAGCCAGCGCCCGACGGCCAATGTGACGATCCAGTGGACGGGGACGGCCGCTTGACCTTTGCGCCGGCACAGTTGCTCTTCACGCCCGACAACTGGGCGACTCCCAGGTCATCACGGTGACGGCGCCGGATGACCAGGAGGCCGCGACGACGCCCACCATGACCGTGGCAATTCGCGCCACCTGGCCGTCAGCGCCGACACTGCGTACAACGGCATCGGCATCGGCACGGTCGGCACCGGTCATCGCTGACAATGATGTGGCCGGTCTGGTCGCCAATGCCGACGTTGCCGCACCGGTCGACGAAGGCGCATCCGTTTGCCTATGTCGTCACGCTCAGCGGCCGGCCGCGCCACGACGTCACGGTGACGTTGGCCAGCGGCGACGAGCTCGTCTTTGACCGCAGCCAGGTGGTGCGTCCCAGAACTGGGCGGACGGCGAAGTCGTCTGGGTCGGCACGGTGGATGACGCCGTCGACAATTCGCGCGGCGGATACGTATCGCCTATGTGCGCATGCTCACCGCCAGCGATGATCCGCTTGCGCGGGCCTGCGCAGCAACAGTGCGCCGATCATCGTGGCCGAGCGACGACGTCGCGGGCGTGGCCTATCCACGTCTGCGCTGCAACTGCGCGCCGGGGAGGCGGCAGTGCGTACACCGTCAGACTGCTGGCCCGCACCCACGCGCCCGTCGCCGTGCAAGCTGCTGGCGACGCCGACCGACCGTGGTGCCGTGCGAACGTGGAGGAGGTCGGCTGCTTGCTCTTCACGCCGGACAACTGGCATCAGCCCCAGACGGTCACCGTCGCGGCCGGCAACGACGCCGATGTCGAGCAGGGACGCTGCTCCACGTCGTCCTCTCCGACGATCCGCCTATCGCAACCTCACCGACGTGGCGCTTGCGGTGACGGTTGAAAGCCGCCGACCGGGCACAATCTGTACCTGCCGCTGCTGCGCCGCTAACGTGCGGTAACGTCTTGTTTGTGCAATATTTTAATTTGCATGCTTTGACGGCCATGTGCCATAATAATGGTTAGTCGGACGTGGCGAACGGACAATTCAGCGTCGTTTGCCACGTCCGATGCGACGACTTTAATGAGCATGCAGATCTGTTTGAGATTCATGTACAAAGGAGACTAAACAATGCAAGCAGGTTCTTCCGGAACGACTCCACAGCCCCATCGGCCTGGACGCCACAGTCTGTCCAACTTGCGCCGCATCTACTGGAACCTCGACATGACGCTGTGCAGAAGAGGCAACAGGGCGCAACGAAGGCATTATCGCTCACCTGGGGCCGCTGGTGGTGCGTACGGGGCGATTCTGCCGGCCGCTCGCCCAACGACAAGTTCATGGTCGAGGAGCCGTCCAGCAAGGATGAGATCTGGTGGGGGCAAGGTCAACCGCCCGTTTTGACGCCCATCTGTTTGATGAACTGCACCGGCGCATGAAGCATCGTACCTCCGGGGCAAGGACGTCTACGTGCAGGACTGCTACGCAAGCGCCGACCCGGACACCGCATGCCGGTGCGCATCATCACCCCAGTATACGCCTTTTGGCCTCGCCGCGCAACATGTTCATCAGGCCACGCCGGACAATGACCGCACGATACGACTTTGTGGTCATCGACTGCCCCGGCTTCCAGGCCTTCCCCGAGCACGACAAGATAAGCTCTACGGTCTTCATTTTGGTCAACTTCGCCGAAGCTGGGTCCTCATCGGCGGCACCGAGTACGCGGGCGAAATCAAGAAGTCGATCTTCACGGCCATGAACTACCTGCTGCCCACAGCGACGTGATGTCCATGCACTGCTCGGCCAACATGGGCGCCGACGGCAGCGGCGCTCTTCTTCGGCCTGAGCGGCACCGGCAAGACCACGCTCTCGACCGGCCCAACGCGGCGCTCATCGACGGCGACACGGCTGGGCAGGCGGCATCTTCAACTTCGAGGGCGGCTGTACGCCAAGACCATCCGCCTGTCATGACGGGCCCGAGATCTTCCAGACGACCCATTCAGCATTCTGAGAACGTGGGCATTGGCGCGCAGTCACGCCGGGTGGACTTGGATGACAGCTCGCTCACCAGTTACGCGCGGCCTATCCATTTCGCATTCCCAACGCCACCCGCAGCGGCCGGTGAAGCCATCCCAGAACATCATCTTCCTGACCGCAGACCGTTCGGCGTGCTGCCGCCCATCGCCAAGCTCACACCGGCGCAGGCCATGTACCACTTCATCTCGGGCTACACGGCCAAGGTCGCGGGCACCGAGCGCGGCGTGACCGAGCCCCAGGCCACCTTCAGCGCCTGTTTCGGCGCGCCCTTCGGGCCGCTGCACACCCAAGTCACATACGCCGAGTTGTTGGGCAAGAAGATCGCGCAACAACGTCACGGTTTGGCTGGTCAACACGGGGTGGACGGGCGGCCCCCACGGCGTGGGCTCGCGCATGCCCATCAAGTACACCCGGGCCATGGTCAACGCGGCGCTCAACGGCGACCTGAACGACGTGGAGACGATGGAAGACCCGATCTTCGGGCTGGCCGTCACCCACAGTTGTCCCGGCGTGCCCGCCGAGATGCTGAACCGCGCAACACCTGGGAAGACAAAGAGCGCGTGACGCCCAGGCGCGCAAGCTGGCGGAAATGTTTGTGAATAACTTCAAGAACGCCGACGGCACCGCGGCGGAGATCGTGGCAACAGGAGCCGAAGCTGTAGGGTAGGTGGAAGCGGAAGTGACGGCTTCAGTCGTCGGCATTACGTCGTGCAGATAAAACCGTCACTCCGTTTCGTGGGGGATGATCCCAGCAGGATTAGTTCCCGTCGTGTTCATCGCGCTGTCGCCGTGATCCATGCCTTCCATATCGTCCATGCCGCTGTCGGGCGCAACGACCCAGCGGTCACCTCGACGTCTCCCGCGTTGGCGAAATGCAGCGTCACGGTCACTGCTGGCGCCGACCTCGACCGGCGCTTCTTTTCGATGCACATGATGTGCAGGCTGCCACCGCTTGAGTTCCACAGTCTCACCGGCCGGGATCAGGATTTCACGCCCCCTTCGACCGGGAACATGACCATCACATCGTTCTCCATCTTCATGTCATGCAGTTCGACAACGCCACAACCGGGAACCTCGGCGCCGGTCAGCGCTTCATCGACAGCGGCGGTGTTGGTAAGCGTCAACCAGACGGAGCCCCGTGCTTGACGGAAGCGACAAGTTAAGCGCGCGTTTTCGATGAGCAGGCCGTCCACATCGATCACGGTTGTGTCGTCATGGGCATGACTTTCCATGCCGTTCATCGCGACCATGTCGGCGCAGGCGCGTCTTTGCGGCTTTAAGGAGCGGCCAGCCAATGTTCGACGGCATGGGAGAAGTGCGTGCTGCTCTTCGTGGGCCTGGGCAGCTAATGCGATGCCGGCCTCCGAGTCTTCAGCGGCGAGGGTGTCCCCGGACAACTCGTACAACAGCGTGTGGTCCGGTGCTGTGGCATCTGCGCAGCCAATTCACTCGGGCCAAGTGACGGTGGACATCAGGCGGGCGATTGCGCCGGCGACCGCTGTCGCTGTCCATGATTTCGCCTGTGGCATTGAGGGCGCTCATCGAGGGCGTGCAAACCCACCAGATCTAACTGGTAGATTGCGTTGTTGACTTGGTTGACACGGATGGAGGCTTCGAGTTCGGCCACCCGTGTCTGCAAAGCGTCGATCTGCGCGAGCAATTGGGCCGTCGTGGGCGCGTCGGCGTCAGCTTCGCCTTCGCCTTCGCCCCTTGCGGCGGCGTCCATGCCGTCATGGGCGGCGTGCTCGGTGTGCATGGCAGGTTCTTCTTCCGCCGCAGGCGTCGGTGTTGCGTCTTGCGCGAACGTGATCGCGGTGCTGAGTGGTGCGACGGCGAAGCTGATGAGACCGCCCAGCAAGAGGGCGGTCAGCCAGCGGTACGGTGCAGGCATTGTTGTATTCCCTTTCGGGTGAGACGAACGCGTATCAGAAACCTGGCGCTATTCGTCGGGATAGAGTGTCATTAGGTAGCTGACAAGATTGGTGATCTCTTGCTCGCTCAACGCATCGGCGTAGTGTGCGGGCATAACGTCGTGGGGAAAGCCGTCGACCACATAGTGTTCCGGCGCGACGATGGCGAGATAGAGATAGTTGGCTGGAATGACCCCCGGCTGGCGTTTGGCAGCGGTAGCCGCGACGCCGAACAGCGAAGGCCCGACCAGCGTAATTCCGGGTTCACGCGCATGGCAGGTGATGCAGCCGGCGCCGTCGGCCAGCACAGGACGCTCGAAGAGTTCCTGACCGGCCGACGGGTTCCCGATGTGCCATGCGCAGAACGCTTCCTCGGAAAATGGATTGAGGTCACGCGCATCGACGGCGACTGGGCGTTGACCCCCACAGCCGGACAGCACGAACGCGCTGAGCGCAATCCATAAGCCGATGATGCGTAGCTGCTTCATTGCTCTGTCCTGAACAGATACTCCAGATCGGCGATGATCTCCTCAGCGGTGACGCCATGGGGATATGCAATCCGGGCGTTGCCGTTGGGATCGACCAGATAGATACGCGCACTGTGATTGACCAAGTAGCCTGTGGCAGCCGAGCCCTCACCTTTTTCGTAGTAGATACCGAACGGCGCGCCGACGGCATCGATCTCAGCCTTAGCGCCGGTGATCCCGATGAAACTGTCATCGAAGTATTGGACATAGCGGTCCAGGACTTCCGGCGTATCCCGCTCCGGATCGACGCTGATCATGACGACTTGCACCTGATCGGCCTTGTCCGCCATGCCGACGCGCACATCGTTCAGCGTCAACAGCGTTAGTGGACAGACGTCCGGACAGAATGTGTAGCCGAAGTAGACGAACAGGTAGCGTCCTGCGAAGTCGCGCAGGCTGACCGGGCCGTCTGCCGACATGAGCGGTTGCGCCGGTACGGGCTGGGGTGCGGACAGCAGCGGACCTGCGAATTCATGCTGTGGCGCGCAGCCGGCTAGGACCGAAAGCAGCACCAGTAGGGACAGAATGAGCCGTTTCATGCGTCTGTCTACCGGTCCATGTCAGTAACTCAGCACGGTTGCGTTGTCGGCGAAGAGCGCGCCTTGAGTCAATGCCGGGGATCCCATGAGCACCCCTTCCAGCAGATCGGCCTGTGTCATGCCGCCCACATTCTGCATGCAGAATGGGCAAATGAGCACCGTGCCGCCGTTGGCCATGAAGTTCTCCAACTTCGTCTGAATGGTCTCCCCGTGACATGGGTGTGCTGAGGTATCGTCGTATCCGCCAGCCGCACTCCTCCACGTTCAGGAAGATTGTGACCGGGATTTCCCGTGTCGTCAGGACAGTGTTGGCAAAGTTGACTGCCATCGCTGCCCGATTCAGATCGTCGCTGGTCAGGTTGATGAAGAGGCTTTCTTCCGCGCCTTCGATGTTCTCCAATAGTGCTTGAACAGTCGCCGTCATGGACGCCGTGTCGGTGATTGCTACCGTCGCGTCAGTTGTCGATTCCTCGGCGGGCACGGGCGTGGCATCCCGTGCGGCGGCGACTACCCAAACCTGCGACAACGCCGCCCAGGAACAACGCGATAGCCAGCACAAAGATACCGAAGGCATAGTGTACTCTATGCATTGCAGTTTTCCTTTGCAGTCTATGCATCTATATTGTTGTGATGGACAAGGCGGCCGGGAACGCCGTACAGCAGTCCCTTACCATGTAGTGCGAAGTCGTCCGGAATCTCTATTTCAGAGCGGCGCAGATTCCATCGCGAAAATCCGGCATTTGTGCCTCTGATCGATACCTTGGGGCCATTCCTGCCGGGATTTACTAAACTCAGTTTCACGAGAAATCGGTAGTTTTGCTTGTTAGGTGTTAAACTGGCTCAATCATCAACACGTCGCGATGGGAAAACGATGGAGCCAGTGATGATCCGACCAGACTTTGCCAAATGGAACCAAACAGCCGATGACATGCAGCGATTGTCGATAGAGGCAGAACATCGGCGCAGCCGTGAACGCTTCCAGGCGCTATACATGATAGGGGCGAAGCAATACAATGCAACCCAGTGGGCCCAAAAGATCGGTCGCAAGAATCAAACCGTCATGGACTGGGTACACCGGTACAACGCCGAAGGGCCGGAGAGTCTGATTTATCGACGCACGGGAGGCAACCTCCCCCTTTTGACCAGTCAGAGCAAGAGCAGATAGCCGAGACCGTTCGCACCGGTCAGCCCGTGATGCACGGGTTGCCGGGACATGGCTGGACACTGAAGAAGCTGACACAGTGGGTGGCATCGAAGCTTGGAAAACCAGTAAGCCGCTCCACCTTGCGTCGTATCCTAAGCGCCGCTGGACTGAGTTGGAAGAAGTGCAAGAAACTGCTTGCCAAAGCAGACCCGGAGATGCGGGCTGCCTTTATCGAGCAGTTCCAGACACTTTTCGAGCGCATGTGTCGTGACGAGATTCGCATCATCTATGTCGATGAGTCTCACTTTCATCAAGACTTGGACCTGGGCTACACCTGGTCACCTGTTGGTGAGACCACTTGGCGAACGAGCAAGTCACCGCCGCTGTCGGCTCGCATCAACTGGTATGGCGCCTATGATTTCTCCCAGGGCCAAGCCTTTATCTGGCACGAGGGCCGCTGCAACAGCGCACATACGGCACAGTTCCTGCACCGACTGACGGACAAGCTCGACACTGAGTGCCCGTTGGTCATCATTTGGGATGGCGCTCCTTGGCATCGCAGCAAGGTTGCTCGCAGTCAAGCTGAAGAACTGGACATCGAACTCATTCAGCTACCTGCCTACAGTCCAGACCTCAATCCCATTGAAGGTCTGTGGAAATGGATGCGAGAAGAGGTGACGCAGCACTTCTGTCACGAATCTCTCGACGATCTCTTCACAGATTGTCTGGCCTTTATCAATCGGATCAACTCTGAACCGGATGCCATGGTTCGACGACTTTGGCCCAGGTTCGAACTCGATCCAGACTACGAAAAACTACTGGTTTCTGCTGAAACTTAGTTTAGGCTGTTGCGCGCAAATGCGGGATCAAGAGACTGCGGTTGCGACATGCGCACCCGTATAGAGGCAAGCGCTTTGGCGGAGGCACGGGAGGTGAGTGGGTGACGGCCTGGGGTATGTGAAACTGAAGCTCGCGCGGAAGAACACGAGCAGGATGTAGGCGATGGCAGCAAATCCACCCAGCAGCAGAAGCAGAAGCGTGATCAAAGACAGATCCGGCTCGGATCGGCCCGGCGGGACATCACCATGATGGTGGCTATGATTGTCATCTACGACCCACTGGCCGTCAACCAAGCGCGGGATGTGCAAGGAGGCTGCGTTGATGTTTCTGGCGACGTCGTCAGGCGGTAGGGCGAAGACGAAGTGGGCGTGGGTATGCGGATGTCCCGGCGTGCCTGCCGCCCCCAGCAAATGAAGGGCAACACGAACGCAAAAGAACGCAAAGCTTGTCAAGAGCCATCGCTGCCCTTGCGTAGCCCACTTATTGTAGTTCGGTGGCAGGCGCTGAGAATTCATCGCCAAGGATTCTATGACATCGCACGGAGATCGGACAAATCGACACCGGGGCAGGCTGTTGGATATGGAAATGTGCATCTCGAAATGAGCAATTACCAATCACCAATAACCAATCACCAATGAGCAATCACCCCGGTTTTCACCGGTCCGCGTCGCTGGTACAATCCCAGCATCGATCCCACCGCACCAGACGAAAGGTACAGACCATGCAACGGCTAGCAGGCAAAAACATTCTCATCACCGGCGCGAGCACGGGCTTCGGGCGCGGCATCGCCTTGGCCTGCGCCGCGGAAGGCGCGCACGTGGCGTTGGTGGCCCGGTCGGAGGACAAGTTGGCCGCGGTGGCTGACGAGGTGCGCAGTCTGGGCGTGCGCGCGGCCGTCTGCCCGGCGGATGTGGGCGACAGCGCCCAGATCGACGCGGCGGTGGCGGCGGCCGTGGCCGCGCTCGGTCCGCTCCACGTGCTGGTTAACAACGCGGGGACCAACATGGCCGCGCGCAGCATTCGGGATACGTCGCTGGAGGAGTGGCGCACGCTGCTGGAGGTGAACTTGACCAGCGCGTATCACTTCACCAAGCTGCTGCTGCCGGAGATGATCGCCCGGGAGGAGGGCACCATCATCAACGTGGCCTCGCGCGCAGCAACCTTCCCGTCGCTCATGGCCGGGGTGGGCTACAGCACCTCCAAGATCGGCATGCAGGCGCTGACCGACGTCACCAACGAAGAGGGCAATCCCCACAACGTGCGCGCCTGCGTCATCAACCCGGGCGAAGGCAACACGCCCATCCTGGACCGCCGGGCCGCGCCGCCTCCGGCCGACGCGCGCCAGGAGATGCTCCAGCCCGAGGATCTGGGCGCGGCGGTGGTCTTCGTGGCAGCGCTGCCGGTGCGGGCCAACGTGTGGCGGCTGGACGTCAAGCCGACGCGCAAGCGGGCGGGGCAGCCGTAAGCGTCAATGCCGTTTTGAGAGACCAATCGACGGACAGGATCGACCAACGCGTCGGGGCGACGCGCTCCTTGCGTCGCCCCGACGCGTTGGTTTGCGCGGCGACGATCGCAGCAGCAGGGGATGGAAACGTGTCGGCGAAAGGAGGACGGCGTCTGCTTATCGGAGGCCGTCATGGCCGGATTTGCCCTCATTGTGATCTCCGAGAAGGATTTGACACCATAATGCGATTGATATAGTGTAAGTAATGCGTAACTCAAGTTGACTTACATAACTTGTAATTCTAGAGAGGCGGCGTAGAAGCGTCACGTTTCTCTCTAGGATCGCTGCTCCGTCCACTTAAACAGCAAGCGCGTGCCGACTCGACCCATAACAATATTACGAAAGGTTGCATGAACCGGCTTACCCCGTGCTTTGTCACGGCAGTTTGCGAGATTTGTCTTGGATCGTGAGTGCTTTTGCTGGTAATGAGTTTGTGAAATCTTCACTGGAGGAGAAGAAATGAATTCATTCACGAATCTTGTACGACGCCGTGCAAGACGAACTTCCGCGGCGACGGCCATGTTAGTCATCGCCATTTTGTGTCTGGTGGACGTCGTGCTGGCGCCTAGCACCGCCTACGCACAAGAGGTCGACCTGGAGTACTACAGTGAGTTGTGCGCGGCGCGTTACAATTCGCTGGGTCCGCTCGACGTTATCGGCGAGATTGAGTTCAACACCGACACGCTGTCATTCGGTGGCCAAGCCGGCGGCGTGCTTGTCAACAACGTGGCAGTCTTCACCTTTGACGAGATCATTGTTCGGTCCGGCGGCATGATTATCGGCTCCGGCTCGCGCCCGCTGGTCTTGTTGTCGCGAGGAGACATCGTCGTCGAGAACGGCGGTACCATCACCGTCGACGCCGGCGGCAGCGGCTTTCTCAGCAGCATCTTCGACAACGAGGATCCCGGCCCGGGCGGGTATGCCGGTGGGGATGAACGCGGTGACGGCAATGGCTCAGGCAGAGGCTACTGGGTTGACGGCAGCGGCGGCGGCGGCGCCGGCTTTGGCGGCGTTGGTGGTGAAGGCGGCGAAGGCGGCGCCAACAACGGCGGCATCACCTATTCCGCCAGTGTCCTGCTGAGCCTGGAAGGCGGCAGCGGCGGCGCCGGCGGCAACGGCGACGGCACGCCCAACGGCGGCGGTGGTGGTGGCGCTCTGTTTCTTGGCGCGATCGGCGACGTCAATATCAACTCCGGTGGTTTGGTTTCAGCCAACGGTGAAGAAGGTGACGGCAGCAACACGGTGCCCCTGGTCAGATTCAACCAAGGCGGCGGCGGCGGCAGCGGCGGCGCCATCGTGCTACAAGGCTACAACATCATCAACGACGGTACGCTTCGTGCCGACGGCGGCAACGGCGGCGACGGCTTCTACCTTTTCGGCAGCACGCGAGGGCGGTGGCGGCGGCGTGGCGGCGGCGCGATCTTCGCGTCCTGGACCGGCAGCAATACCGGGGGCGGGACTGTGAGTGTTGACGGCGGCAACGGCGGCAACACCAGAACGGCACCGACGGTGAGGGCGGCGAAGAGGGATACACGCTGTTCACCCCAAATCTGCTGCCGGATTGTACCCCGCCGAATGTGGATATCTGGAAGACCTGCTATCCTGCGACGGGCGGCAACGGTGCGCCTGTGCTCAGGTTTCCGCCGCAGCAACCGACGATGCGGTCGTCTACGCCGGCGAGCAGTGGATCTGTGATGTCTCGGTGTACAACTACAATGATTTCGACATCGAGGACGTGGTCATCGAGGACGAGATCCTGGGACTCGACGAGGATCCGCGGGTGGTGCTGCAGACCGCGTATTTCGTCAACCCCGACGAATCCGAGGCACCCCTCACATGTGTACACAGCGAGGACGGAATTGCACCGCCGTTCCTGATTGGCGGCGATTCCGATACGGCATCATGCGAAGTCGGCACGATTCCTGGGTATAGCGGCATCGACCTGCGCTTCGGTCTGACCGTCAGCCCGTTCTACCTGGGTGGCCCCCTGACCCTCATCGACGAAATTCCGGCCGAAGCGCCCATCTGCAACCATGCCGAGATTGCGGAACCCTACTTCGGTGAGGTCGGGCAGCCCAGCGCCGAGGACTGCTCGATCGTCAAGGACAAGGCCGACCTGCGCGTCACCAAGATCGCCAATGGCGACACGGTGCAGGCGGGCGAACCGCTGGAATACTGGATCATCGTGGAGAACCTGGGACCGTCCGCGGCGCGCGGTGTGGCGATTCTGGACAACATCTTCGCCTTCGTCGGCATTCCCGGCGTGGACGGACCGGAGTTTACCTGGGAAAGCCTGCGCCCGACCGAATGCGGCTTCATCGAAGACGTCGATCTGGGCGGCTGTATCCTCGGCACGCCCTTGGAGCCCATGGGCACCTTGCCCGGCTCGGGACGCTGGACCATCAAGGTGGTCAGCCAAGGCGGTGTGGACGAACCGACGACCATCACCAACAAGGTCGACGTCTTCACGGTCTACAACGACTTTGAACTGGGCCAGTTGGGCGACATCATCTTCACCGGCACGCCCGACCCTGACAAGTCCAACAACAGCGCGATCACCGTCCAGAAGATTACGGCGGTTTCGGACCTCGGTATCGAGAAAGAAGACCTGGACCGCGACGGCAACGATCCGCCCGGTGAGGACAACTTCCGCGCCGGCACCCAATTCCGCTACGGCATCGAGGTGACCAACTACGGCCCCTCGATTGCCAACAACGTGGTCGCGCAAGATCCCGTGCCACCGGGACTCACCGTCGTGGAAATCGGCGGTCTGCCCGGCTCAGAAGACTGTGACATGCGCGAGAGCTTCGGCAACACGGTGGTCACCTGCAACCTGGGCACGCTTGAGGTTGGCGAGAGCGAAGATTTCTACATCATCGTGGAGATCGATCCGCGCATGCCCAACGGGTCGGTGCTGATCAACACGGCGTGCACCTACAGCGACAACTTCGATCCGGACAATTCGGACAACTGTGAAGAGGAAGATACCGGCGTTCGCGCCCGCTCACGCATCGAACTGGACAAGGGCGTCTCACCCGGCGACCAGACGAGCTACGCCGGCGAGGAGATCAACTACAACATCTACGTCTACAACGACGGCCCGTCCACCGTGCGTGATCTGGTCATCAAGGATGACTTTGCGGCCGATTTCGACGACTACGTGGAGCTGGTCTCCGTCAACGTGGCCGGGGGCGCAGGCACATGCTACTTCGAGAACTTCGGACGGCGCTCGCTCATCTGCACCATCGGCGACATGGACCCGGGCCAAGAACGGCGCATCGACTTCGTGGTCAAGACGGACCCGTCCATCCCGCCCGCCACCCCACCCGATGAGGTGGTGATCGAGAACGTGGTCTACGTGGCCGCCAGCGGGTCGCCCGTCGTTGACGATCCCGCAGACTCCGCGGAGGTGCTGGTGCTGACCCACGCCGACCTCAGCGCCACCAAGCGCTCGTCGGAACTGAGCCCGGCCACTGGCGACGTCTTCTTCTACACCGTGGAGGTGACCAACAACGGCCCGTCGACGGCGCGTGACGTGCGGGTGGACGACGAGCTGACCGGCAGCGTCCAGTATCTCTACAGCCGGGGCGTGCTCTGTAGCAACGCCGGCGTGGACGTGAGCTGTGACCTGGGCGACATCGCACCGGGCCGGACGGTGAGCTTCGACATCGTGGTCGAGGTCAAGGAGACCGTGAAGGACGGCCATCGCTCGGACAACGTGATCGAGGTGACGTCGACCACGCCGCCGTACGACCAGGCGCCGTTGCTGGCCTACAGCGAAGAGATCGTCTTCCGCAACGTGCATGATCTGCGCATTCGCAAGTTCGGCAAGCCCGACGGGCAGGCCGCCGCGGGCGAAGCGCTCGTCTACACCATCATCGTCGACAACTTCGGCCCCGGCCGCGCCTGGAACATCGAGGTCAAGGATCTGCTGGCGTCGGACGGCGACTACAGCTGGTCGGCGCCGGCGGAGTATTGCAGCCCGGCCTCCGGCTCCGGCTCGGGCAACACGCAGATCGTCTGCAAGCGCAACCCGGCCAACGCCAATCAGAATTACCTGAATGTGGACGACCAGTGGATCTTCAACGTGACGGTGACCGCGGGCAATGCCCAGAGCATCAACAACGTGGCCGACGTCACGGCTGACGGCACGGACACGGACAACGGCAACAACAGCGCCATCGTCGAGCACGGTGTGGACGCGGCGGTGAATCTGGACGTGCGCAAGGCCGTGGATCACACGACGGTGGACGCCGGCGGTCAGCTGGCCTACACCATCGTGGTGACCAACAAGGGGCCGTCGGTGGCCACCAATGTCCGGGTGCGCGACTCGTTGCCCGCGTGGGTGACGCTGGAGTCGATCACCACCAACCGCGGCACGTGTACCCCGGACGACGTGACCTGTGTCATCAGCACGCTGAACGTGAACCAGTCCTCCACGATCCAGATCCTGGTCAACGTGGATGCGGACGCCCCCGCGGGCGCACACCTGGACAACACGGTGCGCGTCACCTCGGACGAGTACGACATCCAGGCGTCCAACAACCTGGCGACGGCCCATTCACGGGTCTCGGTGGACAAGCTGCTGCGTGTCACCAAGGAAGCGTCGGCGGCGACCGTGGGCGCGGGTGAACGGCTGGACTACCGCATCATCGTGGAAAACGTGGGTTCGTCGCCCGTGGAGAGTGTGGTGATTGCGGACGATCTGCCCGACCACGTCAGCTTCTCCGGCTACCAGATCAGCGGCGGGCCGGGCGCCTGCACCGATTCGCTCTTCGATCCCGAGGTCATCTGCGAGTTGGGCACGGTGGCCCAGGGTGAGGTCCGCACCATCTTCGTGACGGTGCAGATTGCGCCCGATGCGCCGGAAGGCCAGATCGTCAACAATCTGGACCTGAGCGGGCTGCCCATTGCGGGCGACAGCACGACCACCACGGTGACCAACGTGGTGCGCAACGCCTACATGCGCACGGAGTTCTCCACGTCGGTGACCAGCGTGGAGGTGGACGAGGTCTTCTCCTACAAGGTCAAGGTGGTCAACGAGGGCGTGGGCACGCTGAAGGATGTGCGCATCGACGTGGACCTGCCCGATCTCCTGGCCTACGTGACCGACACGGCGGGCTGCGGCCAAAGCCTGCAACTGTGCGCCCTGGGCGACATCCCGCCGGGCGAAAGCCGTGAGTTCGAGATCCTGGTGAAGCTGACGGGCTTTGCGCCCAACGGCACGTGGATCACCGCGTCGGTGGCGACCACCACCAGCTCGGGCAACGTGGTCAACAACGGTCTGCTCAGCACGACCGTGGTGGTCAACACGCCCAACCTGGGCTCGGAGGCGATCTTCCTGCCCCTGGTCAATCCGTAACATTGCCGGCCGGCGTGCCTCGGTCATGAGGCATGCCGGCCGCGTCGAAGTGAACACGAGGCCGGCCCACATGGGTCGGCTTCGTTGCATTGGTGACTGCACTGCAATAAAGCCACAGATAGACACAGATAGACACAGATGACTTAGTTCGTCCGCCCATTCTGTCTTTTGCGGATTTAACAGCGGGTTGAATTTTGTATTATTGCTGTTTAATCCGTGTTTATCTGTGTCCATCTGTGGCGGGCTTTGCTTTTTGCAGTGGAGTCATTGGTGGCCTGGATTGAGCCGACGCCGCTTGCGAAAATGCGGCTTGTCCCGTCGTTTGGTTGTGGTTTATCATGGGGATGCTCCAATTTCCATTGCTGACAACTCCGCACGGCCTGTGACCCGAACATGGGCGACTCTGATGAACAGTCATACACAGCACAGTCAGCAAGAGAAAGACCATGACAACCTCGGCCAACCCCACGCTGCAGCACCCGGCTTAGCCTGCTGCGGCGCATGCTGCTGTCGCCCGCGCCGCTCGATATCTTGACCGGCTATGTGCATCAGAACTGCTTGACGCCTATCCACCCGGCGATCAGAAGACGCAGAACGACTTCGGCAATGACATCAAGGCGCTGCGCGTGGGGGCTATCGATGTGCGGAGGACAGGGAGCGTATCGCATCGAGAGCTACGACGACGCGCCGGTGGCTGCCCGAAGCGGACCTGGAGGCGCTGGCCTTCCTCTTGGAGACCTTTGGCCCGGACGCGCACCATGCCGAAAAGGGTCCACCGGCTGCTGCAGCGGGTGCTGGACTGGTTGCCGGATACCCAACAAAACACCATCTCGCCTCGACGCCGGCGTCTTCGTGTGGAGATGAAGCGCCGCGACGACGACGTGATCGCGGCCGTGCGCAGTGCGCTGGACCGTGCCGTGGGACGGCAATTGCGCTTCGACTACCTGGCGCCGGGACAGGCCGACGGCGTGCCGCGTACCCACGTGGTGCAGCCATGGGATCTTCTTCGACGCCACGCGCGGCCATGAGTATTTGGACGGCTACCGGCTCAGCGTGACAGGACCGTACGGCGAGTGGCGCGAAGGCGCCTGGCAACGGTATCGACCGGTACGTATTCTGCCGGAGAGCATCGAGATCTTGCCCGACCGGCTGCCGCCCACGCCGCCCAAGCGTGCGTCACCGCCTGGACTATCTGCTGGCGCCGGAACTGGCTCCGGTTGGGCCAAGTGGGCCGGCACTTCGATGACATGGAGATCCATCCCGCGGACCCGGAAGGCTGGGTGCGGGTGACGGCGACGACGGACAATCTCTTTCGCGCCGTGCGCGTGCTGCTCAGCTATGGCCCGGCCTGCCGCGTGCTGGGCGATTGCCGAAGTTGACCGGGAGGTGCGGCGGTTGGCGGAGGCGACGGCCGCGTGAAGCCGCGAGCAACGATGACGAAACTGGGTAGAAATATCTACCACCGTGCCCGCGTAGAAGTCATCAGACCTGCTCGGGCAGGCAGTGACGGACAAAGCGCCACTCCCTCGTCGGCGTGAGTTGTGCCGCCCGAACAGGTTCGCTTGAAGCGTAAACACAGGAGCCAAGCCATGGAGCAGATCCTGATCGTCGCCGTCGTCATGATCCTGAGCGTGCTCATCACCGCGCAGGTGATGGGCGCGGCCATGCGCTGGAGCCGGGGGCGCGGCCTGCTGCGTCGCCCGGAGATCGTGGAGGTCGAGAACCAGGAGCGCCTGTGGAAAGCCAAGGCTGATCGGGCGCGCGGGTGGCGTGAGTTATTCCGGGCCGTGGGGCAGTATGTGATTGTGGTGGTGTTGATTGGGATGTTGGGGGTGGTCTGGGCTGGGACATTGGGGCGGTAGAAGAGGACAACTTTCGTTGGTAACTGTGCGCGACATGAAACAAACTTCTGAGCGGAAAGCGAGGACCAAGCAGCGATATCATGGATCTTCAGCACATTAAATTTCTCATCGGAAAATCCGGAACCCTCAGTATTCAAGGACTATCTAGACAAGGTCGGCAACCAGGCTCTGCTTGCATATCGAGGCCATCTTCAATGGGGCGGCAAACGGGGCGAAAGCCTGTACACCCATGTTGTGAACGGCATCCAAGTTCTGGAGACACTGCGCGCCAGTCTGGGGCTGTCTGATGTAGAGGCCAGGGTGCTGTTCACGGCCTTCACATCCATGATCTGAATAAAGTCATGGAGCAGAAGGTGTTCTGGGCGCTCTCGCCAGTCATGAAAATGTGGCATCCGGAAATCAGGCGACTGGGCCTACAAACGTTGCTTCCCCAGATGGTACAGTATCAGAGAGCATTTGGCCTGATCGGGTCACACGGCAGTTCATACCATGCAGTGGCGGGCGTCTGATCCCACAGCGTATAATCACGGTCGGGAACGAACGGGTCACGGCTGATGGGTTCGATGCGGTTTCATTGATATCGCGCACACTGGACAGGCAGGCCCGCAAGGACAAATTCGCCACCTGAATGCCTTTTTGGCCAATGCGGGCCAACCGCGCCAGTGTGAGTTTTACACCCATCGGCTGACCGAACGGCGCGGCATCTGACCAACGTCTTTTTCACAATGCGAATTGTCAGAGCATATGCAGGATCGACACGGATTGACCCCAGTGCTCCTACTATCCGGACGGCGTGAGCTGCCCCGGTCGACAAAGGAGAGGCGCCACAAATCCGGGAGGAAGACATTTCGAAGATCGCGCGCCGCGTCAACAATATTGGAACAGCGGCGCTACAGAACCAGAGCAGTTCATTGATCCCCGTCCTGCTGGCATCAAGATCGGCGCCAAGTGTCTCCGAGCTTGGCCTCTCGCTTGCGATTCTGCGGCAAGTCTACAACATCATCGGCGGCGTAAGGCCGGTGCCCGCTCGTTTGGCGCCAAAGGTGCCGACTATGGCCAACGTGCGTTCGACAAGAATAAACAGACGCTGCCTCGCCGGCCAAGACGTTGCGTCTGCCCTGGAGGTGCTTGCGCTTGGTGCCTGACTCGCTGACGTCTTCGCCATGCCGAGCTAATCGGACCTGTACATTTCTTGGAGGATCATTTTCTATTGCGGTTGATGACGTAACGCGTATCTACCAGCTTCTCGATCTGCCCGATAACCGCTGGGATTTCTATGCCTACTTCGACGCGTTGGAAGCGCGCGCCTACCAGTTTTGGCAACCGATTTCACCCTGGCCGGGGATGAGTTGTTTCGACGCCTGAAGCTGACGTTGAAGTCTCATGGCTGAACAGGCGCAAACGGACGATCGAACACGCTGCTGTACACCATTGCTCTGAAGCTGTGCGCTCTTCCAGTGCACCGGCGGTCGTCCCAACACGGAAACAGGCAATCCACTGGCCCAGTATGTGAACAATCAGCACCGGCGATGTGTGACCTGTAGCAGCCCCCTTTCAATCCGAAACGGTGGTGGCTGACGTGCGTTCAGATATCACCGTGCCCAGACGTTCCAATCATTTCGCGGGCTGGCGGCGTTGACCCAAGAAGTACATCTGCGCGATCCGCAAGCAGTTCTTGCTCAGGGGGCTCAACTGCCAGGTCCGGGGAGAGAAGACGCTCTATCTCCATCTCTTCCCCTATTCGTTCTTAACCGGGTACGTTTATTCAGGGGCTACGCGGCACAATTCAGAACATCGTCACCGGGGACGGCGCCTTACTGCGCGTTGAACATGAACACGAGCGCCGCGGTGGAAGAGTACATGCAAGGCCGGACGCTGATGCCATTTTCGAACCGCACCAGGGACCGCCCCCAGCCGTACGGACTCTACATGCCGCGCTTTGCCGACACTGTGGGCAATCTCATTATTTTTCTATCAATCCGGCCGCGATAACAGCACCGGCGGTTTCTTTTGCGCTGTGGAATGCCCTAATCCTCCAGCGCCATCTAGGTGTCAAAGTGCTGCTTGAGCGATATGGCGATTCCGCTGGACAAGGACGATTTTCCCGATATCTACGTGGACAACATCCCGTTGGGTTGCCAGGGGTTGCTGCCGCAAACGACTTTGCCCAGTTCGAAGGTGACCCGGAAGCGAAGGCGGCCCCTTGCAGCTTTTGGGGTGACGTGGACCATCTTGCCGCTGCTGCCGGCTCACCTTTGCCAGTGATGACAACACGCCGCATTGTGCGTGCCAGCATCGGCAATCCACTCGGCATCTTCTATACCGTGGAAAAGTTGGTGGAAGCCAGACGCGGACCAGAGCAGACTGGCGCGCTGTGTCTGGCTCGTACGGAAGCAATCACGCACGTTGAACCCATAGCCCTTTCCAGAGGAGGCGCATTCATGACAGAACTGGGCGAACAGTTGACCCGCCTGGCGGAACGACGGCAGAACAGACTTTTCGGAGAACGCTCAAGAAGAGCAGCTTGCTGTTCAGTGGCGGATCTTCCAGAAAGCTGAACACACTGGGGAAGCCGACATTGACACACTCAAAGCAGCCGCGACACAGGATATCGCTGAAGGCCACTTGGAGCGGATTGCCGAAGAGGCGAAGTATGAAAGCCCGGTCGTACGAAGTTGGAAGCCACCAAAGCTGTGCTTGGACGGCTGGTTTGACGACGTGTTGGGTGGCGTCTATCACGGCAATCGACGCAAATTCCTCAGCGACAAAAGCTCATACTGCTCCTTATCACTTCTACATTCGCCGTCAAATTCCGCGTAAGGCGGCGGAAGGGGACGAATTGGAGCAGACAGAAGTTGTTCACGGCAGAAGCATAGCCGATCCATCATCACGCAATCTGAAGCCCTGCACAGTCAAGAAGGACACCACCCGATGTCGATCATCAGTACAGCGAGCACTTTCTGCCCACCTACAGCAACTATCCGCAAGGCCGTTATGTGAGCCTTTCTTCTGGTCCGGCGCATCGAATCCGAGGCCATCTTCCGCACCGAAGGCAGCGGCGACCCACTCAACAGGGTTCGTCCATGCCGGTTTGGACGGCGACCGAGATCATCCAGCGCGTGGTCATCAGCAAGCACAAGCGGACGCCGTGGGCGACGCACGGGACGGCAACTGCTGCGCGCTCACGATCTGCTCTTCAAGAAAGATGCCAAGTCCGAAGATGTCTGCTCCCTGAACCGCGGCGGCCGATGCGAAGTGCATGGACTGTATGATCTACGGCTACGCCGCAGGTGGTGGCAGCTTGAAATCGCGCGTTGTCACCGATGGCGCGTTTCAGCCTTCGCGGCAGGTACGGTGACCGATCTGAAGCAGTTCAACGCACTCTTTGACGGCAGCACACCATCGCGATCCGGTGACGGGCAAACATCCACCAGCGCATCGGGACCGACGAATACGTGAAGCCGGAAAGCATCTTTCTGGATATCTGGGTCCTAGCGATCTGACCGGGGACGAGTTCCGCTATGTGCTGATATTCTGCCGCTCCACCGCTTTACGAGTGCGAAAATTTCCGTCGCCGCTAGGCAAGGTCAAGAATGCGGTGGCCGGCGTGGTCTTCAGCGACTGCGAACTATTCAACAATCTGGAATTGACTCGACGGTCTACGACCTTGTGCGCAACGGCGCATCGGAACCCGATTTTCCGCTCGGTTTGAATGCGGTGGTCACGGCGGTGCGGTCTGCGGCGACCGGAAACGCTCTCTAAGCGTGTGGTTAGCCGACCACCGTCTTCCGCGGCGATCGGCGCGATGATGGCGGAGGTCAGCACTGTGCGGTGACGCTGAATCCGTCAAAGCAATGTTGGAGGCCACAAGCAAGATCTACGGTGCGCAAGGGCAGGACGCCTATGCATATCTGTCAACTGTACCTTGACGCTGATGGAGCCGTGCTTCGCTTCCAGCAGCGCGAGGTGAAGCGCGACATACTTTCACTGGAGGTATCATCGGCAACATTGCGGCACTGAGCTACGCCTTTGGTTTCTGTCAGTCGCCTATTTCAACGACGGCACGATCCACTACCAGGAGCATCTGAGTGCGCTCAATGAGCAGGTCTGTATGTGACGCGGCAATACATCGACAGCGAGCCACGATTCTCGCTGCGGGTCAGTTCAACGCGCCCAGCCGGATGCCTGCTGGTGCGGCCATGGGTGCGGAGTGCGCTGGTGACGGTCCCTGAAGGCGGCTGGGCAGAAAGCAAGGGCAAGGCATGGTGGGTCTACTATCCTGACGGACGCCGTCGCAAGGTTGCAGGGCAGGAACACATCGCAGTACGGGCGCATTCGGTTCTTGGCCATCAAACAATCCAAGCCACGGCCTGGTTCAGGCGCGGCGCGCAGATATTCCGGCTACGGTGCGTCTCGGCAAATTCGCCGAGCAAAACCGGGTCAAACGCAAGAAGGTTCCGCATCAGGAAGTTGAAGCCGACTTGGCGTGTCGGTTCATTTCTGCTCAGCCTCGGCGACTTGCCGTCATTGACGCCGCAGGTCTTCGATCTGGTGAACGTACCGCCAGCTCCACTGGTTCGCAACGCGTTGAGCGGGCGCTTCTATCAGGTCAGCAAAACGGTTATGCTGCAGGCGGGTGCTGCGCTATGGACTAGCAGGATTATCATGACCACCATCCATCTCCTCCCCCAAACTGAAAAGCGTGCTGCGGCCAATCCATATAACCTGGATCCCTGGCCGCTCTACCACCAAATGCGTACGTTGGAGGCGCTGCACGATCGACCCTGGTGATGAACACCTACAACACCTGCTTCGACCGAGAGACGGTGGCCAACGCTCCGCGATCCGAACTGAACGGTACGGGCAAACGCGCTCTTCATCACGCGACCAGCACGTTGCTGGCCTTGGCATGCAGCCGACATCACGAATTCGTGGCCAAGAACAATCTGAACTTGAGTCAAACGGAATGACGGCAGCTGAAATTAGGACCATGGAGACGCGAGCAACGCCGGACCAGAGAGCGCGGCTACGCCCGAAACTCTGCAACGGTTGATCCAAAACTACCTGGAATTCGAACCGGATGAGATTGTACGCAAGCCGCTGATCATTGTAGTTGTATCGTACTACGCACTCTACTTCCGCTATGGGGCGCACGATCAACGCAACGTTTTCGAGCGCTTCCTAACGGCGTTCGATTACATTGTGATCGATGAGTTCCATTACTACGACTACAAGCAGTTGGCCAATTTCCTCTTTTCGTTTGCGCTCTTCGATCACCTCGACTGCTTACGCGATGCGCGGACGCAAGGTCTGTCTGCTCTCGGCAACGCCCGCAAATGCAGGTCATCGACTACCTGAACCAGATCTTCGGTACACGCTGGACCCGCGACTAGCCGAACCAACGAACCAGACGGCACGGCCGATCATGATACACTGCCGCTGACGCCTATGACGCTGGAAATCGTCGGCGCGCAACTCAACGATCGGATGGACGGGAATGGACGATCAATTGGCCGATTGGGTGCTGAGGAGAGTCTAGACGGAGCCGTGATCAATGGCAGTTCGCTGGCCCAGGTAAACAGCCTGCGCTGCACTGCGACCACTTGGCCGAGTCATACATGAGCGGGATTACCGGACGGAACCGGGCATTCACGTCGCATCTACTGCGCGACATCTGATCCACCAGGCGCCAAACGGTTGATATCGGTTACAACTTCGTGAAACACGGCAAATGCACCAAACGTGGACTTCGTGGTCTGCGATGCCGCTGCGGCGACGAGCTGCTCCAACGTATCGGTCGTGGCGGGCGCGTGCTGGGCAAGGAGGAGACGGCTACGCCAAGCCGCGGGCTGGCCTTGTTGACGACGGATGCCGCCACTGGCCCACGCGTGTGATCTCCGTGGCCGGGCCGAGTTCGCGACCATCGTCAACGGGTGTCCGGCATTGCCGGCCAAGCACACGCTCACCAGTTATGTCCACAGCCATGCGATCACCGAGTGCTTCTGGCCCATTTACAGCTTCGGCAAGATGCTGCCACCTCATCTCAACCACGAAGTGGAGGCACTTTACGAACGCGTGCGCGCGCTCTTCGCTCCCACCAGCAGACGTAGCATAGGCAGTCTGCAGGCATATTTCCGCAAATACGAGAATCGCGAGCGTTGGCTGGCGACGTGGGCAAGGACGGTATCACCTACGACAAAAAGACAGCGGAGAATGTGGCAGATTGGCTGGAATGGCTCGATCCCCTCCGGAAAGATTGGAGCGGCAGATTTGTTGCCATATTTGGCTGATTTGTTGGCCGACGAGGAGCAGAAATCCCGACTTATCGCATTCGTCGAAAGTCAGGTGACAGTGACGCGTGCACTCTTCGCGTTCCGCGATTCGTTCCAGGGGCCGAAGGCCGTCATCTACGATCCGAGTCACATCTTCTCAAGCCAGACGGTCAATGAATACGACCTGTTTCACTTGGTGCGCAACTATCATCTATCACCACCGTTAACCCGCCGCCAATTCTTGGACCGTTGCACAGAGACCGAACTCACTGCCGATTTCTACTTCCAACTCATTGCACAGCGAGAGACCGGACTGGTGCTGGAATTCGTCTATGCAACCGAACTGGATGTTGAAGATTTCGAGAAAAGGCGGTGTCAATGTCCGGTGGGTTTGAGCGGCCTTCGCCTACAGGTGCGGGACCGCGGCGGAGATGTGATTGCGGGAGGTCTGGACCATGCCATTGTCTCCGCCATTGAGGCGCACCCGCTACTGCTACTCATCGTGCCCCCGGATAGCGTCGGCCTCATGATTAACAAACTACGGGGAACAAGTCTATGGGCGCACCGCATGACAGTACGTTTCCCCAACGGCACGCTAGACGAGGGCTACAAAGTCCTGGTGGGGACGGCCGCATTCCATGCCCACGCCGAGTTGCTGGGACACTTCTTGATGAAGGATCGGTTGCGCGAGGATGCCATTATCTTGTGATAATTGCCGACCCTGCAATTCATACAGTCTCGGCCAAGGTAGACTCTTGCGCGTCACACAACCACCAACTTCACGGCAGTTCGATCAACGTCTCGATTTCGTTGAGTACGTCTGCCAGAGTTGGTGCAGGTGACGCGATAATTCGGTTTTCGAACCCGATGTGTTTGTGGTGAGGATGAGTTGGCAGGTTAAGGTCGCGATGATGGTCGGCATTGTCGTAGCGAAAGCGGAGACGGTTATGACGATCCATAAAATGATACGCGTAGATGATCCGGTTCACATCCGTCTCCGTGTCTACGAATTCACGAAAGTGAAGGGTCGAGCCGTCGATCATCAGCAAATCGCCACGCATGAAACCGAGCGTTGCGCCGCGTTTGCTGAAGCTGATCTGCTGGGCATCAACAAATGGGCAGCCATCAATCACGCTCTGTACCGCCTGAAAGTATGCCTCAATGCGCAAACCGGATTCCCTTCAACGTATCCAGCTTTTCCTGGATCGTCTGCGCCAACCGGTATTCGCCCAGCCATTCGATGGTCTCCAGGGTCTCCTCGATCTCATCGGCCGCATACCGGCGGACAAAGTCGGCGGTGACCATGTCAAATTGGGCTTCAAAGTCGCGCAGGCGTTGCTCTGTCTGGCGCTTGCCGGCTTCCAGCAAGCGGACTTCGTTCATGAGGGCCGCTTCGATCAACGGTTGGAGCGGCCGATCTGACGGCGAAATCAAGGTGACTTCGGTCATGTGATACTCTTTCTGAACCTCGTTCAAGGCCATGCAATCCGCAAAGCACAGCAACGTACCGCTGCATTATACCCCATGTCATTGCCTGCGTCAGGTGCATTGACAAGGAATCCGTCAACACAAAGGAGCCACCCCAATGACCACACCCCAACCCACCGCCATCCTCCCCGCCACCCTGCGCGCGGTCGTCCTCAAGCTC
>JAWKOK010000038.1:0-49104 GCA_041391205.1 Caldilineaceae bacterium
CCGCGTCGGCGTGGCGCGCCGCCTCCTCGGGCATGAGCGTGGGGTGGACGCCGCCCAGCACCACCGGGATGCCGCGCCCGCGGAAATGCGCGGCCAGTTCGTACGCGCGCGGCGCCGTCCCCGTGATGGCGCTGATGCCGATGAGGTCGGCCTCCAGCGCGAGGTCCGCGTCCTCGTTGCCCTCGTCGATGAGCGTCACCTGCGCGTTGAACTCCGGCGGAATCAGCGCGGCCAGGGTGATGAGCGTCAGCGGCGCGTAACGCAGCGACTTCTTCCAGATGCCGCCGCGCCGCCGGTAGAGCGGCCCGCGCGGCGAAATGAGGGCGATGCGCAAGGGCGGCGATTGATGCGACGAGGAGGTTTGCATGGGGGCATTATGCATGGCGAGTGGGCGGCTGTCAACGGGGCAGAAAATCGGTCACGACACGCTCGCCGTGAGCACGCCCTGGTTGAACTGCACATGGAGCAACTCGCCCTCATGCCGCCAAGGCGAACCCAATGTGCCGGAAGGCTCCACACGCAGCGCCTTCCGCAGCGACCACCGTGCACCGTCCATTTGAAGCGGGTACGGCATGCCCCACTCGGCCGTGCCGCGCATGAAGTTGAACGCACGCTGCGCCGTCCATTCGAGGTCCAGCGCAAAGTCTGCCGCCTTGGGCCAGGGTTGGTAGCTGCCGCCGGCTGGTTGCGGCGTGCGCGGCACAACGCCCTGTGCCAACTGTGTGAGCACCCGGGTCAGCGCCGTTGCGCCGGCCACGGCCATGAGCATGTCGGCTTCGGGGCCGCCGGCCCCGTTGGGAAGCGTGACCGGTGCCTGGGCCGCCAGCGCACCCGTGTCGAAGGACGCGTCCATCCAATGAATGGTGACGCCGGTTTTGGCGACACCATCGCGCAGTTGCCAGAAAAGCGGCGCCGGTCCGCGATAGGCAGGCAACAGGGATGGATGCATGTTGAGAAAGCCGTGACGCGGGACGGCCAGCAGCGACGGCGGCAAGAGACGCGGGAAACAAGCGACGCACGCCACATCTGCCTGCTGCGCGGCCAGGATCTGCGCGGTCGCGGCGTGGCGCACGTCGCCCACGCGCCAGACCGGGATCGCCCGTTGCCAGGCCAGCGTGGTCGTGCTCCGCTGGACGAAGGAGGTCAGCAAGGGGATGTCGTCGTCCGACGCCGCGGGCGGCGGTGCAGGCGCAACGGGACGGGCCGCGCGGTCGTAGACGAAAACGGCATCGACATGCACATCCGCCGCAAGCAGACCGGAGAGCGCGGCGTGGGAAAAAACGCCGTCGGTGCCCCAGAAGGCGACGCGCATGGGAGGCGTCCTCGTCACGCGAAGACCGGCACGAATTCCTGGGTGGCCACGTCGAAGAGGCCGCCCAGGTCGCTCATGCGCAGCTCGGGGATGACGGTGAGCGCCAGCCCCGTCGTGGCCAGCCCCTTGGCCGCGTGGTCGATGCCCAGCTCGCGCACCACCCGGTTGAGCACCCGGGTCTCCTCGGCCAGATCGGCCACGCTCTTGCGCGACATGAGCCCCGCCAGCGGCAGTTCGACCTTGGCCTCCACCACGCCGTCCACGACCACCACCAGCCCGCCGCCGCACCGTTCCAATTCCTGCACCGCCTGCAGCATGTCCGCGGCGCTGTGACCGGTCACCAAAATGTTGTGGGAATCATGGCTGATGGAGGAGGCCAGCGCGCCGCGTCGCAGTCCCAAGCCTTGCAGCAACGCGGTCTGCGGCGGATGGGTCTGCCCGTGGCGCGGCACGATGGTGATGGTGCAGACGTCGTCCAGCCCGTCCAGTTGGAGTTCGCCGGCGACCACCGACACGTCCACGGTCTCGCGCCGGCTCAGGCGGCTCTTCTCCAGCACCATCAGGTTGACCGTCACCGTGCCGTTGCGCACGGGCGGCGTCAAGCGGAAGTCGGCTGCGGTGAGCGGGCGCGCGATGCGCACGGTGTTGGCCACGGGCAGCGTCGCACGCGGCTCGTCGATGGTGACGACGAGCGTGCCGTCACGCACCACCTGTTCGCCGCCCACGAACACGTCCGACGCGGCCACGTCCGCCAGCGACTCCAGCAGCACGATGTCGGCCAGGTAGCCCGGGGCGATGGCGCCGTGGTCGCGCAGACGGTTGTTGCGCGCGCCGTTCAGCGTGGCCCAGCGGATGGCCACCGCCGGCTCGATGCCGTGGGCCATCATCTCGCGGATGACCCGGTCCATGTGGCCGTTTTGGAGCAGATCGGCCGGCTCAATGTCGTCGGTGCAGAGGGCGACGTCCAGGAACGCGGCCTGTTTGAGCGTGGGCAAAATGTTGGGCACATGGTTGCCGTGGGAGCTGACTTTGAGCAGCGGCAATACGCCCAGGCGCAGCTTTTCCAGTCCTTCGTCGCCCCGGCGCAACTCGTGGTCGTTTTCGATGCCCGCAGCCAGATACGCGTTGGCGGCCCGCCCGCGCAGCAGCGGCGCATGGCCCTGGATGGTCAGCCCCGCGTCCAGCCCCGCCTGCACGATCTCCACCATGCGCGGGCTCGCGTTGACCACGCCCATGTAGTCCATCACCTCGGCCACGCCGATGACGCGCGGCCATGTGAGCATCTCGGCCACCTGCGCCGGGCCGAAGTCCGCGCCCGCCGTCTCCTTGCCGGGCACCGCGGGCACGCAACTGGGGATCATCACGTAGACGCGCAGCGGCAGGCCCGCGCTGGCCTCGATCATGAAGCGCACGCCGTCCATGCCCAGCACGTTGGCGATCTCGTGGGGGTCGATGATGGAGGTGGTGGTGCCGAAGGGGAGCACGCCCGCGGCATAGCTCGCCGGCGTGACCATGGTGCTCTCGATGTGCAGATGGGTGTCCACGAAGCCGGGCGTGGCCCACTTGCCCGTGCCGTCGATGACCGTGGCTGCGTCCAGTTCGTACTCGCCCGCCATGCCCACCAGCGCGATGCGGTCGCCGTAGACGCCGATGTCGGCCGGGTAGATTTCGCAGGTGAAGACGTTGACCAGGTTCACGTTGAGGATGGCCAAGTCCAGCGGACGCACGCCCATGGCGGCCTGGATGAGTTCGGTGCGGTTCATGGCAATTGGTCCTTTCGCACGAGATTGTCGCCGCCTCCTCGTTGAGCGCGCACGCCCTCGTGCGCACGGACGTCGCGCATCGGCAACCGGCTTTGCTTCGGCTCACCGCACGCGGGCGTGCGGACTGAACAGACGTCGTGCCGCTTCCGTTGAGTGCGCACGCCCACGTGCGCACGGATGTTGCGGCGGTGGCAACCGGTTTGCTTTCGCCTGCGCCGCACGCGGGCGTGGACTGAACGGACGCGGGTCTATCCCACGTTGAGTGCGCACGTCTACGTGCGCACGTACGCCGGCATCGGCAATCGCATTGCTTCGGCTGGCCGCACGCGGCGTGCGGACTGAACGGGCGCGGGCCTGTCCCATGTTGAGTGCGCACGCTCTCGTGCGCACGGACGTTGCGTGGCGGCAATGGCATTGCTTCGGCTGGCCGCACGAGGGCGTGCGGACTGAACAGACGTCGTGCCGCTTCCCGTTGAGTGCACGCCCACGTGCGCACGGATGTTGCGCATAGGCAATTGCATTGAGCTTGGCTCGTCGCACGTGGGCGTGCGGACTGAACAGACGTCAAAGCCGCTTCCGTTGAGTGCGCACGCCCACGTGCGCACGGATGTTGCGCGGTGGTGGCAACGGCTTTGCTTTTGCCTGCCGCACGAGGGCGTGCGGACTGAACGGACGCGGGTCTATCCCATGTTGAGTGCGTACGCCCACGTGCGCACGTACGCCGCGCATCGGCAATTGCATTGCGCTGGCTGGCCGCACGTGGGCGTGCGGACTGAACGGTGGAGCTCACCCGGGGCGGAGCCACGCGGCCGCGCATGAGCGTGCGGCAGCGTTCCGCGTCCACGGCGGTGAGATCACGTCGACCTCGGCGGGGCTGGTCGTCCACCAATCGTCGCCGCGGTGCGCTGCCCGGGCGTGCGCCGGTCGATGACGGTCGCTGCGGGCCGCGCTGACGCCTAGTTCCACCGTCACGGGTACGGTTCCATGCTGCACGCGGCCGGGTCGATGACCGTGGCCACTGTGCCCGTGCCGCCCACCAACGCGGTGTCCCGGGCGAAGAAATTGCGCGAAGGCTGGATGTGCTCTGGCCACCTGGCAGCCGCCGGGTGGGTCGCTCGCCGCCAACGCCGCCGCTTCCTCCCGGCGAAATGGATGGCGCGAAGACGTCCAGCGGGTAGAGGCGCACGTTGAGGCCGCTCGCCAGTACCACGGCCGCGGCCTCCGGATCGGCGCGCACGTTGAACTCGGCCAGCGGCGAGGTGCAGCGCCGTGCGCCGCCAACGTCCCACCCATGACCATGATGGCGGCGATCTTGGCGTGGAGCGCAGGGTACATGCGCAGGAAGACGGCGATGTTGGTCAGCGGCGCCAGGCAGACAAGCGTCACCGGCGCAGCGCGTCTGCCAGCGTCCGCCGCATGAGTTCCACCGCATGCACCGGCTGCAATGTCGCGCGAATGGCAAGTCCAGTCGGCCATGCCGTCGCTGCCGTGGGAGCGTGAGCGGTGCCCGCGGCGTCTCCACCAGCGCCCGGTCCATGCCCGCGCTCACCGGCGTGGGCGTACCCAGCACGTCCATGAGCTTGAGCGTGTTGGTCACCACCTGGGGCAGACGCTGGTTGCCCGCCACACAGGTCACGCCCCGCACGTCGAGCGCGGGTGACCGCAGCGCCAGCAACAGCGCCAGCGCGTCGTCGTAGCCGGTGTCCACATCGATGAGGACGGGCAGGGGCGCGCTCATGGCGTGACGTCGCCCAGGGGCGGCATGACGATGGCCTTGTGCGGCGGGATGACCACGAAGACCGCGTCGCCTTCGTGGAAACGGACGGCGTCGTCGGCGTAGACCACGCACTCGCCCACGGCGGTCTTGACCACATACTCCAGCGTGGCGCCGCGGAAGGTGCGCAGTGTGACCGTGGCGGGAACGCTGTTGGGCTGCGGATTGGCGGCCAGCGTGGCGGCTTCCGGCCGGAAGTAGAGCGCCACGCGCCCGTCGGCCGGCGCCTGCGCCGGGGCGTGGGTCGTCTCCAGCAGCGCGCCGGCCACGTCGACCGCGCTGCCGTTCCCATTGGGTCCGGGCGACCACTGGGCCGCCAAGCGGTTCTCGAAGCCCATGAAGTCGGCCACAAACGGGGTCCGGGGCGCGGAGAAGACCGCTTCGGGCGTGCCGATCTGCTCGATGTGGCCCTTGTTCATGACCACGATGCGGTCGGAGAGGGTCAGCGCCTCCACGTGGTCGTGGGTGACGTAGAGCGTGGTGATGCCCAGCCGCTGCTGTAAGCGGCGGATCTCGGTGCGCATGCCCACGCGCAGCTTGGCGTCCAGGTTGCTCAGCGGCTCGTCCATGAGCAGCAGCGTCGGTTCGATGACGATGGCGCGCGCCACCGCCACGCGTTGACGCTGCCCGCCGGAAAGCTGCGCCGGCCGGCGATGGGCGAAGTCGGCCATGTCCACCAGCGCCAGCGCGTCGTTGACCCGCTGCGTCTGCTCGGCTTTGTTGACGCGGCGCCGCTCCAGCCCAAAGGCCACATTTTGGAAGACCGTCAGGTGGGGGAAGAGCGCGTAGCTTTGGAAGACGATGCCGAGGTCGCGCTTGTTGGGCGGCAGGCGCGTCACGTTGCGCCCGGCGATGGTCACCGTGCCCGCGCTGGGGTCGATGAAGCCGGCCACCGTGCGCAGCGTGGTCGTCTTGCCGCAGCCGCTGGGGCCGAGCAGCGAGACGAGCTCGCCCTCGTTCACGGTGAGATTGAAGTGGTCGAGAACGGGCTGCCCCTTCTCGTATTCGATGCGAATGTCGTCGAGCGTTACATAGGCCATGGCGTCACAAGGGCGGTGAAAGGCTCAGCCACAGATGGACACAGATAAACACAGATGATTAAATTCATCCTCCAGCCAAGTTTTCATCTGGAAAATCTGAAAAATTGTGTTCTTGTTTGTTCTGTGTTCATCTGTGTCCATCCGTGGCTAAGTTTTGTTTTTAGACGAACTTGGATAGTCCGAGCGCGCGTTCGGCGCCTTGGACCAGGACGATGGTGAAGATGATGAGCAGGGTCGACAGCGCGGCGATGGTCGGGTCGAAATAGTACTCCATGTAGACCAGCATGGAGATGGGCAACGTGGTCACGCCCGGGCCGGTGAGAAAGAGCGAGACGGGCACGTTGTTGAACGAGACGATGAAGGCCAGGATGAAGGCGGCGCCGATGCCCGAGCGGATGTTGGGCAGCACCACCAGCAGGAAGGCGCGCAGACGGCCCGCGCCCAAGCTGATGGCCGCCTCCTCGATGGCCGGGTCCAGGTTGCGTAGGCTGGACGAGACCACGCGCACGCTGTACGGAAAGAGGATGGCGATGTGGCCGATGAGCAGGCCGGTGAAGATGTTCAGGTTGCCCACGAGCACGAAGTAGCGCAGCATGGCAAAGCCGATGACCAGCCCCGGCACCAAGATCGGCGCGGAGAAGATCGTCTCCACCACGCCGCGGCCGGGAAAGCGGAAGCGCACCAGCGCATACGCGATGGGAATGCCCAGCAGCAGCGCGATCAACGTGGCGAGCAGGCCCAGTTGCAGGCTCAGCCAGAAACTTCGACGAACTGGCTGGTCTGGAAGACATTGGCAAACCAGCGCAGCGAAAAGCCCGAGGGCGGGAAGGCCAGCGTCGACTCCGCGCCGAACGCGGCCACGAAGATGATGATGTACGGCCCCAGCAACAGGATGTAGAGCAGGACGAGCGAGGCATAGAGCCAGGGTGAACGGCGCATGGTCAGGCCACCTCCGGGCGCAAGCGGCGCAGCGCCATGTTGACGATGAGCGCCGTCACCAGCATGACGACTGCCATCACCGTCGCCCGGTCCAGTCCATGGCGACCAGGGCGCGTTGCTGCAACAGCGTGGCCAACACCAGCAGCCGCGGCCCGCCGAGGATGGCCGGCGTGCATGCGCGGTGATCGCTGGTGAAGACCAGCGTGCCGCCAGCACCAACCCGTCGGCCGAAAGGGGCACAATCACGGGCGAAGGTAAAGCCGCCCGCTCCAAGCTGGCGCCGCTTCCACCACCTCGTCCGAAATGTTTTCCAGCGCACTGACCAGCGAGAGCACCATCAGCGGCAGGAAGAGCTGCACCAGGCCGAGGATGATGGCGGTTTCGCTGTAGAGAAAGCGAGTCGGTTCGTCGGTGATGCCCAGCCACATGAGCGCCTTGCTGGCCAGCCCGAAGCGCCCCAGAATGATGAGCCAGGCGTAGGTGCGCGCCACCGGGTTGGTCATGAGCGGCAGGATGACCAGCGACATGAGCAGCGTGCGCCGGCCCACGGGCATGCGCGAGCAGGTAGGAGGCGGGGTAGCCGAGCACGGTGGCGATGACCGTGACGAGGATGCCGATGCGCAGCGTGCGCCAGTAGATGCGCATGCTGATGGGGTCGACGAAGAAATCCGTGTAGCCGGCGAAGCTCAGCCCGCCGCCGTCTTCCCCGCGGATGCTCTCCAGCAGGACGTAGAAGAGCGGTGCCAGGAAGAAGACGGCGATGAAGATGAGTCCCGGAATGAGCAGCACCATGAGGGTGCGCCGTTGGCCGATCTGTCGCATGGGCGTTGCGGTGGTTGGGGTGACGGTGGGCCCTCACGTGTGAAGACCCACCGTGTGATTTGTGATGCAGGCGACGCGGAGCGTCGCGGCTTGCGTGCCCACGCGGAGCGTGGGTACGAGAATCGAGGGTCGGGTCGGCTACCGGAGCATGACCTCGTTCCAGCGGTTCAGCCATTCGTCCTGGTAGCTGTTGAGCTTCTCCTGATCCAGGAAGATGAGCGAGTTCATCATCTCGTCGCCGTAGGTCAGCAGCGGCGCGACGTCCTCGGAGACCGTGACTTCCTTGTTGGTGGGCGAATCGACCAGGTCTTCGGCCATCGCGCTCTGCACCTGCTGCGAAATGATGAAGTCGATGTACTTGTGGGCCAACTCGACTTTGTCGGTGCCGGCCACGATGCTCACCACACTCGGCGCGGCGGGCAGCCCTTCGGCGGGAATTGCCATGGCCAGCGGGTGGCCGGTCTCCAGCAGGTTGCCGATGGCGAAGCTGGAGTAGGGCGCGACCCAGGCTTCCTCCTCCTGGATCAACGTGGTCAGCTCGGAACTGCGGCGGTAGGTGGTGACCAGTTGGTCGGCCAGCGCGGGCAGCCGTCTTGCAGGCCGGCTCGGTGTTGTCGATGTCGCCGCCGAAGGCCGTGGCCAGCATGACGATGGTGGCGGGGCCGTTGGTGGTGGCCAGATCCGGCACCGTCACATAGCCCTTGAGGTCTTCCCGGAAGAGGTCGGCCCACGAGGTGATGGGCGGATCGACCTTGTCGGTGCGATAGATGATCGGGTAGGCGGAGATGGCGTAGGAGACGCCCTCGCCGTTGCCCAGCGGATCCTTGGCCCAGTCGTACAGTTCGTCGTAGTTGCTGAGCATGCTCGGATCGATGGGGCTGGAGCAGGCCCTGCTGCGACGCTTCGAAGGTGAACGGGCCGGCGAAGTGCACCACGTCGACCTGCGGGCTGTCACCGCGCGCTGCCAGCTTGGTCAGGCGTTCGGCATTGTTCCCCGTCTCGTAGACGATCTTGACGTTGTTGGCTTCCTCGAAGGGACGGGTCAGGTTCTTGTCGATGAGATCCTGGTTGAAGCCCCAAGTGGAGACGACAAGCTCGGTCGGCGCGGCGTCGCTCGCCGCTTCACCGCCGGCCGCGGCCGCCTCGCCGCCGGATTCGGCCGGGACGGCGACCGGCGCGACGCAGCCCGCAAAGACGAGCGCGACGACAAGGAATGTGGCGAGAATCGCAAACCGTGATCGCATGAGTTTCCTCCGTGGTAACGAACGTGGTGAGTGGATGAGGTTGTTGGATTCAGCGTCGAAACGCGCTGCGTGATCGTCAATGGGCGGTGGGGAAGATACGATAATTGTGTCCGTGACGATGGGCACGAACTGACCGTATCACGGATGCGTCTCCAGTGTCAAACAGTGCGATGTCAGAGGGTGCATCTCAATTTGGGGGCAACGACGCGCGCCGCCTGTTTAGTTCGCACGCCCTCGTGCGAACGGCGGCATAGACCGGCTTGGACAGGCCCGCACGAGGGCGTGCGAACTGGACGGACGTCTGCCCGTACTGCGCCGTCAGAGCTTGCGCACCGTCCACCGCTTCTGGTAGAAGAGCGCCTCCAGGTCGGCGTTGATTTCGTTTAGATCGACCTGCTTCGGATCGAACTCATCGCCGAACCAGTCGGCCATCATTTCATGGTCGGGGTGATCTTCGTCCGCCAACGCTTCCACGAACTCGACATAGCCGTACGGACCGCCCACGTCTTCCGGCGGGCAGGCGCGTACTGCCTTCAGACACACGGGATAGAACGCCGCCTGGTCGTACGGCTCGATGGCTTCCACCTTGACAAGGTGGCGCCAATCATCGCCGAAATCGTAGATGTACTGAATTGGCTGCCGACGTCCAGACCCAGATCGGCCAGCCGGACCTTGCTCTCGCTGAGCATGTCGCCGATCTCGTCCCACGTTGGGTCGCCGTAGGACTGGCGGTTGACGATGAACTCGTGGAGATGGGCGTTCTCCCAGCCCATGGCCAGCTGGATAGTGGTGTGCAGTTCCTCCAAGGTCATGACATTGGGCACGAGCACACGCCGCCAGATGGGTGGCCTGAGGTGGCGCAGGCCGATGCGCAGTTGGTACACCTGCAAGGTGGCGGTGGTCTTTGTCATGGTTGCTCTCCCTTCCTATCCTCCTCGCTCAGATCAAATGTTGAGCCGCACGCAGACTCTCGGGCACGCCCACCGTCAGCGGATCGTCGCCGCCTTCGTACTCCAACGACAGCCAACCGTCGTAGCCCGCCGCGCCAGGATCTCTACGATCGCGGGCAGGTCCACTTTCGCCTTGGCCCACCACAGCGCCGGTGAAGCCCGTGCCGTCCAGCCCCTTGTAGACATGCTCGGTCTCGTCGGCCCGGGCACGGCGGAAACCTTGAGGTGGACCAGTGCGGCCAGGTCGGCCAGATCCGCGCACGTCGGTGGGGTTCTGGTTGACCAGCAGGAAGTTGCCCGTGTCGATGTTGGCGCGCAGCGCGGGCGAGCCGACGGCGTCGATGATCCGGCGTACCTGGTCGCTGCGCCCCGCCATCAACCCGTGGTTTTCCAGCGCCAGGGTGACGCCGTGCTGCGCGGCATACTCCGCCCGGCGCCCAGCCCGTCCACGATCCACGCCAGCCCCTGCTCCAACTCGTAGCCGGGCTTGGCATTGCCACTGAAGACGCGCATGGTGCGCACGTCCAGCCGGTCGGCCGTCTCCACGCCGGTCTTGAAGTCGGCCAGTTGCTGCTCCCACACATCCCGGTCAGGCTGGAAGAAGTCGTTGCCGATGGAGTAGACGGCCAGTTCCAGACCCGCGTCGGCCACCTGTTGGCGTGTGCGGTCGATCTCGGCGTCGCTGCGACCGGCCCAGAAATAGTCGAGCAACTCCACGCCGCGGGCACCGTTTTCCTGTTGGCGCGCGGCAAAGTCGATGAAGCCGGGGACGTCCATGTGCCCGGCGCGTACCGCGGAGACCACGCTCCACATGCTGATGCTGAGTTTCATGATCGATGCAGACCTTTCCTGGTTGAGTCCACTGCAAAAACAAGGCTGAGTCACAGATGGACACGGGTGAACACGGATGAAACAACACTATTTAGCTGCGGGCGGAGCGGTAGCCGGCTTCGATGGCGCGCATGACCGCGAGGCCGTCGGCCGGACCGGGATTGGGCGCGGCACCCGTGCCCACACAGGCGAGGAACGCTTCCGCCTGGCGCACAAAGCGATCCGGCGTGTCAAAGGGCAGCACCGTCCACTCCGCGTCGCCGGCCAGCCGATAGCGCGCAGCGTCCGCCGTGGCGTAGTCGATGACGGCCTCGCCCTCGGTCCCCCAGACGCGCACCGCGGCCTCGGACACGGGCGTCACCCAACTGCACATGAGCGCGCCCATGACGCCGCGGTCGCTGGTCACCAGGAGCGCGGCGCTGTCCTCCACGTCGATGTCCAACGTGGTCGAGATCGCGCCGTCGACGCGCACGATATCGCCCGCCAGCACGCGGAAGATGTCCAGGCTGTGCACCAGCGTGTCGATGAGAATGCCGCCCCCGGCCGTCTCCGCGTCGGTGAACCACGACGTGCCGGCCCGGTCGAAGCGGAAGCCGAAGCGATTGTCTATCTGCACGACCCGGCCCAGCGTGCCCGCGGCGATGAGGGCGCGCACCTGGCGCACGGGTTCGTGGAAGCGGTGGCAGAAGGCGAACTGGAGCAGCGTCTCGCTTTGGGCGAAGGCGTCCACCAGCGCTGTGGTCTCGGCCAGGGTGCGGGCCGGCGGCTTTTCGCAGAGACAGGCGATGCCCCGCTGCGCGACCTCCCGGCCGATGGGCAGATGGAACTTGGGCGGGGTGCAGATGCTGACCGCGTCGGGCTGGAGTTCATCCAACATCGCGGCGACGTCGGTGAAGGCCGGCACGGCATAGGCCGCGGCGCGGGTCTCGGCCGCGGCCGCGTCCACATCGGCCACGCCGACGAGCTCGCACAACTCGGGCCACGCCGCGTAGGCGCGCAGGTGGGTGCCGCCAATGCCGCCGGCGCCGATCACGGCTACACGTAACTTTGTCATACGCGCTTTGTCCTTTGCTTGGGTGCCGCAGCCTCGTATCAATTTCGGCAGAAACGCGCCCCGGCTCCACCGGTGGCCAAGGTGCCGAATGGGTCCCGCGGGATCAACGCCGGCCTGTGCCGGCACGTCAAGTTGATCATAGCCACGAGCCGTCAGGGTTGTCAATCGGGGAAAACGACCCCGCGCGGTTGTTGAGGCAGTTGCTCCATTCATTGACACCCTGCTTTGCTTCTCTCTATAATGCAGGCGAAGAGCAGGTTCTGGACAATGTGGATCGTCAGAAGTTTTCGAGGAAGGACAGGTCAACCATGGCGCGCATGGTGCAATGTGTCAAATTGGGGCGCGAGTTGCCCGGGCTGGAGAATCCGCCGGTTTCCGGCGAACTCGGCCAGCGAATCTATGAGAACGTGTCGGCAGAAGCCTGGGAGATGTGGCGCGACTATTCTGTCATCGTCATCAACCACTACGGCTTGAGCTTTGCCGATCCGCGCGCCGGGGAATTCATGCGCGCGCAGATGGAAGAGTTCTTCTTCGGCGAAGACGCGCAGATGCCCGAAGGCTGGTCGCCGGATGCGCAGCCGACCAAAGGCGCGCCGCGCAAGTAATGCTGCGGTCCGGCTGACCGTTCCGCGCACGATGAAACGAGCCCTTTGTGCCCAAAAACTCCGATGCCATTCCCTACTACCGCGAACTGCGCGAAGCGCTGGACGCACCGGGCTGCGCGCTCTGTTACTTGACCGTGGGCAGCGCGGTCCGCTACATCGACACGCTGCTCTGGCAGATGGTCAACGAGCCGGACGTGCGCGCCGCCTTGAACGCAGCCCGGGGCTACTGCAACTTCCACGCGTGGATGCTGCCCCGGCGCGGCGGCGCGCTGGGCGTGGCCATCCTCATGCACGGCATCACCAAGACGCTGCTGGACGCCACCGACCAGACGCCGGCCAAGAACCGCTCGGCGTGGGACGTGTTGCGCCGCAATGCCAACACGCTGGACCCGGCGCAACTGGCCGACGCCTTGGAGCCGCAAGCGCCGTGCCCCATCTGTGCCCACATCCAGGGCATGGAGCACGACGTGATCGTCACGCTGCTCGACCAGTTGGCCGATGATGACGCACTGGCGGCCCAGTTCCGCGCCTCGGAAGGTCTCTGTCTGGACCATTTCCGGCGTGCCCTGCGTCACGCCCAGCCGCGGCAGAACACGGATCTGCTCATCGAGTTGCAGCGGGCGGTGTGGCAGCGCACCTACGGCGAACTGGGCGAGTTCATCCGCAAGAACGATCACCGCTTCCGCGGCGAGAGCTTCACGCCCGCGGAAACCGACGCGTGGGAACGCGCGCTGGCGTTGATCTCCGGGCCGAGTTCCGCCGCAGGGACGGAGTCGCAGGGGCTGACGCAGGTGTTGAAGCGGGGAGGCGTGAAACGTGATGCGTGAAACGTGAAACGTGAAACGTGAAACGTGAAACGTGATGCGTGATCACGAAGTGGGTGCAAAGCGCCGTGCGTGATTTGGGGTTCGGGGTGATTCGCTTGGAACCTGGACTTGGGTGTGCGCGTTTTTGTGTTGATGTTTGACATCCGGGCGCCGTCGCCCGCGCAGGAGAGGAGTGGCGGCTGCGGGATTCGTGTCGCGGCGGGATCGCCGGCGGTGGATTCCCCGACGCGGTTTTTTCGCCAACTATTGAAGAGGAGATTGCTATGAACAGAGTTCGTTGGGCGGCGCCGGCTTTGCTCGCAGCGCTGCTGTTGCTGGCGGGGATGTTCGCCGGGCGCGCCGGTGGCGGCCCAATCGGCCACGCCGACGCCCGCCGCCGAGGAAGAAGCGGCCGCGGAAGGAGCAGCGGCCGCGGAGGAACCGGCGGATGCGCCCGCCGCCGAAGTCGTCGCCACGGACGCCGTCACCGACACCGTGACGTCCGCCTACGTGAGCCTGGATCTGGCCGCGGGCTTCCCGCTGGACCCGTTTCTCGTCAGCGTCAACGGCGGCGGCAGTGTGGACGCCAGCCAATTCGGCGAAGGATGCACCGGCTTTGTCAACGAGGCGCCGACCGTCAGCCTGAACTGGGAGGGTGAGACCGATTTCGTGGAGGCCTTCTTCTACAGCGCCTCGGACCCGGTCATGGTGGTGCAGACGCCGGCCGGCGACTATCTCTGCAGCGACGATGCCAACGAGATGCTGCTCGACCCGGTCATCGAGATGGCGCAGCCGGCCAATGGCCGCTACAACATTTGGGTGGGCAGCTATACGCCCGAGCAGTTGATCCCCGGTCTGCTCGTGCTCACCACCCGCTCCGAGATCAACCTGGGCACCTTCGATCTGGCGTCGCTCGTGCAGCGTACGCCCATCCCCGAAGACGTCCTCGAACCCGAGGAAGTGGCCCGCGCCGAGCCGAGAGCGCCGCCGGTCGCGCCACGGCCGCCACCATGGCCGAGGCCGCAGCCGTACTTTCGAATGAGGACATCATCGACGGCGTCAAGCAGAATGTGACCGCTGAAGGCAGTGTGCCCGCCTTCGAACTGCCCGCGGACGATGTCTTCTGCGCCGGTTTCATCGGCGAAGAACCGGACTTCAGCTTCGACCTGGAAGCCGAGGGTGACCGGCTGCGTGTCTACTTCGAGTCCCAGGCTGATTCCACCCTGGTGGTCCAACTGCCCGACGGCACCTATCTCTGTAACGACGACGCGGTGACCGGCGACAACCTGAACCCGTTGGTCGAGATCCCCGCGCCGTCAAGCGGGCGCTACAACGTCTTCGTGGGCCGTCTGCAACTGGATGAGCCCATCACCGGCGAACTCTTCGTGGTCGAGTCGAGCACCCAGATGCCCGCGGACCTCGATCCCAGCACCGAGCAGGAGTGACCCTCATGCTGAAACGACTGACCTATCTCCTGGCCGTGCTCGCATTGGCGTTGACGCTGCTCCCGGCTGCCGGATCCGTCCAGGCGCAGAGCGGTAATCAGTGGCGCATGGATTTCTTCAACAACCCGGATTGGGAGGGCGGCCCGTCCTTGACCCAATTCGCCACCTTGATCAACTTCAACTGGGGTCTCGGTTCGCCCGCGCCCAACGTGCCGGTGGACAATTTCACCGGGCGCTTCACCACCGATGCGTGGTTCTACGCCGGCGTCTATCGCTTCAACATCCTGGCTGACGACGAATTTCGCCTCCTCATCGACGGCACGGTCGTCTTCGACACCATCGGTCGCGGCCAGTCGGGCAAGCAACAGGTCTTTGACGTGGGCATCGCCCAGGGCACGCGGCGGGTGCAGGTCGACTATCGCGAGCTGACCCAAAACGCGTACATCTTCGTCGACTGGCAGTATGTCAAGGACGGCGTCGTCGCGCCGCCGGTGAATCCGCCGCCTGCGCTCCCGGCGCCGCCCACCGGCAGCACGCCCTGGTCCCAGGTGCCGCCGTCCCAGAGCAGCGTCCAGACCCAATTCGGCGACTACACACCCTGCATCCAACAGGGCATCCACCAGTCCAACTGCTTCCAGTCGGACGGCGCGTGGAATTCGCCCAACCTGGGATCCATCCAGTTGGAGCCGCAGATCCAGGTCTGGATGAACTGTGAACCGGCCGACAGCGACAAGACCTGGGTCACCGACAACCGCACCAACCCGGTGACGACCCGATCCTATCGCTGCTCCAAGACGCTGGCCGGCTATTTCCCGCGCTAAGTAACCCGGCACAATTCCCATCGTAGTGACGACTTCAGTCGTTCCCCATCCCAGGAATGACTGAAGTCATCACTACCCTTCCAGGAGCCGACCGGCCATGCCCATCCGCAGCACCATTCGTCGCACGTATCCACATGCACGTCCGCGCCATGAGGCGTTCGCCGACGTGCTCGACAGCCTGGTGCGCCATCACAACATCGACTTGGAGCGCGTCCTCATGGCCACGTCGCTCTGCGCGGATGAAGCCAACGATCACTCCCTCCACGAGATGTCCTACGTGCGGCGCAACGCCCCTGACTTCATGTTGGACACCTTCAACCTGGGCGGATTGGCCGGCTTCCCCTTCACAGGCGTGATGGGCATGACGGCCTTTGCGCAGCATGTCCCCGACCACGGCGCGGCGCTGATCGTCTACGGCCCGCACGTCGGCGTCACCGACGACGGCGACTTCGGCGTGATGCAGCGCTGGGGCCAGGTCAAACTCTCCGCCGCGTGCGGTTCGTTGATGGCTGCGGTGCGCAGCTTGCAACTTGACTGCGACGAGGTGGAAAACGTGGACAGCTACCAGCAGGACATGGTGCGCCACGCTCTTTTCCCCCACCGGGACGAAATTCTGCGTGCGGCGAATCCGCTGCTGGCCGCGACCGAGATCGCCTATCGCCTGATCGACCGGCAGTTGCGCAACTACGTGGCGGCGGCGGCGGACGCGTTCACGTGCCGCCATGTTGCCCTGTGGGGTGGCCTCTTCATCAACACCGGTTCCAGCTTCGACACCTACATTGACGAACGCACGTTTGAGGTATTCGACGTCGCCGGTCTGGCCGCGGCGGCCGGATAAACGTCGCAATTCCCTCCGGTATTTCCAACCCACCCAGAGATCGCATACACTGCCAATCATAGGTACACGCGCAAGCGCACCCGCTGTCTCACCTACGTGAGCGGGCGCGCTTGCGCGGTTCGATTTTCAATGGCATAGGTCCACCTTGCGTATGGAGCGCGACACGTATGAATCTGGCGGCGGAATGGCTGGCGTTGGTGCGGCGTGAGTTTACCGGCTACAGGGTCGGGACATTTCAGATGGATCTGCTGGCCGGGCTGACGGTGGCCGCGGTGGCGTTGCCCCTGGCGCTGGCCTTCGGCGTGGCGTCGGGCGCGGATGCCGCGGCCGGGTTGGTGACGGCCATCATTGCCGGTGTGTTGCTGGGCATACTCGGTGGCGCACCCTATCAGATCTCCGGGCCAACGGGCGCCATGTCCGCCGTGCTCATCGTCCTCACGGCGCGCTACGGCATCGAGGCCGTCTGGATTGCGGGCGTGTTGGCGGGTGTCATTATGATGCTGGCGCTGGGCATCCTTCCGGCTGGGAAACGTCGTCTCGCTCATTCCCGCGCCCGTCATTGCGAGCTTCTCCGGCATCGCCTTCATCATTGCCTTCGGTCAAATCGACAACGCGCTGGGCATCAAGACGCCGCCGGCCGAGAACGTCATCGCCAGAAACCGAGTATTACGCTGCCGGCGTTGCACCCAACTGGAATAAATCACCATCACCCCTGCTGGCCGTGGCGGTGATGATCCTGTGGCCGCGCGGTAATAACGGTGCAACAGATTGCCCGGTTCGTTGGCGGCCATCGTCGTCGCCACATTGGTCGCCGTCCTCGCCGGGTGGGACGTGCCGGTGATCGGCGCCATCCCGCGCACGATTCTCTGGACAATCGCCTGGATTTGCCGTGCCCTGGGGCCTGCTGCCCCACCTGATCGTGCCGGCCATGTCGGTGGCCGCGCTGGGGGCCATCGAAAGCCTGCTCTGCGGCGCGGTGGCCGGCTTAACATGACGGGCATCGGCTTCACAACAACGTGGAACTGGCCGCCCAGGGCATCGGCAACATCGTCATCCCCTTCTTCGGCGGCGTGCCCGCGACCGCGGCCATCGCCCGCACCAGCGTCAACGTGAAAAGCGGCGGGGTGACGCGCGTCGCGTCCATCGTGCACGGGGTGGCGCTGCTGCTGGCGGCGTTGCTCTTTGCCGGCGCCATCGGCCGGGTGCCGCTGGCTGCGCTGGCGGGCGTGCTCATGGTGACGGCGTGGCGCATGAACGAGTGGCATGCCATCCACTTCTTTTTCGGCAAACGGCTCAAGCACGCCATGATCGCCTTCACGATCACGCTGGTCGCCACCGTGCTCCTGGATCTGACCCAGGCCATCGTCATCGGCTTCGGCATCAGCACGCTGATCTTCGTGGCGCAGATGAGCGACCTGCACGTCGCACGCCGGCCCGTCGACGTGGCGCATCTGACCGATGCCGGCCACCGGTTTGTGCACCCCGACAAGCCGCTGGCCGTCTACTATCTCAGCTGGGCCGCTCTTTTTCGCGGCGGCGCGCAAGCTGGTGGAACAGGTGGAAGCCCAGGATCCGGCCGACGCGACGTTGATCCTCTCGCTGCGCGGCGTGCCGTTGGTGGACGCCACGGGGATCGAAGTGCTGCTCGAGTTGTGGCAGCGCCAGCATCAGGGTGGCGGTGATCTGTTGCGCAGCGCGGTCCAGCCGCGCGTGGAGACGATCCTGGAACGCAGCGGGTTTGTGACGAGCATCGGTCCGGAGCGCATCTTTTGGAGCGCCGACCGCGCCATCCTCTCCCTGGGCGCCGACCTGCCGCCGGTGGCAGCCGACGCCGAACCCAGCGGCGACTTCGGCGCGACGCTGGTCATCACCTTACGAAGACCGGAACGAGCAGCAGTTGTGATGCGGTTCCCAAATGAGCAATGAGAAATGACCGATAAGCAATAACCCGAAATTGCTCATTGGTCAACGGTAATTTCTCATTGCTCATTTGGTTCAATAACGCAGGTAGGCTAAGCTGGAGGATATGTTGACGCGGGAGCAGGAATGACAATGGCAACAAAACCGGCGAAAGGGCGGCGCGCATCCCTTCGTGAGCCGGCCCATCGCACGGTGCTGCTTGCTGTCCGATCCCGGTGCTGGTCTCGCTGGTGGCCGAGCCGTTGACGGGTTTGGTCGACACAACGTTCGTGGCGCGGCTGGGGAGCCGGAGAGCACCTTTGTGCGCTCAGGCGTGAGCACGGCGGCGTTGTCGAAAATTTTCTGGATCTTCAACTTTCTGGGCATCGGCTCCCAGACCGAAGTGGCCCAGGCCTTGGGGCGAGGGCGCACCCGGGCGCGCCGCGCGCCGTGGCGGCGCTGGCACCATCTTCAGCATCGTCTTCGGGCTGGTGCTGATCGCCATCGGCACGGCGCTGGCCGGCGCATCATCAACCGCGCACTGGGCGCCACGGCGACGGTGGAACAGGGCGCGGTGGTCTACATGCGCTGGCGACTGCTGGGCGCCGCAGTTCTCATCTTGTTGTCAGCCTTCGGTGTGCTGCGCAGCCAACAGGACATGCGCACGCCCCTCTGGATCGCGCTGGGGCTGAGCACCGTTAACATCAGGCTGGGCGCACTGCTGATCACAGGCGTCGGGCCGTTGCCGGCGCTGGGCATTTGCCGGTGCAGCCATGGCCAGCGCCGCAGCCCAGTGGCTGGGTGCGCTGGCGCGCTGTGGATGGTCATCACCCGGCTGGGTTGGCCGGCGCAGTTGCGTCTGGCCGAGGCATCCGGCCTCATGCGCATCGGCGGTGATCTCTTCCTGCGTACGGGCCACTCAACCTCTTCATCCTGCGGCTACGCGTCACACTTCACAGATCGGCCACCGAGCGGCGCGTGATCGGGCTATCCGCCAGTTCTGGATCTTTGCCGCGCTGGGGCTGGACTGCCGCTGGCCATCACCGCGCAGAGCCTCATCGGCTATTTCATCGGCTCCGGTGTGGTGGGCCAAACGGCCGCGTGGCGGCAGTGTCCAGCCTGTGGGCCGTGGTGCTGGAGCGTGCTCCTGAGCGGCTTCATGTGGTTCGGCCGTAGCTGGCCCAGTTGTTGGTGCCGCCGGCAGCGTGGTCGGTCTTCTGCCCGCCTGGCTCATGGCCGTGCTCATCCAATACATCATGCCTTTGCGTTCGTGACCGACGGCATCCTTTGGGGCACGGGTGATTTCCCCGCTATCTGCGCAATGTGGTCATGTTGGCCACAGTCACCGGCGCGCTCGGTCTCGCGCTCATCAACACCAGCGCGCCCCGCGTTTGACGTGGGTCTGGGTCGCCACCAATGTGTGGATCGGCGTGCGCGCCTTCTTCGGCGTGGTGCGCATCTGGCCGGGCATCGGTCGCAGCCCGTTCCGCAGCTTTCCGTCGCCCGTCTCCTGAACCCCTCATCCTGAACGTCGCCTTCGCGTGAATTTTCGTCTGTATGGCGGCCAACATCGCGCACGAGCCTACATCTTTGGGCACCACGGGGACTGTAGGAATTTGCGTGCAGTGGCTCGTCCACCGGCGTTGCCGTCCGTGCTGTTAACTGATCTGCGCGAATTTCATCCATCCACTCAAGGAGACAAATGCCATGCCCTTCAGTCCTCGAACTGCTGTCCGGTTCCATCGACCCGAGAACACCGTGCACCAAATGGCCAAGCAACTCGGCGCCAACAGTCAGGCTACCGAACAAGCGCTGAGCGCGGCCATGCCATCCTGTTGGGTGCGCTGGGCAAGAACACGTCCACGCCTGAAGGCGCCAATGCGCTCATGGAAGCGCTGGATCGCAACCACGACGGCAGCATCCTGGATGACGTCATGGGCTACATGTCCGACCCCGCGACCATGAACGACGGCGCCAAGATCCTCGGCCACATTCTCGGCGGCAAGGAAGGTACGGTCGAGAACGGCATCGCCCAGGTGACCGGGTTGGACAAGAAGACCGTGGCCCAACTCATGACCATGGCCGCGCCGCTGGTCATGGGTGCACTGGCTCGGCAGAAGAAAGAGCAGAACATGAGCGCGCAGGATATGGCAGCCATGTTGCAGCAGAGCGCAGATCCCACCGAGAAGAAACTCACCGGTCTGGCCGCCATGCTCGATATGGACGGCGACGGCGATGTCACCGACGATCTGAGCGTCCTGGGCAGCAGCCTGCTCGGCTCGTTCTTCGGCCGCAAACGCTCCTATTGACTCTACCGATAGACTTCCCGGAAGCCACTCTCACGATCCGCGGCAGGAGTCTCACAGAGGCTTCCGGGAAGTCCGCCCCCCGCCTACTCTGTTTCGTTCGCACGCCCTCGTGCGAACCACTTTGCCAAAGCCGCAGTTGCGCCGTTCGCACGTGGGCGTGCGAACTCGACCGGACGTCTTCTCCAGTCAGGCGCGCCGCCGCCAACACTACGATTGGTTCATCCCATCCACGTGCTACACTGGGGTCGTCAATTCCACGCCATTGCCAGAGGAGAAGACGACCATGACCAACCTCGCCCCGACCTCCAGGCCGTCGTCGATGACTTTGCGCCGCTCATCGAGACCGCCGCCGACACCCTCTGGGACTTCGCTGAAGTGCGCTAGAAGAAGTCCGTTCGGCCACTGCTCTCAAGGAACTCCTGGAAGAACACAGTTTCGCCATCACCCACGGCACTGTGGCCGGCATCCCCACCGCGTTCGTGGCCGAGATCGGCGCGGGCGAACCGGTGATCGGCATCTTGGCCGAGTACGATGCGCTGCCGGGCCTGGGCAACGCGCCCGTGCCCCGGCGTGAGCCCCGGGCCGACGGCCTGACCAACGGCCACGGCTGCGGCCACAACCTCATCGGGTCGGCGGCCGTGGGCGCGGCGTTGGCCGTGGGACGCGCCGTGCAGGCGGGCGCGTTGCCGGGCACCGTGCGCCTCTACGGCACGCCCGCGGAAGAGGGCGGCCAGGGCAAGGTCTACATGGCGCGCGCCGGTGTCTTCGACGACCTGGACGTCTGCCTGCACTGGCATCCTGACGATGCGGCGGCCGTCTTCCACGTGCGCAGCGCCGCCAACACCAAACTCATCGTCGAATTCTACGGCACGACGGCCCATGCCGGCAGCCAGCCGTGGCAGGGACGCAGCGCCCTCCATGCCGTGGAACTCTTCACCCACGGCGTCAACTTGATGCGCGAGCAGATGCAGCCCACCGGCCGCGTCCAGTACATCGTGGAGCAGGGCGGTGAGGCGACCAACATCATCCCCGACTACGCCCGTGTGCAGATTGCCTACCGCGATGCCACGCTGGAGCAGGTCAACGACTACGTGGCCTGGATCAAGGAGATTGCCGAGGGGGCGGCGTTGGCCACGCGCACCCGCGCCCAGGTGACCTTTGAAGGCGCGGTCCACGATCTCATGCCCAACGGTCCGCTGGCGGAACGGATGCAGCAGGTGCTGGATCAGGTGGGCACGCCGGTCTTCGATGCCGAGGAAGAGGCCTTTGCCCGCCAGGTGCAGGCGGAGATGGGGCTGACCGTCACCGGGCTGGCCGGCACGGTGACGCCGTTGCTCGACGAGCCGCGCATGGGCTTCTCCACCGACGTGGGCGATGTGAGCAAGATCGTGCCGACCATGGGCCTGCGCATGCCGTCGGTGCCGGAAGGCGTTTCCATGCACACGTGGGGCGCCACGGCCTGTCACGGCATGAGCATCGGCCGCAAGGCCGCGGTCCAGGCGGCCAAGGGGCTGGCCGTGATGACGGCCGAGTTGTTGACCGATGCCGAACTGCGCGAAGCTGCCCAGGCTGATTTCGCTGCGCGCATGGGCGGTCGCCCGTACGTGTCGCCGATTCCGCCCGAGTTCGAGTTGCCGCCCATGCTCAAGCGCTAGGCCCAACCCCGATTTTTACCTTGCGTGTTGCCCAAGATTAGGGCATATTGACGGTAGATTTTCGACAATCTTAGTACGTCAGACGACATTTGAACGCTACATTGTATCGGCAATGATCCTACAGCCATCGACACAAGGGACATCATCATGGAAAAAAACCGTTGGGTACGTGGGTTGATCGAAGGCATCGCTGCGTTGGCATTCGGGATTTTCATTCTCTTTTCGCCGGATAACGCCACGAACCTCATCGGGTTGGCGGCGGCCGGCTTCCTGCTCGTAGCCGGTGTTGTGGAGGCCATCGCCCGTCGCGAACGCTACACGGATACCGGCTTTATTCGCGGCATCATCGGTCTGGTCGGCGGCATCATCATGTTGTTCCTGGTCTGGGGAGACTTCGTAAGTATCACGACCGCGTTCAACATTTTTGCCGCGTTTTTGATCGCATACGGTGGCGTGGGGCTGTTCAACGATTTCTTCTCCCGCGGCGGCAAAGCATTTGAGTGGGGCCCGGTTCTGCTCGATCTGATCCTGCTGGCCTGGGGTGTGCTCATCTTCTTCTCGCGCGGACGGTTCAGCCTGCTCCAGACCAGCGGATGGATGCTGGTCGCCATTGGTGTGGTCATCGGCGCCTGGGCCCTCTTCGTCAAGCGTCCGCGCGGTACGGCCGTCGAGTCTTGAGCATGAAACGGAGTTTTCCGTCCAAGAAGACCAAGATTGTCTGCACCATTGGCCCGGCATCTCAATCTCCCGAGGTGCTGGGCCAGTTGATGGACGCGGGCATGAACATCGCGCGCATCAACTTCGCGCACGGCGATCTGGACACGCACCGCAGCGTCATCGCCGCGATTCGGCGCGTGGCCCGAGACAAAGGCCGCCGCATCGCCATCATGGGCGATCTGCCCGGTCCCAAGATCCGTCTGGGCGAGATCGCGAACGGCCCGGTCGACTTGGAACGGGACGCGCCGTTCACGCTGGTGGGGCATGACATCGTCGGCGACGCCGGCCGCGCCTCCCACAGCTTTGCCCGTCTCCCCCAAGTGGTCGCGCCCGGGGACAGCATCTATCTCAACGACGGCTACGTGCAGTTGCGCGTGGAGGCGATCGAGGGCGACGATGTCCGGTGCCGGGTGGAGGTGGGCGGACCCATCAACTCGCGCAAAGGCATGAACCTGCCCGGCATCGATCTGGGCATCCTGGCCTTCACCGAAGAGGACCGTGCCTTCCTGCGCTTCGCCGCCGAATTGAAGCTGGATGCGGTCAGCCAGTCCTTCGTCCAGGATGTGGATGACATCAAAGCCGTGCGTGCGGCCGCCGCCGACCTGGACTATCACCCGTTCGTCATCGCCAAGATCGAGCGCGCCGGCGCGCTCGACAACATGGACGCGATCCTGGCCGCGGTGGACGGCGTGATGGTGGCCCGGGGTGACCTGGGCGTGGAGATCCCGGTGGAGTTGGTGCCGGCCACCCAGAAGCGGCTCATCCGGCGGGCCAACCGGGTGGGCAAACCGGTCATCACCGCCACGCACATGCTCGAGTCCATGATCCAAAACCGCCGGCCCACCCGCGCCGAAGTGACCGACGTGGCCAACGCCATCCTCGACGGCACCGACTGTGTCATGCTTTCGGGCGAGACCGCGGTGGGCGCGTTTCCGGCCGACGCGGTCACCGTCATGGCCCGCATCGCCACGGTGACCGAGGCCGACTTCCCGTCGGACGAACGGGCCGTGGGTGCGCTGCTGCAAGCCGAGCACGAGCAAGGGCGCATCGCCTTCGAAGACCTGGTCTCGCTCAACGTCTTCCTGAGTTCGGAGACATTGGACCCGGCGCTGGTCTTCGTCCCCACCCACAGCGGGATCACGGCCCAGCGGCTGGCGCGCTTCCGCTTGCCCATGTGGATCGTCGCCTTCAGCCCGGACGAGCAGACGTGCCAGAATCTGCAATTCACCTGGGGCGTTTGGACCGTGCACACCACCGAGACGCCCGCAAGTTGGGTGGACTACGTGCGGGCGTGGAGCCGGGACTTCGCCGTGGACGGGTCGCTGGCGATCCTCACCGAAGGCGCAGGCACCCTCCGTTCCCGCGGCGCGATCCGCACTGACATCCTCAATTTGGACGCGTAGACGCGATGACGACCTCAACAGCGGCAGGCGGCTACGGCAAACTCGTCCGCGAGAATGCCAATTTTCGGCATCTCTGGTTCGGGCAGATCGTCAGCCTGCTGGGTGACTGGTTCAACCTGATCGCGTCGGCCTCTCTCATCGCCAGTTTGACCGGCTCCGGCGCGGCCATCGGCGGCCTCTTCGTGGTACGCATGCTCGCACCCTTTCTGATTTCGCCCTTCGCCGGCGTGGCCGCGGACCGCTACAACCGCAAGCATCTGCTCATCGTGACCGACCTGGTGCGCGGGGTGGTGGTGCTCGGCTTTCTGCTCGTGCGCGATGCGGGCGACGTGTGGCTGCTCTACGCGCTGACCGCGCTGCAACTCGGCATCAGCGGCTTCTTCTTCCCCACGCGCAATGCCATCCTGCCCGACATCGTCGACCGGCCCCAACTGGGTGCGGCCAATGCCTTGAGTTCGGCGACGTGGTCGGTCATGCTGGCCGTGGGCACCGCTTTGGGCGGTCTGGTCTCCGGGCAGTTCGGCGTCTATCCCGCCTTCATCATCGACGCGTTGACCTTCCTGGCGTCCGCCATCATCCTGGCGCGCATCACCTACACCCACGTGCCGGGGTTGGCCGCACAGAGCCGGGGCGTGGCCAACATTCTGAAGCAGTATGCGGATGGCCTGCGCTATCTGCGCGATCACCCTGCAACCTTGGCCGTCGCCAGCCAGAAGGCCATCAACTCGCTCTTCTTCAGCGGCGGCTTCCAGGTCATCCAAGTCATCATCGGCGAGCGCATCTTCGTCATGGGCGAAGGTGGCGGCATCAGCCTGGGCCTGCTCTTTGCGCTGACCGGCATCGGCACGGGGCTGGGCCCCATCTGGATGCGCCGCTTCACCGGCGACCGGCCGCAGCCCATGCGCGTCGCCATCGCCATTTCCTACTTCATCGCCGTGGCCGGCATCGCCATGACCGCGCCGCTGGTGGCCTTCTGGCTCGTGTTGGTAGGTATGTTGCTGCGCGGCTTCGGCGGCGGCGTCATCTGGGTCTTCTCGACCCAATTATTGTACGAATCCGTGCCGGACCAGGTGCGCGGGCGTGTCTTCGCCACCGAGTTCGCCATGTTCACGCTGGCCAGCGCCATCAGCGCCGGGGCCGTCGGCTGGGGGCTGGACAACCTCAGCGCCGGCCTGAGCGGCGTCATCTGGTGGATGGCCATCCTCGGCGTCATCCCCGGCGTGCTCTGGTCCATCTGGACCTGGCGCACGGCCGACACACCGCTGGCGTCCGCGTCGGCAGATGATTGACAAGCTGTGGAGTGTTGGGGTTGTGGGGTCTTAGGGTCGTGGGGGCTGACCTGACCCTCCCTGCGATGACTCCAAACCCGACCACCTCGAACCCCACCACCCCAAAACCCCACCACCCCAAACCCTACGCCCCCAACACCGCCCCAATGATCGCCCGATACCCGTTCGCCACCGCGACCAGATCGTCGATCTGCAGCCGCTCGTTGATGATGTGGGCGTCGGCTTCGGTGGCCGGGCCGTAGCCGATGGTGGGCACGCCGGCCACGCCCGCGCTGTAGGCGGCGTTGGTGCAGAAGCGGTAGGCCGTGGTCGTGGTGGCGAGATTCGCCCCGGCCAAGGCGTTGAGCGCCGTCTGCACGAACGCGTCGTCCTCCGGCAACAGCCACGCCGGGAAGAACTTCTCCTTCACGAAGAGATGGCCGGTGAAGGCCGCATACTCGCCCGTGCCGATGGTCGCGTTGAGCCGGATGTCGGCGATCTCCGGCGCGCCGGCAATGGGCGCGAGCACGTCATCGATCGTCTCGCCCGGAAGGAGGCGGCGGTCGTAGGTGGCGCGGCAGATGCTGGGGATGACCGAGTGGCCCGGGTACGGGTCGGAGATGATGTCGGTCAGTGCGTTGATGGCCGGCCCCATGCGCGGATGGTCCGGCAGCGGCAGCGCCTCCACCACGGCGATGACGCGCATCATGTCGAGCACGGCGTTGCGCCCCTGCTGCGGCGCCGACGAGTGGGACGGCCGGCCGACCGTCTCCAGGTGAATCTCGGCGCGCCCGCGCCCGCCGCGCACCAGCGTCAAGTTGCTGGCCTCGCCAATGACGACGAAGTCCGGCGGGTAGCGCTCCATCACCTGTTCCAGCGCCACGCCTTCCAGCACCTCTTCCAGCGTGGACGCGCTGACGACGACGCGGCCGCGCAGCGCGCTCCGGTCCACCGCCGCCGCGGCATGGACCATGGCGGCCAGCGCCCCCTTCATGTCGGCCGCGCCGCGGCCGTGGATGGCGCCGTCGGCCACCGCACCGCTGAATGGGTCCCGGTCCCAGGGGACGCCGGGCGAGATGCCCACGGTGTCGGTGTGCGCATCGAAAAGCAGCGTCTTGCCCGGCTGCGCACCGTTGACGACGCCGATGACATTGCCGTACGCGTCCGTGTCCACTGTGTCGAAGCCGAGGGCGCGCATCTCTTCCTCCACGCGCGCGGCGACCTGGGCTTCCTCGCCGGAAAGACTGGGCCGCTGGACGAGCGCCTGGGTGAAACTGATCAAGCGATCTGTATGCATGTTCACTTCCTGTCCGTTCGTTGGGGTGTTCAATGGGGGCATGCCTGTGAAGCCCGCCGCCCCTGATTGTAGCGGAGAGTGGAGGGGGCGGCAATCCGTTGGTTGTCATCCCGTCTCTTCTTGGGTACACTTGCAGGCAGTCCGCCGGCACAGGTTGCCGGTCCCCGCTGTGTTTGTGTCCGTGCGTTCCTGCCGCATTGCCGGTCAATGCACATCCTTCGGCGTTCCGTTCCGTACAGGAGACCCTTTTCGTGACCACAACCAAGAGTTTTGGCTCCCCCTCGGCCATCAAAGATGCGCTGGGTGAGCAAAAATACATCGCCAACAACGAGATTGCCACGACGACCTATTTGATGCAACAACTGGGCAAACCGTTGTTGACCGAAGGCCCGGCCGGCGTCGGCAAGACCGAGTTGGCCAAATCCATTGCCGCCGCCACCGGGCGTGAACTGATCCGCCTTCAGTGCTATGAGGGGCTGGACGAGACCAAGGCGCTCTACGAGTGGGAATACGCCAAGCAACTGCTCTACACCCAGTTGCTGCGCGAGAAGCTCCACGAGACCTTGGCCGACAGCACCAGCCTGGCCGATGCGGCCGACCGGCTGGCGCAGGAGGAGGACGTCTTCTTCTCCACGCGCTTCCTGCTCCAGCGTCCGCTGCTCCGCGCCATCCTCAGCCCCGAGCCGACCGTGCTGCTCATCGACGAGATCGACCGCGCCGATGCCGAGTTCGAGGCCTTCCTGCTGGAGGTGCTCAGCGACTTCCAGGTGAGCGTGCCCGAACTGGGCACACTGGCCGCAGTCCACAAGCCGCTGGTGCTGTTGACCAGCAACAACACGCGTGAACTGAGCGAGGCGCTCAAACGCCGCTGTCTCTACCTCTTCATCGGCTATCCCAGCGTGGAGCAGGAACTGGCGGTGGTGCAACTCAAGGTGCCGGAGCTCAATCCCAAGCTGGCCCAGCAGGCCGTGACGCTGGTGCACAAGCTGCGCGATCTGGACCTGCGCAAGTCGCCCAGCATCTCCGAGACGCTGGATTGGGCCAAGTCCCTGGTGTCGCTCAACGCCAAACAACTGGATGCGGAGACGCTCCAGAATACGCTGAGCGTGCTGCTCAAACACGAGACCGACCTGCAAAAAGTACGCCGGCGACTGCAAATCTCCACCGGCGGCAAGGTCGACGTGGACGACGACGAGTACGGCGCGTATCGCTGGCGCGACTGAGGTGGTGAGATGGTCGGGTTTTCGGGTGGTGGGTACGCGCAAGTCGCCCCTCGCAATCCGCCCCTCGCCCCTCAAGGAGATGACCCATGGAAGATCGAATCATCAAGTTTATTGCCGCGCTGCGGGCCGGCGGTGTGCGCGTGAGCATGGCCGAGAGCGCCGATGCATTTCGCGCCGTGGAAGATCTGGGCGTGATGGACCGGGAGGATTTCCGGCTGAGCCTGCGCTCGACGCTGGTCAAGGACATCAACAGTCTGCCGGTCTTTGACGAGCTCTTCCCGCTCTTCTTCGACAGCGGCGACGCGCCCGACATGCAGAACGTCATGGAGGACATGTCGCCCGAGGAAGCGCAGATGCTGGCCCAGGCGCTGCGCATGTTCAACGAGAAGCTGCGCGAACTCATGGAGAAGCTGCTGCGCGGTGAGCAGCTGAGCCAGGAGGAACTCAACCAACTGGGCAACATGGTCGGCCTCAACCGCATGGACGACCTGCGCTACCAGGACTGGATGGCCAAGCGCATGATGCGCGCGCTCCAGTTCGACGAGGTGCGCGAGGCCATGCGCGACATGATGGAACTGCTCAACCAGATGGGCATGAGCAAAGAGCGCTTGGAGCAGATGCGCGGTCTCATCAAGGCCAACGAGCAGGCGCTGCAAGAACAGATGAACCACTTTGCCGGTCAACGCATTGCCGAGAACATGAGCGAGCAACCGCCCCAAGGCGAAAACATCGACGAGTTGATGGATCGCCCTTTCGGTCGGCTCTCGGACAAGGAGATGCAGATTCTGCGCCAGGAGGTGCGTCGCCTGGCCAACCGGCTGCGCAGCCGTATTGCCCTGCGCCAGAAACGCGCCAAGACCGGTCAACTGGATGCCAAGGCGACCATCCGCGCCAATCTCAAGCATGACGGCGTGCCCATCGACATCCGCCACCGGGACCACCGGCTCAAGCCCAAACTGGTGGTGGTCTGCGACATCAGCACGTCCATGCGCTACTGCTCCGAGTTGATGCTGAGTCTCGTCTACCAACTGCAGGACGTGGTGACCAAAACCCACGCCTTCGCCTTCATCGATCACCTGGAGTACATCACGCCCGACTTCGAGGGGCGCCAGGCGGACGAAGCCATCGACAACGTGCTCGTGCGCATGCCGCCGGGCTACTACAGCACCGATCTGGGCTATGCGCTGGAGGGTTTCGCCAAGGGCTTCATGGACACGGTGGACCGGCGCACCACGGTGATCGTGGTGGGTGACGGGCGCAACAACTACAACAACCCGCAGTTGGAGATTTTCAAGCGCATTGCCGAGCGCAGCCGGCGCACCATCTGGATCAATCCCGAGCCGCCCGCCATGTGGGGCAGCGGCGACAGCGACATGCTCCAGTACGCGCCGCTCTGCGACAACGTCGCCATCGCCGCCACGCTGAGTCAGTTGACGGCCGCGGTGGATCGGTTGTTGGGGGAGGCGTAGGGGGAGAGCATGCATGGATGATCTGGCAGAGCGTTGGTCACATCAGGCGGCAGACGATTTGGAAACTGCCAAGGCGTTGTACGGGTTGGCGCGATATGGGCCATGCGCATTCTTCGCCAACAGGTTGCCGAAAAGGCGCTCAAGGCTGCGCTTTACAAAGTCAGTGAACGTCCCCTGGGGCCACAGTATCCCGTCGCTCGATCAATATTGTGTTGTCTTTTCTGGCAGATTCGTCCCAGGCTCCACATGCTGAAGCATTAGCTTTGGACGAACATTACATGCGGCCACGCTATCCCGACGGTTTGCATCGAAGTCGAGTCCGACTATGATCAAGAGGCTGCGCTGGAGGCTCTAAATCAGGTGCAGGTATTGATGGCTTTCCTGAAAGGGAATGTGTCCGATGCTGGAGAAAATACTGACGACGGAGCAGCTTCCGATCTGGGCTGATCAGTATGCGAATACTGTGGCAAACGCATACGCACCTGACTGCATCGTTCTGTTTGGGCCAGCGGGCGCGCAATGAGCACAAAGTTGACAGTGACATTGATAGCATTGGTGATCGGCGGCGATCTACCTGACGATGCGACATTGCGTTTTCGTGAGTTGATGCGGCTACGGCCCGGCTTTCGCCCATTCAAGTCCACGCCTATTCGCGGATGAGTGGAAGTTGATGATGATGCAGAAGCATTCGATTGTGCTGGAAGCACTCAAATGACGGCAAGGTGCTTCACGGAGAGAGGCTATTTGCGCAATGGCGACAACGTTTTCGTGAGTGGAAGGAAGAGGGACTACGGCGTACTGACCGTTCGTGGATTGTGACATCCTCCTCAACATAGAAACTAATTTCCTACTTTGACCGGATTGGCGTCAGGGTCTACAATCATCTGCATCGATTTTCCCGAACAGATTGACAAAGCACTCGATCGCGCCACGATCGACGTAAAGGAGACCCGCACCATGGCCATGCGTGCCGATTACATTTGGATGAACGGCGAAATTATCCCGTGGGACCAGGCGCAAGTCCACGTCTTCACCCATGCGCTCCACTACGGCAGCAGCGTCTTTGAAGGCATCCGCGCCTACGAGACACCCCAGGGCCCGGCCATCTTCCGCGGGCGCGAGCACTTCGAGCGCCTGAGCTTTAGCTGTAGCGGGTGGCGCACATCCCCGCACCGTACACCGTGGACGCGGATGTCCGCGGCTAAGCGATGTCATCCGTGCCAACAATCTGCGCAGTGCGTACCTGCGCCCGCTGGTCTTCCGTGGCTATAACACATTGGGCGTGGACGGCGGCGGTTGCCCGGTCGAGTCGATTCTGGCGGCGGTGCCCTGGGGCGTGTACCTGGGCGCCGAGGCGCTGGAGAACGGGGTCGATGCGCAGGTGAGCAAAGTTGGCGCCACGGCCTCAAAGCACACTCACCGCGTCGGTCAAGATCGCGCCAATACGTCAATAGCCAGAGCATCGTCATGGAGGCCAAGGACAACGGCTTCAACGAAGGCATCGTTGGACGTCAACGGCTACGTGAGCGAAGGCAGCGGCGAGAACATCTTCGTCATCTACAAGGGCGACATCTACAACGCCGCCGCTGGCCAACAGCATCCTCGGCGGCATCACGCAACTGCGCGCTTCACCATCGCGCGACCTGGGCTACACCGTCACCGAGGATGACGCTGCTGCGCGAGATGCTCTACCTGGCCGACGAGATCTCTTCACCGGCACCGCTGCTGAGATCACGCCCGCACGCTCGGTGGACCGCATGGACGTGGGCGAAGGACGCGGTCCCATCACCAAAGCCATTCAAGATGTCTTCTTCGGCATCGTGCGCGGTGAACTGGAAGACAGGTGGAACTGGCTGACGCCGGTGGCGCTGGGCAGCGAGGCGGTCATACAGGCGAGACGAGGCCGCCTGATACCGTGAGTCATGGGACGCAAGACACAGCATCGCTTTCACGGCGGACCGGAACGCTTCGAGGTGCTGGCCGCCTTCATCGCCGACTACTTCGGCCAGTCGATCGAATACATCGCCGATGTGGCCGGCGGTCAGGGTATGTTGTCGCTAGTCCTCAACAAACGCTACAACTACCGGAGCGAAGTCATCGATCCGTTAGCCCGGCCTCATGGGCGGAGCGCGGGTCGCCGATACGATCAAGTCCATGGCTGGCCATTACGACTCTCGTGGTCGGCTGCATCCGGACGAAGCGACCGGCCTGTGGCGGCATCGGCGGCTGGTGCGTCCCGTCATCATCGTGCCGTGCTGCAGTTCTGGCTGAGGAGAAGTTGGGCTGCGATGAGTTGGTCGCGGCCATCGCAAACGGTACTACGACGAACACGCCGTCCCCTACGAACAGGTGACGTTTCCCTTCAAGGGCCGAAAAACATCGGCCTTGTCTCCCAGCCGCCGGCGTCGAAGTCCGGTTGACGGGGCGAACGGTGGGAAGCAGGATTAAAGATTGAAGATTGGCGTCGACGCCCGACGAACCATCGACAATCGCGGCGGTCGCTCCAATCTTCGAATCTTCCAATCCTAAAATACCCACGGCAGCACAAGAATCACCACCACCGTCCACAGCGCGTGCAGGGACGACGGCGCTGCTTCCAAACATGCGCTGCCACGTTCAGCCACGTTGCTTGGGATGCACGCACTTGCGCCAGGAGCAGCCACCAGAATCCCCACGTTGATGCAGATCTGTTCCCGACGAACGCAAAGCGGTTGGGCGTCCACCTGTCCTGCCACGTGCGATAGCCGATACGGCTGCCAGCGCATAGAGGCCGACGAGCGCGGCGTGGCCAAGGCGACAGCGATCAGGCCTCGAGCAACCAGGTGGCGGTCTGCGCCGAGGTCGCACGTGCCTCGGGCGGCGTCGCGCCGATCAACATGGCCATGACCGCAAAGAGCATGCCGCTGTATTACGAGCACATCGTGGTTCTCAAACGGCGCCCAGAAGTTGAACGGAATGAAGGCCAGGTAGACCAGCAACACGAGCAGCGTCAGCGGCAGCAGCACGCGCATGAGCATCGCGATCAGCCGGCTGAGCCCGTCGGTGAATGACTGCTGCGCAGGCGGCACAGTGGGATCGTAGACGATGGCCACGGCCAACAGCGGCAACAGCCCGCCGCCCCCGGCCACCAACACCCGCACCATCCACTCGCTCAACTCGATGCCCAGTGCCTGGAACAGACCGATGGTGACGGCGACGAAGAGGCCGCCGGCAATGGCAAAAAGACCCGCCACGATGAACGCTTCCAGGGACTTGAGCAGGAACAGAAACGCCCGTCCCTGCACCACGCCCGTGGCCCACAGCAGGTAGATCCCGACCGCGGACCAGGCCAGCAACGGCATGTGGATGAGCATCAGTTGCAGGTAGTAACTGCGCAGTTGCTCGGTGTCGAGCCAGACGTAAGCCGTGCGCGCAAAGCCGGCCAACAGGACCAGCGCGACGACATCGGCCGCCAAAACAGGCCAACGTGGCGTGCCGGCCCACGCCAGGAGGAGCAACACCATCACCGCGCTGACCGGCGCCCAGAAGATGAGAACCTCGGGCGCTTCGCCGTTGAGCAGCCGGGTGGGATCGGACATGAGCCAGAGCAGCGCGCCGTTGACGACGCCGAGCACCAGCGCCTTGACCCACGCAATGGAACGCGCTGGAATCTGTTCCTGAAGTTGGGCCGCGGCATAGGCCAGCCGATAGTGCCACGCCGCGTAGAGTGGATCGTTGGGCGCGTCGGCGTGGGCGCGGTCGATGGCCGCGACGAAGGCGGCGGCATCGCCTGTGGACGCGGCGCGGCGATAGGTCAGTTCCAGTTGTTCGGGATCGCGGCCGATGTCGGCCAGTGCTGCCGGGTGGGACATTGGATGCTCCTTCTGCAAGAGTGTGCGCCGGATGAGGCCTTCACGCAGACGGCGTCATGCAGACGGCGTCTTTTCCTTGCACACATTGAACCGATCTATGCTATACTAACGATCATGAACGGGTATCAGGTTGCACAGAGCACCTTTAATTCTATACCCAGACGCAACGCACCGACCAGGACCGCCGTCGGCGGCATGGTCGCGCTTAAATAGCCCGCGCCATCCGGAGGCGTCCGGCACGCGGGCCAGAAGAAGACGTGGAACGAACACCGTGAGATGACCCTGAGTCGCAACGGCGGGCGTTTCACGTTTTGTGTTTCTACGCAATCTCCAACTTTGCACCCATGCCAGGCCGGCGACCCCACGAACGTTGCCGGCGCCCGAGGAGACAGACTCATGGCTGACCGATATAACCCAAGCGAAATCGAGCCCAGGTGGCAGCAAGCCTGGGCCGAACAAGGACTGTACGACACGGTGGAGGATCCCACCCGTCCCAAGTGGTACGCGCTGACCATGCTGCCCTATCCGTCGGGCGACCTGCACACGGGGCACTGGTACGCGTTCACGCCCAGTGACGCGGCCGCACGCTGGCGCCGCATGAACGGCTACAACGTCTTCTTCCCGCCGGGGTTTGATGCGTTCGGCCTGCCCGCGGAAAACGCGGCCATCAAGCACGGCGTCCATCCCAACAAGTGGACCTACGCCAACATTGAGCGCATGCGTACGCAGATGCGGCGCATGGGCGCCATGTGGAACTGGGACCGCGAGGCCATCACCTGCGACCCGGATTTCTACAAGTGGACCCAGTGGTTCTTCCTGCGCTTCTACCACGCCAATCTGGCCTATCGCGAAAAGGCGCCGGTGGACTTCTGCCCCAACTGCAACACCACGCTGGCGCGCGAACAGGTCTGGGACGGACGCTGCGAGCGCTGCGGCACCCAGGTCATCAAGAAGGATCTGGAGCAGTGGAAGTTCCGCATCACCGCGTTCGCGGACGACCTGCTGGAGGGACTGGAGCGCATCGACTGGCCCGAGCGCGTCAAGGTGATGCAGACCAACTGGATCGGCCGCAGCGAGGGCGCACGCGTCACCTTCCGCACCGAGCAGGGCGATCCCATCGAGGTCTTCACCACCCGGCCGGACACACTGTGGGGCGCGACCTTCATGGTGCTGGCGCCGGAGCATCCGCTGGTCGACAAAGTGACCACGCCGGAAGAGCGTGCGTCCGTCGCCGCGTACCAGGCCCAGGCCGCGGCCATGAACGAGATCGCCCGCTCCGCCGCGGACAAGGAGAAGACCGGCGTCTTCACCGGCGGCTATGCGGTCAATCCGGTCAACGAAGCGCGCATTCCCATCTGGATTGCCGACTACGTGATGATGGGCTACGGCACCGGCGCCATCATGGCCGTGCCCGCGCACGACCAGCGCGACTTCGAGTTCGCCAAAAAGTTCGACCTGCCCATCGTGCTGGTGGTCCAGCCGCCGGACGGCGCCATCAGCAGCGCCGACGACCTGGAAGAAGCGTGGTCTGAAGAAGGCGTCATGGTCAACTCCGGGCCATGACTGATGCCGCGGGCAAGGGCGAGGGGGAAGCGTTGTCCAGGGCCGCGACAGTGCTGGTGGCCAACTGGCAGCGGGGCGAATCTTGCAGTCACGTACCGGCTGCGCAGATTGGGTTGATCAGTCGCCAGCGCATGGCGCGCCGATTCCATCGTTCACTGCGAGACCGCGGCATGGTGCCTGTGCCATACGAGGACCTGCTGGTGGTGCTGCCTGACGACGCGGAGTTCGCGCCACGGGCGAGAGCCCGCGAAGTATCATGGCGGCTTCCTGAACGTGGACGTGTGTGCCCGCAGTGCGGCGGCCCGGGCCATGCGGCACCGACACCATGGACACCTTCATGTGCTCCAGTTGGTATCACTACGCTTACGTGACGCCGTACTGGCAGAAGGGCCAGACCATCCACGAAGACGACATGCCGTGGAACGAGGAGCAGGGCGACTACTGGCTGCCGGTCGACCAGTACACGGGCGGCATCGAGCACGCCACCATGCACCTGCTGTACACGCGCTTCTTCACCAAGGCGCTGCACAAGCTGGAAGTGGTGCCCTTCGACGAACCCATGCAGCGGCTGTTCAACCAGGGCATGATTCTGGGGCCGGACGGCGAGAAGATGTCCAAGAGCCGGGGCAACGTGGTCAACCCGGACGAGATGGTGGACAAGTACGGCGCCGACACCGTGCGCGGCTACTTGATGTTCATCGGCCCGTGGGACCAAGGCGGGCCGTGGGATCCCGCCGCGATCGAGGGCGTGAGCCGCTTCATGTATCGTGTCTGGAGTGTGGCGCTGGATGACACTGCTCCGGATCAGGTCGCGGCTGAACCGGCAGCCGACGACGTGCGCAATCTGGAACGCAAGCTGCACCAGACCATCATCAAGGTGACCGACGACTTCGCTAACTTCCGCTTCAACACGGCCATCGCCGCGCTGATGGAACTGAACAACACGCTGATCAAGGCCAAGGAGACGGCCGTGGTCGGTGCGCCGGTCTGGGATGAGGCCATCGACGCGCTGGTGCTGATGATGGCGCCCATCTTCCCCCACATCAGCGAGGAACTGTGGCACCGGCGTGGCCACACGGATAGCGTCCATCTGCAGCGCTGGCCCGTGGCCGACGCGGAAAAGGCCAAGGAAGACGAAATCACCATCGTCGTCCAGGTGAACGGCAAGGTGCGCGACAAGCTGATCGTGGCGCCGGGCACGCCGGGCGAGACGCTGGAGAAGTCCGCACTGGCGCTGGACAATGTGCAAAAGTGGATCGACGGCAAACAGGTGCGCAAGGTCGTGGTCGTCCCCAACAAGCTGGTCAATGTGGTCATCGGCTAGCCACGCACGGGATCGTTTAGCAGGTGGGACATCTGCCCCGTATTGCATGATCAATGCGGGACAGATGTCCCTTTTTTTGTTGTGCTTTCGAAGCTACAATGCTGCCAAACAAAGTCTTCCCCAATGGGATCGAATTGACATCATGATGTAGGTTGCCGGTAGATCGCTCACCATCCTGCCGGATTCGTCCCGCACCGTCACATTGCCGTATGAATGTCGGCGAAAGACTGTAGGATCTGTCTAGTTGACGGTCGGTCAGTGATCGTGGATAATTGTTGATAAATAGACTGCAAGACGTTAACCACCGCAGGACAGATCGTCGGACAAACTTAATCTGCCATTAACATTGCGGCGCGACGATCCTTTCGAGGTCACTTTCGATTGTCGTAAGCTGACAAGAAATCCACGTAGTTTCCGGCTCTGACCACCGGCATAAGAGGTTTGGTGACCGGGAGCCGTCTATGCGAATCCATGTCTAGGGCATCCGCCCGAGGACGCAACCGCACGAACGTCATAGCGAGAAGAGTTGCATGGGCGTTTGGGTTGCCTACGGTTACGGAGAGGAGGAAATCATGATCAAGAAAAGTCTATCGTCACAGCCGGGCCATGTCCGCGTTGTCTTTGAACTACCGTCCTGTGTGTGGGCTGACCGCATCCACTTGGCCGGTGAGTTCAACGACTGGGATGAAACCAGCATTCCCATGCGCCAGGGACGACGGCGTCTGGCGTTGAACTCGATCTGCGCCGCGGGACGAGCTATCAGTTCCGTCATGTTGTGGACGGTCACTGGCAGACCGATTACCACGCCGACGGCACCGCCGATAACCAGTACGGCACCCACAACAGCATCGTGCACGCCGAATTGCCCGCCCCACAGCCAGGGGAAGAGTTTCACAGCAGCCTCGTCCGCGAACGCAGCGGTTTGACCAATCCGCGGACCAGTCGTCCGTTGCCGTCGCTGGTCAAGCATCCCGTGCTTGATCCCGGTTCTGTCTACGCAGGCAGAAGTCAATGGCGGCGTAGCCTGCACCGGCGCTGGCCATGCCACTTGCAGGCAAGCATGTGGCGCAACTGGTGAAGCCCCAATGGTCGCAAGGAAATGAAGCACGGACGTAACGTTGCGTCCGTGCTTTTTTGTTGCCTCACCCCCATCTCCACCGGGGTATTCCAATTTTGGTGCCGATGCCATGAGTCGCCTGTTTAGTTCGCACGCCCTCGTGCGAACCGCTGTGCCAAAGCCGGGTCGATGCCACCGTTCGTACGAGGGCGTGCGAACTGGACGCATGTCTGCCTCAAATCTGTGATACACCCGTCTCCGCCACACAGCTTGCCCACGACCGCGCACTTCTGGTACTCTTGTGCCCATGGATACGCTCCGGGGCGTGGTCGAACGTTACCTACCACAATGAAGAGAACGGCTCGGCACTGTCGCCAAACTCGCCCTCGGCGAACGCAGCCGCGGTGGCGGCGCGGCTTTGGGCGCAACGGCGAAGTCGCGGTCGGGGCAACATGCCCGACATCAACGTGGGTGAGTCGGTGGAGTTGCGCGGCCGCTGGACGGTGCACCCCGAATACGGCAAACAGTTCTGGTGGAGCAGATGTGACGGTGCTGCCGGCCACGGCGGCGGGCATGGAGAAGTACCTGGCAGCGGCCTTATCAAAGGCGTGGGCCCGGTCACGGCCAAGCGCATCGTGCGTCACTTCGGCGTAGAGACGCTCAACGTCATCGAGGAGACGCCGGACCGGCTGCACGAGGTGCCGGGCGTCGGCCCCAAGCGCGGCTACGATCACCCGGGCTTCTGGGAAGAACAAACGCGCCATCAAAGAAGTGATGCTCTTCCTCCAGAGCCACGGCGTCACCACCAGTTTGGCCACCAAGATCTGAAGAATACTACGGCGACGAATGCCATCGACATCGTGCGCACCGATCTCTTACCGCCCGGCGCGGCGTGACATCCTCGGCATCGGCTTTCTCACCGCCGACAAGATCGCACGCTCGCTGGGGATTGCCGCGGACGTCTCCCAACGTGGGCCGCGGGCGTGGCCTACGCGCTCAACCAGGCGACCGACCAGGGCAACGTTTTCTGCCAGCGGCCGAACTCACGCAGCAGGCGGCCGAATTGCTCGGCGTTTCGGTGGAGCAGGCGCGCTTGGGCATCGTCACCCTCTGGAACGACGACCAGGTCAAGGTGGTGGATGCGCCGGGCAGCGACGACCTGCCGCCACCCTCGGTGGGACGGCGTGCCGGCGACGGAATTCCCCAACTCATCGCCGAGGCCGGCGCGCTTCTACGCCGCATCCACGGTGGAGCAAGCGCAGCACCTGGTCCAGGAGGAGCACGCGGTCTACCTGACGCCGTTCTTTTTCAGCGAGAAGGGTGTGGCCGGCCGCCTGCTGCGCATCGCCTATGAGGGCGAGCCGTCTGGCCGGCTTCCAGCAGGGGCGCTACAACTGGGACGCAAGCTGGCCACGTTGGAACGCACCAACGGCCTCGCTTTGGCGGCCAAACAGCGTCAGGCCGTGCAGAAGTCGCGCTGACCCAACCGCGTCACCGTGCTCACCGGCGGCCGGGCACGGGCAAAACCACCACCGTGCGCTCGGTTCTGCAACTGTGCGAGCAGGCGGGCAAACGTACTGCGTACGCTTCCACGGACGCCGCCAAGCGCCTGGCCGAGACCACCGGCCGGCGAAGCCAAGACCGTCCACCGTCTGCTCGAGGCTCAAGCCCGCCGACGGCATGACCTTCGCCCGCAACGAGGAGTCGCCGCTGGACGGTGCGCTGCTCATCGTGGACGAAGCGTCCATGCTCGACGTGGTCCTGACCAACAGCCTGCTCGCTGCCGTCCTGCCGGGCATGCACGCTCTTTGTAGGCGACGTGGACCAGTTGTCCAGCGTGGGCGCGGGGAATGCTGAAGGATATCATTGGCGCCATTGAGGATCTGGCAGACTGAAGATTGGACACACTGACCACGCCCTCGATGCGCGCAGACTGGTCGCCCACCCAATCTTCAATCCTCAATCCTGACTCTTTCGCCAAGGTCGTCCGCCTGGACACCATCTTCCGCCAAGCAGCCAACAGCTACATCATCACCAATGCCCATCGCATCAACCAGGGGCAGATGCCGGTGTTGACAATCAGAACGCGGCCGACTTCTTCTTTCGCACCGATGAGCCTGAGCCGCGGTGCGCAGCTCTGCGTAGAACTGGTGACGACGCATCCCGGACAAATTCGGCATCGCTTCTCCGCGGAGATCCAGGTGCTCAGCCCCATGCACCGGGGCGTGGTCGGCGTGGGTGCGCTCAACACGGCGCTGCAGGAGGCGCTCAATCCGGCGCGCGAGGGCAAGCCCCAGCGCATGATCGGCAGCCGCGCCTATCGCGCCGGCGACAAGGTCATGCAGATCCGCAACAACTATGACAAGGATGTCTACAACGGCGACATGGGCATCATCACCGCGGTGGACACGGTGATGCAGCATGTGGCGGTGGAGATGGACGGCCGCAGCGTCGTCTACGATTTTCTGGAACTGGACGAGTTGGTCCACGCCTACGCCATCAGCGTGCACAAGAGCCAGGGCAGCGAATTCCCCGCGGTGGTCATCCCGGTCATGACGACCCACTACATGATGCTCCAGCGCAACCTGCTCTACACCGCCGTCACCCGTGCGCAGCGGCTGGTGGTGTTGGTGGGCCAGCCCCGGGCGTTGGGCATCGCCGTGAGCAACGACAAGGTGGCCGCGCGCTACTCCGGTCTGCGCGACCGATTGGTGCGCACAGCGTAGAGGAATGACAAGAATCCAGATTGAAGAGTGAAGATTGGTCGTCGACGCCCATGCGTCCCATACCGGTATGCGGCGGTCGTCCCAATCTTGAATCTTCAGTCCTCAATCTTATTCTCCGGAGGTTTCTATGGCTCCAACTGCCATGTTTGCCGGGCTGGTCTTTGACGAAGACGAAAATCCGGCCGAGGTTGCCTATGTGGGAACGGACGCGTGCTATGTGGTGGACGACGACGGGTTCCGTCGCCACATCGACGCGGCCAAGGTCGATCTGCAGGTGCTGCGCTTCATGCGCGGACAGGTGGACGAAAACCGTGATCTCGCCGTGGGCGCCATGCTCGACATGATGGGCAAGGACGACATCTTCACCAAGGCCGCGGTCGAATCGTCCATCAACAACATCGAAGACGCGGTCGGCCAACCCATCCCCGAAGACGCACGCCAGTGGCTGGGCATGCTCGGCTTCCGCATCGTCATCGACGACCAGGGCACCGTGGTCGACATCGTGCTGCCCGCCGGCGGCATCGACGACGACGAATGAATCCGTGAACAGCAACAAGAGCCGGCCACAGATGGACACAGATGAACACGGATTAAACTGCAAAGCCGTGGGGCTATCCTGTTGTGTCGGCAATGGAGACTATTGCAGACGAAATAGATGACTATCTCTGTTCTTGCTGTTCTATCCGTGTTTATCTGTGGCTGAGCGCATTGGTTGTCACGGCCTGGCGACGTCGTATTGCGCGGACTGGACGGATTGGGTGAGCGGCACGGTGACGGTCACAGGGCCGTAGCCGGCGACGAGCGTATGCGCGCGTACGACCACTGTATCAACGTCGGCCGGAATGACCACATTGCCCAGGCTGCGCGTGAAGGGCTGCTCGTTGACGTGGGGATGGAGCAGGACGCGCGTCCCCAAAATCTCACCCGCGGGCGTGGCGACGTGCCAGCCGTCGGCGTAATCGTTCCAGCCGGTGTCGGGGTAGGCCAGCGTCACGTCGAAACTCCACAGATCGTCGCCGCTGAGCCGGGCGCGCACGAAGCGGATCTCCGGTGCGGGACGGGCGAACTCGTCCGCGCTGCGTAGCGACGTGTCCGTCAGCGCTGCATCCCAAGCAATGTCGCCGGGCGCGTCGATCCTCAAGGCCGCCGCGCCGCCGCTGTTGACCGGCTGTGTCAGGGCGGTTGTCCCATCGCCGAACTGCAACTCTTCACCTTGCCAGAGCGTGCCGTCGGCGGCTGTTACTGCGACAAAGCGATGCGCGACCGGGGTGCCGCGTTCCTGCCGCAGCCCCTCCACGGCCGCGAGCATGGTGGCGCCGTTGCCGGTAAACTCCACGACCTCCACCGTCTGTGATCCGGGCGGCGTTGTCACAGGCGTGCCGGCCACCGGGGTGAACGCCACACAGCCGCTTCCCAGCAGCGCCACGAGTATCAGCAAACTCAGTCGCATGGTGATTCCCCCTCGATCAACTCTGTCCAAAACGCCTCCGCGGCTGTGACCGGAAGCGCCGCGCCGTCATCCGGTCGCGCCAACTGGAAGACGGTGGCGTGCTCCGGCCACAGTCCGCCGGCGGGTGCGGTGGCGTCCGCGGCCAGTTGGCGGTAGAGCGCAAACTTTTCCGCGGCATCGGTGGTGAGCATGAAGCGCTGGAACCTGGCCAGATACGCCGGGTCGTGGGCCTGAAGATAGCGGAGCGCTGCCTTTTCGCCGCGCCACGGCTGTTTGCGGATGGTCAGGTAATGGGCCAGCAGATCGCCCACGCCGAACCACTGCATGCGCACCAGCGCCGCCAGTTGGTAGATCGGGTCGTCGCTCGTCAACAGACGCGCAGTCTGGGCCACATTGTAGTTCAAGCCGAAGCAGGCCTGGGTAACGTCGGTTGCATCCAGCGGCCGCAGGAGAGATGTCGTCGTCACCTTCGCTTGGGCCGCCGCCAAGGCGCCGTGGCGGTCGAACAGCACCGTGCCCTCTTGCAGCCACGCGACCAGCCGCCCGGTCCACTCGCCGGGGTCCACGGGATGCTTTGCGTCCAGAATCGCCTGCACGTGGCTGCGTTCCACAAAGATCAGATCGGTGAGGCGCGCGTCGATGGTGGTGACGCCCACGTGCAACCGCAGCGGGTTGGCAGCCAGCACGATGACCAGATCGTAGTCGGCGTACGCAGGGAGATGTTCACCTTGCGCGGAACCGACCAGCACAAGTCCGTCGACCCGGGGGTGTTGCGCCAGCCGTGCGACGACGTCGTCCAACGCCATTGCCGCGCTCGGGGATGGCGTCGTCATGGCGTGGGGTCGTCGGTGCGGTCCAGGTGGGGCAGGGCCAAGGCGACCGCCGCGGCCCACGGCAGTACCTTGAATTCGCCCTGGGCCAGCGCCTGGGTCAATTCGGTGCGGGTCAGCAGGAGCAGGTCCTGTTCTTCCAGATCGTCGGCGTCGATGGGTTGCTGCCAGCGTGCGCCGCGCGCCAGAAAGAGGTGGGCCGTGCCCGCGCCACGGTTGCCGTCGACCGCAAACCGGCCCAGGTCCGTCCAGTCGTCGGCCACATAGCCCGTCTCTTCCAGCAGTTCGCGCTGAGCCGCGGGCAGGGGCTCTTCGCCCGGCTCCAGATAGCCGCCCACGATCGACAGCGAGATGCCGTCGACCGCGTACTTGGGCTGGCGGAAACAGAGGAAGCGACCGTCAACGGTTTCGACGACGACATTGATGAAATCGGGCGTGACGAGCCACGGCCAGTCGTCGATGACCTGTCCGTCCGGGAGTTCCACGGCGTGGCGTTCGACCCGGAGAAAGCGGCCGTCGCCCATACACAGGATTTCTTCACGCGCGAGCGTGCGCCACGGTTTCATTGGGTTGCCTCCTTTGGCGGCCGGCGCGGATGCAGTCCGCAGGGGAATTCCGGCCGATGATGATCGCGGTCGATTTTGCCCGCAAATCGTAGCACCTTGACGCGCGTCCGGGAAATCCAGCGCATTGGACCGATGCTGTGCCCGTGCCGGCTTCCGTCTGGGCGTGCACAGGGGGCGCATGGGTCGATTGGTAAAAACGATTTCCTGCGGTTGACACAATTCGGTGAGCCGTGTTACACTCGACAAACGAAAGCCACAATCATCAAAACCGCAAACCGGACGAAACGAATCCGTTTGCTTATAGTAAATGTTTGCTGACTCGCGCGGCCGTTGTCTGCCCTCACAGGCGGTGGCAACATCGCTGAATTCTGCAACATGTCAAAGTCGATGGCCTTGACGCGTCGTATCCCGTCAGTCTGTAGTGAAGCACGGCGGCGGTTCGATTTTGTCCACAATTTCGGCCTGTTGTCTCCCATTGTTCTCGACTGCCTGTCCGGCAGGAAAGATAATTCTTCGGGGCCATGCGGATACGCTCGCATAGTCCGGCCCACCCCACAATCAAATGTGTTTTCCGGTAGACTCTGAGCATGGAAGAGGAGGAAACTCATCATGCGCAAACTCGGGTTGTTTAGTCTGTTGTTCCTGCTTGTCCTGGTGGTGGCTGCCTGTGGCGCCCCCGCCGGTGCGCCGGCAGGTGGAGAAGCGGGCGGTGGCGAGGCTGCGGCCCCGTCCGGCGACTCCCAGTTGCCGGTAGACGTTCCGCGCAACGAAGTGTTCGTGGCCGACCAGATCTTCCGCTACAGCGTGATCGACAACTACAACTTCTGGGTCAACGGCCCGCACAATCCCCATCGCCATGCGTTGATGATGGAGACGCTCTGGTACCGCGACCAGGAGACTGGTGAATTGCTCTACGGCGCGGCCATTTCGGACCCCATGTACAACGAAGATTTCACGCAGATGAACGTGGACCTGCGTGACAATATCTACTGGAGCGACGGCGTACAGTTCACAGCCGACGATCTGGTGTACACGGTTGAACTCCTGAAGTCCAACACCGAATTGAGTGCAAATGGCTGGTCTGCCCAGCTCAATCAGTTCATGGACTCTGTAGAGAAGACGGGCGATTTCAGCGTTCAGTTCAATCTGACCGAGCCGAATCCCCGGTTCCACAGCATGTTTGAGTCGCGCTGGAACGGCGTCTACATGATGCCCAAGCACATCTTCGAGACGGTAGACGATCCGGTGACGTTCACGTTCAGCGAACCGGTGGTGCTGGGTGTCTACACGCCGATCGAGTCGGATCCCAATGGTTTCTGGGAACTCTATGAACGACGTGAGGACTGGCAGCGCACGCCCGCCGGCATCATCGTCGACAATCCGGGTCCCAAGTACGTGCTGACGATCTTCTACGGCGACAGTGCCAAGAAGGCCATCGCCATGTCCCGTGGCGAGTTGGACGTCTTCTTCGATGTGGACTTTGAAGCGTTCGAGACCGTTCTCGATACGACACCGACGGCGCGTTCCTGGTACACTGACTTCCCGTGGGCCTACCCGAACGAGGTCAGCACGCGCATGTTCGCCTTCAACTTCCAGTCGGAAACCCAGCCCTACTTCCAAAACAAGGATGTCCGCTGGGCGCTGGCCTTGGCGCTGGACATTGTCGACCTGCAGACCGAATACATCGGTGGTGTGGCCAAGGTGACGACGATGGCCGTTCCGCCGACAAGCAACCTGTCGGAAATCTATTCGATCCGCTGGAGTCCTGGCTCCAGGATTTGGAGATCGAGGTCGAACCCGGCGAGATGCACAAGCCCTACGATCCGACCGTTCCGGACCAGATTGCTGCTTGGGCCGAAGAGCAGGGGTATGAGGTGCCGGGTACACCGCGTGAGGTGTTCGGGACCGGCTGGTGGAACTACGCACCTGACGTGGCCGAGCGACTGCTGATCAAGAGTGGTTTCAGCCGCGATAGCAACGGCGACTGGCTGAACCCTGAGGGTGAGCCGTGGGTCATCGATCTGCAAGCTGCACCCGACGAAAAACGATGCGTTCCGCATGGCCAATGCCGCTGCTGATATGTGGCAAGATTTCGGCATCGACGTGAACCTGCAAGGGCTTGAGCGGAGCGTCTGGGAGCAGAATCTCTATTCCGGGCAGTTCGAGATCTCTGTGCCGTGGCGGACGTTTGTCTTGGCCTCCGGCGATTCGTGGCCGGAAGTGAACGGCATCCATCCGAAGTACGTCGTGCCTGTCGGCGAAGATGCACGCAGTGCAGGCGGCACGTCCTACACCATCGCCAGCCGCATTACGGATCCGAAGATCGGTGAGTTCATCGACCAGATGGCCACCCTGGATCCCAGCAGTGAAGCGAACTTCGAGCTCAATCGTGAGTTCCTGAAGTACTGGACCGAAAACATGTACTTCATCACTGCCATCGCGCTCAAGAAATTTGTAACCTGGGACGAGCGCTTATTGGACCGGCTTCCCCACAGCCGAAAATCCAGAGTACATGCCGCTCTACTGGTTCCAGGAGGCAAATTTGCGTTCCAGAGTCTGAAGCCGGTTGAGTAACGGAACCGGGTGTCGTAACGAGGCGCCTGTGTGTAACTGCTGCTGGGCTAGCAAGCCGATCGACAGTTGCGCACAGGCGCCTATCCACAATAGGACAGCGGATCGGTGACACTTCTCAAGACGCACATCATTCCTCGTATCTTTCAATGGGCACTTGTGATTTTTGTTGGCGTCACGCTGACCTTTCTCATTCCTCGTTTGTCGCCCATCAATCCCGTCGATCAAGCGCTCGGACGACTCACTACTTTTCAGTCGCTGAGTCCTGAGGCTACGCTTGCGCTGCGTGAATCACTTGAGGACCTGTATGGGTTAGACGGCACGATGCTGGAACAGTATGTTGCGTTCTGGAAGCGTGTCCTTTCCGGCGATTTGGGGCCATCCTTCGCATCCTTCCCCATGACTGTCAACGCCATGATCCGCAACAGCATCGGTTGGACCATCGGGCTGTTGGGGACATCCGTGCTAATTGCTTGGGTCTTGGGCGTATTTCTCGGGTCGCTGGCGGGCTATTTCCCCAATCGATGGTGGTCGAAGACCCTGGAGAGCCTCGTCATTGTCGTCTATCCAATCCCCTATTTCATTTTGGCCTTTGTGCTGTTGATGGTCTTTGCCTACTACATCCCGATCTTCCCCTTGGTCGGCGGTGGTTCGGGTACGCCTAACTTCAGCTTGGACTACATCGGCAGTGTCATTCGGCACAGCTTCCTGCCGGCCGTGTCCATCATCATCGGCGCCACCGCCTTTCGCTTCATCATGGCCAAGGCACTCACGACGCGTGAGCGCACCAGTGACTATGTGCTCTATGCCGAAGCAGGCGCACTGCCCAAGCGCAAGATCCTGGGCGCCTACGTCATCCGCAACACCATGTTGCCCCAGGTCACGGATCTGGCCCTTTCCTTGGGGGCGATTTTCGAGGGTGCGCTGATCACGGAGATCGTCTTCAGCTATCCTGGCATCGGCAGCACGTTGTACAACGCCATTTTGGCGGCCGATTACAACTTGATCATGGGGATCACGCTCCTATCGATCATTGGGATCGCCACGGCCTCATTGTTTGTCGACCTGCTCTATCCGCTTCTCGACCCGCGTGTGCGCTACCGGTAGGGTACAAGTAAGCAAAAAGAAGGTTTCTTGATGGCTGTCATCCGCGATCTGTTTCGCTATAGTCCCTCGTTCCGCATCGGCGCAGTCCTCCTGACGTTGGTCTTCCTCATGGTCGCGCTGTCGTTCTTTTCGCCCTACGAGCCCGACGACCGCCGTGCCGTGCCGCGCAACGAACCGCCGTCAACCGAATATTGGTTTGGGACCACGTCAACCGGCCAGGACGTCTTTTGGATGCTGACCTTCGCCATCCGCAACACGTTGATCGTCGCCGGGATCGCCGTGGTGATTGGACGCGGGATCGGCGTGATGCTGGGTATGACGTCCGGCTACCTGGGTGGCCGTTTTGACCGCATCTTGTCGTCATTCGTCGATAGCTTCATTGTCATTCCGCGCCTACCACTTGTCATCCTGATCGCGGCCATGATGCGCGGACAGTTGTCGATGGTCGGGCTCGGCGTGCTATTGGGGCTGCTTGACTGGGCTTATCCCTCCAAACGCTATCGCGCCCAAGTGCTCAGTCTGCGCGAACGTGAGTTCACCTACACGGGCGTCTATTCCGGCATGAACACGCTCAAGATCGTGACCCAGGAACATTTGCCGTTCCTGATTCCGTTCCTCTTGGCCGACGTGGTCAGCGGCTTCCTTTTCGCCATCGGCTTCGAGGTCACCCTGTCCGTGCTCGGTCTGAGCGACTTGGATACACAGACTGTCGGCACCATGATCTACTGGGGCAACTATTACCAGGCGCTGTTGACCGGCCGCACTTGGGTGCTGGTGGCGCCCGTGGTGGCGACCATCGTCATCGTCACCGGTTTCTACCTGGTCTCCATCGGCTTGAGCACTTACTTGGATCCGCGCACGCGCCTGGTGCGTCTGCAAGTCAAGGGATAACGCTGTGACGAATATTGTCGACGTCAAGAATCTACGCGCCTACTACATCACCAATGCCTACGGTGTGGAGCGCACCGTGCAGGCGGTGGACGGCATCACCATGCAGATCAAGGCCGGCGAAATCTACGGCATCGCCGGCGAATCGGGCTGCGGCAAATCGACGCTGCTGCGGGTGCTCATGGCCGCGCATGAGCCGCCGCTCACGGTGGTGGACGGGGATATCAGCTATCTGTTCAACGGCACGCCCATCGACGCGCTCAGCCTGGACGAACAGGAGCTGCGCGACCTGCGCTGGAAGGAAGTCTCCTACATCCCGCAAGGGTCCATGCACGTGCTCAACCCGGTGCGGCGCATCGGTGACATGTTCAACGACTTCATCACCACCCACACCACCGCCGGCAAACGGGACGCGCGGGCGCTGACCCTGCGCTACCTGAACGAGTTGGGCTTGCCGGAAAAGGTGCTTGGCTCGTATCCGCACCAACTCTCCGGCGGCATGCGCCAGCGCGTCACCATCGCCCTGGCTACGATTCTGTGGCCCAAACTCATCTTCGTCGACGAGCCCACCACCGCGTTGGACGTGGTGGTGCAGCGGGGCGTCATCCAGTTGCTGCGCGAGATCCAACAGAAGGAAGGCAGCACCATCGTGCTCATCACCCACGATCTGGGCGTGCATGCCAACCTGGCCGACCGCATCGCCATCCTCTACGCCGGGCGCATTGTGGAAGAAGCGGACACGCGCACCATCTTCAAGGATCCGCGCCATCCCTACACCCACTATTTGATCAACTCGTTGCCGGACTTGGACGAACGCACGGAGCGTCTGAGCATCCCCGGTCGTCCGCCGGCACTGGACAACCCGCCCACCGGCTGTCGTTTCCATCCTCGCTGTCCCGTGGCCATGGACAAGTGCCGCACCGAGGATCCGGCCATGATCAACCTGACGCCCAGTCATCGTGTCGCCTGCCACCTGGTGACGAACGAACACGAGCGAGTGAACTATGGATCAACAGAGTAACGACATCCTGCTGGATGCGGCCGATGTGACCAAGGTCTTCCAGATCCGCCAGGGTCTGTCCACGACGTCATTCCATGCGGTGGACAACGCCTCCTTTCAAATCGAGGCGGCCAAACCGGAGATCTTCACCATCGCCGGTGAAAGCGGCAGCGGCAAGACTACGCTGGCCCGCATGATTCTCGGGCTGGACGAGCAGACCTTCGGCGGGCTGGAATACAAGGGCCGGGACATCTCCAAACTGTCCAAGCGGGACAAGCGCAACTGGTTCTTTCGCGAAGTGCAGCCCGTGTTTCAAGACCCGTTCGCCGCCTTCAATCCCTTGCGCCGCATCGATCGCTATCTGTACGAGACCGTCCACAACTACGGCATGGCCCGCCGCGGCGAAGCCGACGCCTACGTGGACGAAGTCCTGCAGGAAGTCGGTCTGTCGCTGGCGGAAGTGAAGGGGCGCTATCCCAATGAACTATCCGGCGGCCAGGCACAGCGCATGGCGGTGGCCCGGGCGCTCATCACACAGCCGTCGCTCATTGTGGCCGACGAGCCGGTCTCCATGCTGGATGCGTCGCTGCGCATGTCGGTCGTCAACATGTTCAAGCGCCTCAAGGAAGAGCAGGGCGTCAGCATCGTCTACATCACCCACGACCTGGCCACCGCCTACTACTCGGC
>JAWKOK010000039.1:0-44657 GCA_041391205.1 Caldilineaceae bacterium
GATCTCCGGCGGGCCGGTGAGTTGCCAGTCCTGCTGCAACTTGGCCGCGGCCGCGTCGGGCGTCATCCCCGTGATCTCACGCTTTACTTGCACCGGGTCGATGGGAATGATGATCTCGGCCGCGGCCGTGCTGGTGAACTGGGTGGCGCGGCCCAGCGAAACAGAGCCGGGCAGCCGCTGGGTACGGAAGCTGCTGGCGATGATCTGGCCGCGATCCGGCACCTCGTCCTGGAGTGCGCCCAGGAGCGCGTCGTTCATGTCGTTCAGGTCCACGGCGACGCCTTGGGCCAGCACGCGCAGCGTCAAGCCCAGTTCGGTCGCCTCGTCGTCGCGGAATTGGTCGAAGACCTGGGCCAGCACAAAGGTCTGGACCGACTCGGGATCGAGCCATTCAGCGTCGGTGACATCGGCGGCCAGCGCCGGATACGCTTCCTGCTCGATCTCGGCCAGGAGCCGCTCCAGCAGGGCTTCCTGGTCCGCCTGCGTCACCACCGGCACCAGTTGCGAGCCGCCGCCGAAGGTGCCGTCCTGATTGGTCACACGGGCGCGAAAACGCAGCGGCCCACTGACCGTGTTGATGGTGCCGGCGCGCACGTTGCTGCTCACGCCCGGCTCCACAGCTTCGATGGGCACGGTCACACGTTGGCCCACGCCGCCGGGCAGCTCCGCCTCGTTGGTGGTGCGGAAGGAGACCGGCGCGCCCGAGCTCGTCGTCACTTCCGTGTTCAAGGGAATGCGCACCGGCTCGTTGCCCAGGTTGCTGAAGGTGACCTGGCCGGTCGACTTGTCGGTGGGCTTCTGCTGCGACCCGGTGGTGGGGATAGTCGCGTACTTCTCGATAGTCGTCTCCACCAGCCGCGCCGGGATGACGCCGCCTTCCACGTCGGCCACGTCCACGTTGGCGTCTGCCGTCAGCGGCACGGTGACGCTCAACGTCGTGCGCCCGGGGACCATGGTGACGGTGGCCGCGGGCAGAACATAGAGTATGAAAAAGAGGAGAAAGACGCCGATGACGCCCGCCATCAGCAATGTGCCCAGCCACTGCATCCAGAGCGGCGTGGGCCGGCGGTAGCGTTCTTCGGCGGCGATGCGGCGTTGGCGGGCTTGATAGCGCGACGGCCGCGCCCGCTGCGCGATCACGTCGTCGCGGCGCCAGGGCGGCGGTTCGGGCAACGTGGCGTCAGGATGTTGCGGATCGATGGTGGGACTGAGCGGCGCCATGGCCCAGTTGCCGCTGCCGGCCTGGTCCGCCTGCTTGAACACGGGGATACCCGCCTGTTTGGCGGCTTTACGCGTGGCACGGTCGGTGGTGACGAAGCCCTAACTCAATGCCCTGGATTTGGGCCTGCCGCTGGAGCACGCGCAGGCGCGCCAGATCAGCCAATTGATCCAGCCGTCGGGCACCACAAGCGCCACATGATCGGCGTTGGCCTGTCCCAGACGACGGCGCACACTGTCCAGCCGTGCGTCGGGGGGAATGCGAAGATAGTCAACCATACGGATTGTCGTGCGCCCGCCACATGCGCGGCGGGCACACGGTCCCTTATCCCTTCATTCGCAGTTCGCCCAGTACGCTCACGCTGGCCAGAGACGCGGGCAGTTATCCGGCATCCTTGCCGCCGGCCTGAGCCATGTTAGGCCGCCCGCCGCCGCCGCCGCCCATGAGCTTGGCCGCATCGCACCGGTTGCCGCAGTGCGGGCCCCGGTCGATCAAGTCCTGGGTGACCGACGCCACCAGCATGGGCTTCTCGTCCACCACCGCGCCCAGCGCACGATGACGGCGCTGCCCAACTGTCGCGGAACCAGTCGGTCATCGGCGCATGGTGTCCACGTCGGGCACATCCACCTGGGTGGCCAGGACGTTGAACCGTCTACCTGGGTGGCCTGAAAGCTGAGCAGGTCGGCTGACTCCTGTTGCGCCAGCTTCTGGCGCATTTGCAAGGTAAAACTCCTTTGCAGCGCCTGGTGTTGCTCGGCCAGCTGTTTGACCGCGTCGCCCACCTCTTCCGGGCGTGTGTGCAACAGGCTCGCAGCCTCGTCCAACACGTGGAAGCGCGTCTCCACCAACTCCTCGGCGGCGCGGCCGGTGAGCACCTCGATGCGGCGCACACCTGCGGCGGAACTGGTCTCGTTGACCACCCGGAAGTTGCCGATTTCCGCTGTGGTGTCAACGTGCGTGCCGCCGCAAAGTTCCATGCTCACGCCCTCGTCCTCGCCGAAGCTGACCACGCGCACCACGTCGCCGTACTTCTCGCCAAAGAGCGCCATCGCGCCGCTTCGGCCACGGCCCGCTTGTGGGTGGTCAGCGGGTGTTCACCGGGTAGCGGTGGCGGGATGATGGCATTGGCGTGGCGTGCGATGTCCGGCGATCTCGTCCGCAGTCAGCGGCTTGTTGTGGGTGAAATCGAAGCGCAGACGTTCGGGCGCGACCAGTGAACCGGCCTGGTGCACGTGGCTGCCGAGCCGGTTGCGCAGCGCCGCGTGGAGCACGTGGGTGCCCGTGTGGTTGCGCATGATGTCCCAACGGCGCTCGGTGTCGATCTCGGCGCGGGCGGGGTCGCCCACCTTGATCGTGCCGCTGGTCACCTTGCCGATGTGGGTGATGAGGCCCGGCACCCGGCGGCGGGTGTCTTCCACCGTCACCGTCCAGACGGGCTGGTCCAGATCTTCCGGATAGTAGTAGATCTCGCCCGTGTCGCTGATCTGGCCGCCGCTCTCCACGTAGAACGGCGTCTCGGGCAAGACGACCTCGACCCGTGCGCCGATGTGGGCTTCGTCCACGATCGCGCCGTCCGCCAGCAGGCCGATGACGGTGGTGTCGACCGCGTCCACGTCGTCGTAGATGAGGTGCTTGACGCCCTCTTCGTCCAGCGTACCGCCGGCGCGCAGGCGTTCAATCAGCGCGGCGTAGACGGCCAGATCGGGCGCGATCTTGTCCACCACGCTGGCGCGGCTGCGTTCCTTCTGCTCGGCCAGCGCGGCGCGGTAGCCGGCCTCGTCCACCGTGAACCCGTTCTCCTCGGCCACATCGCGCGTGATGTCCACAGGGAAGCCGAAGGTATCCCAGAGGAAGAAGGCGTCGCGGCCGTCGATCTCCGTCTTGCCTTCCTTGCGCAGGTCGGCCATCAGGCTGTCGAGCATGTTGAGGCCGGTGTTGAGCGTGCGGTGGAAGCGCTTCTCCTCGTCGGTGATGTTCTGCAGGATGAAGTCCCGCTTGGCCACCAGATCGGTGTAGTGGCCGCCCATCTCCTCGATGACGGCGTCGGCCACGCCGGCCAGGAACGGTTCTTCAAAGCCGATGAGCTTGCCGAAGCGCGCGGCCCGGCGCAGGATCATGCGCAAAATGTAGGCGCGCCCCTCGTTGCCGGGCAGGATGCCGTCGCCGATCATGAAAGTGCAGGCGCGCGCGTGGTCGGCAATGGCGCGGTAGCGATAGAGATTGTCACGGCGCTGCGCGTCGCTGTGACCGGCCAATTCCTGGATGCGCGCCATGATGGGCAGAAACGCATCGGTGTCGTAGTTGTTGTCGGTGCCCTGAAGGATGCTGGCCAGACGTTCCAGGCCCGCGCCGGTGTCCACGCTGGGCGCGGGCAGCGGCACGATTTCGCCGTCGGGCTTCTGGTCGTACTGCATGAAGACCAGATTCCAGATCTCCAGATACTCGTCGTCCCGGTTGACGCCGTCGGGCTTCTGATCGGCCAGATCGCCCCAGTAGTAGTGGATCTCCGAGCGGGGGCCGCAGGGACCGGTGTCGCCCATGGCCCACCAGTTGTCCTTCTTGCCGAAGCGCAGCACCCGCTCCGGCGGCGCCAGCCTCGATCCAGAGGCGCTCGGCCTCGTCGTCGTCGGTGCGGACGGTGAACCACATGCGCTCCAGGGGCAGTCCAACTCGTCGATGAGCAACTGCCACGCAAAGTCGATGGCTTCTTTCTTGAAGTAGTTGCCAAAGGAGAAGTTGCCCAGCATCTCGAAGAAGGTGTGGTGGCGCGGGCTCGGCCCCACGTTCTCCAGATCGTTGTGCTTGCCGCTCACACGCATGCACTTCTGGGAAGTGGTGGCACGGTTGTAGGGGCGCTTGTCCACGCCCAGGAACACGTCCTTGAACTGGACCATTCCCGCATTGGTCAGGAGCAGCGTGGGGTCGTTGTTCGGCACCAAGCTGCTGCTGTCCACGATCGCATGCTGGTGCTCGTGGAAAAAGTCCAGAAAAAGTTGGCGAATTTCGTTGGTCGACAGACGTTTCATGGCTTGTCGCCTCGGTTACCCAATGGACGAACCGCGCCCGAAAGCAGCGCCGGCAACGGGAAAGAGCGTCTCGTCCCGGTCGCCTGCATCGTGGCCTGCCCACGTGCGCAGGACGCAGTCCGTCAACGTAGATGAATAGTCAAGTGATTGTAGGTCAAAGGGGAGTGTGTGTCAAAAATATGGGGGATTTTCAGGGACACAGCGCCTTCGTTTGCAAATCGTTTGCATTTGCGAACAAGGGTTGACAACGCGCCGGAAGCCGCTATAGTTAGGCGACTGCGGCACGCACTCGCGCGCGTACACGCTGCAGATTGCCTCGGAAAACGAAAGGAAAAATGAAATGAGCGTTGAAACTTTGCAGACCAAACCGTCCTTGAGCGGCATTCTCAAAAACGGCGCCATCGCCGGTGGTGCGGCCGTGGTGGTCAATGCCGTGCTCTACTTGGTGAGCAATGCGCTCGGCTGGTTCCCCGCGGACGTGTTGTCGCCTATGGGCACGCCCATCACCCTGGCGCCGGTGATCGGGATGACGGTCTTTGGCGCCGTGGCCGGCACGGTCGGCTATTTGGTGCTGAGTCGCTTCTTGTCACGCGCCCAGGCGAATCGCTGGTTTACGATTCTCGCCGTGCTCGTGCTGGTCTTGATGACGACGACACCCTTGGGGCTGAGCGGCGCGCCGCTGATGCAGATTGTCATGCTGGAGGTGATGCATCTTGTCATCGGTATTGCGTTGATCTATTACCTGCCCAAGAGCGCTTAACGGCGGTTAACGATAGTCGCCGTCGCCCTTGATTTGGCCCCGCTCCAGGCGCGAGAAGAGCTTGTCGAGATTGGCGGCGGCGATCTCCTCCAGTGATAGGTCGAGTTCGGTGGCGATCTGGGTCAGGTACCAGAGAACGTCCCCCAGTTCGTACTTGAGCGCCTCCCGATCCGCGTCGCTGATGACGCCGTCGCGGTCGCGGAAGATTTTCTTGACCTTGCCCGCCAGTTCGCCGGCCTCGTTGACGAGACCCAGCGTGGGGTAGACGATGGGGTGGTCGGTGTGGACGAGCGTCCACGTCTTGCGTGATTCCCGTTGGTAGTGTGAAAAGTTCTCAATAGTCACGATTCGGTCCCTGGTTCAGTTGCACATCGCGCAAAGATAGTTTAACATTGAATTGCTTGTTGTCGAATCAAATTGTGCTGCATCAACTGCAGTGGGTATGCTCTTCACAGGCATACCGGAAAGAGCATACAATGAACTCTGCACCTCAACCAATTTCTGCCGCCACGACCATGGGACCGGTGGCGCTGACCGTGACCGATCTCGACCGGTCGCTGGCGTACTACCAGGAGAACATCGGCCTGCAAGTGTTGGCGCGCAACGGTGACACCGCGACGCTGGGCGCCGGTGAGACGCCGCTGCTTGACCTGGAAGCGACTGCGGCCAGCCGGGCCGTGCCAGCGCGGCGGGCCTTTACCACTTCGCGCTGCTGGTGCCGTCGCGGCTGGAACTGGCGCACGTTGCAGCATCTCGTGGCCGCGCACGCCCATCGGCGGCGCATCGGATCACCACGTGAGCGAAGCCCTGTACCTCAGCGACCCGGACGGACACGGCATCGAAATCTACCGGGACCGCCCGCGCGCCGACTGGGTGGATGCCAACGGCCGCTTCTTCATGACCACCGAGCGGCTGGACGTGGACGGCGTCATGGGGGAACTGGCGCGCGACGACCGGCCCTGGACGGGGATGGATGCCGGCACGGTCATGGGCCATGTCCATCTCCAGGTGGCGGATGTGGACGCGGCCCGGCGTTTTTACATGGACGTGCTCGGCTTCGACCACATGATCGACTACCCGTCGGCCGGTTTTCTCAGCGCGGGGGGCTACCACCACCACTTGGGCATCAACATGTGGAACAGCGCAGGGCGGGGGCAGGCGCCGGCGTCGGCCGCGCATCTGCGCTGGTTCACCGTGACCGTGCCGAGCGCGGACGAGCTCCAGGCGGTGGCGGCGCGGGCTGCCGCCCACGGTGTTGAGACGACGTCGCAGGGGGATGCGCTTCAACTGCGCGACCCGTCGGGCAATACGCTGCACGTGCAGGTACAGGCATAGGTCAGCTTGCCGGGCTCTGCACGGGCACGAGCAGTTCGACGACCGCGTGTGGGTCGTCGGCTTGACCGTCGGCGTGGGCGCGGCCGGAGAGGTGCAGTTCGTAAAGCGGCCCCGCCTGCGCCAGTTGATGTTGGCCCACCCACGCCAGCAGCGCCAGGACGGTGACGGTGATCTCCCGGTACGCGCCGGTGTGCACCACCGACGCGGCCATGGGCACGCCCGGCAACTCCCGGAAAATGACGTGCTCGTCGTGCAGGTCCTCGGCGAGCACATCGGGGTCGATGGCGCTGGCCGTCTCCACGTCCAAGTCGGTCTCCACATATTCCTCAGCGTGATAGAGCGTCAACTCGGGCGCGACGGGCTGGATGCCGAACCGCGCCAGCCCGGCGTAGAGACGCTGGTACAGCCGCTCGCAATAGTAGTCCATCTCGCCCACGTGGGGCACGGTTTCACGCACGGATGCAATCGCCATGCTGTCGATGGACTTGACCACGAATTCATAGGGCGACGGCCGGCCCTCCAGTTCGATCTGGCGTAGCCGCGCCTCCACATTGGCCAACTGCATCTGCACGTCCATCAACTCCTGTTCGATGGCGGCCCGGCGCATGGTCAACATGCCGCGCAGACGCTCGGCCGGCAACTCGTCGTCTCCCGCCATGAGATCGGCCACCTGTTGCAGCGTCAGCCCCAGCCCGTTGAGCGCCACAATCCGGTTGAGCCGGGGCAATTGATCGATGGTATAGTAGCGATAGCCGGTCCAATTGTCGATCTCGCTGGGCGTGAGCAGACCCAGCTTGTCGTAGTGGCGCAACATACGCACCGACACTTGTGACAGCTTGGAGAACTCGCCGATCTTGTACATGGTCAGGCCCCGTGGTGTGATGAGAATGTTGCCGTGTCGCACTGGCGCGTCCCAGTGTAAACCCTGACAGTGTGGCAGAGTCAAGCCCGTTCCACACGCGTCGTCCATCTCGATTTTGACCCCGAGAGTTGTCCAGTCGCACGCCCACGTGCGAACTGGACAGCCGGGTTCCATTGCGCAGATGCGCATTGATCGTACAGTCCGCCCAAGGAGCGCCCCATGCTTCACGACCTCAATGAGACGTCATGTATCGATCTGCTCAAACTGCTGCTCGACGAAGACCGGTTGCGCGTGCTGGGTACCGTGGCGCGCCGGCCGTGCACGGAGCAGACGCTGGCCGCGGAATTGGGCATCAAACCGGGTGCGCTGATGCGCCATCTGCGGCAGTTGCGCCAAACCGGCCTCCTCACCGTGACCGTGGACGAGGGGCAGGATCTGTGCGCGCTGGACGTGGCTGCCATCCAGCAGGCCAAGCGTGCGCTCTTTGCGCCGGCCGCAGCCGACCAGCCCGCGGATGATGACGCCAAGACCCTGGCCGCCTTTGTGCAGAACGACCGCATCCGTCACCTGCCCACCCATGCGGACAAGCTGCGTGTCGTCCTGGCGTGGCTGGCCGGCCACTTCGACGCCGGCCGCACCTACACCGAGGCCGAGGTCAATGGGCTGCTCGGCGTCATCACGAGGACTACGCCCTGTGGCGGCGTTATCTGGTTGACGATGGGTGGATGACGCGGGAGCGAGGCATTTACCGGCTGACGCCGCGTGCGTAACCTGACGATCGGTCCTAACTGAAGACGCCAGGATCATAGTTTCGCAGGTCAAGCTGCCGCGTGACGTGTCCGGTCAATCACCGATCGTCGGTTGCCGGACCAGATGACTGCATGATGATCTGGAGATGTCAGTTAGATAATCCGCAACTCGGGGTCCGGCGCCAGGTTCATGACGCTGATGCGCGCGGCGAGTTTGCGGGCCAAGGCACGGAACGCCACCGCCGCGTCGCTGTCCGGCGCAACGATGACGATGGGCTCACCGTCGTCGCCGCCGATGCGGATGCGGGGATCAATTCCACCTGACCCAGGTACTCCACGCCCAGCTCCTGCGCGGCCCGTTCCCCGCCGCCGCTGCCGAAGATCTCGCCCGACATGTTCTCGATCACGCCGAGGATCGGCACCTCCAGGCGCATGAACGCGGTGGTCCGCGCTTGGCGTCGCTCACCGAGACCGCCTGCGGCCCGGTGACGATGACGCCGCCGGTCAGCGGCACGCTCTGGGCCAGGCTCAACTGCGCGTCGCCCGTGCCCGGGGGCAGGTCGACGATGAGATAGTCCAGTTCGCCCCAGCGCACGTCGGTGAAGAGCTGCTGGATGGCCTTGTGCAGCATGGGGCCGCGCCAAACCACCGCCTTCGCCTTCGGGCATGAGAAAGCCCATGCTGATGACTTCCACGCCGTAGTTCTCGAACGGCACCATCTTGTTGTTTTCGACGCGCGGCTTGCCGCTCAGGCCGAACATCATGGGGATGTTGGGGCCGTAGATGTCCCGTCGAGCACGCCGACTTTGGCGCCTTCCTGGGCCAGGGCCACGGCCAGGTTCGTGCTGACCGTGCTCTTGCCCACGCCGCCCTTGCCGCTGGCCACGGCGACGATGTTTTTCACCGGAATGTTGAGCTTGCCGGCGATGCGGTTGTCGCCGCGCACCTGGGCGTCGAAGCGCACGTTCACCGTCTCCACGCCGGGCACCTGCATGACCGCGGCCATGCTCTCCTGTTCCATCTGGCTGCGCAAGGGACAGGCGGGCGTGGTCAGCATGATGGTGAAGCCGACCGTGCCGCCGTTGATGGTCAGATCCCGAATCATGTTGAGCGAGACGAGATCGTTGTGGAGTTCCGGTTCTTGGACCGTGCCGAGCGCCTGCATGACCGCTTCCTGGGTCACGCCGGCGTTGTCATTGTTTCGTCCAAACATAGATTATTTTCCTTTGCGGTGTTACGAAAATGCCACTTTGGGGCATCAATTTCATCCAAGCCTAGCAGAGTTTGCGGCGTACAAAGTAGCGCGCGCTCTAATGTGTCACGGAATGTGCGACGGGGTCTCCATTACACCGGGCACCCTGCGCGATCCCGTGATCCGCGGCGATCATGGCGGCGACGTTGCGCCCCATCTCCACTGCATAGTTGGTGCGATCCCACGGGTAGACCTGGCTCATGGAGGCGAAGTAGAGCCCCGGCAGCGGCGTGCGCACGTCCGGGATCATGGCGGCGTAGTCCACCGGCGGCACGGGTTGGGCGTACGTCGCCTTGTGCACCCACGCCCCGGTCACCCAGCCGGCGTTGAAGTACGGGTTGAACTTGCGCAGATGGGGCATGAACTCGGCCAGCAACTCCTGGGCCGACATGCGGAAGTAGCGGTGGTCCGGGTCCAGATAGTCGCCGATGTAGAGCAGGTGGTCGCCCGCGTAATGGGCCGGATCGATCATGTTGGTGTGCTCCACCAGCGCCAGGAAGGGCAGGCCCTCACGCTTGGGTACGTTGACCCAGTACGCGCCGTCCCGGAGAAGCTGCCGGTCCAATGCCACGGTCAAAACCACCGCACCCATGCTCTTGAGCTGCTGCAAGCTGCCCAGGTAGTCCGGCGGCAAGTCAGGCGCGATGCGCTGCATCAACCCCGGGCTGACGGTCGCCAGCACCACGTCGGTATGGACGACGGAGCCGTCGCCGCGCGCGAGCGCATAGCCGTCGGCCTCCCGGCTGATCTTGTCCACCGGCGTGTCGGTGCGGACCGTCACGCCCTGCTGCTGCACCACGCGCCGCCAGCCCGTCCACGAAGGCTTGAAAGCCGCCCCGGTAGTAGCCCAGCTTGGGCGTACGCTTGTAGACGCGCCCAGAACCACGCCAGGTTGACGTCGGCGTAGTGATCGCCGAATTTGCCCTGCAACATGGGCTGCCAGACCGTCTCGTAGCCGGCCCGTCCCATGCGCGCCGCCAGCCATGTGTCGGCCTGCAGCCGGTCGAATGTGCGCCAGGGCGGTTTGGGATGGTACTTGAGATAGGCCAGCGTCGCGCCCATGCGCAGCTTTTTGGGGCAGCGAAGGTGGGGGAGCGCAAGCAGCCGTTGCGGGCTGTCAAACGGATACCGGTCGCCCTGGTAGTAGAGCACCGTGGTGGGCGCGTGGATCTCAAGCAGGTCGCTGAGACCCAGCTCGTTGGTCAGGCCGATGATGGCGTCGTCGTTGGTGAAGAGATGGTGGTAGAAATGTTCCAGCGGCCAGTCCCACTCCGGGCGGCCCTTGAAGCCGGCGGCCAATCCGCCCAGCGCGGCGCCGCCCTCGAACACTGTCACGTCCGGGCCCGCGGCAACATCCGGGCCGGCGGGCGCCTGCGCGCGGGTGAGATCATAGGCCGCAGTCAAGCCGGCGATGCCACCGCCGATGACGGCGACACGGAGCCGCTTGCCTGCGGCCTGAATCGGTTCTTGTGCTGTCACTGCATCCTGCTGTCTTTTTGCTGCACGGAAACCCCGGCAAAGACGGTCCGCCCGCCGGTTGCGGTCTATGCGCCGCATGAGTTCATTGCGGCGTAAATGCCACGGCGGAAATTCGGCACTTGTACCACTGGTAGAAACCGCCGGTCCATTTCCGCCGGGATTTACCAGGCTACGCCGCCAACGACAGTTCGTTGTGGCGGACACCTTGTTCCAGATAGAGATTGAGTTCTTCATGCGCCTTGCGGTACAGTTCCAGCAGATCCGTGTCGGTGCCTTTGTATGATTGCACCGTCTGCGTGGCGCAGAGGTAGCAGCCGCGCAGGAACTTGTAATTATTGCTGTTGCACTTCAGACAGCCGTCCAGCTCGATCATCATGAGCACGAAGGCGAGGCTGTCCACATGGGTCTCGGGCAGCGCCGCCACGCGGTCCACCAGATCGCGCCATTCTTCGCCACGCAGGTCGCGTAGGCTGCTGATGAGATGGGCCGGGAAGAGCAGTTCCGCCTTGGCTTGTAGAGCATATTCACTTGATTCCGACATGTTCGTACTCCTCGTCTATCTTCACAGAGTTCCACACCGGGAAATGCAGCCGGCGTCGGGCCGGCGAGACCATCAGAATTCGACCGCGACATTGGGCAGCTTGACCGGCGCGCCCTGGCCGTTGCCCTGCGCCACCAATGTGTTGAGATTGGTCAGCAGCGTCGTCAGATCGACGCCGTTGTCGGCACAGATGCGCGCCAGCGTGTCATCGTCATCCACGGCGCAACTGCTGCAGCCGCCCAGGTGAAAACCGGCCAACACCTCGGCCGCCTGGGGATGTAGCAGCGTAACTTCGCGCACGGTCATGTCTGGGGAAATGCTCGGGCTCCCGTTCCGGTGCATCTGCTGCACACGCAACTCTGCCTTGGCGGCCGCCAGACTTTCCTCCAGTGCCAGGATGCGATCGTTGGCGTCGAAGAGCGCCTTGTTGTAGCGGTCCAGACGTCGTCGCACCGTGCCCAGTTCCTGTTGGTTCTTCCAGGCGAAGCCCAGTGCCCCCAACGCCACCAACAACACGATGACGGTCAAGAATGTTCCCATGGTCACGCCTGCTCCTTACAGCGTAAACTCGTCGCCCACGGCCATGACCGTGCAGTCGATTTCGGCCGCGTCGTACAGCTTCTTGGCGAAAGCGTCCGCGTCCTGGCGAATGGGCGGGAAGGTGTCGTAGTGGCAGGGAATCACGTGCTTGGCCTGCACGAACTGGGCGGCGCGCACCGCATCGTCCGGTCCCATGGTGAAGTTGTCGCCCATGCACAGGATGGCCAGGTCGACGCCGCCGGCTTCGCCGATCAGGCGCATGTCGTAGGTCAGCGCGGTGTCGCCGGAGATGTAGATGTCGGCGCCTTCGTTCAGGTGCAACAGAAAGCCGGCGGGATTACCGCCGTAGCTGCCGTCGGGCAGACCGCTGCCGTGGTGGGCGATGGTCATCTTGGCCCGGCCGAAGGGGAAGTCGTAGCCGCCGCCGATGTGCATGGCGTGCACGTTTTCAACGCCTTGATTGCCCAGCCAATTTGCGATCTCAAAATTGCAGATCACCAGCGCGCCGGTTTGCTTGGCCAGCGGCACCAGGTCCGCCACGTGATCGCCGTGTCCGTGGGTCACCAGGATGAAATCGGCCTCGACTTCGTCTACCTTGACCGTGGCCGCGGGGTTATTGGGTGCAAAGAATGGATCGACGATCAGCTTGGCGTCGTCGGTCTCAATGCCAAAGGTGGAATGGCCGTAATACGTCAGTTTGATGGACATATCGCTTCTCCTCGTTCAAGACGGCGTCGTCATGACACCGCGATCGACTCGGTCTCTGCCGGGGGTCATGCGCAAGAAGCCTGAGCAGGAATAAGAACCAGCCAGACCTGCGGGCGGGCAAGCCTGGCTGTCATTGCACGTATTCGAAAGAAAGCTCATCAGTCAGCCGACGGATCCACGCCATAGGGACAGCGCCTATCCCTGCAAGTTGGAGTGCGCCGGATGGACTATTCGTCCTCTTGCTTGCGCTGCTTGGCCCGTTCTGCAGCCTTGCGCTTCAGCTCTTCCAAGCGCGCCTTCTTGGCGTCATCGTCTCCTCCGGCGCCTTCGGCTTGCCCCCGCGCGGCGGCCGATTTGGCCTTTGCCTTGGCCTTCATGGCCTCGATCTCTTCCTTGGACCGCTTGGGCTTTTCGCCGGCTGCGGCTGCAGCTTTTTTGGCCGCGGCCTGCTTGGCTTTCTCTTCGGCCGCGCGGCGATCTTCTTCTTCCTTCTGCCGCCGCGCCGCTTCTTCCTCTGCGTATTGGGTCGGCCAGAGCGCCGCGTAGTATTCCACCGGCACGGTCAACTCGGCCTTGTCATAGACCAGTTGGGGATAGCGGTCGTAGACGGCCAGTTCGTAGTCGTGGTTCATCTTGATGGCATCGAACGGGCAGAACTCGGCGCAGAAGCTGCAACTCATGCAGACGGCGGCATCGATGTAGAACTCGGCCGGCCGCGTCACGGGCTTGCCGTTCTCGTCGCTGTCGCGCACGATCCAGATGCACTGGGGCGGGCAGACTTTGGCGCAGATACCGCAGGCCGTGCAGCGGTCTTCGTTGGTCTCCGTGTCCCAGATGAGCATGGGGATGTAGCGGAAACGCTCGGGCAGCAGCCGCTTCTCTTCCGGATATTGGATGGTCAACAGACCTTCCTGGCTGATCGGCTGGTGGATGATGCGCCGCTTGTTGTCCAGCTTGATGCTGTCCACGTAGCGACTCGGCACCTCCTGGCGATCGTCCACAAACGTCTCGCGCAGGTGCTTGAGGGTCACACCCATGCCTTTGAGCAGGCCCGATCCAAACATAGCGTTCCTCCGTAAATTAGCGATCTACTTCGCCGAGCACGATGTCAATCGCGCCGAGGATGACAACGGCATCCGCCACTTTGTAGCCGACGCACATCGGTCCCAATGCGTTCAGGTTGATATAACTTGGGGCGCGCACGTGATAGCGGAACGGGTTGGCCTTGCCGTCGCTCACCAGGTAGAAGCCCAACTCGCCCTTGGGTGCCTCCACCCGGGCGTACACTTCGCCTTCCGGCGGGCGCAACGTGTAGCCGCCCTTGCCGCCCAGAATTTCCCCTTCAGGGATGTCGCGCAGCGCCTGTTGCAGGATGCGCACACTCTCGCGCGCTTCCAGCAGCCGGATGTAGTAGCGGGCGAAAATATCGCCTTCCGGCAGCGTGGGAATGTCGAAATCGAAGCGGTCGTAGATGCTGTACGGCTCGGCCTTGCGGATGTCATAGGCCAGCCCGGCGGCGCGAATCATGGGGCCGCTGACGCTCAAGGCGATCAGATCCTCCACGGACAGGTGGCCGACGCCACGCCCACGGGCCATGACGATTTCGTTGCCGGTCAGCAGTTCGTCAAGCTGGTCCAGCGCCCGCGGCAGGCGGTCGTTGGCCAGGTAGCGGGCCTGTTCCAGCCAGCCCGGCGGCAGGTCGCGCACCACGCCGCCGAAGCGCAGATAGTTGCACATGAGCCGGGCGCCGCTCACCGCTTCGAAGAGGTCGAGGATCATCTCCCGCTCTTCGATGGCATAGAGGGCAGGCGTCTGCAGCGCGCCCAGGTCGTTGAGGATGAAACCGATGGACCACGTGTGGTTGATCACACGGGTGAACTCGGCCATGATCACACGGATGTATTCGGCGCGCTCGGGCACCTCGATGCCGGCCAGCTTCTCCACGGCCGTGGCATAGGCCAGGTTGTTGCTCATGGAGTTGATGTAATCCAGCCGGTCGGTGAACGGCATGTTCATGAGCCACGTGTTGCGCTCGCCGATCTTCTCGTGGTTGCGGTGGAGATAGCCCATCTCCGGCTCCAACGCCAAGATCGTCTCTCCCTGCACGCGGGTCAACATGCGGAACACGCCGTGGGTGCTGGGGTGATGCGGCCCGAAGTTCACCACGATGCTGTCGGTGTGGAACTCGCCCTGCTCCTCGTCGGTGGGCGCCTGGCTCACCGGGACGTAGGTGATCGGTTCCCGCCAGTTCTCCGGATCCCAGTTTTGCGGATAGGTCGTGTTCTTGCCCCAGGGCAGCTTGTCTTCATGCCACTCGTAATTGCCCTTGGGATGGCGACTCTTGAACGGCTTGTTTTCCTCTTCGAAATAGGCTTCATGCCAGTCCTTGCGCATGGGGTGGCCGTGGAAGCCTTCCCAGGTCAGCACCCGGCGCAGGTTGGGATGGCCGGCGAACTTGACGCCGTAGAGGTCGTAGACCTCGCGCTCCTGCAAGTTGGCGCCCGGGTAGACCGGCACCGCCGAAGGGATCGTCTCGTCCTCCGGCACGCGCACCCGCAGCGACAGATGGCCGCCGCCCTTCGACGTGCTGTACAGGTGATACACGACTTCCCAGCGTTCGCTCACGCCACCGCGCTGCTTGCCGCCGTAGTTCAAATAGTCGGTGCAGGTGACGTTGGACAGGAAGTCGTACTGTTCCTTGTCGCGCAGGTGGGTCAACAACGCCGTCAACTTCTCGGGCGCAACCACCAATGACGTCTGTGCATCCTCGCCCCAGGTCCCAATGATTGCGCCGTCGACCGCCTCGTTCAGCGGATGGGCCACGCCCTGTTTTTCTGCTACCGCAGTTGCTTCAGTCATCTTCTCGCCTCTCCATCATGTGACAGCGGTTTACGGCAGCGTCCGTCAGGCCGTCTGTTTTTGGGCCACATACTTGGCCTTGGCCGCACGCACCCGCTCTTTGGCCTCGGCCGAGAGCAGCACGGGCTTGAGCGCCTGGCTCTCTTCCGCACCGCGGCTGACCAGTGCCGCATCGCCCAGGGTGTATTCCCGGATGAGCTGCACCTGGCGCGGGTCAAAGATATCGGGGCCGAGGATCGGCACCGGGATGAAATCGCTGGCTTCCTTGCGATACCACGGCACCTTGGTGATGCTCTGGCGCTCGACTTTTTCGTGCACCTTGAGCAGGCCGTAGATGAGCGCTTCGGGCGTGGGCGGGCAGCCGGGGACATAGACGTCGACCGGGATGTACTTGTCGATGCCGCTGACGACGTTGTAGCCTTCCTTGAAGGGGCCGCCGCCGGTGGCGCAGGCGCCCATGCTCAGCACGTAGCGCGGTTCGGCCATCTGGTTGTAGATGCGCACGATGGCCGGCACCATCTTCTTGGTCACAGTGCCGGAGACGATCATCAGGTCGCTCTGGCGCGGGCTGGGGCGCATGACCTCCATGCCGAAGCGGGCCAGGTCGTAACGGCTGGCCGCGGTCGCGATCATTTCGATGGCGCAGCAGGCCAGGCCGAAGAGCAGCGGCCACATGCTCGACTTGCGGCTCCAGTTGTACACCTTGTCCAATGTCGTGACAAAGACGTTGCCCTGCAACTCCGGCGGCACGTTGATCGAATCGTGCATGTATTGCTGCATCTGTTCGTCTTTGAGATTCCGGAAGTCAACGACTGGTGGGGTGGTTGCCATAGAGCGTTCCCTCGTTAAAAAATCTGGTCGAGTAGCCGATCCGTGATGGGACGGTCAATTCCGGCGGAAATGAATTCACATTTGCTTGCTGCCCGGGGTGGGCCATTGAATTTCCGCTGCGATATGGTACGGCGCACTGGACTCGTGGATTGGGGATAGCGACAATGTCTCTGTCGAACAGAGCGAGTCTCTGTCAAACAGAGCGTCTGTGTAACGCAGTGCCTGTGTAAATTCGATCCCGATTCTATCCCAAATCGAAAATGATCTGCAACTTTTCCTTGTGCAAAGGGCGCAGCATGTGTGCATAAATTGACGCTGAAAAGCCCCAATTCATGGGCCACCTGTCTCCCGTGCACAGGTGCGAGCATTATACGAACCCCACCAGTGCGTGTCAAGTCTTTTTGTTCACAAATTCACATACGCCTCGAGAGATCCCGCGTCCGCCGCGCGAAATATTTATCATGATTTTCATAATAATTGACAGCCGCGGGGCGCTATGCTATACTCCCGCTCACTTTTGACCTATCTGTTGCGCGTGAATCCCGGCAGACGTCTTCTTCGGTTGCCGTCAGCGGTGAACGTGCCGGATTTCGGCCGTGGTATTCACGCCGATCTGTACTGAACCGGGCTCGCGCTGCGGGCCTGATTTGTTTTGCCAGCATAAACGTCGGAGGTTTCACATGGCATTTTCCTGGCCATGGCGCACGCGTCACACCAAGACGTCTGATATCCTGTGGCTGGATCTGGGCGACCTGGGCGATCTGGTGAATCCCAGCGGTCCCCACGAGCAGTGGCAGGATCACGGCCTGGGTCTGTTGCGCACAATCCTGCAGCAGAACGGCATCGAGACGGACTTGGCCTCGACGCGCGCGGTCACATCTTGGGAGCAGCTCGCCAATCAGATGCAGGGCTACAAGATGATGATCATGAACGTGCGCAGCTACACGTTCCCGGTGGCGCGCAAGGCGGCCCACATCTTCAAAGAGATCAATCCTGAGGGCATCATCCTGACCGGCGGCATGCACGCCACCGTCGCACCCAACGAGATGGAGGCCGTCGAGGAGTTCGACAAGATCTGCCAGGGGCCGGGTGAGACGGTCATCGTGGATCTGGTGCGCGACCCGGATGCGTTTCCGCGTGTGTTCCAGGCCACGGGCGCGCGCTCCATGGCCGACTGGCCCATGATCGACCGCACTCTGTGGCCGCAGCCCGTGGGGCGCAAGGTCAAACGGCGCTGGAAGTGGCACTGGCCCATGGAGCCGGAGTGCGGCTGGGGGCCGGGCCCGGTGGCGACGATTTTGACCAGCCGCGTTTGCCCGTGGCAGTGCGTCTTCTGCAACGAAAACTCGTACATTCCCAACATGGGCCGCCGTCCCGTCGAGGCGGTGATCGACGAGTTGAACTACCTGGACCGCACCTACGGCGTCGGTTCGGTGGTGATTCACGACTCCATGTTTTTCCAGAACCCGCGCTGGCTGCGTGAGTGGATCGAACTCTACCCGCGCAAGGCCAACAAGGTCTGGCCCTACTGGGCGGCCGGGCGCGCCGACACGGTGCGCCAGTGGCCCGATCTCTTCGAGGCGTTGATCCGTGAAACCAACTGGAAGACCATCTCCATCGGCTTCGAGTCGGGCAGCGACCGCATTCTCAAGTTGCTCAACAAAGAATGCACCGAAGAAGATAACTATTTCGCCATCGACCTGGTGAACCGTCTGGGTGATGAACTGGAGGCGCGGGGCGAAGAGCCGCCCAAGTTCTGGTCCAACATCATGCTCGGCATTCCCGGCGAGACCAAAGAGGATGCGTTCAAGACCATGCGCATGCTCAAACGCATGAAACGCGTCTTCCCGTCCATTTCCTACTACGCACCCTATCCCGGCTCGGCGCTGGGCTTCCAGTTGATCGCCGAGGGCAAGAGCATGATGTCCCTGGACAACTACCATCGTTATCCCGATGACGAGAAGGTGAAGGGCGTCGACTACCAGTTCTATCGCGAACTGCTGGCCGGCAAGTACGACGACGAAATCAATCGCGGGTTGGCAACCGTGACCCGGGGCGCCGATCTGTACGAAGGCACGCTGATCAAGGCCTGAGCACGGCCGCATCACGGTGGAGACTTGGCGCGGAGGCCGAGATATGAGCAGTTTCAGCAATCCCCATTTCATGTATCTGTTTGACCTGAAAAGCGGCAAGCAGAAATTGGCGTACGGCGAGTCGCCCCAAGATGCGCTGGACATCCTGCGCATCCGGCTGAGCGAGACGGAGATGGCGGAGATCCACCAAGACCGCTTCATCAAGATCTCCCAGCGCGAGTTGCAGAAGTACGTCCACAATCTGGGCTGAGACGATGCCTCTGTCATCGGCGGGTTTGTCGTCTGCGGGGGCGTCGCTCCTGGGGGCAATGGCGTCCGGCGCCACGCTGAAGGTGCATCGCACCCTCGACGGCGCCAAGGAGTACCGCCTGCATCCGCTGGATGGACCGGCGGCGACGGTTGACGCGGCGCTGGTGACGGACCTGTTGCGGCGCGGGGTCTTGCAGAGCAACATGAAGTTCCCCGCGGCAACCTTCATTTTGACCGAACACGGGCGTGCCCAGGCGGCCAAATTGGTCGACTCCAGCTCGGCTCCGTTGACCTCCCGGAACTACGCCAGTGGCGGGTCAACTCAGACCTGATGGGGTGGTCCGGGAATAATTATAAAGTTTTTCATAATAATTGACAGGGACATGCCCCTGTGGTATAGTCCCAAAACGATGACAATGCTTCGTTGACGCCCAGCTTTCCCGGAGACATGTGGTGCACGCGGTACGCAAGCGAATCCTTGAAATTTTGAAAGAAACAGGCGGCGCCACGGTGGCCGAATTGGCCGAACAGTTGGAGATGGCGCCCGTTTCGGTGCGGCATCACCTGGACATCTTGCAGGGTGACAATCTGATCTGTGTGGATCGATTGGAGCGCAAGGGCAACGTGGGTCGACCCCAACAAGTCTATGCCCTGACCGATGACGCCAATGAGTATTTTCCGGACAACTTTGCCGGATTGGCCGGTCATCTGGTGCGGCAGATGAAGCAGGTGCTGCCCGAAGCGGAAGTCCAGGCCGCGTTTCGTTCCATGGCGCGCACCATTGCCCAGGAAGTGGATGTGGATTTGGACGAGCTGGAGCCGGAAGAACGCTTGGATTGCGTGACCGAGTTTCTCAATGCGCGTGGTTATCTGGCGCGTTGGGAGCACTGGGAAGAGGCCGGGCAGGAAGGCTACAAGCTGCACAAGCACAACTGCCCCTACGCCGGCGTGTCTGACGAGCATTCGGAACTGTGCGCCATGGACAAGGCGTTGGTCGACATTCTGTTGGGGCAGCCCAGCGAGCGCACCCAAACCATGGCCGGCAATGAGCGCTGCTGCACCTACTTGGTACGACTTGATGCTTCGGGATCGCTAATCGCGAGCGACGCAGCCCCGGCTGAAGCAGTGGATGTCATGCCGCAGTTGATCTTGGCCAATGACATTGCCGTCGCTTGACTGCCGGCGTGATTGCGGCGCCAGTCCTGCGCGGCTGGGTGATGACGAAATCCGGGCTTTCGGCGTGACGAATTGGAGGAATGACGGTTGAACGGGACCCAAGCTCCTAACATCGTACTTTCATCGCGACCGGCACAAACCATGCCGGCGCGAAAAAACGGTTACGGGCGCGTGACCGTGGCGCCGGTGCCGGAGCAGTTCGCCGTCGAACCGGTGCATGACAGCTACGGACGTCGCATCAACTATTTGCGCATCAGCCTGACTGATGTCTGCAACCTGCGCTGTGTCTACTGCATGCCGGAACAGATGCAATTCCGCCCGCGCGCGGAGTTGATGTCGGACGAAGAGATCCTGTATCTCGTCAAGGTGGCCGCCAGCCTGGGCGTCGACAAGATCCGGCTGACCGGCGGTGAGCCGACCGTGCGTCCCGGGGTGGTCGACTTGATCCGCGAGATTGCCGCCGTGCCCGGCATCCGCGACCTGGCCATGACGACCAACGGCCTGCTGCTGGACAAGATGGCGCCGGATCTGGCCGCGGCCGGGCTCAAACGGGTCAACATTAGCATTGACACGCTCAACCCGGAAAAGTTTCAGCGCATCACCCGCTGGGGCGATATTGACGACGTGTGGCGCGGCATCCGCGCGGCCGAGGCCGCGGGCCTGCGCCCCATGAAGCTCAACTGTGTGGTGGTGCGCAACTTCAACGACGAGGACATCATCGATCTGGCCGGGTTGACCCTGGAGAACGATTGGGAAGTGCGCTTCATTGAGATGATGCCCTTCGGCGAGGTGACCGACTTCCAGCAGACCAATGTGGTCTCGTTCCAAGAGATGCGCGCCCGCGTGGAAGCCGTCTACGGCCCGCTGGAGGAAGCCGGCTACGACTTCGTCGACCCCAGTCGTCCGTTCCGTATCCCGGGCGCGATGGGCACGCTCGGCTTCATCAGCAGCGTGACCGAGCCGTTCTGCCAAGGCTGCGGGCGGATCCGCTTGACGGCCGACGGCAAGCTGCGGCTCTGCCTGCTGCGCGACGACGAGGTCGATTTGCTGACACCGCTGCGCAACGGCGCCGACTTCGAAGAGATGCGTGCGCTCATGCGTGACGGGTCATATCACAAGCCGTGGGGTCACGGCCTGGACCAAGGCGTCATCGCCGCGGGTCGCGTCATGAACCAGATCGGTGGGTAGATCCGTAGGTTGATCGGATTTTCAAAGCGTTGTATCTTTTTCCCTGTTTTCGTGAGTCAAGTGTGTAGTCGCAGTACGATAGTAATCCAGAGGAGATGAGAGATGGTAACTTTGACAGCGAATGCCGCAGAGAAATTGGGCGGAATTCTGGAACAAAAAGGCATCGCCGCAACCCACGGCCTGCGCGTCTTTGTCAAGGGCGGCGGTTGTGGCGGCATGCAGTACGGCATGACCTTTGACGACCAGACGCGCGACAGCGATCAGATTTACGAGCAGCATGGCATGCGTGTGCTGGTGGATGACGTCAGCCTGTTCTACATCGACGGCGCCAGCATCGACTACGTCGACAACCTGATGGGCGGCGGCTTCCACATCGACAATCCGCAGGCCGTGAGTTCCTGCGGCTGTGGCAGCAGCTTCCGCACCTCCAAGAGCCACACCGGCGAAGAGATGCCGCAGAGCTGCAGCCATTAAAGTTCAGTAGTTCGCGAATCGAGCCGTAGTGACGACTTTAGTCGTTTGGTCGGACAGGAATGACTGAAGTCACCACTACGAATCGCAGTACATTTGTAGCTCAGTAGATCTCCTAATCTCCAATCACCCTGTGTTTACCACTGGAGACTGTGGGATTAGGAGATTTTTGTGCCCAAAATCCAATGGATATGTCAATGCAGAACACGACGCTGAACGCGCGCATCCAGCAGGTGCTCGACGAATATCGCCCGACCCTCTACATGGACGGGGGTGACGTGGAGCTACTGCGGGTCGACGAGAAGGGCGTGGCCCACGTCAAAATGCTCGGCGCGTGCATCGATTGCCCCATCAGCCTGCTGACCATGAAGCTGGGGATTCAACGCTTGCTCAAGGAGAACTTTCCCGAGATCACGGGCGTGCAGGCCATGACGGACGTGGATATTTCTGCCCTCTACAACCGCCGTGCGCCGGAGGCTGCCCCGGCGCTGCCGCTGCATTTTTCCTCCAAACACGGGTGATCGCCCATGCCGAATCCGTTTGGTGCACCCGAGATCAGCGTCAACGAGATGGCACAGCGCTGCGCCACCGACGATACGTTCGTCTGGCTGGATGTGCGCGAGCCCAACGAGCACGCGTTGGTCAGCATCGCCGATACGCGCATCCATCTACTGCCGCTCAGCCGTCTGGCCGCCGAACGTCTGGATGCCCTGCCCGACGTCGCGCGCGTCCAGGACGCGCCCATCGTGGTCATGTGCCATCACGGCGTGCGCAGCGCCCAGGTCGTGGCCTGGTTGCAGCAGCAGGGCTGGACCAACGTACTCAACCTGGCCGGCGGCATTGACGCCTGGGCGCGCGAGGTGGACGCCTCCATCGGCGTCTACTGACGCAGCCGGACGGGAATTTTTATCATGCATTTCATATTTATTTTTGGGCCTATTCCGGTCCCGTGGTAGAATCGAACCTACTTTTGTCTACGCAATTCACCCTTGGGTTCAGGAGGGAAAGCCTGTGCGTGTCGTACTGATCAATCCAAAATTTCGTCTCCCCATCGATACCCGCACCACGCCCCACTTGGGATTGGCCTACCTGGCCGCGGTGAGTGAAGCGCGCGGCGACGAGGTGGTCATCTTTGACGCGGATGTCGAAAAGCAGCCGGTGACGGAGTTCATTCAGGAATTCCGCCCCCATCTCGTGGGCATCACCGCCAACACGCCGCAGGTCAAGCAGGCATGGCGGACGGCCCGTGCCATCAAGGAAGTGCACGACTGCCCGATTGTGCTCGGCGGCCCGCATGTGAGCGTGCTGCCCGAGGAGAGCTGCGAGAAGCCGTATGTGGACATCGTCGTGCGCGGCGAGGGCGAGGAAGCCTGGATCGACATCTCCAACCGGCTGGAAGCGTACCTGAAGGACCAGCCGGAGTTTCATGCGGATGCGTTCATGCATCCCGAAAATGAGATCTTCGACGACTGCCTCGGCATCACCTATCGCACCAGCGACGGGCAGATCCACAACAACCCGGATCGGGTGCCGATTGCCGACCTGGACTCGCTGCCCTGGCCCGCATACCATCTCTTCAAGATGGAGAACTACACCAACTTGCAGCCCGCCACCGACCACGTGGACGGTGCGCGCAGCTTCAGCATCTTGACCAGCCGCGGTTGCCCCTATCGCTGCACCTTCTGCAGCCAGAGCATCATGCCCATCAAGTGGCGCAGCCGCAGCCCGGAGAGCGTGTTGGCCGAGTGGCGCCATCTGGTGGAGGACCTGGGTGCGGAGGAGATCGGCATTCTCGACGACAGCGCCAACATCCGCGTCAAGCGGCTGGAAGAGTTGGCGACCCTGCTCATCGAGAACGATCTCAACCACGTGCCGTGGATCTTCGTCAACGGCATCCGCGCCAACCTGGCCAGCAAGGAACTGTTGGCGCTGCTCAAGGCGGCCGGCCTCAAGCGCACGGCCTTCGGCGTGGAGTCGGGCGACCCCGAGATTCTCAAGAGCATCGACAAGAAGGTCGACCACGACACCATTCGCTGGGCGTTCCAGAATGCCAAGGAGGTGGGGCTGGAGACCATCGCCTTCCTGATCATCGGTCTCCCCGGCGAGACGCGCGAGACCATGCAGCGCACCATCGACTTTGCCATCGAACTGGATCCGCTCATCGCCAACTTCTCCATGATGACGCCCTATCCCGGCACCAAGGTCTACGAGATCATCAAGCGCCAGGGGCGATTCCTCATCAACGACTGGGAAGATTACGTCTTCTTCGAGCAGAAGGCCCGCTACGAAATGGGCGAGATGACGGCCGAACTGGTGGAGGAGATGTATCGCAAGGCCTACCGCCAGTACTATCTGCGGCCTGCGCCCGTCATGCGCCGCGTCAAGACCAAAGACTTCTGGCTCAACCTGCCGCGCAACGTGCGCATCGCCAGCCGCACCTTCCTGCCCAAGAAAGAAAAGGCAGGCCTGCGCAAGGCGGTTGAGGCTGAAGGGGCGATTTAGACGACACGGTTGAGAGATTGAGAGATTGGGAGATTAAGAGATTCGGGGCTTGATTCCATACATGGTCAACGATCCCCAATCTCTTAATCTCTGAAGTCTCCCAATCTCTTTTTCTTTCCGATAGGATTCACTCATGCGCATCATTCTCGCAAGCCCGGAAGCAAAAGTCTGGAGCGCGCGCAAGCACATTCCGTTGGGGCTGGGGTACCTGGCCGCGGTGCTGCGCGAGGGTGGCCACGAGGTCATGATCTACGACGCGGCCATCGAAGACGTGGGCGTCGACTATTATCTCGACCTGGCCGAACTGGACGGGCGTCCCTACGACCTCATCGGCGTCACCGCGACCACGCCGCTGATTCAGGAAGCGTGGGAGATGGCCGAGCTGTGCAAGCGCCGCGGCCTCATCACCGTGCTGGGCGGCCCGCACCTGACCATCATGCCGCTGGAGTCGATGGAGCCGCCCCACAGCGCCTACGTGGACTACGTCTTCAAGGGCGAGGCCGAATACAGCTTCCTGGACCTGGTCAACACGCTGGAAGCCGGGCGCGAGCCTGGCGTCATCCCGGGCATCCACTTCCGGCGCGGCGACGAACTGATCGTCAGCCCGGAAAGCCCCATGATCCCGGATCTGGATGCGCTGCCCTTCCCGGCCCACGATCTCTTCAAGATCGACCGCTACACCAACTTGCAGCCGCTCACCGACGGGCTGGACCCGCACGCGCGCAGCTTCACCATTTTGACCAGCCGCGGCTGCCCCTACAAGTGCACCTTTTGCTCCAAGCCCGTCACGGGTGACACGTGGCGCGCGCGCTCGGTGGAGAGCGTGGTGCAGGAGTGGAAGTGGCTCGTCAAGGGCTTGGGCGCGACCGAGATCGGCGTGACCGACGACATCTGGAACCTCAAGCTGCCCCGGGCCAAGGAACTTTGCCGCCGCTTGGTGGAAGAGGGGCTGAACACCGTGCCGTGGGTCACCGTCCACGGCATGAAGGTCAACCATTCCGACCTGGAACTCTTCCAGTTGATGAAGGCGGCCGGCTGCAAGCGCGTGGGTTTCGGCGTGGAGAACGGCGACGAGAACATGCTGCGCAACGTGATCCGCAAGGGCCAGACCGTGGACATGGTGCGCGAGGCCTTCGCCAACGCCAAGGCGGCCGGGCTCCAGACCATGGGCTTCTTCATCTTCGGCATGCCCGGCGACACCGAAGAGACCATGGAGAAGACCATTCAACTGGCGCTGGAACTGGACCCCAAGCTGGCCAACTTCCTGCTGGCGGCGCCCTTCCCCGGCACGGCCATGTACGACATGATCATGGAGGGCGGCCAGGTCTTTGCCGACAACTGGGCCGATTACGCCATCCACGAGCAGAAGGCCCGCTTCACCATGAATGACGCCAACTACGATCCCGAGTTGGTCATCAAAAAGTGGCGCGAAGCGTACCGCCGTTTCTACCTCTACCGGCCCGAGCGGGTGTGGGAGAAGATGACGTTCAAGGAGAACTGGACCAATCTGCCCAACACCTTCGCCCAGATGAAGCGCTTCTTCATCGGCAACCAGGACCAGGAACCCGCGGTCCAGGATGCCATCGGCGGTTCGACGAAGAAGCGGGCTGTGGTCGCCTAGGCCGCAGCCGCGCGCCACCTTATGCCATGATCGGACTCATTCCCAAACTCCCGCTCTACTGGTCGTTTCGCGCCTTCGGTTGGCCGCGGGTCAAGCCCTTCTCCGTGGTCATCAGCGTGAGCTTCCGCTGCAACAGCAAATGCCGCACCTGTGACGTCTGGCGCAAGCCCAACGACGACCTGTCGGTGGAGGAGTGGGACCGCGTCTTTGCGAGCCTGGGACGCGCGCCCTTCTACCTCACTTTCACCGGCGGCGAGCCGTTCCTGCGCAAGGACCTGGACGAAGTGGTCATCCGTGCCTATCGCCACTGCCGGCCCGAGGTCATCACCATCCCCACCAACGGCATGTTGACCGACCGCGTCCTGGCCATGACCGAGCGCATGTGCCGCGAGTGCCCCACCAGCAGCATCGGCATCAACCTGAGCCTGGACGGCGTGGGTGACGAGCATGACGACATCCGCGGCGTGGAGGGCAACTGGGCGCTTTCCATGGAGACGTGGCGGCAGCTCAAGGAGTTGCAGACGCGCTACGACAATCTGGTCCTGACCGTTCACACCGTGGTCAGCCGCTTCAACGTCCACCGCTTCAAGGAGATCTACGCCGGGCTGCAATTCCTGGACCCGGACAGCTACATCACCGAGGTGGCGGAGGAGCGCGTCGAACTGGACACCGTGGGCTGGGGCATCACCCCCCAGCCGGACGACTACGACGCGATCGCCGATTTCCTGAGCCAACGCGCGCGCCAGGCCCCGGCCAAGGGTATCGCCCGCTTCACCCAAGCGTTCCGTGCCCAATATTATCAACTGGCCAAGCGTGTGCTCCACGAGCGCGACCAGGTGATCCCGTGTTACGCGGGCTGGGCCAGCGCCCACATCGCGCCCAACGGCGACCTGTGGAGTTGCTGCATCCGCGCCGAGTCCGTGGGCAACCTGCGCGACCACGACTACGACCTCGCCCCGCTCTGGCGCAGCCAGGCCATGGCCAACCTGCGCGGCAGCATCAAGCGCAAGGAATGCGCCTGTCCCATGGCCAACGCCAACTACGCCAACATGCTCCTTCACCCGCCGACAGTGGCGAAAGTCATGGTGGATGTGGTTAAATGAGGCGTGATGCGTGAAACGTGAAACGTGATGCGTGAAGATGTTCGCACGAGATTGGAGATTGGGAGATAAAGAGATTGCGCACACTCCAATCTCTCAATCTCCCAATCTCCGCAATCACGTCCATCGCATCACGTTTCACGTCATCACGCATCACGTTTCACGTAATCACGCACCAGGTGAGTTTCTATGCGTGTCCTCGTCACCGGCGGCGCCGGCTTCATCGGTCATCATCTTGCCAACGAACTGCGACGGCAGAAGCACTATGTGCGTCCTGGACGATCTGAGCAGCGGTGATCCCGAGCGGCTGGATCCGGGCATCAACTTCAACCGCGGCGACGTCAACGACATTCCCAAGCTCTGGGCCTTGCTCCAGGGCATCGACGTCGTCTACCACCTGGCCGCGGGTGAGCGTGCCCGCGTCGGTCCTCTACCCGCGCCAGTACAACGAGGTGAACGTGGGCGGCACCGTCGCCCTGCTGGAGGCGTGCCGCGACGTGGGCGTGACCCGCGTCGTCTTCGCCAGCAGCGCCACGGTCTACGGCGAACAGCCCGAGCAGCCCGTCTCCGAAGCGGTCTGGCCGCGGCCGGTCGCGCCCTACGCGGTGAGCAAACTGGCCGCGGAGCAATACCTCTTCAGCATGGGCCACAGCAACGGCTTCGAGACGGTGGCGCTGCGCATCTTCAACGCCTACGGCCCGGGCCAGCAGATGCCGCCGGCCCACCCCCCGGTGATTCCCCAATTCATGCACCAGATCATGGGCGGCGGCTCGGTCATCGTCTTTGGCAACGGCACCCAGACGCGCGACTTCGTCTACGTGGACGACGTGGTGGCTGCGCTTATCGCCGCGGCCACGGCCGCGCAGGTGGACCGGGAGATCATCAACGTGGGCAGCGGCCAAGAGACCGCGCTCAACGATCTCATCGCGCGCATCGGCAGCGTCGTGGGGGCCAAGCCCAGCATCCTCTACAACCGGGAAGCCGGCGGCGGCGTCACGCGCCTGGTGGCCGACATCTCCAAGGCGCGGCGGCTCCTGGCCTGGCAGCCGTCGGTGGAGTTGGCCACGGGTCTGCGCAAACTCTACGAACAGGATCCGGCCATCCGCCGGGCCATCTCCGCCAGCGCGTACACGGCATGATGTCTGACCCATCACACACGGCGCGGGGCTTGCTCGCGGCGCTTCTGCTGACTCTCGTCCTGGCCGGCTGCGGCGGCATGGGGCCGAACGCCTACCTGCGCGCCACCGAAGATCAACTCGACAAGCCCGCCAGCATGGACACCGGCACGACCCGCTTCGTCATCGCGCCCGGTACGCCCGCCCGCGCCATCGGCCAACAGTTGGAACAGGCGGGCCTCATCACCGACGCCGCGCTCTTCGAGGCCTACGTGCGCGCCAACGGCATCGCCGAGCGGCTCAACGCGGGCACCTTCGTGCTCAGCCCCGCCATGACCATGCGGGAAGTGGTGGCCGCGCTCCAAGACGCGCGCGCCGCCAGCGTGCGCGTGACCATCCCCGAAGGCTGGCGGCTGGAGCAGGTGGCCGCCGCGCTGGAGGCTGACGACTTTTTCGGCGACGCGGTCAACGGCGTCTCGGCCCAAGCCCAGCGTTATGCGCAACTGGCCGCCACCGTCGACCCGACCGCGCTCGACGTGACCCGCTATGCGTTCATCCAGGCGCGGCCGTCCGACGCCGGCCTGGAAGGCTTCCTCTTCCCCGCCACCTACGAACTCCCGGCCGATGCGACCACCGCGGAGGCGCTGCTCACCCGGCAACTGGACGCCTTCGCCGCGCAGGTCGTGCCGCTCTACCAGGAGGCCGTCAACGCCGGCGCCACCCGGCTGCCCCTCTACGATGTGCTCACCCTGGCCAGCATCGTCGAGCGCGAGGCCGTAGTGCCGGACGAACGGCCCACCATCGCCGGCGTCTATCTCAACCGGCTGGCCAACGACATGCGCCTGGACGCCGACCCGACGGTGCAGTACGCCATGGGCTACCAGCCGGACAGCGGCCAGTGGTGGAAGACGCCGGTCTTTCTGGAAGAGTACGCCGGCGTGGACAGCCCCTACAACACCTATCTCTACCCCGGCCTGCCGCCCGGTCCCATTGCGGCGCCGGGCTTGGACAGCATCCGCGCCGTGCTCTATCCGGAACAGCACGACTATCTCTACTTTGTGGCGGTGCCGGAACAGAGCGGCGCGCACGTCTTTGCCCAGACCTTCGCCGAGCACGAACAGAACGTGGCGCGCTATCTGCGCGGCGAATAAGCACCCACGAGGTCACACATGACCGTTCAGCCCGCGGCATCACCGGTTGGCGTACCCGAGCAAAAAGGGCGCTTCGGCACCTTTGCCGGCGTCTTCACGCCCAACGTGCTCACCATTCTGGGCCTCATCCTCTTCCTGCGCACGGGCTGGGTGGTGGGGCAGGCGGGACTGGTGGGCGCGCTGGTCATCGTCGCCCTCGCCAATGCCATCACCTTGCTGACGGGGCTGTCGCTGTCGGCCATCGCCACCAGCATGCGCGTGCGCACCGGCGGCAACTACTACCTGATCTCCCGCTCGCTCGGCCTGGAGATCGGCGGCGCCATCGGCATTCCACTCTATCTGTCCCAGGCGATCTCAGTGGCGTTCTACGTCATCGGCTTCACCGAAGCGCTGCTCTCCATCCCATTCTTCCAGGCCATGGACGCCCGGCTCATCTCCACCGCCGTGGTGGTGCTCTTCGGCGTGATCGCCTACATCGGCGCGGATTTCGCGTTGCGCATCCAGTACGTGGTATTGGCGGCGCTGGTCGGCGCGTTGATCTCGTTCTTTGCGGGCGGCTGGGGCGACACGTTGGCCCCCACGCTCACGCCCGCCTTCACGCCCGGCGTCACCTTTTGGGCCGTCTTCGCCGTCTTCTTCCCCGCGGTGACGGGCATCACCGTGGGCGCGAGCATGTCGGGCGACCTGAAGGATCCGGGCAAAAGCATTCCCCGGGGCACGTTGGCGTCCATCGTCGTGACCGCGGCTATCTATCTCGCCACGGTGATCTGGCTGGCTCTCCACGCGTCGCCGTCCGACCTGATCGCCAACAATCTGATCATGCAGGAAATTGCGGCGTGGCCGCTGCTCATCCTCATCGGCGTGTGGGCGGCCACCCTGTCGTCGGCTCTGGGCAGCGTGATGGCGGCGCCTCGTGTGCTGCAGGCGCTGGCCTTCGACAACGTGCTCCCGCGCGTGCTGGGCGCACGCATGGGCAGCAAGACCGAGCCGCGCGTGGCCGTCCTGGTCACCACCGCGCTGGCCGTGGCCGTGGTCTGGATGGGCGATCTGAACTTCGTGGCCCCCGTCATCAGCATGTTCTTCCTCAACACCTACGGCATGACCAACCTGGCTGCGAGCATCGAGAAGCTGGTGGGCAATCCCTCGTACCGGCCGCGCTTCAATATCCACTGGAGCGTTTCCATGCTGGGCGCGCTGGGCTGCTACGGGGCCATGTTCCTCATCAACGCGCCGGCCACCGTCGTCGCCATCGTCATCAGCTACGGCATCTTCTTCCTGCTGGAGCGGCGTTCGCTGCAGCGCACGTGGGGCGATCTGCGCAGCGGCCTCTGGTTCACGCTGGCCCGCTACTCGCTGCTCAACCTGGAGAGCACGCGCTTTCATGCCAAGAACTGGCGGCCCAACATTCTCGTCTTCACCGGGCAGCCCCACAACCGGGAGCAACTGGTGGCGCTGGCCGACTGGCTGGTCCGGGGCCACGGCATCGTCACCTTCACCCAGTTGCTCATCGGTGACGTGGGCCAGATCGTGGAGAGCAACCTGCGCGAGGCCGCGCGCAAGCGCATCCGCGCCTACATCCAGGACCGGCGCATGCTGGCCTTTGCCGAGGTGGACATCGCGCCCGATTTCTACACCGGCGCGCTGACCGTGGCCCAATCCCACGGTGTGGGCGGGCTGGAGCCCAACACGGTGCTCTTGGGCTGGAGCCGCACGCCGGAGGGGCGCACGCGGCAGATCGAGTTGATGCATGCGCTGGCCGGGCTGGGGAAGTCGGTGCTCTTCTTGCGCTACGACGGGGAACGGGGCTACGGCAAGCGCCGGGTGATCGACGTGTGGTGGGGTGGTCGCGGCGGCAACGCGGACTTGATGCTGCTGCTGGCGTACATCATCAGCCAGCATCGCTCATGGGCCGACGCCAACATCCGCCTGCTGCGCATCATCGACGGCGAGGAGGGACGTGCCGGCACGCTGGCCCACATGCAGGCCACGCTGGACGCGGTGCGCGTCCTCGCCACGCCGGTGGTCATCGTGCGCGGCGCCGACCAGTCGACCCAGGAAGTGATCAGCACGTGGAGTCAGGAATCCGACCTGTCGCTCCTCGGCCTCCGAATTCCCGCACATCTGGAAGACGCCGAATATAGTCGCCGCGTCGACCGCCTCATGGCCCAAATGGGCTCCGTCCTCCTGGTCCGCAGCGCCCAGAACGAGGATATTTTGGATGTGGATCAGTAAGGGCAAGATTGAACAGCAAAAATGAAGATTGGGTCGCCTACGCATCTCGTCGCCTGACGCATGCGCGTAGACTACCCAATCTTCAATCTTTACTCCTTAATCCTGCCCTTCACTCCCCCGGATACTTCATCCCCCACTGCGCCCGCAGCGTGTCCATGGTCTCCATGAGGGTCAGGGTCTCGTCCAGGGGCATGAGCGCGCTTTCGGTGTGGCCGCGGCGCAGGCATTTGTGCACTTCGTCGGCCTCGTAGTTGTAGCCGTTGCCCACAAAGGGGATCTCCACCGTCTGGGGTTCCTGTCCCGGCTTGGTGATGGTCATGGCGGTGGGCACCCACCACGGGCTGTGGATGCGGATCCAGCCGTCGGTGCCCATGATGAGCGCTTCGTGGGGCGTGGAGGTGCGGATGGCGGTGTGGAGCACGGCCAGCCGTCCGCCGGCGTAGCGCAGAACCATGCCGGCCTGCTCGTCCACGCCGGTTTCGCCCAGTTCGGCCAGGCTGGCCATGGCCTCGGGTGTGCCCAGTAGCATGGACGCCAGCGAGCGGGTAGATGCCCACGTCCAGCAGCGCGCCGCCGCCCAGAGCCGGGTCAAAGGTGCGGCTGGTCGGGTTGAAGCCCGCCCGGTAGCCGAAGTCCGCCGTGATCATGCGCACATCGCCGATGACGCCGTCGTCCACCATGCGCTTCATCTCCACCACCAGCGGCAGGTAGCGGGTCCACATGGCCTCCATGAGGAAGAGGTTGCGCGCCCGCGCCGCGGCGATGACCTCACGCGCTTCGGCGGCGTTGATGGTGAAGGGCTTTTCGCAGAGCACCGCCTTGCCGTGGCGCAGGCAGAGCAGCGCGTTCTCCTTGTGGAAAGTGTGGGGCGTGCCGATGTAGATGGCGTCCACGTCGGGGTCGTTGGCCAGGGTTTCGTAGTCGGCGTAACGCCGGGGATGTCGAACTGGTCGCCGAAGCGGTCGGCGCTCTCCAGCGTGCGTGAGCCCACGGCCAGGATCTCGGCGTCGTCCAATGCGGTGAGGCCGGTGGCGAACTTGCGGGCAATGTTGCCGGTGGCCAAAATGCCCCAGCGGAGTTTCTCGGTCATGGCGCAATCCTCGTCGGTGAACGGCAGGCGATTGGTTGATTGTCGGTAGCGTACAGGGGATTGGGTTTGGTGGCAAGTCGGGGTTGCGGAAAGAGACCGCCGCCCTCTGCATGGTCGGGGTCATGCAGAGGGCGGCGCTGGCACTGCGTGGGCACGCAGTATGCTTAGCATACACGGCGAACGTTCAGGAAACGTTCAAAAGGTGCGCTGTCTGAGCGGTTTTCCCTTAAAATTTCGTGCCAGCGCGGAAAATGCTCGATGTTTGCGCAGGATTGGCGTCGCGGCGGTTCCCGTTGACCACGGTGAGCCGGTTCTCGGCGTCGAAAGTGCGCGCCGTCTGTTTGCCGTCAGCGCCGTAAACTGAGGCGTGGCCGTACTGGCCGATGTTGATGAATTCGCTCAGCGCGCGCGGCGGCGTGTCAATGGAACTCATTCTCGATTGCCGACAAAGAACGGGCCCGTTTCCACCGTTTGCACATTGTCGTTCGCATCGATGAAGCGTAGAATCGCATAGCGGCGTTCTCCCGGTTGGACGGGCTGTTCGTGGCTGCCTGGTCCGGCGTAGTCGGTCAACTCGCCGGGAAGGGCAACCGGCAGCGGTGTGAAGCCTACCTGGTAGCGCACTGCGCCGCCGTCTGTCGCCTCGCCCCACGTAACAATCAGTGAGACGGCGTCAGCCACGTAATCGCCCGGCGCCATGACCCGTGTTGCGCCGGCGGCGTTGACATAGGCATAGGTGATCGGGCCGGGCTGCGGCGCAGCAATATCCACGACGACTTCCTGGGTTGCTTCGGCCACCCGTCCGGCCACATCGACGGCCCGAACGGAAATCACGTGAGTCTCACCATCGGAAACGCCGTCGAGTAGCCACGGATACCACCACCGCCCATCTGCATGCCCGGCGCGATCCCACGGGCCGTCATCAATCCGCACCTCCACGGTTTGGAGCAGCACGCTGTCCGCGGCCGGTCCAGTGAGCGCAACGGCACGCTTGCCCAGCAGATGCCGGCGAGTTAGCCGCATCTCGTCGAACCCGACCGTCGGCGGCGTAAGATCGACATAGATCGTCGAGGCCAGCCCGCGAACCCCGTTGATATCCTCAATGTCGGTGCGCAGATAGGGAAGATAGAGATTGAACTCAACTTTGCCGAAGACCAGTGGTAGGTAGACCTGAGCCGGGAGATCATCACCCCCTTCGCCGGGCTGCTCGTCCACATGTCCCTCTCCGTCAGACGGTATCCATGGGAATGCCCATTCATACATGGTCGGCTGGATCACGTAGATGCCCTCGCCGGGCGGCGTCCACGGGAATGACCACTCGTCGTTGACTTCACCCGTATCGGCCCAGGTTTGATAGTAAACAGCTTCACCATTGATGCGTACGGCTAGGACAGCTTGGCCGTCCCGCGCATACGCGTGCCCGGAGAGAGCCACCGGATCCATGGTTGTCGCGACGCGCGCCTGGGCCGTCGCCATCGAGCCGTCACCCTCGACAATCACGGTGCCGCTGCCCGGACTGAGTGAGCGGGATGATAGGGCCAAAGCAGGGGCCGTCCTTAGATCCCCTTGGACTGTGCTGCAGCGGCCGTAGATGTCACAAGCCTGGACGGACACACCTGTGACGGCTGTATCCGTGTAGGTGCGGATTGCGTTGATGCCGTACAAGCGCGAGGTGTCGTTGATGGTATTGGCGTACCAGGGATCGACCTGATCATAGGTGGTGAGCGTCCTGTCAGACAGCCGGAAGGCGGGGACCGGGCCCGACGTCACGCAACTCGTCGCTTCATCCAGGTTGAAGTCGGTGGCGGTGCATGCGTAGGTCGTGCTGTTGACGCCGCCGGTCGTGTCGCTGGTGATGGGGAAGCTGACGCTGGGCGGCTTGGTGTCGATCTCGCCCCGCCATACGCGCTGCCCCCCGAACGGCGTGACATTGCCCAGTGCGTCGATCCCGCGCACGTTGACCTGGTAGAAGCCTTCGATGCCGTCATCCCCGGCGGGAAGCGGATAGCGCCAGGTGTCGCCGTCGACGGTCGTCGTTTCCCAGGCGCCGCGGCCGTAGGCCACCAGGTTCGCGATCTCGTAGTCGGCCAGTGCGCGGTCGTAGATGAGCAGTTCGTCCAACTTGCCGCTGAAGAAATCGCTGAAATTTTTGAAGGTCCCCACCAGCATGTCGCCGTCGCTTGATTCCAGTGGTCTGGCCACCTGGGCCTCCAGCACGCCGTCCAGGTAGAGCGAGAGATGGGTCCCGTCGTGGACGACTGCGGCATGGTGCCATGTGCCGGTGCTGATCTTGCTGACTGTCGCCAACGTGCTGCCGCCGAGATAGCTTTGGACCGTGCCGTCGCCGGCAACGAAGAGCCAGGATCGCCCCACACCGGCGCCGTCGGTCTGCTGCACGATGGGCCGGTCTGAGCCCAGGGCGGCCACGTTGAACCAGGCCGCCGCGGTCAGGTTCGTCGTGGCCGGGTCGAAGAGCGTGGGCAAGACCAGATACTGGCTCGTTCCATTGAAACCGGCTGCCCGATCCCGTTGGCCCGGCTGATTTGCGATCGGGCATTTTGCCCCAACGCAGCCGGCGGCGTTGCCGGCACCGGACTGATCGGCGAAGTAGGCGACGTTGTCCTGTCGTTCGTCAAAAGGCAGGTACACGACGGCCCCGTTCAAGGCCGCGAGCTGTTCGGCCGGAGCCAGATTGACCTCGACACCGGCCACGCTGCTCTGGTCACTCACCGTGCCGGCGAGCGTGAGCGCGGTGGTGATCACCGTGGTCGTGCTGAGCAGGTTGCTGCTTGCCACGGCCGGACCGGCCGCGTCCAGGTCAAGTTGCGCCGTCACATAGCCGGCAGGCGGCGTGAGATTGCCGATCGCGTCGACAGCGCGCACGCTGACCGTGTAGCTGCCGGACGGATCGATCTGGCTTTGGCCGTTGTTGTCGAACGCCGGCAGGGCATAGTCAATGCTCCACTCACCGCCGGTGACGGTTGCTGCCTGCCAGCCCAGCCCGGCAAGTTCCGCCGCGCCGTCCAGCAGGATCTCCACGTCGGCCACGCCGCTGCCCGGTTTGCTGCCGGCCGCGGGATCGGTCACCGTGCCGGCCAGCGGGACCAGCCAGCGTCCCTGGCTGTTACGGGACGGCCGCATGACCGCAGCCGTGTTGGTGGTGAGCGTCACATTGGGCGGCTTGCTGTCGATGATCACTTTGACGTCATAGACCGGGCTCACGTGGCCGACCACATCGGTGGCCCGCACCGGCAGCGTGTGCTCACCGTCGGCCAGCCCGCCGATCGCCCAGGCATAGCTCCAGGTTTGCGCGCCGTTGGCGGCTTTCCACCCGCCGTCGTCCGCTTCGACATTGCGGACGTACGAGGTCGGGTCGGTTGCGACGCCGGCCACGACCAGCGTCCCGGAATTCGGTACGTACTGGTCATGGAGCGGGCAATTGCTCACGTCGCCGCAGATGGTCGGCGCGTCGGCATCCACGGTGAGCGTTCTGGTGACCACCTGGGTGACGTTGCCGGCGTTGGTGGCCGACTCGCGCAAGGTGAAGAGTGTCTGTTCGATGGCCGGCGTCCCGGATGCCGCGGAGAGGGCGCCCAGCACGACGGATTGATCCAGCGCACGTACCTTGCGATAGAGTTCGGCCACCTGGTCCGCGCTGAACTCGGACCGCCAGATGCCGATCTCGTCCAGCGCGCCGTGGAAATACCAGTTGTCCTGATAGCGGTTGCCGAGTAGAAACACCACCGGAGCGCCCGCGGCCGGCTCATAGATCGCTGACGTTGTGTCCTGGGCGACTTGCACTCCGTTGCGATAGATGGTGCGCTTCTTTGCGCTTTGGTTGTAGGTGCAAACCCAGTGAGTCCAGTCGCTGTCGGTGTATGCCTCGCTGGTCTTCAGATAGTCTTGCGGTTCGAGGATAACGTAACCGGAACAGAAGAAGTGATTGTCGGCATCGAACCCGAGTCCCAACGTATCGCCGGGATTGACCGGCGACCGCTGTGACATGATCATCATCTGCTTGCCGGTGGAGGCGCGCTTGGCCCAGACGGAGGCCGTGAAACTGCCGTTGATCGGAGCGTTGCCGTTGGTATAGACGTCGTTCTCGCCGTCGAACTCGGCGGCCGTATAGGCCACTCCCGGCACACCCAGCGTAGCACAGGCGGATCCGCTGCACGTCATGTGGAGCCGCTGCTGGGAGCTGTCCTGAATCACGTTGGCTCCCTCTGCATCGTCCAGGGAATAGATGGCACGCGCGCTCTGATACGATGCGCTGATCTCCGTGGGCGTCAGTGGCCGATCATAGAAGCGCACCTGATCCATGTGACCCATATACTGGCTTGCGGACGTGTTGGGGGCGCCGGGAAACGAGCCGATCGTGAAGTCAGTACAGGTGCCCGACGTGCAGTCGGCGTAACTGATGGTCGGACTGGTGGCGCGCAACGCACCGTTGATGTAAAGCTGGTGATTGTCGGCGTTGCCTACATGGACAACATGCGTCCAATTGGAGCTGCTTCCTAGCGCAGTACAGACGCTATCGAAATCACCTGACTGAGTGCGCACTGCGCCGCATATCGTTGGGTCATAACCCAAGGGCATGTAGATACCCTGTAATCCATCCATGCGGCTGAGGATCGAGTTTACTGGATATTGAACCCAAAGCTCCACTGTGAAATTCGTTACCGGCTGCTCAAACTCCGCCTTCAGCCCGTGGTTACTCATCTTGTCACTCCAGTAGACCCCGTTGCCGACAAAGCCGACGACGCCCGACTGGGGACAGCCGGCCGCAAGACAGACGGCGTCGTGGCCGAAGCCGGACGAATCGGCAAAGGTGGTGGCGCCCGCGGGCTCTTCGAAATCCAGTTTCAGCAAAGGCCGGGGGTTGTCGCAGGTGATGGCCAGCCCGGTGGACGGGTTCTGCGCCAATTCCTGCTGCGTGCCGCGTAGCGCGCCGTCCGGCCCGATGGCGGTATAGACGATCTTGCCGCTGCCGGGGGGCGACCAGGCCGCGATCCAGCCGGTGTTCGTGGGATCGGCGCAGAGCGCGGTCTTGACGCCGGCCGTCGCGTAGATCTGCGCTGAATCCAGAATTGTGGTCGCCAGGGTCGCACTTTCGTTGACCCGACCCGCGGCAAGCCGGCCGTCCGCGGTGCGATAGATCAACATGACCTGCCGGCTAAACGGATCGTAGACGGTTGGCGGCGCGGTATCGAGGCCGCCGGCAGCGGGCCACCCGTAGCCTGCGCCGAGGGAGACGGGTTGGTCCCCGGCGCCGGTTGCCGCGTTCAGCCTGGCGCGCTGGAATTCGCTTTCTTCGCTCCAGAAAGCCTGATAGTTGACGCCGTCCCATCGACCCCGGACTTGAGACAGTTCGGCTCGACGTCGCGTAGAAGTTGACCGGCGTCGCGACGCTGCTGGAATGGGCGTAGAATGCCCGCGTTGCTGGTGTCGACGGCCCAAACCGTCATGAAGTTGGCACTGTTGCCGGCGACCACCGGCGCCGAGAGGCCAGTCGTCGCGCCGCTCCACCGTTCGACCACGGTCGGTGCGGCCGGCAGCTCGCCGTCCAACGCCGCCTGCCAGATGTGCCCGGTGCCGCCGCTCACGCCGCCCCACGCCACCAGACAGGGACGGTCATCTTCAAAACAGGCCACAGACGGCGACGTCAGCGTCATGCCCGCCGGCGCGGTGAAGAGTAGCCGGCTTACGTTGAGATCGCCCCTGGTATTGGCCAGATACGCGTGAATGGACTGGACGCCGTTGGCCGCAATCTCGCGGGTGACCATGAGGGTCGCCTGCTCCCAGTTCGCCGGCGTGACGGTGACCAATTCATGCACATTGGCGGTCCCGTTGACACTCTGGCTCTGGGTCGGATCCCAGCTCCAGATGACGCCGGCAAAGTCGGTCAGTTCTATCTTGCTGGCGATGACGGCGGCCGTGGAACTGGCCGTGTCGGCTCGGAGCGTGGAGACCAGCGATTCGGACGCACCGCTGCTCACACGCACGTCCGCCTGGCCGTTGGTCACGCTGAAGATGGGCGGCGCGTCGACGGCAAGCGTACCGTTGAGAAGCTGCCCGCCACTGAGATTGTTGGCCATGGTCGTGGTATAGACGACCGTCGCGGCCGGCGCCATGTAGCCGTCGATGCTGTCGTCGTCCACATAGAGTGCAATGGGGCTCGCATTCCAGACATTCGGGCTGAAGACAGCCGGATTGGCCGGATCGGCCCACGGCGTACAGGTAGGGCAGGTGGACTGGGTGCGTTCGAAGAGGTCGGAGAGACCGTCGTTGTCCACATCGGGATCGAGCGGATTGCTCCAGACGCGCGTCTCCTTGTCGGGCGCATAGGGCAAAAGCCAGCCGCCGTGGGGTTGCAGCTCTTCACGATCCAAGATCCCGTCGTTGTCGGTGTCTGCCCGCGCCGGATCCAGCCCCCAACGCAGTTCTTCGCGATCGGTCAGGGCATCGCCGTCGGTGTCCTTGAGCCGGGGATCGACCTTCTCACCCCCCTGATTCGCGGGTTCGCTGCCAAGACGAAGTTCATACCCGTCGGCCAGCCCATCGCCGTCGGTGTCCCACGTGCCGTCGTTGGGGTCCAGCCCGCCGGCGCTCTGGTTGAGCATACCGTCGCCGTCGGCGTCGACGGTCGTGACGCGTCCGTCGGACCAACCGGCCACATCGGCAAATTCGGCCAGGGTTGGCGGCAAGACATCATAGACAATGATATCGGTCAACGCTGTCTGGCTGTTGCCGGTGACGGTCTGGTCCTCGCAGTCAAAGAGCGCCCAGCAGGATTGCCCCAGCAGTGCGTACGCGCTATTCAAATAGAGGTCCGGCTGCGAGTTGACCCCGCTGACCAGGGCCGACGCGGTCGAAAGTGAATCGATGGCCGTTGCCGTGGTTTCTCCCGACGTGCTGCGGGCGACAATCCAGCGCGCGTTCATCGCACCCTTGCTCGTACCGAGCGACTGCGCAGCCGGGTCGAGTTGATAGATCAGGCTGTTGTTGCGCAAGGTCGCGTTGGCGTCGCCGAACAACTGGGTCAGCGTCGTCGTCACCGGCAGCGTGTAGGTGACCATGTTGCCGGCCACCAACCCTCCGTCCGGCGCGGCAAAGACCGGTTCGAGTGCGCCGGTAATTACATTCTGGTACGTGTAGAGATCGAAGGAATAGACAATGTCCGCAATGAACTTGGTGAGTTCACCGGTCACGGTCCACTTCACATGCAGCAGGGTCAGGATGGTGTCGACCAGCGCGAGGATCGAGACGAGAATGAGACCGATGACGGTGAAACTCAAAAGCAGGAGCACCGTCGCCACGATCACGCCGGCGACGGTCAGCGCCACCAATTCGTTGTAGGCGACCATGCCCGGGTGCAGATCGTCCCGGCCCTTGGCATAGAAGAACATACCCAGTGCGACGCCGACGGAAAGAGGAACCCAATCAGGGGCAGAACTTTATTGACGCCGATGACGGAACTGGCGTCGGTGAGCGTATTGAACAACGCCAGGCCAAAACCGACATCATCCAGGTCGGCAATGGTCGTTGCGATTTTGATCACCTTCAGGATCGGCTTGATGGTGCCCAGCGCCAAGAGCAACGTCCCAATGCTGACTGCAAGCCCGTCGGTCGCGATCTGGCGCACGGTCGTGCTGTGGGTGGAGGCGCTGACGATCCAGAAGGTGACAGCCGCGACCGTCAAGAAGATGCCGACGACGCCGACAAGGAGATCGGAGGCGCCCATATCCTGCCACCAACTGTAGACCTTCATTTTCAGAAAGGCAGTCGCCGACACGTCTGCAGTCGGTACGTCTTCGTAGAGTCGGACGCTGTAGCTCCAGACCTCATACTCTTGAACCAGCTCGACTAGTTGGGGCCCATACGTGTATGAGCGCGACACCACTTGCTTGACGACTTTGCCGCCGTCGGCCACAAGCACGATGCTCAACGGTTTGTCCGGCTGTTGATAGCTATACGATACGATCACGTCACCGGTCTGGACCAGCGAAGACGCACCGTTGTAACCCGAAAGATAGGTGAGATTGGCCATGGTGGCGTAGGTGGACGCTTCTTCCGGATCGCTGATGTCGGTGAAGGAGTCACCCATCTGCGCCGTCAACGTGTCGTAGAAAGCGTAGATATCGGCCGCGCTCCAACCGGTGGCGGGATCATAGGCGTAGGGCGTCCACTTGACGCTGGCCATGGTGTCGAGCGTGACTGCGTTGTCCCCGCTCTGGGGCAAATTCACGGTCAACCCGTTGCCGCTCCACGCCAGATTGGGTGTGCCGCCCAGCGCCTCGTCCATGTTGACGGCGCGGTAGGTCTGCTCGAAGGCCAGCATGATGGTGGGCGTAATCGTGCTCTGAGTGGCGGGACCGGTAAAGACCTCGTCCAGCAACTGCACCGTCCGGGTGATGGTGGTGTCCAGCATGCCGAGGTCCAGGGACTCATAGCTGTTCCGCTCCACTGTCAGCACGTTGGGCAGATTCCAGCGCTTCTGCGCGCTGATGCCGCTGTTGGTGCGGTGGTCGAAGCGGGTCTGGAGGGCGTCGATGGTCATGTCCCGTTTGCCGTCGGGGACGCACGTGTCGGTGCCGTCGGGATCGCCCGGTCCGGCATAGCCGGGCTGGCAGTCCGCGCCCGCAAGCAAGGTCTTGTCCAAGCCGTCCATCAGGCCGAAGAGCGTGTCGAAGTAGAAGGGCTCGTCCTTGTCCGCATAGGTCTGGGCCGTGACCGCCGGGTCTTCATAGACCAGGGCGATGTCGGCATTGTGCTCCTCGGTGACCATCATGCCGGTCAGGAACCAGTCGTCGTCGTAAGTCTGGACAATCTGCAGTTGATTCATGCCGTCCGGGTCATAGGTGGAGCAGATGCCGTTATCAAAGGTCGTACAGGTATCGTTGAGCGCCTGGATGGCCCAGACCAGCCGGACCTTGTGCGCTTCACCCCAAGCGCCGGTCGGCTGGTAATACATGCGGCTGTAGAAGCCGACGTTCGCCTCGCCGGTGCTGTCGGTCACCAATTGCACCGGCGCATAGACGGCATATTGGGTGCCGGTGACGACCTCGAGCACGGAGATGCCCAACTGCGCCAGCACATCGTCAGAGGGCAGCGTCTCCCGCCCGCCGTTGATCTCAATCTCCAACATGGGCGCCATGCGGATGTCGCCATCGTCGTTGGGCGACGGGTCCAGCGTCTTGTCCACATCATAGAAGGTGAGACCGTCGGCATCTTGAATCTGCCCCTGGCGATCGTTGACCGGCCAGTCGAAGACATTGTTGGTATACCAGAGATGTTCGGGGTTCGTGGGAATGAGCTGGAATTCGACCTTGGTCAATTCGTTGCTGACGATGTTGTCGAGCGTCAACTCCAGCGGATTCGCGCCGGTGAAGGTGCGCGTGCCTTTGGTATGGGCGTAGGCCGAGAGGTCCAGATTGTCGCGGATGCCGTCGCCGTCGTTGTCGTCGTCCCAGATGTCGGGCGTGCCGTCGCCGTCGGTATCGTCGGGCGCACCGTTGCCGTCGCCGTCCAAGTGCCACTCCTTGCCGTCGGCGATGCCGTCGTTGTTGGTATCGGCGTTGAGCGGATCCAGATACCACACCTGGCCGTTGTAGCTGTGGCCCGCCACTTCAAGGTTATCGGCGAGGCCGTCCTGGTCCGTATCTGCGTTGTCGACCAATGTCCCCACCAGGCATTCCTGCAAGTTGGTCAGCGTATCGCCGTCGATGTCACCATCGGGATCGCTCGCGCAGGAGGGGTCGAAGTAGGGGTCGGTCGAAGCATCTACGGCAAGTGCAGCTTGCAGATCGGCCGCCGCCAGCGGATCGGTGTGAGGCGCGACGCTGGGCGCACGCAACTGCTCCGCGGCCGCGGTCCGGTTCTCGGCTTGAGCCTGGCGCGCCTCCTGCTCGCTCTGGCGGGCAGCTTGGGCCACTGCGTAGAGCCGGATCTGCGTGTTGGTCATCAGCGTGACCGAGAGCATGGACGCAATCACCGCCGTGCTGATGACGCGGTAGACCGTGCGGGTGCGCCGGTAGAGCACGACGCCAAGGGCAAAGAGCATCCCGAGCAGCATCCCCGCCCATGTCACCAGCGAGACGGGCGCAGTGGCATGGTGTAACGCCGCAGTCAGACCCTGCTCCAGGCGATAGCCCAGGCTCAGTGCCGGCGCGGGTGCAAAGCCCGCAAAGTCGACGGTCATTCGGGCCGTCGTCGCGTAATCGTGGGCATCGGGCGGAGAAGAGAGGTCAAAGTTTGGCGCAGCGGCAGGCCGTCGTCGCCCACCCAGAGTTCGCCCGTGCCGGTCATCTGGGCATAGACCTTGGGCAGTTCCATCTGCACGCCGGCCGGCAGACCGCCGGCCACGGCCTGTTCCATCATCTGCGCGCGCATGTGGGCTGCAAACTGCCGGCCGTCGATGTCAAACGTATACCGCGTGATCTCAATCTCGCCCCGCGGCGTCGTGCGCACGTCCGTGCCCCGGTTGACCACATTTTCGGCCGCCCGTGTATAGGCCATCAGGTTGCCGCCAGGGGCGAACAGACCGGAGAAGCCGTCGATTTCTTCCCAAGCGCCATCTCCCCGGCGCGCCAACGCGGTGTCACCTGTCACGCCGCACTTCCGCGCCCGAGGCCGGATCCTGTACGCTGCCGCCGCTGGTCCACATCGTCAGGTGCAGCGATTCTGCATCCGGATCCGCGGCCCCCTCCATATGCATGGCTGTCTCTTTGCTGCTGCGCCCGGCGTTGCCGACAGTCGCCGGCGGCGTCGAGGTCTGGCGTACGTCCGCGCTGAAGTGATACGCACCCGCACGCTGGACGCGCGCCCAAACGGCGTCGAGATCGGACGTACTTTGGTGGGCGGAGAGGCGTGATGTGAAGAAGAGCGCGGCGACGGCGAAAAGCGTAGCAAGTACGACGACCGTCCGCTTGCGCCACTTGAGCAAGTCTTGCATTGTACTCATATCCTTACGGGAGTTGTGTGGGGTTGTCTATCGTAACCTCTTTGTACTGACGATGCAGACGCCGCCGGGGGCCGTCTGGCGTATCCTGCCAAATCCGGACCAGGTCGGCAGCGTTGCTTAGCTGATGCTGGAGCGCGGTGTTATGATGAGTATTCCAGGTATGCCCTCGATTTCGAGTCAATCATCTCGCCTGCCTACTCAAGGATAGTGGCCTATCGTAACAAGGTCGTTACAAGCTGAGATCGACATCGTAACGATATCATCGGACTCCCGGACTTGCCGTATAGATCGATTCTTCAGGCCATACGGGATTGCAGAACCTGTCCACGCCTAACCGGAGCACCCAATCATGCACAAAACCCGCACCCTCGCTCGCATCACCGACCTCGGCCTGCTCGCCGTGCTGCGCGGCCCCACGCCCGACCTCACCGTGCAGATGGTCGACGCGCTGGTCGCCGGCGGCGTGACCGGCATCGAGATCACCTACACCACGCCCGACGCCGCCGGCGTGGTGCGCACGCTCGCGGCCAAGTACGGCGACGCCATTCTCCTGGGCATGGGCACGTTGACCACACCCGCGCACGCGGCTGAAGCCCATGCGGCAGGCGCGCACTTCCTGGTCAGCCCCCACACCGAGGCCACGCTGGCCGCGGCCATGGTCGCCACCGGTCTGCCCGTCATGCTGGGCGCGCTCACCCCGACCGAGGTCATGGCCGCGCGCACGCTGGGCGCCGACGTGGTCAAGCTCTTCCCCGGCTCCCTGGGCGGCCCGGCCTATCTCAAGGCCCTGCGCGGCCCCTTCCCGCACATCCCCTTCATGCCCACCGGCGGCGTCAGCCTGGACAACATCGCCGCCTGGTTCGACGCGGGCGCCATCGCCGTGGGCGCAGGCAGCGACCTCTGCCCCGCCGTATCCGTCCAGGCAGGCAATTTCGCCGACATCACCGCCCGTGCTGAGGCGTATGTGGATGTCGTGGCGCGCGTAAGAACCGCGAAGACTGAAGATTAAAGATTGGGTGGACTGCCGCTACGTTCCAAGAGAGGCGGACATGGCAGTCGACCCAATCTTCAATCTTCATTCCTCAATCTTCACGCCTCAATCTTCATTCCTCAATCTTCAGTCCTCAATCTTCACCACAGTGGGAGCAGACCCCATGGCCGACATCCACGGACATATCCTCGTCGTCGACGACAACCGCATGAACCGGATCACGCTCTCCTCCAGCTTGAAGCTCCAGGGCCACACGGTGGCATTGGCGGAGGACGGCGAGGAGGCGCTGGCCATGACACGCGCCACGCCGTACGATGCCGTGCTGCTGGACATCATCATGCCGGGCAAGGACGGCTACACCGTGCTCCAGGAGATGAAGCAGGACGCGGAGTTGCGGGAGATTCCCGTCATCGTCATTTCGGCGTTGGATGAAATTGAGAGTGCGGTGCGCTGTATCGAACTGGGCGCGGAGGACTATCTGCCCAAGCCGTTCGATCCGGTGCTGCTCAAGGCGCGGCTGCGGGCCACCTTGGAGAAGAAAAAGCTTCGTGATCTGG
>JAWKOK010000040.1:0-44423 GCA_041391205.1 Caldilineaceae bacterium
CGGCCTCTTCCTGGAAGGCGCATTCCCGCTCTTCGCCACCATCCTGGCGGCCCAGCTGCTGTGGGGCGTGGGCTACACTTTCACCAGCGGCGCGCTGGACGCGTGGCTGGCCGACGAACTGGGCGAGGAGCGTCTGGCCGCCACCTACTTGCGCGGCGCCCAGCTCTCCCGCATCGCCGGATTTGCCGGCATCTTCGTGGGCACGGCGCTGGCCGCGCTGCGGCTGAACATCCCGTTCCTGGTGGGCGGCGTGGGCATGGTGCTGCTGGCCGTCTACCTCATGCTGCGCATGCCGGAGACCAACTTCACGCCCACGCCCCGGGGCGACCGCACCACCTGGCAGTCCATGGGCCACACCTTCACCCAGGGGCTGCACTTCATCCGGCGCAGCCCCCTGCTCATCACCATCTTGCTCATTGCGCTGGTCTACGGCTTTTCCAGCGAAGGTTTGGACCGGCTTTGGGAGGCCCATCTGCTGGACAATTTCACCATCCCGGGCATCGCCGACCTGCCGCCGATCTACTGGTTCGCGATCATCAACGCACTCACCACCCTGCTCACCCTGGGCGTGACGGAGTTGCTGCGCCGGCGCGCCGGTGCACTGGACCATCGCCGCGCTGTGTTGACGATCATGGCGTTCAACGGGGTGATGGTGGCCGGCCTTCTCGTCTTCGGCCTGGCGCGCCACTTTGCCGTGGCGGTGGTGGCCTATGTGATGCTGAGCACGGCGCGCGGCTCATTTGACCCCATCTTCTCCGCATGGGTCAACCGGGGCATTGCGCCCAATGTGCGCGCCACGGTCCTCTCGACCGTGGCGCAGATGGACGCATTCGGCCAGGTGGCGGGCGGGCCGCCGGTGGGGGTGCTGGCCAACCGCTACGGCCTGCGCGCCGCCATGGTCGCCGTGGCCGTGTTGCTCACACCGGCGCTGGCGCTGCTGGGCCGGGCGTTGGGTCAACCGCCGGCCACCAACGGCGCCGCGATCGCGGCCGCGGAGACCGCCGGCGACACATGACGCCGCTCAAGAGACCACGCGCTCGGGGCCGTTTACCTCTCCGTCGAAGCGGGCGACGCGCTGCGCGTCGATGTCGATGGTTAGGGCATCCTGGACCGTCCGGCCGCTTTGTGACGTTGATGTGAAAGCATTCCGCCTGCTGTATAATGTGGCGATATTTTTCTGTTATCTTTGGGGGACATCAATTTGCGCCTACGTGACATCTTCTATGCGACCTGCGTCGTGCTCGGTACCTTGCTGCTGGCCTACGTCCTGTACGAACTGGCCGACCTGATCGTGGTCATCTTTGTGCGCTCATCTTTGCGTCCACCGTGCGTCCGATTCTGCGCGGCATGACGCGCCGCCACATCCCCCAGTGGCTCTCCATCCTGATCATCTACGCCGGGACGGCGTTGGGCTCTGGTCGGGCTCATTCTCCTGGCCGTGCCACCCATTGTCACATTGATGATGGATGTGTTCCAGAATAACAGCCTCATTAACACCATGAGCTATTCTTTGATGCGCTCGGGGTTGGCCTTACAGCGCCAGTTCGACATCTTTATCCCCGTGCTCTCGCTGCCGGCCCAGTTTCGCGCCTTCACCGACATGGCCGATCAGACCATCAAGGAACAGGCCGTGCCCTTTGCCTCCAACGCCTTCTACGTGCTCGGGCAGATCGTGCTGGCCGTGGTCATCAGCGTCTACTGGCTGACGGCGCGGCGGCGCGCCCTGCGCAACTTGTTGCGCGCCACGCCGCGCCAATACCAACCGACCATCAGCCACATCTGGATCGACACCGAAGAGATGCTGGGCGGCTATTTCCGCGGGCAGATCATCCTCGGCCTGGCGGTGGGGACGGCGTCGCTGGTGGGCCTCTTGGTGCTGCGGGTGCCCAACGCGCTGCCGCTGGCCGTCATCGCCGGGCTGCTGGAATTGGTCCCGTTCGTCGGTCCCATCGGCGCAGCCATCCTCGCGGTGCTCATGGGGTTGACGGTGTCGCCGCCGATTGCCTTGCTCGTCGGCCTCTTGTACGTGGTCATTCAGCAGGTCGAAGGCAACTACCTGGTGCCGCGCATCATGAGCAGCAGCGTCAGCCTCCATCCTCTTATCGTCCTCATCGCCATCTTTGCCGGCTTCCAACTCAACGGCGTGGTCGGCGCTTCCTGGCCGTGCCCCTGGCCGGCATCATGCAGATCGTCCTGCGCCATCTTCCCGCCGCGGCAGACAGCCCCGAGGAAGAACCCATGTAGATCGAACCGCCGCCGCACATCCTCTATTTGTGACTTTCGCCACGTGCAACGGTTGCGCCGTAGTCTATACTGAATGGTGGCACGGTCGAACCTGGACGCTGTCGGGCCGGGCGCTGCAACGTTTTGACCCGTCCCCACGTACTGTCTAGGTGATGCCGGTTGCGTGCACAAGCGCAGGTGGCACAACTGAACGCAGCGCGCACGACCGGACCACAACCGACGACCGACAATGATGCCGCGCAAAGTGCGCCCGGCGCCATGGCGCATTCGTGCAGATGGAGTGATTTTCCGATGTTTTTTAACGGTCGCAAGAACAACAATTCCGGCGCTGCCGGTGTCTACGAAAACGGCAACCGGCAGCTCATCGAACTGCGCGATCTGGTCAAGACCTACGAGACGGCCGCGGGGCCGTTCACCGCGCTGAACGACGTCAACCTGCATGTGGACCGGGGCGAATTTGTGGCCGTGGTCGGCAAGTCGGGCAGCGGCAAGTCCACGCTCATCAACATGGTCACCGGCATCGACCGGCCCACCTCGGGCGAGGTGCTGGTGGGTGACACCGCGGTGCAGACGCTCAAAGAGGGGCAGATCGCGGTCTGGCGCGGCAAGAACATCGGCATCATCTTCCAGTTCTTCCAACTGTTACCCACGCTGACCGTGCTGGAAAACATCATGCTGCCCATGGACTTCTGCAACGTGATTCCGGCGCGGGATCGGCGCGAACGCGGGCTGCATCTGCTCGAACAGGTGGACATGGTGGAGCATGCCAACAAGCTGCCCACGGCGGTCTCCGGCGGTCAGCAGCAGCGCGTGGCCATCGCCCGCGCCCTGGCCAACGATCCGCCCATCCTGGTGGCCGATGAGCCCACGGGCAACCTGGACTCCAGCACGGCCGAGTCGGTCTTCCACCTCTTCGAGACATTGATCGTTGAGGGCAAGACCATCCTCATGGTGACCCATGACGCCGATCTGGCCGACCAGACCACGCGCAAGGTGACCATCGCCGACGGTGTCATCGTGGACGACGTGCAGTTGCGGCGGGCCGGCGAGTTGACGCGTCCCATGGCCGGCGCAGCCCAGAACGGCGTCACGCCGGCCGCGCCGGAGCCGGAGCCGGAAGAGGTCGACCATGCTTAGCACACGCTGGCGCAAAGTTGCCCGGGATCTGTGGCACAACAAGACGCGCACGGTGCTGGTGGTGCTCTCCATCGCCATCGGCGTCTTCGCCGTGGGCATGATTCTCCACACTGCGCTGCTGGTCTCCACCCAGGTCAAAGAGGACTACGTCCGCTCACGCGCCTCCAACATCGTGGTCTACGCGTCCGGGCTCAACGACGACATGATCCAGGCCATCCGCAATGTGGACGGCGTGGCCGACGCCGCGGGCCGCAGCTCGCTGACGGTGCGCATCAAGACCGCGGACGACCAGTGGAATGCGCTCACCGTGCGCACCATGCCGGACATGGAGGAGATCCGCATCGACCGCGTGCTGCCCGTCACCAGCTTCGACGCGGCGCCGGAGGTCCATGCCGAGCGCGGCACCTGGCCGCCCGGCGACCATGAAGCCGTGGCCGAGCGTTCCTCCTTCCTCATGCCCAACATGATGCCGGCCGGCATTGCCGTAGGCGACACCTTCTTGGTCCAGACCAACAGCGGCCGCGAGCGCACGTTGACCTTGACCGGCCTGGCCCACGAGCCCAACACCACGCCCGCCACCTTCATGGGACAGGGCATCGTCTACGTGGACCAGGAGACGTTCGAGTGGCTGGGCGGCGGCACGTCGTACGATCAGGTGAGCATCGTGGTCGCACCCGGGCCGGACGGCGCCGCGTCCGACAATGCGACCATGCTGGCCGTGGCCAACGAGGTGGAGGCCAAGATCGAACGGAGCGGGCGCAGCGTCTTCTACAAAGAGATCAACGAACCGGGCAAGTCGCCGCGCGATTCGATTCTGCAGGGCATCACCGCGCTCATGTTTCCCATGGGCCTGCTGTCGCTGCTGCTGAGCGGCTTCCTGGTGGTCAACACCATCAACGCGCTCATGAGCCAGCACGTGCGCCAGATCGGCATCATGAAAGCGGTGGGCGCGCGCAACAGCCAGATCACGCGCATGTACATGATGCTCGTGGTGATCTTCGGCGTGCTGGCGCTGCTCGTGGCGGTGCCGTTGGCCGCGCTGGCCACCAGCCGCACCGCGCTCCTGCTGGCTGGGTTTCTCAACACGACCTTCCCGGCCTACAGCCTGCCGCCGGCGGTGCTCGGCGTGGAACTGGTCATCGGCCTGATCGTGCCGCTGATCGCGGCGTCGTGGCCGGTGTTGAAGGGGACCCGCATCACCGTGGCCGAGGCGCTCAGCGACTACGGCGTGGGCAAGGGCCGCTTCGGCCGCTCACTCTTTGACCGTATCCTGAGCCACGTGCACATGCTCTCCCGGCCCACGCTGGTGTCGCTGCGCAACACCTTCCGCCGCCGCGGCCGCCTGATCCTGACACTCTTCACCCTGGTGCTGGGCGGCGCGATCTTCATCGCCGTGGTCAACGTGCGCACGTCGTTGACGCAGACGCTGGACGACGCGCTCCAGTACTGGAAGTACGACGTGGCCATCGGCTTCAACCGCGCCTACCGCCTGGACCAGATCGAGCAGATCGCGTTTTCGGTGCCGGGCGTGGAGGCGGTGGAAAGCTGGGACTTTTCGGGTCTGCGGCGCGTGCGCCCCGACAACACCGAAAGCGACAGCATCTTCGTGGCCGCTGCCGCCCCAGACCAAGATGCTGGAGCCGACGTTGATCGACGGGCGCTGGCTGCTGCCCCAAGACGAGAACGCCATCGTCATCAACCAGGAAGTGCTCAAGAACGAGCCGGACTTGGGCGTGGGCAAGACCATGACCCTGAAGGTCGACGGCCGCGACACCGACTGGGTGATCGTGGGCGTGGTGCGCGTCATCGGCAACGCGGGCTTAGCCTACGTGCCGTACGAGTACTTCACCCACACTGCGGGCAACGTGGACCGAGCCAGCCAGGCGCAGATCGTCACCGCGGATCACGACGCCGCGACGGTGGATGCTTTGAGCAAGGAACTGGAGGCCGCCTTCGAAAACGCGGGCATTCAGGTCACCCAGACGCAGACAGTTGCGTGGATTCGTGAGCAAAATGAATTCTACTTCCAGATCATTGTTGTTTTATTGCTTATTATGTCGGTGATGATCGCTGCCGTGGGCGCGCTGGGGCTGGCGGGCACCATGAGCATCAACGTGTTGGAGCGGACGCGCGAGATCGGCGTCATGCGTGCCATCGGCGCGTCCAACCGCTCGGTGCGCAACATCGTGCTCACCGAAGGCGTGCTCATCGGCCTGATCAGTTGGGTGGTCGGCGCGCTGATCGCCTTCCCACTGGGACGACTCATGAGCGACGGCGTGGGCTTCGCCTTTTTCCAGATGCCGCTCAGCTACGCCTTTGCCTACGACGGCATCCTGCTCTGGCTGGCGATCGTCCTGGTGTTGTCGGCCGTGGCCAGCATGTGGCCCGCGCGCAACGCCGCGCGACTGACGGTACGTGAAACTTTGGCATACGAATAACGAGTACAGATCGGAATAATTGGCCATGAAACGTTTTTTACTGATTCTCGTGATCCTGATTGTCGCCGCGGGCGGCTTCCTCTACTTCGGTGGCGCCGAGCGACTGGGCATCGAGCTGCCCTTCGGCCCGCCCCAGACCGCGGCCGCGCCCGATACCCAGGCCCAAGATGACGGCGCCGAGGTTCCGCTGCCGCCCGTGCTGGCCAGCACCGATGTGATTGCCGACGCCAAGGTCGTGCCCGTGCAGTACGCCGACCTGAGCATGTCGACCTCCGGCATCGTGGACGAGGTGCTGGTGACGGAAGGGGCGCAGCTCCAGGCCGGTGACGTGATCCTGCGTCTACAGAACGTGCGCCAGCAAGCCGCGGTGGAACAGGCCCGGGCCGCGCTCTTCCGTGCCCAGGCGCAGATGGCGGAACTGGAGGCCGGCGCCCGCATCGAGGAGGTTGACGCGGCCCAGGCGTCGGTGGACGCGGCGGAGGCCCGCCTTGCCCAGCTCAGCGACCCGGCCCGGCCCGAGGAGATCAAGGCGGCGGAGGCGGAGGTGGCCTCGGCCCAGGCCGCGCTCAGCGCGCTCTACCGGGATCCCAGCGACACGGCGCAGCGCGAGGCCAAGGCCGATCTCAACGCGGCCCAGGCCAAGTTGCGCCAGGCGCGCAGCGATTACAACGAGGTGGCGTGGCGCAGCGACATCGGCAAGTTGCCCCAGAGCTTTGCCCTGGAAGAGGCGACCACCGCATTTGAGGCGGCGCAGGCACGTTTCGACTCGCTCTTCAACTCGCCCGACGCCGATGCCGTGGCCGCGGCCCAGGCGCGCATCCAGCAGGCCCAGGCCGATCTGGACCGCTTGAACACGCCCGCCACCGACGCCCAGATCGCCGAGGCCGAGGCGGAAGTGCGCCGCAATCAGGCCAACCTGGACCAATTGCTGGCCGGCGCACGGGCCGAGGAGATCGCCCGGGTCGGCGCCGACATTGCCGACGCCAAGGCGCGACTCATGCAGGCCGAGTCGGACTTGGCCGACACGGAGCTGCGTGCACCGTTTGCCGGCACGCTGGCCTTTTTGGATGTGAAGAACGGGGAGCAGGTCAACGCGGGGAGCGTCATCGCCCAGGTGGCGGACTTGACCCAGTGGCAGATCGAGACCAGCGACTTGACCGAGATCAACATCGTCAACGTGGCCGAGGGCGACCCGGTGACGCTCACCTTCGACGCCATCAACGACCTGGAGATCGGCGGCACGGTGGAGCGCATCCGGCCCGTGGGCGAGAACCAGCAGGGCGACATCGTCTACACCGTCATCGTCAAACCCGACACCCAGGACGCGCGCCTGCGCTGGAACATGACGGCGGTGACGCGGATTGGGCAGGAGTAATGAAGGGCAGGATTAAGGATTGAAGAGTGAAGATTGGGGCGACCACCGGTCGGGGCGCTAGTCGTGTCCGGGTGGTCGGCCCAATCTTCAACCAAGTCCAGGCCATCAGCGTGGGAGATCACCACCCCACATCCCCACCACCCTAACACCCCACCACCTCACCACCAACCACCTCAAACAACTCCGGCGGCACCAGGCGGTGCTGCGCGTCGAATGAATCCAGCCCACGCCATATGACTGTGAGCCGGTCGCCGTTGTCCTCGTGGGCGATGAGCGTCTCCTGTGCGTAGACGGCCGGGTCGACGAAGCGCGCTGGTAGACAAACGCAATCTCGTGGCCGGCACGCCCGTCCACCGTGAAGAGATTCTCCACCACGTCCAGCAGCCGGATCTCGGTGATCTCCTCGCCCAATTCCTCGCGAATCTCCCGGCGCAGCGCATCGGCCGCGCGCTCGCCCGGCTCCACACCGCCGCCCAACGGGCGGTAGTAGAAGGAGCCTTTGACGGTGTCATAGCCTTGGAAGACGAGAAGCTCTGTGCCCCGGGTGAAGATCCCAATGGCGATCACGCGGATGTGGGTCGGCGTCAACGTGGCCTCCTCTTGCGCTTGCCGACGGCCGCGTGGCCTTACGCCGCGGCCGTTCTATCCGAGGATATCCGCCACCACGTCCTCGGCATGATAATGAATTTGACCCTGGCGAGAAAGACGGCGCACGCCGCCCAGATCGTTGCCCAGAGTCACGATGGCCGGCTCCTCCACCAACTCTCCGTGGGTGCGCTTGACTTGGCCGAGGCCGACACAGGCCAGCAGGCCGTTGCACAGACAGCGGCGTTCGGCCGTATTGCGTGCCAGGCCACGCTGCTTGACATAACTCTCGATGGGCGCGGCCGGACAGCGCTGAAAGAGCGTCCGTTCGCCGTCTGCGTCAGGCTTGCTGAAGCCCCGTTGCTGCAAGAGACCGATGTCGCAGATACGCGACCGGTCGGCATAGACTGTGTCGTCCGCCAAGGTGTCCGGTAGCTGCACAACTTTGAACGCAAAGCCGGTGGGCGAAAAGACCGTCGTGCGCACGAGATCGGCATCGTCGACACCGTTCTTCAAGGCCGCCAGAATGGCCGACCGGAACTCCGGTTTCATGCCCGATTCTTCGGCGAGGGCGAAAAGCGTGCCGACCTGGACGCCGTTGGCGCCTGCGGCCAATGCTGCTTGCAGCTTCGCATGGCTCCCGTAGCCGCCGGCCAACCAGAACGGCAGGCCCAAACCGCGGATGGCCGCCAGGTCAGCCTCGTCCCGCGCGCTGTAGATCGGCTGCCCGTCCTCGTCCTGGGACAGTGGACCAACGGGGTTGGCGTTGTGGCCGCCCGCGCTGTGGTGCTCGATGATCAGGCCGTCGGGTGCCCCCGTGGCGCTTTCCGCCAACATCTGCCCCAAATCCTCCAGCGAGACGATGGCCAGGAAGGCCGGCGGCGTCAACGGCTGCGCCGCCAAACGCCCGCCTGCGACCGTAGTCGGGTCAAAGACCAGGGCAAACTGCTCGCCGGCTTCGCGGTAGAGGACTGATATCTCGTGACTGACGGTGGCGTGACCGGCCAGTTGTCGCGCCAGCGCCGGCAGCCCCTCCGGATTGCCTGCCCCCACGATGACGCCGTCAATACCGGCCAACATGGCGCCGTAGAGCACGTAGATCAGCGGCAGTTCGATCTTGTTGAGAAAGTTGATGAAGACCTTGCCACTGTGCCCTTCCTTGGCCAGCCAGGCTTCGGCAAACCCCGTGGCGATGAGCAACTCGATGATCTCGTCATCCAGCTTGAGGGCGACCGGCTGTGCATCGCCGTTGGGCAGGGGAAAGGTCCGCTGGCCGTCATGTGTCCGGACGATCTGCATGGGCGCACTGCGGAAGCGATCGTCGGGCGCCTTACCGCCGGGAATGAAGTAGCGGTCGGTGACGCTCTGCCCGATCGACACGTCGAACTTGGCATCCAATGCTTGGAGCGCACGTCGGGCATGGCCGCCCGGATCGCCCAACTGCAACAGCCGCACATAGACCACGTCGAGCGCGGTCCCGGAAATTGTCCCCACAGTGACGCCGGGCCGGGCCGTGGCCACTGCTTTCGCCAGCCGCCAGTTGGAGACATGGACGCCCATGCCACCCTGGATGAGCTTGATCGGTTTCAGGTCTGTCATCGTGTGCCTCTTTGAGATGCGCACTGCGCATACGTGAGACGTGGTTGCGCTGCAACCGGACCAGCGCACAAAAAAAGGGGACCGGCTATCAAGCCAGTCCCCTCTTCCCTGCGTTCCATTGATCGCTGGTTGCGTCAGTTTAGATGCGACGCACGCCAACTGCGCTCGGTCCCTTGGGACCTTGCTCAATGGTGAACTCGACACGGTCACCTTCGGCCAGGGTGCGGAAGCCGTCGGCCACGATGGCGGAATGATGGACGAAGACGTCCTTGCCGCCCTCTTGGGCAATGAAGCCGAAGCCCTTCTGATCGCTGAACCACTTCACGGTGCCGGTCATTTTTTGCTCACTCATGGGTTGAAAACTCCTGGTTTACTAAATGCGTTAACGGTTGAATCGGTACAAAACGTCGGCGTTTCCAACGAGCAAACGAATAAACGCCACCCAGACATATCAGTCTGAACGGCGTCGCTACGCAATTGGGTCAGAACTTTCAACATCTTGTGCCTTCAAGATACTCTAACCGGTGCGCTGTGTCAAATTGGCGAAGGAATTTGTAGGCATTTACGCGCCCAAACCACGTGGTCTGCGCCATCGCGCTTGGTTCGTCCCCGTCAAGTCTGACGCCCGTGGATCAAGTATGGGCGCAGCCTCCTACTCGAGCAGGAACGGCGCCACCATCTCCCGTTCCACCGCCAACCCGCGCCATTCGTCGGCATCGGCGCCGTCGTAGATGAGCGTGTACGGCCCGGCGAATCCGGCCGCATCCACGATTTCCAGGCAGCGGGCGTAGTCGGCGGCGTCGGGCGTGCCGGCCGCGTCGAGCGCGCACTTGGCGTGGCATGAATCGGCGTACGGGGCGATGGCGGCCAGGTCCGCGTATTTGTCCGGGCCGCGCCAATTGCCGAAGTCGAAACAGAGGCCCACGTCGCCCTGCAGCCGGTCGAGGATCTCCGTGACTACGTCCGGCCCGTCCATGAGCGCATGCCAGTTCTCGGTCATGACGTGCACGCCGTGTTGCTCGGCCGCGTCCATGATACGGCGCAGGGCTGTGACGCTGCGGTCGACCGTCACCGGCGTGGGCGGCTGCATGCCGGCGACGGCGCGCACATTGCGCGCCCAGTGCCGCTGCCACGGGCAGCCACTCCTCGATCCACGCCAGGTCGCGTGCGCCGTGCTCCGGGTGCGTGATGTCGCCGCCGTCGATGAGCAACGACCAGAGTTCCACGTCGGCACGGTCCAGCGCAGCGCGCAGGTCGGCCAGGTACCGAGCGGTGGACGGCAGCGAGAAGTGGCAGATCTCCAGCGTGCTGATCCCGAAATCGGCCAGTTTGGCGGGCAGGTCCAGCAGCGGCAGGGCATCGGCCGGCCGCGTCCCGCGGGCTGTGCCGTGTCGGGACCGTAGATGGGTGGACGTCCCAGAGTGCGATGCAGGCTCCAGGTGGAGACGGCGAGACGGCGTCCGGTGGGGTGGCCTTCGACGGGCAGTGTCATGGGTGGCTCGCTTTCTCGAAGCGCCGGTGTTCGCCGGCGCGCAGGGTGGCATACGGTTGGCCGAGGTCGCGGCAAGTGGCCTCGAACAGAGCGGGCGGCGCGGTGTTGAATTCGAACATCTCGTAGTGGCACGGGATCACCACGCCCGCGCCGATGTCGTGAGCCAGTTGGGCCGCGGCGGCACCGTCCAGGTTGCCCGCCACCCGGCGTTCAGGCCTGCTGCCGTTGATGGGCAGGATGGCCACGTCGATGGGCCAGAGCGCGCAAAATGTCATCCATGCCGGGGTAGCGCACGGTGTCGCCGCTGTGGTAGATGGTCCACGGGCCGCATTGGGCCACGATGCCGATGGTGCGGTGACGGCCCTGCGCGTCCTGGTCCAGTTCCTCGTGGGCGGCGGGCACGCTGTGCAACGTGAAGCCGGCCACCGTCACAGGCGCGTCCGCGGTCAACGGGGTGAGGCGCGCCGGGTCCACGTCCAGCCGGTCGGCGGCGAAGGCGACATTGGCCGCGGGCACGACCACCGTCAGGCCCGGATTGGCGGCCATGAGCGGCTGCAACGTGTCTGCGTCCAGGTGGTCGGTGTGGTTGTGGCTGGAGGTGACCACGTCGATGCCGTCCAGCCGCTCCGGCGATGACTCTTTCCGTCATGCGCACGTGGGGCTTGTCCGTGGCCGCATACTTCGCCGTGAGCGAGTCCGACAGATACGGGTCGAAGAGCAGCCGCCGTCCCTGCCACTGGACCAGAAAGCCGCTCTGGCCCAGCCACCAGAGGTGCAGCGCCTCCGGTTCCGCCCGCGCCGCGGCCACGTCGGCCAGCAGGACGTCATCTTTCTGCACGGGAACAATCATCGTTCTATCCGTGTTCATCTGTGTCCATCCGTGGCTAAGTTTCCGTCCGTGGCAGCCCGTGCTAAGTTTCCGTCTCGATCCACGCTTCGAGGACGGCGCGGTGGCGGGCTTCGAGCTTGGTCAGTGAGCGGCGCGCCTTCATGAAGGAGTTGGCCTCGTCGAAGGTCATGCCCTCTTCGCGCATGAAGTACCCGGCCAGCAGCGTGGCGGAGCGGCCCCGGCCCTTGGCACAGTGGACCAGCACCACGCGCCCGTCGTCCACCTGTTCCTTGATCCAGTCGGTGGACGCGGTGAGCATCTCCGGCGTGGGCACCATCACGTCGGGCACGACGAAGCGGACGTAGCGGATGTCGTGCGCGGCGTAGAAGTCCACGTCGTCGTCCCGCTCGGCGCGGATGTTGACCACCGCGTTGATGCCCAGCCGCACCAGTTCAGTGTAGTCGCGCGTGTTGACGGGCGCGCCGCCCAGCCACAGTTGCGGCGTAATCTGCGTGAACCACTCGTGGCCGCGCACATTCTCGTAGTAATAGCGAATGGCCGGGAAGAGCTTGTCAAAGCCCCGGTGGAAGAGGCTCAGTTTCTGCTCGACGTCTTCACTCTTCAATCGTCATTCCTCAATCTTGCCCGTCTACGCCTCGATCAGCACCTCACGCCCCTCCACCTGGCTGCGGTAGATGGCGTCGAGGATCTGCTGGACCTGGAGCGACTGTTCGGCCGGCACCGGCGAGGGCAGCCCTTCGGCCACGCAGCGGGCGAACTCGACGCATTCCAGCGCGTGGGGTTCCATGGTGTCGGCGGTCAGGGTCAGTGCCGTGTTGTAGAACTGGCGCGTGGCGTAGTTGGTGCTCATCACCTCGCACTGGGGCCAGTGGATGCCGCCCTCGGTGCCGTAGAGCCACATCTGCATGTCCTCGCCCGGCGTGTTGTGATGGAGCAGCCAGCTCACCTCCAGCACGAGGGTTGCGCCGGTGTCGAAGCGCACGAAGGCCGCGGCGAAGTCCTCCACGTCGATGTCCGACGGCACGGGGACGAGGCCCCACTGGCTGAATGCGCCTTCGTGTTTGGCCAGTGGCGTCTTGGCCACGCCGCTCACGGCCACCGGCTTGGGGTTGCCCATGAACCAGAGCGTCAGGTCGAGGATGTGCACGCCGATGTCGATGGTGGGGCCGCCGCCGCTGTTCTTTTTGTAGATGAAGCCGGGCCGGGCCGGAATCCAGCCGCGGCGCAGCATCCAACTGCGCGCGTGGTAGATGTCGCCCAGGGTGCCGGTCTCGATCTCCGCCTTCATGGCCCGGGAGTTGCCCTTGAAGCGGAAGTGCTGTGCGGTCATGAGCGTCTTGCCCGTCTCGTCGCGCGCCGCGATCATGCGGCGGATGGCATCGGGCGTGGGCGCAAGCGGCTTTTCGCAGATGACGTGCTTGCCCGCGCGCATGGCCGCGATGGCCAACTCCTCGTGGTACATGTTGGGCGTGCAGATGTCGATGATGTCGAGATCCGGGTCGTTGATGATGTCGGCCGCGTTGGTGGAGAGCTTCGTGACGCCGTTGAGCGCGCCCCATGCTTCCAAGGCAACGGGCACCACATCGCTGCCCGCCACCACTTCCGCATGGTCCGACGCCGCCCAGCCGGGCATGTGAGTTTTCGCAATACCGCCGACGCCGATGACGCCGACTTTGAGAGATTTGGACACGAATGGTTTTCTTTCTAGTGGGAAATGCAAAAATTTAAGATCAAAGATTGAAGATTGGGTGTGCCGCTCGACGCCGCCAAGGCGCGCGTTTGCGCCGACCACCCAATCTTCAATCTTAACTCCTCAATCTTGGGCTTTACCCCTCAACAACCCGCTCCGAAAACGCGCCGGTTTCCTTGTGCTTGAGGATCATCTTCAGCTTGCCGTCGGGCATGCGTTCCTGCTTGATGATCACCTGGCCGTCGTATTCGGAGACGTGCTTGGCGATGCGGTCTTCGCCGGCGCCGCGCCAGTCGTCGATGACCACCGGCTCCCACTGGCGAGACTCGGCCGAGCGGTAGCAGGCGTCCATGATGGCGTTGACGACGTAGCCGTCGTAGAAGCTTTCCATGGGCCGGCGGCCTTCGTCCATGGCGTTGAACATGTCGGTGAACATGTCCACATAGCCCAGCTCGCTCACTTCGTCGCCCACGGGGAAGAGCCAGCCGCTGTCGGTTTCGGCCTTTTCGGCCACGTACGCGCCGCCCTCGCCGGTGGTGAAGGTCTCGAAGCCGGTGCGCAGGAAGTGGTTGAGCCAGATGGTGCCTTCGGTGCCTGCCACCTCGTCACGCAGGTCCATGCCGCCGCGGAAGGTCCAACTCACCTCAAACTGGCCGATGGCGCCGCTCTCGAACTTGATGAGCGCGATGCCGTTGTCCTCGGCCTCGATGGGGTGGACCAGCGTGTCGGCCCAGCACATGACCTCCACGGGTCGGTTGTCCTTGCCCATGAAGTTGCGGATGATCTCGATGCAGTGGCAGCCCAGGTCGACGATGGCGCCGCCGCCGGCCTGCTCCGCATCCCAGAACCAGGCGCTGTGGGGACCGGGGTGGGTCTCGCGCGAGCGCGCCCACGTGATGGTGCCCAACGCGCCGCTCTGGACGGTGCGCAGAGCCTTGAGCGTCTTGGGAGTGTAGCAGAGATCCTCCAGGTAGCCGGCAAAGACGCCCGCCTGCTCCACCGTGTCCAGCATGCGTTTGGCCTCGGCCGCGTTGCGCGCCAGCGGTTTGGTGCAGAGGATGTTCTTGCCCGCCGCGGCCGTTCGCGCCACCAGATCCTCGTGCAGGTGGTTGGGCAGACCGATGACCACCGTGTCCGTGTCCGGGTGGTTGATGGCTTCATCCAGATCGGTGGTCCAGTGGGGAATGCCCCATTCCGCGGCGAATGCCTGGGCTTTTTCGGCCGACCGCGAATAGACCACCTCGACCCGATCGCGATTGCGCTGGCCGTGCAGGCTCATGGTGTAGAACATGCCGATGAGGCCGGTCCCGAGCATGGTTACTTTGTGCATTGCGTCTCCTCCGAGGATTGCGCGTTTGGGGATTGAGCGTTTGGTATGGTCAAGAGAAGTCCGACTTCTGTCAAAAGTCGGACTTCTTCTGACGTCACAGGTCAATGGCGCCGCGGATGCGTAGCACGGCCATGCGCCGCGGCGGCAGGCTCAGCGTGACCCGGCCGTCCTGCACGGACAGATCGTCGCCGTCCTGTTCCAGCAGGTCGCACGTCCGCGCCGGTGATGGCGAAGAGCGCACTCCCGACGGCGGCTTCCTGGGTGGCGTCGCTCGCGTTCAACAGGCGCACGATCAGCCCGTCGCCGTCGGCCGCGGCCTTGACGTGCAGGGTCTGCACCGGGCCGTCCGGCAGGTGCAGCAGCGTGCCCGACGCGGGCAGCGCGCGCGTGTCCGCGGGCTCGCCCATCTGCTGGAAGAGGGGTGTGCTGTGGACGATGCTGCGGCCGAAGTGGTGGGCGGCATCCTCGTCAAAGCCGCCTTTGTGGGGACGCATGACGTAGCGCGCCGTGATCAGGCCGGGCTGGTGGGCACGGAAGTTGGTCTCCCAGTAGTTGTTGGTCAGCCAGCCGAGCAGCATGGGCCGCTCCAACGCCACCTCTTGTTGGTGGCGCCCGAAGTGGAAATCGCCCAACTGGACCATTGGATTGTCGGGCGTAGCCACTGTCATGCCGGCATAGTCGTTGGAAAAGTCCACCCAATTCTGCACCGTGTAGTAGTCCATGCACGAGCCGGGCAACTGTTCCTTGCCCGGTTCCATGGCCTGGCCGCCCAGGTCGATGCGCGCCTGCGCGGGCGATGTCCAAGGGGAAGGCCAGGTACGTTGCCTGGGGATGCGGCGTCCAGGCCCAGCCGGAAATGGGCAGAGAACTCGACATGGGCGTCGTCCTGGGGCACGAAGACCCGCTGCACCAGCGGCCCGTCACATCCGGAAGCGTCCAGCACCTGGACGATGGTGACACCAGCGGCGTGCGGTAGACTTTGTGGCTGATGACCCGGCTCGGCGTGCGCCGGTGCGTGCCAGTCGCCCTGCCAGATGCTGCGCCGTTCCACGTCCTCCGGGTTCCAGTCCATCTGCGCCAGCAGCCGCCGCGGCCACGGATGGCTGTGGTCGGCCACCTCTTCGTGGACAAAGCTGCCGAAGGCGTACGGCGCGGGCATCCACCCACTCCGCGGACAGTTCCTTGTCGAACCAGGAGAGAAGCCCGCCCCGCTCCCGGTCAAAGACAGGCGGTGGCGTGCGGTCTCTACCACGGTTTCACTCACTTTGCCGCTGGGCACAAACGTCAGCAGATCGGCCCGTTTGATCACTTTGTAGCCGAACGCGGGGATCTCGGTGGGCGGCAGGAATGTGCGTTCCTGCTGCAACTCGGCGGCGTAGTCCGCGCCGCCGGCGCGCCGTGGGGTCCAACAGGACGCGGTCTTGGAAGTGGCGGCCGGCGGTGGTGTCGTCCCGCATGCCGCGGCTCCAGGATCCACGGCGCGACCACGCCGCTGTAGCTCTGGGCCCACGGCAGCGGGTTGACCACCAGCAGGTCGGCGTCATCGTCGCGCTGGACGACCCGGGCCAGCGCAGCCAATGCATCGCGCTGCAACATGAGGCTCTGGCTGCGGCCTGTAGGCGAAGTCGGCCTTGTGATGCCACTGGCTCGCCGTGTCCTCCGCGTCCACGCCGCGGATGGACATGTCTGCGCCCCAGGTGTGCTCATCCCAGAAAAGCACGTTGGTCCACGCCGCGCCGCGATAACGGGCCATGCGCCCGGCCAGCCACGGGTCCCGGTCCGCGCCGCCGCATGAGCGCACCGGCCAGCGCATCGGCATTGCGCAGCCGCGCCCGGCTCTGCCGGTTGATGGTCTGCTCGCGCGCACTGCTGATGCTGCCGAAGTTCCAGTAGTCGGTCCAGTCACCGCGTGCGGTCGGGATCTGGTCGCCCAGCGCGCGCAGCGCGGTCCACCATTGGGTGGGCGTGGCGAAGCGGATCTGCGGACCGCGGCCGGAGGCGTTCCAGGTGTCGATGTACTCGACGAAGCCCTCGAATGCGGTGCCGTTGTCGCCGAAGGGGTGATAGCTCTGGATCATGAGGATGGGGAGCGCATAGCCGAGGGCATCCAGGTGGGCTTGGATGCGCGGCCACCACGTGTCGCCGAACTCGTCCTGGTCGCGGCCGATGCCGAAGCGCCAGCCGTGGTCGTAGGGCCAACCGTTCCACGTCAGCAGCGTGCGTCCGCTGGGGCCCTGCCACCAGAAGGCGTTGGGCCGGGCGAAGGGATAGCCGCCGAAATGGGTGTTGATGGCCATGCTGAACGCCTCGATCCCGGCGTCGAGCAGCACGTCGACCAGGGGCCAGTTCTGGCCGTTGACGTCGCAGTTCATGGCGTGGCGGATGGTGAAGCCGTACTCCGTGCGCAGACGGCGCAGCAACTGCACGCTTTCGACCAGTTCGTCCGCGTCGTAGAGCGGCGTCACGTTGGCGAACATCCCCGTCACTTCGATGCGGCCGGCGCGCTCCAGCGCGATGAACCGATCCACTTCGGCCTGGGGCGCGTGCCGCAGCCACTGGTCGAGGACGTAGGTGGTTTCCACGGTCCAACGGAAGGCGCCATCGCTGTCGCGCGCGGCGTATTTGTCCGCCAGGCGCACGGCGTCGCTGATGAACCGTTCTTCCAGATCGAGCAGGATCGGCTGATCGTGGGTGTAGCCGATATCGGTGTGTGAATGGTGGATAAAGTAAATTGTTTCGATAGCCATCAGATCGTACGGACGCTCCATCCGGTTCCGGAAGCACGGTTGGACGCGTGATCCAGCCATGCTTCATTGGTTGTAAAGAGGTGTCTGAGCGGTATTGTACACCATCTTACGTTGAACTCTTGAGTTGCGCGAAATGAAACGCGCTGGTACACTCGCTTATGTAATGCTGCTCCGTTTTATTTAGGCGCGCACGTATACGAATTATCAACTGAAATGAGTTTCGAAAGGACCATTGTATGACCGCTATGGCTGTTAATCGTGAGAGCGTTCCGTGGTGGGTCGTTCTACTCCAAGGTATTGCCGCGATTATCATCGGTTTCTTCTTGGTGTCCCGACCTGCTGCAGGCGCAATCTTTCTCGTTCAAGTCCTTGGCTGGTACTGGCTGATCACCGGTATCATTTCCCTTGTCATGATTTTTGTTGACAGTACAGGGTGGGGCTGGAAGCTCGTTATCGGCATCTTGGGGATCATTGCGGGTCTTTACATCATCAGGAATCCGTTGCAGGGGACCCTGGTGGCCATGTCCACGTTTGTCATCCTCGTCGCGATCCAGGGTATCATCATCGGCGTCATCAACCTGATCCAGTCGTTCCAGGGCGCAGGTTGGGGTGCTGCCATCTTGGGTGTCATCAGCATCATCTTCGGCATCATTTTGCTGGGACAGCCGTTGCTGAGTGCCGCCGTCCTGCCGTGGGTGCTGGGCATTTTCGGCATCGTCGGCGGGATCTTCGCCGTCATCGCGGCCTTCCGTCTGCGTTGACGTCGCGTCGTTCGAACCTTAAAGGCGTCTGCCCATGACGGCAGACGCCTTTTTTTGTTGGAGCCGTGTCATCTGCCGGTTGCGATCTCGAGTTAACACGAGAGTAGCGGTATGATTACAGTAATGTACGGGATTGGTTGAAACTGACGCTTGCCATACGAACGGTGGACATACAACCAACTTTCTGTCTAGATCATGAAATTCGCCCTTTACAATCGTGCCGTTGCTGCCTATACTAAACTTTGACTTAATATTTACCCCCCGTTGAACTGTAATGGACAGAAGATAGTTGTCTATTCGTCTTCCCCCACCGTCTCAGGATTACGGGCGAGTTCCGCCGGACTTGAACTCATTGACAGCACCAATGAGCGTAAATTGGCTTGTCTGTTTTGAGTTTACGCCGTAATCCACTCAGTTTGTCCGGGTGCAATCGAGGTCTCGGTCTTGCGCGTTGGCGTTGAGATCAAGAACTTGCCGTCATGTGGCACCGGACCATATCAGTCATTCCTGTTAGGGCACTATATGGATAACATGCGTCTTCCCAATCCGATTGGCCGCACTCAACTCTCGACTGACTATGTGCTCATCATTGGTGAACACGAGTCGGCAACAGCACTACAGCAACTGCTGTGGGAAAATGGGCTGCTCAGCTATGTCCCGAAACTCCAACTTCCGTTCGATGTCATTTTGGCACGACGGGGGCAGCCCACCTTGATCTTGGCCTATCTTGAGCAGCTTGAGACAGATATGCTCATCCAGATCGAGGAATTGCGGCTGTATAAGGACATTCCATTGTTGTGTATCGTCTCTTCCGGCCAGGTGGAACCGCGCATCTTGGCAATGCTGCACATGGCGACGGACTTTATTCGTATTCCGGTCGAACCGTATGAGTTGTTGCTGCGCATTCAGCGGCTAAGCCGTGGCGTCTCCACATACGGCCCGGCACACCGTCCGCCTGGACGCCGGATCGGCGCCGGCGGCGGGTATTCGGGACGTCAGCGAGCGCCCAAACGCCTGTCGCCGGTAGAAGTGCAGATACTCTCGGTCTTGCAGGAAAACATGGGCGATACGGTCGATTTCGACACATTGAGCCAGTGCGTTGAAGGCGATTCGCTGGAGCAGCGCATTAACACTCTGCGTGTTCACGTCTTGCGGCTGCGTCGCAAGCTGGAGCCGAACCCCAAACAGCCCCAGTACATTCTCAATGAGCGTTCGGTCGGCTATCGTTTGGCCAAACCCATCGAACATGATGCCGTGTCGGACATGGCGTAATTTGTTGCGCAAGCTAACTTCAGGTTGATCAAGTCCACAACTGGATGAACCGGCCCATGCTGCGGAGCATGGGCCGGTTTGCATCTGTTCAGCATGTTGTCAGTCGCTGCCCGGTCGATCGGGCGGGTTTGCCCAAGATACGGAGTTCGCCCTATGCTCGCAGACGTGGTCCGCAAGTTTCAGCAGCGGGAGGCACAGGTGGCCGTTGTCGGACTCGGCTATGCGGGCCTGCCCATCGCCGTGGCCTTTGCCGAGTGCGGCTATCACGTCACCGGCATCGACATCGACGCCGCCAAAGTCGACGCGCTCAACCGCGGCGTGTCCTATGTGGAGGACATCCCGGATGCTGCCCTCGGCCCGCTGGTCGCGGCCGGCCGTCTCCACGCCACGACGGAGTACGCGGCACTGCGCACGTGTGACGCCGTCTCCATCTGCGTGCCCACGCCGCTGAGCAAGACCGGCGACCCCGACATCTCTGCCATCACCGCGGCCACCGACGAGATCGCCCACTATCTGCATTCCGGCATGGTCATCGTCCTCGAATCGACGACCTATCCCGGCACGACCAGCGAGATCCTCCAGCCCAAGCTGGAAGCCGGCGGGCTGAGGGCCGGTCGGGACTTCTTCCTGGTCTTTTCACCGGAGCGGGTCGACCCGGGCCGCCAAGACTGGACGACGCGCAACACGCCCAAGGTCATGGGCGGTGTGACGCCGGACTGCCTGGCCGCGGGCATGGCGTTCTATCAGCCCGCGGTGGCGACGCTCGTGCCGGTCTCGTCGCCGGACGCGGCCGAGATGGTCAAGCTGCTGGAGAACACCTTCCGCGCCGTGAACATCGGGCTGGCCAACGAGCTTCTGCTCATGTGCGACAAGCTGGGGCTGGATGCGTGGGAAGTCATCGACGCGGCCGCCACCAAACCGTTCGGCTTCATGAGATTTACGCCTGGCCCGGGATTGGGCGGCCACTGCATCCCCATTGACCCGCTCTACCTCTCGTGGAAGCTGCGCACCATGCAGTACACGGCGCGCTTCATCGAACTGGCGAGCGAGATCAACACCGAAATGCCCCGTTACTGGGTGCAGAAGATCCAGGACGCGCTCAACGACCAGGGCCGCGCCGTCAAGGGCAGCACGGTGCTCATCCTCGGCGTGGCCTACAAGCGCGACGTGCGGGATCTGCGCGAGTCACCGGCGCTGGACATCATCGCGCTGTTGCAGCAATAGGGCGCCGACGTCATCTACCACGATCCCCACATTCCCACGCTGGAGCATGAAGGGATCCGGCTGACGTCGACGCCCGATCTGGACGACGCGCTGCGCCGCGCAAACTGCACGGTCATCGTCACCGACCACAGCGCCTATGACTGGGCCTACGTGCGCACGCATGCGACCTGCCTGGTCGACACCCGCCACGTCACCGCAGCCAAGCAAAAATGAGCAATGAGGAGTGAGAAATGAGCAATGACACATCCTCTTTCCTCACTCCTCACCCTTCTTGCCTCACTCCTCGAGCTTCACCTTCCCCACTTCCACCGCATCCTCACCGCTGCGCAGCGGCCGTAGACGCACGCTGAAGCGCATTTCTTCGGGCTTGAGCTGATGCTCGTCCAGCACGCCGGGGCCGCAACTGCCGTTGCCCAGCCCACCCTGTGCGTAGTCCAGGTTGAGAATGACTTCGTCGCGCGGCTCCAGGTCGAACGTGTGTTGGGCCGCGGTCAAGTCCTGCGCGGTGTAGTGGTGCGCGCTCAGTTCCAACGTCGGCTCGCCGTAGACCAGCAGACCGTTGCCTTCCTCGTCGGTGAGCGCAGCCCAGCGCACGTCGGTCTTGTTGCCGCTCTCCTGGGGCATGATGTACGGGTAGAGCTGGTCTTGCACGCGGCCGGAGAATAGACCCACCGGCGCGCTGGCGCGGCGGTCCCGGTAGTTCTCGTGGGGGCCGCGGCCGTACCAGGTGAGGGTTTCGTGGCCGCCGGGCAGGGCCATGCTCAGGCCGACGCGGGGCAGGAAGGGCGGCAGCGCGCCGCTGGGCACCAGATGGGTCTCGATGACGATGTCGCCGCTGCCCAGGATGCGGTAGGTGTACTCGGTGTCGAAGCGGGCCGCGCCGGTGAGACCTTGCCCCTGCATCAGTTCGTCCTGGGACTTGCCGGCCAGATCTGCCAACTGTTGCTTGACGCCCTCCGGCACACTGTCGGCCATGGGACCGGTCACCAGCGCGTAGAGCAGATTGAAGAGATCGGGCATGCGCTTGGTGCTGTCCAACACGTCGACCATGGACGCAATCTTGGCCCGGTAGTCGTTGCCCGTGAGGTCGTTGTAGTTGAAGCCCAGTGTGGCCGCCAGCATGCGACCCTGTTCCTCATCCACCCCGTGCACCAGCATCATCTTGACGCCGTCCACCTGGTCGCGCCAGCGCTTGGCCGCCTGCTCGTCCGGGTCGACCGCGGCCAGCGACGCCGTGCGCACGGTGATGCGCACCTCCTGCGGGCTGACTTGCTCCACCGCCACGCCGTCGGTGTGTTCCTCCAACTGGTCCAGCCCCACATCGCGCCAGCGGATGGCGGCGCGCTGGTCGCCCCAGGTGTTGGCGTCGTTGTCCGTGGGCGCGCGCCAGAGATTGAGCGCCGGCCCGGTCCGGACGAGCTCGCGGTCGCCCGCGGTGTAGGAGACGATGCGTCCGCTCTCGCCGTCCAGCGCCACTTGGAAGCCCTGGCCGCTGACGGTGATGCGGTCGTCGCTCTGGGCCAGCGAGAGTGCGCCCATGTCGCGGACGGCCAACGCCGGTGCGTCGGGCACGGCCACGGGCACCTGCACCTGACTCCACGCCACCTCGTGGCCCGGGTCGGCCCAGACGGTGGCGTCGCGCAGGGTGAAGCGCACGGTCAGCCAGTAGTCCGCGCCGGGGATGGCCGGCGGCGTCTCGAAGGGTACGCGGATCTCGCTGCTGTCACCCGGCGCGGTGTCCAGCGCCGGCAGCACGCCGGACTGGAGCACACGGCCGTCCACCGTCAACTCCCAACTCAGGTGGAGATAGCTCAGGTCGGCGAAGGGGTGGCGGTTGGTGATGCGCAGCCGACCCGCGGCCGCGTCCACGGCTTCGACCAAAACCGGCTCGGCCACCTTCTTGTGCTCCCACATGCCGGGATGGGGATCCCGGTCCGGACTCACCAGCCCGTCGGCCACGAAGTTGGCGTCGTTGGGCGTGTCGCCGAAATCGCCGCCGTAGGCCATCCACTCCTCGCCCTCGTCAGTCAGGCGACGGATGCCGTGGTCCGCCCATTCCCAGATAAAGCCGCCCTGCAAGCGTCGATGCGCGCGCACCGCGTCCCAGTATTCGACGAGATTGCCGTTGGAGTTGCCCATCGCGTGGGCGTACTCGCACATGACGATGGGCCGGTTGTCGCCGTTGGTCGCCATCTCGATGATGCGCGCCACGCTGGGGTACATGGGGCCGAGGATGTCGATGACGGGTGCGTCCTCGGCCGGGTGGTAGTGGACGGGGCGCGTCGGGTCGTGGGCGCGAATCCACGCGGCCATGGCGTCGTGGTTGGGCCCGTAGCCCGACTCGTTGCCCAGCGACCAGTAGATGATGCTCGGGTGATTCTTGTCCCGTTCCACCAGCCGCTCGGCCCGGTCGACGAACGCCTCCTCCCAGAGCGGATCCTTGGTCAGCCGGTCCCACACGCCGTGGGTCTCCAGGTTGGCCTCGTCGCAGAGGAGGATGCCGTACTCGTCGCAGAGTTCGTACCAGCGCGGCACGTCCGGGTAGTGGGAGGTGCGCACCGCGTTGATGTTGAACTGCTTCATGATCTTGATGTCGCGCACCATGTTGGCTTCGCTGACCACGTGGCCGTGATCCGGGTCGTGCTCGTGGCGGTTGACGCCGCGGATCTCCAGCGCCACGCCGTTGAGACAGAGCGCGCCGTCGATGATCTCCACCTTGCGGAAACCGACGCGGCAGCTTTGCACCTCGAGCACCGTGCCGTCCGGGTCGGTCACCGTCGCCACCAGCGTGTAAAGATTGGGGAATTCGTCGGACCATTTGGCCGGGTCTTCCAGCCACTGGTCGAATTCCACCGTCTCCTCCGCACCCGCGTCCGCGCCGACCTCCACCGTGAGCGGCGCAAAGACCAGATCGCCCCGGTCGTCCACCAACTCCAGCGTGATCTGCCCGGCACGGAGCGCGCCACCGTAGTTGCGCACTTTGGCCGTCACACGCAGGTCGGCGTTGACATAATTTCTCGTCCAACTCGGTGCGTACGAAGAGATCACGCACGTGTAGCTCCAGGCGCGGCCCAGAGATAGACATCGCGGTAGATGCCGCTCAGCCGCCAGAAGTCCTGATCCTCCAGGTAGACGCCGTCGGACCAGCGGAAGACCTGCGCAGCCAGCACGTTGTCGCCGTCCACCAGGTAGGGCGTCAGGTCGAAGACGGCGGGGCCGCGGCTGTCCTGGCTGTAGCCCACCTTTTTCCCGTTGACCCAGAGGTAGAAGGCCGAGTCCACGCCGTCGAAGGTGATGAAGACGCGGCGGCCGGCCCATGCGTCCGGCACGGTGAAGGTGCGCCGGTAGATGCCGATGGGATTGTCGTCCTCAGGCACGCCGGGCAGCCGGTCGATGGGGAAGGGATAGGTCACATTGGTGTAGTGGGGCACGTTGTACTTGGGTTTGCCGTGGAGGATGTCGCCCATCATCTCCCAGTTGGCGGGCACGGGGATGGTGTCCCAGGCCGATGTGTCCACATCCACGGCCTCGAAGCCCGCCGCCACCGCCGCGGGGTTCGGATACCACAGAAAGCGCCACTCGCCGTTGAGCAGCTTACAGAAACTGGACGCCATGCGGTCGCGCCGCAGCGCCCGCCCGCGACGCGCATGGCATCAACGTCGCCGTGCCGCAGGCTCCTTGTTGGGACCCCGAAAACCTGCCCCAGTCGTTGGTCAACATATTCTTTCCTTAGCCACAGATGAACACATTGATAAACACAGATTGAAAAAACAGATTCGATTCTATTCGTTTTCAGTTTGAGAATGGAATCATAAGGTAAATCGTGGTTTTATCCGTGTTTATCCGTGTCCATCTGTGGCTGAAGCTGCTTTAATGTATCCGTAGCCCTGTGCCTCGCCTTTCCTGGCGGAGCGGTAGGCGGCGTCGAAGATTTCGATGACGTGGCGGGCGTGTTCGGCGGTGGCCACGGTGGGCGTGTCGTCCAGGATCCAGTCTACGAGCTGCATGACGTCCTCGTAGACGTGGGACTCCTCCATCTCCTTGTGCTTACCGAAGCCATGGGGCAGCGAGCCGTTCATGCCGTACTCGTCGTCCAACTCCTTGCCCGGGTACTCGATGGGTTGACCGTTCATGTTGCTGCCGTTGATGACGCCGTCGGTGCCGAAGATGAGCGGCCGGCCCATGTTGGGCAGCCCGCCCGCGGCCACGCCGTAGACGAAGCCGAAGAACGAGTCGCCGAAGTCCAGCACCATGAGCGTGTTGTCGTCCATGTCGGTGGGCAGCATCTGGTCCTTGAAGGGGCGCTCATGGACGCGCACGCCCGAGAACGCGGTGACGCGCTGGGCTGGGCCCAGGATGCCCGTCATGGCGTGGAGACCGTAGACCGTCATGTCATAGAGGGGGCCGCCGCCGGGGCGCCGGAAGTACCAGGCGGGGTTGATGTTGCTCAGCGGATCGTCGCCGCCCCGCACGCGTGACTCGTCCTCGTGGTAGGTGCCGAAGGCCGCGCCCGTCACCGCCCAGGTGAGTTGGCCCAGCGCACCCTCATCGATGAGTTGCTTGATCTTCTGGTGACGCGGGCGCAACATTTCACCGGGCGACGCGACGAGTTTGACTCCCTTGGCGTCGGCGGCGGCGATCAATTGGTCGGCCTCGTCCACGGTGGTGGTCATGGTCTTGTTGAAATGGACGTGCACGCCGTGGTCCACGGCCAGCATGCCCTGCTCGAAGTGATAGCCGATGGGCGAGCAGATGGAGACCGCGTCCACGATGTTGGCGGCCAGCAACTCTTCGGCGGTGCGGTAGGCGTGGGGCACGTCGTACTTGGCCGCGGCGGCCTCGGCGCGTTCCAACACAGGGTCGCAGACCGCGGTGATGCGCACGCGATCGCTCACGTCGTCCATGGTCAGATGGGGAAAATGGCCGCGCAGGGCAATGCTCCCCGCGCCGATGATGCCCAGGCGAACAGTGTCACTCATAGGGTTTCTCTCCAGGATGTTTGATGGCGCCACCCGGTGGCGGCTTTCAACTTTTGGTTGCTGATGAAGGAGGCGTGGTCGGCCAGGTCGTGCACAAGCGGCAACAGTTCAGGACGGAAGCGGGCCACGATCTCACGCGACGGCTCCAACGCCAGCGTATCGTCGGCGTTGAGGAAGTAGACGTCGTGCATCGGCAGACGCTCGGCCTGTTCCATGAGCAGACGGTGGGCCGCAGCCACGTCCTCGCTGCCCACCCAGCACCACATCCACGGGCTCCATGCCGTGACCGGCTGCACGTCCTGCGCGAACTGGGTGCGCCGCTCCGGCGGGAAGACGCCGGCGATGCGCGTCACGTAGGTGCGGATGCCGTAGGCGCGGCTGTAGGACGCGAGCAGATCTTCCCCCGCGCGCTTGGTGAAGCTGTACGAGTCCTCGGGGTAGGTGGAGTGGGTCTCGTCGATAGGCAGGAAGCGGATTGGGAAAGGCGTGTCGCTGATGCGGAAGCCGTGGCCCAGCGCGCAGTTGCTGCCCGCCATGACCACCGTCTGCACGCCCGCGGCCACCGCCGCCTGCATGAGGTAGTACGTACCGACCAGGTTGGCCTGGATGGTGGCGTCGAAGGGGATGCCTTGGGCTTCGGCCTGGGCGCATGGCGGGGTGGTCCGGCGGCCACGGCTGCGCGCCGATGTGCTGGATCGCGCCCACACCGTCCACGGCGCGTTGCACTGCGGCGAAATCGGCGAGATCGCCCTGACCCACGCCAAGCCGGCAAACTCGTCGGCCGGCTGCGAGCGCGAGAAGAGCACCAACTCGTGGTCATCGCGCAAGGCGCGGATCACAAACGCGCCCAACTTGCCACTGGCGCCGGTGATGAGGACTTTCATGGGTGTGCCTTCGGGTGCTTTGACCCTGTCGATGACGGAAGTGGTTCCGATCTGCGCAGGCTTTGCGACATTGTACACGGACCGGTCTTGATGCATGGGCGCCGACGGTAGTCATCGCTTTGTGTGGAGAAGCCACGCACGACGGTTGAGCACGAACCGGTCTACGCGTGGCTTCGAGGTCAATCCGACCGGAGCACCAACGTTTGATTGGTCAGAGCGCTGTCAGGCAGCAAAAATGGTTTTGATACGCGTTAACCCTTGATCCCGGTCAGCGAGATCCCTTCGATGAAGGTGCGTTGTGCAAAGAAGAAGAAGAGAAGGATCGGCAGGGTGACGATGGAACTGACGGCCATCAAGTACGGGTAGGCCAATGCCGTCGCGCCGATGGATGTAATGGTGAGGCGGAGGGTTTCCAAGCCGAGGGCAAGGACATATTGTTCTTCGCGGCGCAGGTAGATCAGCGGGCCTAAATAGTCGTTCCAGGCATTCATGAAGGTGAAGAGCGCCACCACCACCAATGCCGGTTTTGTCAGCGGCAAGATCACGCGCCACATGGTGACAAATTCATTTGCGCCATCAATGCGCGCCGCGTCGGACAACTCTTCCGGGATGGTGCGAAAGAACTGCCGTAGCATGAAGATGAAATAGGGCGCACCAAAGAACGCCGGCACCACCAAGGGCAGAAATGTATTCACCCAGCCGAACTGCTTGAAGATGATGAAAAGCGGCACCATGGTGACCTGGAATGGCACCATCATCGTGGCAATGCAGAGATAGAACAGCGTATCCCGCCCACGCCAGCGGATGCGCGAAAAGCCGTACGCGACCAACGCCGACGAGATCGTGACACCAATCGTGACCGGAATGGCGTAGCGGAACACAGTATTGAACGCGAAGAGGTTGAAAGGATAGGTGTTCCAGGCGAAATAGAAATTCTGGGGATAGGCCGGATTCGGAATCCAGACTGGTGGGACGGTGTAGACCTGTGAGTCGTCTTTCATTGCCGAGGAGACCATCCAAAACAGCGGCAGCATAAATGAGATCGCCAGGATGATGAGCAACGCGTACTTTGACGTCGTGCCGATGACTTTGCCCAAGGTCAAGCGCGTCGTTTTCGTCTTGGACGGCTGAGCGCTGGTTGCCTGGGGGGTTGAAGTTGCTTGAATGGACATGGGCTATCGTTCCTTTGTTCGAATTGACAGGCATCTAGCTCGAATACTCTTGCCGAGGTGGATTAGTCGTCGCCGCTTCCGTAGTAGACCCAACGGTTGGAGGTACGGAAAAGGATCACGGTGAAGATGACGATCACCACGAATAAAATCCAGGCAAGCGCGGATGCTTTGCCCATGCGCAAATAGACGAACGCATTGCGGTACAAAAAGATCGTGTACAGCTCGGTTGCATTGTTGGGACCGCCCTGCGTGAGTAACCAAGGTAGCGTAAAATTCTGAAAGCCATAAATAAACGCGATGACAAGATTGAACAGGATCACCGGCGTACACATGGGAATGGTCACGTTTTTGAACTTCTGCCACGCGTTGGCGCCGTCGACAGTCGCGGCTTCGTAGAGTGAACGTGGCACATCCTGCAATGTTGCCAGGAAGATGACAAGTGCATTGCCTTGCGCCCAGAGGTGAATCAAGATCAAGGTTGGCTTGGCGTAGGCTGGATTGGCAATAAAGGGAATGATGGGTAGCCCCAAGGCCTGTAACGTTCCGTTGATGGCGCCGTACTGAACGTTTAGCAAGAATTGCCATACCATGGCCGTCACGAAAGCCGGGATGATGGCGGGGAAGAAAAAGACTGCCCGCCACGCAGACCTTCCCTTAATGTCAGTGTTGAGCAGCGTTGCCATCAAGAACGCGATGACCACGCCCAGCGGTGCACTCAGCCCGACATAGTAGACTGTATTGTAGGCAACTTGTTTGAACAGAGGATCTTCGAAGAAGATCTCCCGGTAGTTCTGAAGACCAATCCAGATCGGCGCGCGCAACAGATCATAACGGGTAAAACTGTAGTAGAGTGAGGAGAGTAGGGGATATAGTGTCAATAGCAGAAAGCCGATAAGCCAAGGCGAAACGAAGAGTAACCCATTCCTCAAATTCCGCCGCTCGTTGATGCTCATGGTTCGGCGTCCATTGACCTGGCTGGTTGTCGCTGCCACATTTCACCTCGTTCTGTATGAGACGCCTTGCCGGCGCAACGATCAGGACCGTTAGTCTTCAGGGATCCGGCGGCGAACACCGCCGGATCCCTGATCAATTGCAGCCGTTTTGCGCCGTCGAGCGGCGGCACACATCGCTGAGCCGCAATCCTTGTGGTCACGCTATTTGAACTTTGTACAATCTCGCAGAGGAAAAACCGGCGGGATTGTACGACGTTCAAATGACATATCGACTAGGACGCAAAGCCTGCGTTCTTGTATTCTTCTTCGCAACGCTTCTGGAATTCCGCGGCTGCTTCTGCCGCCGTCATTTCGTCGCGATACTGCGCCTCGCGCAATTGCACATACTGCGTGCTCACGAATGACGTAATGGGGCAGCGGGCCGGCGACGACCATTCCGTCGCTTCGTCGACCGAGTTGAAGTAGAAGTCCAGCCCAGGACGGCTTGACGGATCGATGGTGGCGATGAATCCGGGACGTCCCGGCAGCCAGCCTGTATTCTCGAAGATGGTGTTCATGGCCACGTCGGTGTTCAGGAATTCCGCCGCCTTAAACATGGTGTCGGTATTCTTGGCATCCTTGAACATGATCACGTAGTGACCGCCTGTTCCTTGCACTTTGACACCCTCGCGGCCACCGGTACCGGCGCCCAGGTCGCCCGGTTCACCGCTGACACTCCGGTTTCTCCACATAGGTCTCACCGGGATGCCAGTAGCCTTCAATGATCATGGCCTGAACCTCTGCGTTGAACGAGCCACCCCAACCGCCCTGGCCTTGCACCTGGCGCATGCCCGCCATGTTATCCGGTCCGGCGATCTTAAAGAATTCGCCCATGATTTCGAGGACTGGATCATCATGTCATTGTCCAGATCGAACGCGCCCGTCTCGGGATCAAACCACTTCCAGCCCCACGACACGGGGGATAGAAACCGTCTTGGATCCCGATCTGGCCGCCCATGGCATCGTACGGATCCAAGCCAACCTGGATCATGTTGCCCGCATCGTCAAACTTGGTCAATGCTTCGTGCCAGACCAAACAGTCTTCCCACGTCAGCGGCGGATTGTCCGGGTCGAGTCCGGCCTCTTCGACCATTCTGGCATTGTAGTTCAGACCATAGCGGAGGAAGCCCTCATTGGCCGGCACACCGTACATGGTGCCTTGATAGAACGCGCCATTCCAGGTACCTTCAAGATACTCTTCCTGCTTGACGATGGAGCTGTTGGCCACTAGATCCTCGATGGGCAGCAACACGCCGTGCCATGTAGTCCAGATATTGTGTGTTGGACGCCGTCGGGCGGGTCGCCCGCGGCCACGGCGGTTAGCAGCGCCTCTGCCGTTGAGGCACTCTTCAGATCAACTTGCGCACCATCCATCCAGTCCGCCCACTCTTGCGTCTGCACGAATGAATCCCAGGCCGGCTGCAAATTTGCCCAGCCAACCCAATACTGGGCGGTGCCCGCAGCGGCCGCCGGTGCACTCTCCCCGCCCTCACTTGCTGCGGAGCCGGTGCGCCGCCGGGAGCCGGCGTACATGCAGCCAGCACACCGCCGACAGCCAACATGGAACTGGCCTTCAAGAATTGGCGGCGTGAAAAGCCTGACTTCTGCTCACTCGACATGGAAAAGCTCCTTTCGTGAAACTCCGCTTGGTTGACGAGTTTTGTCCGTCCGACAGGACGGATCGGTAAGATTCACACAGTCGGCTGTGGCACGGCGGCCCGCCTCCCAGGTGTGACAAGAGTTGAGGATCCCTGCGCGCCACAGGAATCGCGCACGATCAGCGTTGTGGGCAGAACCACCGAAATGGGTGACTCGCCAGGGCGTGTCGTGCGGTCGTGCAACATCCGTACCACTTGGGCGCCCATCTGCATTTTCGGCACCTGCACGGTTGTGAGCCGTGGTGCCAAGTAGTCGGCATAGGGGATGTCGTCCACACCGACAATGGCAATATCGTCGGGCACGCGGAGGCCTTCTTCGCGCAGACGCCCCAATGCACCGATGGCAACTTCATCGCTGCACGCAAAAACTGCGGTAGGAGCATCGGGCCGGCTCAGCAAATCGGTGATGTGCACATAGCCCTGACGCGAGGTGTTCCCTTCGGATAAACTGCACACGAGCTGCTCGTCAAAGTCAATCCCGTGGTCGAAGAGTGCGTGACGATAGCCTGTCAGCCGGTCATCCAGCGCACCGAGAAAACCCACGCGTCGGTGGCCCAATGTCAGCAGATGGCTGATGGCCGTGTACGCAGCAGCAGCCCGGTCAAAGATGACGGCGGGTAGATCGTCCCATTTCCGCTCCACGCACACCACGTTGCCGATACGCGCCAAGATACGCTCGACGATCTGTGCGCCCGCCACGCTCATGTAGTCGCGGTCAGCGGCGAAGAGAATCAGGCCGGAGACTTCTTCCGGATGAATCAGTTCGTTGAATAGAAGGGGGTCGGCGAGTTCTTCGAGGAACTGGATAAAACGCACGCGCATGCGCAGGAGATTCGCTTCGGCATAGATGCCGGCGAGGATTTCGCCGTAGAAAGGGCGGGTAAACATGGACGCCGACCCGCTGACGACAATGCCGAATTCACGCACGCCGGCATCCGTACGTTCCTTGCCACTGGTCAGCATCTGCGCGTGTTTGTTGGGACGATAGCCCAGTTCCTCCACGGCGCGCAGAACCCGTCGTCGCGTCTGAGGAGAGACGGAACGCGGTCCATTGTTGATGACGTAGGACACGATGGAGGTCGAAACGCCGGCGCGCTCGGCCACATCTTTCTGCGTCACGCGCTTGTTCGTCTGACCGTTGACGTGGTTGGCCATTGCCATTCACCACCAGAGCGACTGCCTGCCGAGGGAGCAGCGTGCGTGGTTGTATGCGGCGACCGCAGTGGGTCGGTTGGCATGTGTGAAGTAGGAGAGCAAATGTCGTTGTCGATGCGTATCGACAAACTGAGTAAAGAATAGCACAGCGCGATTGGCATGTCAATCGTAGGATTCGGGGCGGGTGCATCACAGATTCGGGGCAGACTTCCCGGAAGCCCGCACCCGCGCTCGCGTTGACCGGGTAGATCACCGCGTCGATGCCGGTGTTTGCGTGGTAGCGCGCGGCCACGGCCGCGGCGAACGCCGGCGTCGATTCCCTAGCCACGATGGCAACCATACAGCCGCCGAAGCCCGCGCCCGCCTGCCGCGCACCGATGACGCCCGGCGCACTGGTCATGGCGTCGATCATGGCCTCCATGGCCGGCGCGCTGATTTCGTACAGGTCGCGCGCCCCGGCGTAGGACGCGGCCATGAGCCGCTGCACCGCGTCGCCGTCGCCCGCGTCCAGAGCGCCGGCCAGGTCGAGCACGCGCTGGTCCTCCTCAATGATGAAGCGGCAGCGGCGTAGCACTACGTCGGCCAACTCGTCCCGGTGCGCCTCCAGTTGATCCAGGGACACGTCACGCAGCGCGCTCACGGCCGGATCGTGCCGCTGGAGGACGGCCACGCCCGCTTCGCACTGGGCGCGCCGTTCCCCGTACTCGGAGCCGGTCAGCGAGCGCTCGGCCCGGGTGTCGCAGATGACCACCTGCCACGCCGCGGGGAGCGTCACGGCGTGGCTGGAGAGATCGCGACAATCCAGCAGCAGCGTCGCCCCGGCCCGGCCCACGGCCGACGTGTACTGGTCGAGGATGCCCGAGTTGACGCCCACGAACCGGTTCTCTGCCCGCTGTCCCAGCAACGCCATCTCCACCGGCGTGAGCGGCAGATCGTCCAACGTCTTGAAGAGCGCGGCCGTGGCCATCTCCAGCGCGGCCGACGAACTCAGCCCGCTGCCGAAGGGGACGGTGCTGTGGATCAGCCCGTCGAAGCCGGTGAGCGCGAAGCCGGCCTCCTGCAACGCCCACGCCGTGCCGCGCACGTAGTCGGCCCAGGCCGTCGCCTCGTCGTGGTCGATCTGGTCGAGGCTGAAGGCGCTGACGCCCGGCGCGTTGAGCGACTGCACGGTGACACGTCGGTCCGGGCGCGGGCGCGCGGCCAGCCACGTGTCCCGGTCGATGGTCATGGTCATGACGTGGCCCAGGTTGTAGTCCGTGTGGCTGCCCATGAGGTCGACGCGGCCGGGGGCGCGCGTCCAGACCGTGGGCGGCACACCGTAGCGGCGCTGGAACTCGGCGGTCATGTGGGCGCGGCGTTCTGTCTGTTCCATGATCGGGTTATCCTCCGTAGCGTTGCATGGCGGCCAAGAGCGCGTCCACGTTGGCCAGGGAAATGTCGCCCATCATGCGGTGGGACGGCGCGATGACGAGCCCGGTCCCGGCGGGCGCAAGCGTGGTCACCGCGGCGCGTACGGCTGCGTCCACCTCGTCCGGCGTGCCGAAGGGGAGCACCGTCTGCGTGGAAACGCCGCCGTAGAAGGCGAGCCGCCCGCCGAATTCTCGGTGCAGCCACGTGTGGTCCAGCACCTCCGGCTGCACCGGGTTGAGCGCGGTCAGGCCGATCTCCACCAGGTCGGGCAGAATGGGCTGGATCTGGCCGTCCGAGTGCATGATGATGGGCAGGCCGCGGTCGCGGAAGGGCGCGAAGAGCCGGTCCAGCCGCGGCTTGATAAATGCGCGCCACATGTCCGGCGAAATGAGCATGTTCTTCTGTGCACCGTAGTCGTCGCCGAAGTACGCGCCGTCCACCCCGAGTTCGAGGAAGCGGTCGATGAGCGCCAGTTGGATGGCGGTGATGCGGTCCAGCAACTCGCCCGCGTAGCCCGGGTCGAGGATCAGGTCCATCAGGAAGGTGTCCAGCCCGCGCAGGGACCAGGCCCGTTCAAAGAGAGCCCAGCCGAAGTTGGGCGTGATGAAGCGCCGCCCGCCGTCGTCGTCGATGGCCGCACGCGCTCCGGCCAGTAAGTCCGGGTCGCGGGGATCGGGCCAGGCGAAAGTGTCCAGATCCGGCGCGTCGGTGAGCGGCGTGTGGCTGGGAAAGTAGCCCTCTTCGCCGGTGTCGAAGCCCACGCCCCACCAGTCGAACTTTTGGGTGCGGTCGGCGTTGAAACGGGCCGGGAAGCTCAGGTCGACGCGCAGCATGTGGTTGTCGAGAAAGGCGGGCAGCGCGTCCACGGTGACGTCGTAGTATGCGGCCAGCAGCGCGCCCATGCGCCCGGTGTAGTTGATCTGCGTCGGCAGCCGGTCCACCGGTTCGTGGCGCAGCGCCCGCCGCATCCGTTCTTTGGGGTTCATGGTCAGCCTCGTGTGTTGGTTCAGTCTTGTTGCGTGGCACGCCCACGTGCGCACTGAACGCAGATGCGTGCTTCACAGCCGCGTCATGTCGAACTCGTCCACGGCGGTCTCGCGCCCGAGCACCACGCGCACGAAATCCGGCCACCAGTTGCGTTGCTCGCCGCGAGCGGCGTAGGCGTCCAGCACGCCGGCGGTGGTGGCGCGCAGTTCCCAGCCGCGCTCGACCGCGTCCTTGGGCGGCAGGTCCAGTTGGGGTAGCAGCCACCGGCGGCCGATGTGCACGTGCAGCACTTCGTCGGCCCAGTCGTAGTCCTGGATGGCCATGGCCAGCGGGTCGGCCGCGTTCTTGCTGATCTCGTATTCCAGCTTCTTGCCCGTGTCCGCCGGCATGAGATTCTGCTCGATGGCGTAGAGCACCGTGTGGGCGTCGGTGCCGGCGAGCGTGCCCAGGCGGATGGCCATGCCCGGGTGGATGGCGATGAGCCGCTTCCAGTCCACGCCCCGGCTCTCGAAGTAGATGGTGCCGAGCATGGCGTGGCGCACCTCGTCCCACAACTGGCGCGCCATGGCCACGTAGTAGTCCCACGGTTGGCCCTCCTGCTCGGCGATGATGCGTGTCATGTACTCGGGCACGTCCATCTCCACGATGCGCCGGCACATGAGGGCGATGGTGCGTTCGTCCAGCGGCACCGCCTCGTTGAGCGAGACCTGTCGCTGCGGGTTGACGAAGTTCCAGCGCTGGGTGAAGCGTGCGTCGCGCTGGGGGAAGAAATCGGGCTGCCAGTCCGGCGTCTGTCTAGATGACGGCAGCGCAACGGGCGCTTCCTCGTCGCCGCGACGCCGCCCATGCCTTGGAGGTACGCGGTCAGATGCGTGCACCAAGCCGCCGCCGTCTGCGTCCTCGGCCGTGACCGCGGCGACGGCGGCGTCTCCCCACTGCGCCTGCTCCTCCTCGTCCAGCAGAATGTGCTGGAGCATGCGCCGGGTCGGGTGGTCGATGACCGGGTTGATCTCGTCCACATGGCGCCGGTAGGCCGTCAGCAGCGCCGGGCGCAACACGCCGTAGAGGCCCACGACTTTTTCCGTGGTCGTGGACGCGGCCAGCAGTTCGGCGAAGAAGCGGTCGATGGCCGGGTCGGGGCTGACGTCCATGCGCGGGGCCGGGTTGCGCATTTCGCTCACACGCGTGCGGATCTGGTCCACGTGAATGGCATCCAGGCTCAGGTGCAGACCGAGCGCCTCCTTCATCTCCCACTCGGGCGTGGAGGCCAGCCAGTAGAGGCCCACGTCCATGAGCCGTTTTTCGATCCAGGCGTAGCGCAGAAAGAGGCGCACATTCTCCGCCACGGAATAACCGGGCGCGGCGGCCCGGGCATAGCCGGCGAGCCCGGCAAGGGGCGGTAGTTGGGGCATGGCAACTGCTCCTGATTGAGGCTTGGTCCGTTGACTGGCATTCTGGCACGGCGGCGCGGCTCTGTCAATTGGGCGCACCGGCCTGCTGGTGACCCAGTGCTCGTGACCACGGTCTCCGTGGTCACGCCGTGTGGGCGCTCTGCGCCCGGTGCGTGACGCGGGAAGTGCCGATGGCGACGCAGAGCGTAGGAGCGAGCCGACACTCGGCCTTGACACCGCCTATTCGCGACGGCTAAGATGCACCTATTCAGAACCGTTGCCACCGCCATACGAAGATGAACGAGATGACATCCTTTTCTGCCCGCGAGCGGGTATTGGCCGCCATCGCCCACGAAGAACCGGACCGCATCCCCCTGGCCCTCTGGGGAAGCTGGTACGGCGTCACCGATCCTCTCTACTTCGACGCTCTGCACGCGCTGGGTTGGGAACCGGTGCCGCCCTTCCGCCCCGAGCGTCTGCACTCGGTCAACTTCTACGATGACCGGCTGCTCGCGCACCTGGGCGTGGACATCCGCCACGTGGACCCCGGCGTGACCGTGGCCACCGCGCGCACGGACGCGGCCGGGTTCGACGCCTGGGGCCTCAAGTGGCAGAAAGTGGGCCTCTACCGGGGCGCGGCCGTCTCCCCGCTGGAACAGGCAAGCGTGGACGAGATCATGGCCTATCCGCTGCCGGGGCCGGACGCGACGGTGGACGTGGACGCCGTGCGCGCACGGGTGGCCGCGCTCAAAACGCTGGACCACGAGTACGCCGTGGCCGGGCGCGCCGTCGCTTCCTACGGCCTCTTCGAGATGGCCCAGTCCCTGCGCAAGCACGAGCAGTTGCTCATGGACATGGTCCTCGCACCCGAGATCGTCACCGCGTTGGTCGACCGGCTAGCCGCGTGCTATGCGGCGCTCATTGCCCGTTTCCTGGAGGTCGCCGGTCCTGACTTGGACCTGCTCGAACTGCCGGGCGATGACTTCGCCGGCAACAACGGTCTCATCATTTCGCCGGCCATGTTCGACCAGTTTTTCCGGGAACCCTACGGCCGCCTGATCGCAGGCATCAAAGCCCAGGCGCCCCACGTCAAGATCGTCTTCCACTCGGACGGCGCCATGGCCCCGCTCCTGCCCACGCTGGCGGCGCTGGGCGTGGACGTCTTCCACCCGCTGGAGCCGCTGCCCGCCACCGACATGGCCGCGGTCAAGCGGGAGGTGGGCGACCGGCTGGCCTTCCTGGGCGGCATCGACATTCGCACCACCATGCAGGGCCCGCCGGACGGGATTGTGGCCGAGGTGCAGGAGCGCATCCGTGAGCTTGCCCCAGGCGGCGGCTACATTCTGGCCCCGGCCAATCACCTGCAAGGGGACGTGCCCGCGGCGAATCTGTTCACGTTGTACGCCGCCGCGCAGGAGGTCGGCCGCTATCCCCTGGGCATCTCGTGACCACGGTCTCCGTGGTCATGCAGGTTGAGCGCTCTGCGCTCGGGTGCATGGCGTGCGGCGGGGCGACGCGGAGCGTCGAAAGGCGGTTCCCACGCGGAGCGTGGGAACCAGAAGTCTCAACGAATTGGAGAGCGTATGAATCCGGCAGTTGCGTATTTGGACGCGGCGCGTAGCATCATCGAGCGCATTCAGGCGACCCAGTTGGATGCGCTGGACGCGGCCGCGGCGATCTGCGCCGACTCGATCCTCAAGGACGGGTTGGTCCACCTCTTCGGCACGGGGCACTCGCGCATGTTCATCGAAGAGATGTACCCGCGCCACGGCAGTTTCCCCGGCTTCCACCCCATGGTGGAACTGTCGCTCACCTACCACACCAACGTGGTGGGCACCAACGGCCAGCGCCAGGCCATGTTCCTGGAGCACGTGGAGGGGCTGGGCGCGGTCATCATGCGCAACTTCGTCTTCGGCGCGGACGATTCGTTCATCGTCTTCTCCAACAGCGGCGTCAACGAAGTGGTGGTGGAGGTGGCGCTGGAGGCCAAGGCGCGCAACCTGCCGGTCATCGGCGTGGTGTCGCTGGACCACTGCCTGGCCTCCACGCCCAAACACTCCAGCGGCAAACGTCTGCCCGACATCTGCGACGTGACCATCGACACCTGCACGCCCAAGGGCGCACGTTGGTGGCCATCGACGGCCTGGATGACCCGGTCGGCCCCGGCTCGACCATCGGCGCGGCCGCGGTGACCAACGCGCTCAAGTGCCTGATCGCGCAGCGCATGACCGACGCGGGACAGCCGCCGCTGGTCCTCACCAGCAGCGTACTTGTGGGCAGCGAGGCGTCGGCGCGCAAGTTCGACGCCTCCTACGACGAGTTCCGCCGGCGCATGGGCAAGCTCTACCAGTGACCGAGTCCCAGTGACAGACGAAGAGGCAGCCATGGCAACGCACCAACCGACCTTCCGCTTCATCGGCGTGACCACCGGGCAGTCGTCCGCGCTCAAGATGTGGCCGGCGTGGATGGACATTCTCGGCCGCCCGGAGGTGGTCATCGAAGGCGTGGACCTGCCGCTGCACGCGCCGCCGGCGCAATATCGTGCGGTCGTTGCCGAGATCAAGCGCGCGCCGCACCTGGTGGGTGCGCTGGTCACCACGCACAAGTTGGACCTGCTGGCCGCCAGCCGGGATCTCTTCGATGAACTGGGCTATTTCGCGGCGTTGTGCGCCGAGGTCTCCAGCATCTCCAAGGACGGCGACCGGCTGCTGGGCCACGCCACCGATCCCATTGCCGGGGGACGCAGCGTGCAGGCGTTGCTGGGCGACGGTTACTTCGGGCGGAGCGGCGGCCACGTGCTCTGTCTCGGCGCGGGCGGCGCGGGCACCGCGCTCAGTCTCCATCTCGCCACCACGCCACTGCCGGCCGATCGGCCCCAACGCATCGTGCTGGTGGATGTGGACGAAGCGCGCTTGACCAAGGCCCAGCACCTGCTCGACGGGCTGGATACGGACGTACACTTCGAGTATCTGCTCAGCGACGATCCCACCGTCAACGACCGGCGCATGGCCGCGCTGCCCGAGGCGAGCCTGGTCATCAACGCCACGGGCATGGGCAAGGATCGCCCCGGTGCGCCCGTGACGGGGGCCGGTCTCTTCCCGCGCCGCGGCATCGCCTGGGATCTCAACTACCGGGGCGAGCTGGCGTTCCTGCACCACGCCCGCGCCCAGCAGGAGACGCGCCGTCTCACCGTCGCCGACGGCTGGACCTACTTCATCCACGGCTGGGCCGGCGTCATCGAGCACGTGCTGCACGTGACCATCGACGCACCCACGCTGGTCGAGTTGAGTCGCGCGGCGGTCGCGGCGCGGGGGTGAGATAAGGAGATTAAGAGATTGGGAGATTAAGAGATTGTTCGTGCCCGCGAGCGCCAATCTCCCAATCTCCCAATCTCTAAATCTCATTCAACATTATGTCCACCACCCACTCAACCCGCCCCATCACCCGCCTGGCCTGGCGTCACGCCAAACGCCGCCCGTGGCAGAGTCTCTTCTTCGTCGTCGGCGTGGCCATCGGCGTGGCCATGATCGTCGCCATCGACCTGGCCAACGGGTCGGCCGAGCGCGCCTTCAACCTGGGCGCGGAGACGGTGGCGGGCCGGGCCACCCATCAGATCGACAAGAGCGCTTCTTTACGCCACGTATCGCGAGCCGCTGAGGACGTTTCGCAAGGCCGACGGCTTTACGCAGAAGGACTATGCGCTGCGCAACGCCGCGTGGCATGTGAGCGACATCTTCACCGAGTTGAAGGAAGATGAAGATCGGCGCGAGGGCTTTTCCGACGAGTTCTCGCTTTACCGTGAGGTGGCGAGCGTGCAGCAGACGATGGGCACGCCGGCGGCGGCGGCCACGGAGATCAAGCAGGTGGCGCGGCTCTTCGGCGCCGATCTCGTGGGCATCACCGGCTTCGACGAACGCTGGCTCTACACGCAGAAGTTCAGCGACCTGCGCCAAGAGTCCAAGCCCCAGGAAGTGCCCGCCGGCCTGGGCAACGTGATCGTCGTGGCCCAATCCATGGACTACGACCTGATCCGCACCGTGCCGTCGGCGCTGAGCGGCGCGGCCACGGGGCTGGGCTATTCCCACGATGCCATGGTGGTGCTGGGCATCGCGCAGTACATCCGCAACCTGGGCTACAACGCGGTGGCCAGCATGAACGACACGGCGCTGGCCATTCCCCTGGCCATCAAGGCAGGGCTGGGCGAGTACGGGCGCAACGGCCTGCTCATCACCAAGGAGTATGGTCCGCGCATCCGCCTGGGCAAGATCTTCACCGACCTGCCCCTGGCCCACGACCAGCCGATTCACTTTGGCGTCAAGGAATTCTGCGCGGAATGCCGCCGCTGCGCCGACGGCTGCCCGGTGAAGGCGATTCCCCAGGGCGCACCGACGGCGGACCGGCACAACCAGTCCAACATCCAGGGCGTGCGCAAGTGGAGTGTGGACGGCGAAAAGTGCTTCGGCTATTGGGTGGCGCAGAATAGCGACTGCTCCATCTGCATCCGCGTCTGCCCCTACAACAAAGATTACCGCCGGTGGTGGCACCGGTTGGGACGGCGGCTGGCCGGCACGCCGCTGCGCAAGGCCATGCTCTGGCTGGACGGCAAGCTCGGCTACGGCGCGCGGCTCAAGCCCAAGGGTTGGTGGGACGCGCGTACCTCACTCTAGGCTCTGTTGACATTTGCCGATGTCCACGGTTGGAAACCGATGCTGACAGAGAAAAGTCGCCTCAGCGACTACAGCACCAGTGCCTGAGGTCTTCCCACGTCACCGCGAACTTAGCGGGCAGGTCATACCGTCGATTTCCTGCCAACTCACGGTGAAATCGACGCGCCACGGCACTTTCTGCGTTCGTCTCCAGGGTGCGATAGCGTTGTGCCGTCATGTGGTTGATGAGACCGCTCTCCGGGTCGAAGTGGACGGTCAGTTCGTCCTCGCCGTCGTGGAAGGGGAAGATGAGCCGGGCCGACGTGTCGCCTGATGGGTTCCCAGCGGATGCGGTCATCGAGCCAGAGCGCATGGGATGAGCGGCGCTTCGGCCCACAGGATCATGTTGGCGCCCTGGTCCACGGCTGGACCGGTGGCTTCCCGCCCCACGGGACCGACGCGCCTACGCCGTTGACATAACGGTCGACGGTCGCGAGCACGGTACGCCCGGAACCATCACCCATGTCAAAAGCAGCGGCGACGCCCGGATCGCGGGTCAGGCGGAAGCGCAGCGGCATCCAAAAGCCGAAGTTGGCCCGTCCGGTTCAGGGCGATGAGCGACTCCGTGCGGCACCTGCTCGCCAAATGCGGTCAAGAAATAGCGGCGCACCGGCGCAGGCAAGTCCGCCGGCAATACCAACGACGCCCGTCCTTGGGGGCACTCGTCTGGCGGCGCAAAGTTGGATGGTCTCACCTGCAAGCCGGCCCAGCCAATCCCCGCCAATACGGCCAGACCACCGAGAATGCCAATGACGATTTTGATCCACATGGCCCAATCTCTCAATCTCGTAATCTCTTAGTCTCGTGATCTCTCAATCCCCAATCTCAAACGCCGTCGTCTGCCCGCGCACCGGCTCTTGCGCCCGGGACGGAAAGCCCTTGCGCAGCAGCACCGGCGTCAACTTGGCCACGCTCGCGGGCAGCCAGAGCGGACCGGCGGCGCGCGTCTCTCGGCGGATGATGGCGTGGCGCAATTCTTCAGCCGTCGTGCCGCGAAACAGAGTGTGTGCCTGGCCGACCGTGTAGGGCACGTGGGAGTCGCTGCCGCCCAGCTCGCTCAGGCGTTGGCCGCGCCGGTTGCGTCGGACGCTCATGGCGTTGGCCAAGATGTTGGACGGAAAGCCGTTGCGCACCTCCACGCCGTCCAGAGGTGCCAATCAGGTCGGCCACGCCCTTCATCTGGAAGCCGGTGGCCAGCCGGCTGTAGGGATGCACGGCCACGGCCAGACCGCCCTGCGCATGGATCGCGTCCACGGCCTCACGCGCCGTGTGGAACGCAGGCATGGTCGTGTGGACGAAAAGCCCCACAATGTCACCCTCGTCGGTGGTCACTTCCTGGCCGACGATGACCTCCAACGACAGTCCCTGCCGCCGCGGCATTCTGCAAGCGCAGGCCGCCCTCCGCCGTGTCGTGGTCGGTGACAAAGATGCAGATGCGCAGGTCGGTCTGCGCGGCCACGTAGTCGACCAGTTCTTCGGGCGAGACCAGACCGTCGCTGCACGTGGTGTGCATGTGGGTGTCGGCTTTGCTGAACATCGATTTCCTCCGGAACGGTGGTGGGGTGGTGGGGGCGGGTGGTGGGGATGCCCCGCATGCCGGCCCATGTCCCTACCTGAATTCACAACCTCGCCAGCCTATCATACGTCCGATCGGTTAAAATGGCATCAAGACCGCAATTGGGCGCGCCAAAGTTGTGGGGCAGGCGTTTCGACGGGACCGGGTCTGTCCCAATCTGCGAGCAACGATGCGTTTTTTCTGTTTCGTTCGCATCGCCCTCGTGCGAACGACTGTGCCCAAGCCGGGTCGATACAGTTCGCACGAGGCGTGCGAACTGGACGGATGGCTGCACCGAATCTGTGATTCGCCCGCGGATCGGCGCTTTTGATGTGAATTTCGTTGTGGGTTATAGTGCGCTGACGAACCGCGGGAAGGATTGGACCGATGGCTGATTCCCGACAACAACCGACGCCCTGCGCATGGGCATTCTGGGCGCGGCCGTGATCGCACCGTTTGCGCTGGTCAATCCGGCGCGCACTACGGACGACGTGGTGGTGACGGCCATCGCCGCACGCACCCGGCGCGGGCCCAGACCTTCGCGTGTGCCAAACACGGATTCCCACGGTCCATGCCGGCTACGACGCCCTGCTGGCCGACCCCGAGATCGACGCCGTCTACGTGCCGCTGCCCAACAATCTGCATGCGGCATGGTCCATCAAGGCGCTGGAGGCGGGCAAACATGTGCTCTGCGAAAAGCCAATGGCCGCCAATGGGGACGAGGCGCGCGCCATGGCCCGGGCCGCGGACGCGACCGGGTTGGCCCTCATCGAAGCCTTTCACTACCGCTACCATCCGCTGGCCGTGCGGGCGCGGGAGATTGTGCGCGGCGGCGAATTGGGTGCGGTGCAGCATATCGACGCCGAGTTCTGTACGCCGTCGGTGCGGCCCCACAACATCCGCTTCCGCTACGACCTGGCCGGCGGCGCGACCATGGACCTGGGCTGCTACGCCATCGACATGATCCGCTTTCTCAGCGGCGAGGAACTGACGGTGGTCGACGCGCAGGCCAAGACCGCCTCGCCCCAGATCGACCGGGCCATGCGCGCCCGCTTCACGCTGACCTCCGGCGCGACCGCGGCCATGCTGGTCTCCATGCGCTCAAGCTGTGTGTTGCGCGCACTGATCCGCGTGATGGGCGAGCGGGGGACCATGACGGTCATCACCATGCTGCTGCCCCACTTTCTCTACACACCGGCTGGCCGTGAAAGACGCCGGACGGCAGCTACACGGAGTCCTTCCCAAGACGTCGACCTACACCTACCAACTGCGCGCCTTCGTGGAGCATCTGCGCGGCGGCGCGGCCATGTCGAGCACGGTGGGCGACGGGCGTCAAGAACATGGCCGTGATCGACGCCGTCTACACCGCGGCCGGTCTCCAACCCCGGTGAACCTGACGTGAATGCGCATCCCTACTTCGATCTGCGTCTGCACGATGACACCGGTTTGGCTGCACTTTGGACGCGCCGCTGATTCGGCGGGAACCCGTGCAGGCGTGGCCGCTCTCCTGCGTGGAGAAGATCCACCTGGCCGACGGGCGCGTCTACATCTACAAGGCCCAGCGTGCGCCCACGGTTGAACCCGCGTTTTACGCGGCCATGGCCGCGCATGCCGCGCAATCTGCCGTGACCGCTGAGGCAACGCGTCTGCTGGTGGGTGCGCAGACCCTCTGGGAAGAGGCGCCCTATGCGTGCATGTTGCTGGAGTACGTGGACGCGCCGCCGTTCGCGGAGATGTATCGGACGTACGAGTTGCGACCGTCGGCCTGCTCGCTGATCACGCGCTTCATCGGCGCGCTGCCCGAGGACGTCCCCGTCTACCTGGACGTCGGCACGCCGGAGCGCTGGGACGCGTTCGTGAAGGAGACCATCGATCTGCTCCGCCTGCTCCACGCCGAAGGCGCTTGTCCGCAGGTCGAGCACCAAACAATCATGCGTCTGGCCCACAAGTTGGAGGCGCGGGTCGAGTTGGCGGACCTGTGCCGGGAGTCCCAACTGCTCCACGGCGACCTGAAGCCGGACAACGTGTTGATGCCCGGCTTGGCTTTTCGCGTCATCGACTGGCAGCGCCCGTTGCGCGGCCCGCGCTTGTTGGACGTGGGTACGCTGCTCGAAGGCTTGGGCGTGGATCCCATCCCGCACGTGGGTAAAGATGTGATGGTCATGCGGCGCGTGCTCGACATCCACTGGCTGGCGGAGTGTGCGCTGCGTTGGTTCCCCGCCGGGCGCAAGACCTATGACGCGCAGATCGCGGCCTTGATCCGCGAGGTTCTGCGCGCCTGAGGCTCGCGATTGGCATTACACAAACCGGCACGCCCATGCTACAATCCGTCGCAACGGCGTACCCAATCTCTCAATCTCTCAGTCTCCCAATCTCTTCTAACCATGACCGGCGACTTCGAACACACCATCATCCAGTTCGTCGAAATTGCGGCGCTGATCATTGAATTGCTGGCGGTGATCATCATCGTCAGCGCCGTGCTGGTGGGCATGTGGCGCTACCTGCGCCACTCGGTGGCGTCGCGCACGCTGGTGGATCAGCGTTTCAACGAATACCGCATGGTGCTGGCTCGGGCCTTGCTGCTCGGGCTGGAGATTCTCGTCGCCGCCGACATCGTCAAGACGGTCGTGCTGGAGCCGACCCTGCAAAGCGTGGGCGTGCTGGGCCTGCTGGTCGTCATCCGGATCTTCCTGGGCTGGTCGCTCATCGTGGAGATGGAGGGGCGCTGGCCCTGGCAGGGGAAGGCGGAGGAAGCGTCTACGCAGACTACGGCAGATCAGGGCGACGGTG
>JAWKOK010000041.1:0-43077 GCA_041391205.1 Caldilineaceae bacterium
AGGAAGTCCACGTCGAGCTCGCGCACGTCCATGCGCGTTGTGCCCAGGGACTGGTACGCGTCCAGCAGCACCAGCGCGCCCTTGGCATGGGCCAGTTCGATGATGGGGCGCGGGTCGGTCTTGGTGCCGTTGCGATAGCAGACGTGGGGGATGGAGACCAGCAGCGTGCGTTCGTCGATGGCGTCGGCGAAGCGCTCAATGGGCAATTGGTTGCCGGCCGCCTGCACATGCACCACGTGCGCGCCCCGGGCTTCCTGCGCGTGCCAGATCTGTGCCGTGGTGGGGAAGTCGAAGTCTGTGGCCACGATCTTGTTGCGCGGCCCCGAAAAATCCAGCGCGCCGGCCAGGCTGCTCACGCCGTCGGAGACCGACGCCACCACCGCGACCTCGTCGGCCCGCGCGTTGACCAGCCCGGCGAAGGCATGGCGCGTTGCCTCAAGTTTGCCAACCCATGCATCCCACGGCGAGCCTTGCTCCTGCCAGTCGCGCAGATAGGATTGGTACGCCTCGATCACGTCCACGGAAAGCGCGCCCTGGGAGCAACTGTTGATGTAGGTTTTGTCTTGAAAGATGGGGAAGCGGTCTCTGGTTGACATAATCTTTTTGTTTCTGGTGTGACAGCGTATCGTCGTTCACGCTATCGTTGAAATCAACTTCGCATTCGCCGACGTCTCCCGGAAGCGATCGAACTCCCAGAAATAGCCCTCCGGATCGTACGCGACGAACAACTCCACGTGACTGCCCTCCAGCGTGATCTCTTGGTGGCGCAGGCGCACGTCCTCGCGCGCGGCCAGGCGCGCCAACCAGGCATCCACGTCGTCGGTGATGAGCGAGACGGTGACCAGTTTCTCCGGCGCGTAGCCATGCAAGCCGTCGCCGGCGCGCACCGGGCCGATGAAGCCCGACGGCGAACTCCGGTAGACGGTGGCGAAGCCCTGGTCGACCAGCAGCGACAGGCCGAGCACCTCCTCCAGCCAGCGCTGGGCCCGGGGCATGTCGTTGTAGTAGAGCCAGGTCACCGTGGCTTTGACGCCCAGGGTCGTGGGGCAGGTGTGGCCGCGCGTGGGATAACGGGACGGCCGCGCGTTGAGGATCGGCATGAGCTGCGTGTTCTCGGCATGCGCGTTGAAGCGTTCGAACTCCAGGAAGTAGCCCTCGGGGTCCAGCGCCACGAAGCCGTCATGGGCGCTGCCCTGCTGCGGGTCGAAGGTGCGGTGCATGGGCACGCCCTGGGCCGTGAGATAGACGTACCAGGCCTCCAATTCGTCGGTGATGAACGCCGTGGTGACCGCCTTGGCCTCGTCCGCTCCGTGCATCCCCTGGTTCACATCGACCAGGGTCAAGAACGACGTGGGCGCAGCCTGGACAATGCACGCAAACCCGTAGTCGGCCACCAACGGAAACCCCAGGACATCCGTGTAGAAACGTGTCGCCCGGACCAAGTCCTGGTAGTAATAGAACGCATTGTTTGCCAAAATCTGTGGCGTCTCGCTCATCCCGCTTGCTCCCATCGTTGAATCTCCGCGGCACCGTCACCGTGCCCAGCGTGGTGCGTTGTCTTAGCGCTTGTCTGATCGATCCTGTGCCTGCATTGAAGCACACGCCACCACGCGTCAATGCGAGCATGTGCATCTCAGCACACCCAAAGATTGCCCTCCGCGTCAAACTGCCCTACAATGGGTGCCGACTGACTCACTCGGCTGACGCAGCCGGGTTTTTTTGCGCTTACGGCACGTGATTGTGTGATGCGTGAAACGTGATGCGTGATTTGAAGGCTGGAGATTGAGAGATTAAAGGTGACGCACACGACCGATCTCCCAATCTCTTGAATCTCTCAATCTCTTGCACATGCATCACGTTTCAGCTTTTATCGGAACCAACCCTATGACCATGGTACTAACGCAGGACATGAAACAAAATACAAGCGCCGGCCTGGTCCGGCGTGACGATATGCGCAATGTGGCCATCATCGCCCACGTCGACCACGGCAAGACCACGCTCGTGGACGGCATGTTGCGCCAGACCAACGTCTTCCACGCCAAGCAGCAGGTCAACGAGCGTGTGCTCGATTCCAACGACCTGGAACGCGAGCGCGGCATCACCATCTTGGCCAAGAACACGGGCATCGAGTACAAGGGCACCACCATCAACATCGTCGACACGCCCGGCCATGCCGACTTCGGCGGCGAGGTCGAACGCATCATGAACATGGTGGACGGCGTGCTGCTGCTGGTGGATGCGGTGGAGGGGCCCATGCCCCAGACCCGCTTCGTGCTGCGCCGACTGCTGGAAAGGGTACAAGGTGATCTGGTGGTCAACAAGATCGACCGGCCAGCCGCGCCCCGGACGGGTGGTGGACGCCACGTTCGATCTCTTCATCGACCTGGGCGCCAGCGAAGAACAGGCCGAGTTCCCGGTGATCTATACACGTGCGCTGGACGGCCACGCCGGTCACAGCCCCGATCGCTCGACGCCGACCTGACGCCGCTGTTCGACACGATTCTCGAGCACCTGCCCGCGCCCCTGGTCGATCCCGCCGGGCCGACGCAGATGCTGGTCACCACCATCGAGTACAGCAGCTACGTGGGCAAGATCGCCATCAGGCGTCTGCGCAGCGGTCGCATCCGCACCGGCCAATCCATCGTGCAGATCACGCCCGAGGGTGAGATGCTGCCGGCAAGGTGACCCAGGCGTACACAGCCTGTCCGCAACCTCCAGCGCCAACCGGAGGACGAAGTGGAGGCGGGCAACATCATTGCCGTGGCCGGCATCCCGGACGTGGGCATCGGCGACACGTTGGCCGACCCCAACGACCCGCGCCCGCTGCCGCCCATCACCGTGGAAGAGCCCACGGTGCGCATGACCTTCAGCATCAACGACAGCCCCGTTGCCGGGCGCGAGGGCACGTATGTCACCAGCCGCCAACTGCGCCAGCGTCTCATGGACGAACTGGAGCGGAACGTCGCCTTGCGTGTCTCGGACACCGGCAGCGCGTCCGAGTGGCTGGTGGCCGGGCGCGGCGAGTTGCATCTGGCCATCCTCATCGAGACCATGCGCCGCGAGGGCTACGAGTTCGCGGTCAGCCGCCCCGAGGTCATCTTCCGCGAGGATGAAAACGGCGTCTTGGAACCCATGGAGCAGGTCTTTGTGGAGGTGCATAGCGACCATTTGGGCGCGGCCAGTGAGATGCTGGGCAAGCGTCGGGCCGTGCTTCAAAACATGCGCTACGGTGAGGACGGCACAGTCTACGCCGAATACATCGTGCCGACGCGGGGTCTGCTCGGCTTCCGCCAGCCCTTCCTCACGGCGACGCGCGGCACCGGCATCTTCCACACGCTCTTCCACGGCTACGAGCCGTACGCGGGTGACATCGACACCTTCGAGAACGGTGCATTGGTGGCGTTGGAAGCGGGGCAGGTGAAGACCTATGCGCTGCAAAACTTGCAGCAGCGGGGCTCATTCATCGTGCAGCCCGGCGACGAAGTCTACAGCGGACAGGTTGTGGGCGAACACATCCGCGAAGAAGACCTGACCGTCAACGTCTGCAAGGCCAAGCAGCTCACCAACTATCGTGAGAAGCCCAAGCAGGACGGCGACAACGTCAACGCCATGCGCCAAATGTCGCTGGACGATGCCATCCAGTTCCTGCGCGATGACGAACTGCTTGAGGTCACGCCGGTGGCCCTGCGCATCCGCAAGAAGGAACTGCGCCACGAGGTGCGCCAGCGCGCCGCCAAGAAGGCGCGGCTCGAGTAGTGAGATTTCCCCCATGAACCTCCTCAACCTGTCTGCCGAACCCGTCGGCAGACTCCACGCGTGGCTGCTCCGCAAGTTACAGGCAGAAACCGTCGCCTTTCTGTCTGTGGACGCTCCAGAACAATAAAATCGAGGCTCGCCCATGACCGTACGATCCATCGCCCTGGTGACCTTGATCGTCCACGACTATGATGAAGCGATCGCATTCTTCACCCGTGCGCTGCGTTTCAGCCTGATCGAAGACACACAATTGACGCCGGCCAAGCGCTGGGTCGTGGTCGCGCCGCCGGGAGGAACGGGCGCGGCGCTCCTTTTGGCCAAGGCCGCCGAACCCGCCCAAGCCGCGCGCGTGGGCGATCAAACCGGCGGACGTGTCGCGCTATTTTTGGAAACGGACGATTTCTGGGATGATTACCGGCACATGCACGCGCATGGCGTGCGTTTTGCCGAAGCGCCGCGGACGGAACCGTACGGCACGGTGGTTGTCTTCTACGATCTGTGCGGCAACGCGTGGGATCTGCTGCAACCGCACGGTCGAGCGCACCCGGCATAGGTCCGCGACGACAAACCCGGTTTCTCCAAGAAACCGAGTTTGTGGACCGCTACTGGGCACCACCACAAACGAGCCGAAAGAGTGAACCATGAGCGCATACGACGTGATCGTGATCGGGTTGGGGGGCATGGGCAGCGCCACCGCCTATCAACTGGCCGCCCGCGGTCTCAAGGTCTTGGGGTTGGAACAGTACGACCTGGCCCACGACCAGGGATCCAGCCACGGCGAATCGCGTATGTTGCGACAGGCCTATTTCGAGGGCGACATCTTCGTCCCTCTGCTGCTCCGCGCCTATGACCTATGGGCCCAGACGCAGCGGGATGCGGACCGCGAACTCATGCTGCAGACCGGTGGCCTCTACGTGGGGCCGGAAGCGAGCCACGTGGTCTCCGGCAGTTTGCGCGCCGCCCAGGTCTTCGATTTGCCCCACGACGAGCTGACCGCAGCCGAGATCGCGCGCCGCTTCCCCATGATGCGGCCCGACCCCCACTACATCGGCGTCTACGAGGAACGGGGCGGCGTCGTCTTCCCCGAACGCAGCGTGGAAGCCTTCTGCGCGTTGGCGGCGCGTCACGGTGCGGAGTTGCACTTCGGGGAGCGGGTGCTGGAATGGGAGGCGGACAGCGGCGGCGACGGCGTCATGGTGGACACGGCCCAGGATACGTACGAGGCCGGCCGCCTGGTGATCACCGCGGGGCCGTGGGCCAACAAGGTCATGGCCGCCACGCACTTGCCCATCCAGGCGGAGCGGGTCGTCATGCACTGGTTCGAGCCTCAGGTGTCGGTGGACTACTTTGCGCCGGGACGCTTCCCGGTCCACGTGTGGCAGCTGGAAGACGGCCTGGATTTCTACGGCTTCCCCGCCTTGGCCGGCAGCCGGGGCGGCGTGAAGATCGCGCTCCACAACGACGTGCGCGACGCCTGCGATCCCGACACGGTCAACCGCGTCGTCTATGCCAGCGAAATCGAGGCCATGCGGCGCCACGTGCGTCGCTTCTTCCCCGACATGGACGGCCGGCACCTCACCGCCAAGACCTGCATGTACACCTCGTCACCCGACGACCTCTTCATCATCGACCGCCACCCGGACTACGGGCAGGTGATCTACGCCACCGGCTTCTCCGGCCACGGCTTCAAGTTCGCCCCCGTCATCGGCGAAATCCTGGCCGATCTCGCCGCCGAAGGCAGTTCACGCCACGAGATCAGTGCGTTCGGGATAGGGCGGTTTGGATGAGGAACGGAGATTGGGAGATTGAGAGATTGACGTGCGCACAGTCCAATCTCCAATCTCCAATCTCTCAATCTCCTTCTCTCCACCCACCTTCCGCCCCTCGCAAACCGCCCCACGCTCCTTCTCTAACACTCAATCACATTCACCGCCAACCCGCCCCGCGACGTTTCCTTGTACTTGCTCTTCATGTCGGCGCCGGTGTCGCGCATGGTTTTGATGACCTTGTCCAGTGAGACGAAGTGGGTGCCGTCGCCGCGCAGGGCGATGCGCGCGGCGTTGATGGCCTTGACCGCACCCATGGCGTTGCGCTCGATGCAGGGAATCTGCACCAGGCCGCCCACCGGGTCGCAGGTGAGGCCCAAGTTGTGCTCCATGCCGATCTCGGCCGCGTTTTCCACCTGGCCCGGTGTGCCGCCGCGCACTTCGGCCAGCCCGGCCGCGGCCATGGAACAGGCTACCCCCACCTCCCCCTGGCAGCCCACATCCGCGCCGGAAATCGAGGCGTTCTCCTTGTAGAGGATGCCCATGGCGCCCGCGGTGAGGAGAAAGCGCACCACGCCGTCGGCCCGGGCCGCATCATTAGCGGCGATGAAACGGGTCCAATAGTGGAGCACTGCGGGGATGATGCCGGCCGCGCCGTTGGTCGGTGCGGTGACGACGCGCCCGCCGGCCGCGTTCTCCTCGTTGACGGCCAGCGCGTAGAGGTTGACCCAGTCCATGATGTTGAGCGGGTCGCGCAGCGCGGCTTCCGGGTGCTCGGTCAGGTTGCGGTAGAGCGTGGGCGCGCGCCGTCCCACGTGGAGGCCGCCCGGCAACGTGCCATCGGCGCGGCAGCCATGGTGGACGCACGCCTGCATCACGTCCCAAATGTGCAGCAGCCCGGCGCGAATCTCCGCTTCGCTGCGCCACGCCTGTTCGTTGGCCAGCATCACCTGGCTGATGCTCAGGTTGTGCCGGTGGCAAATGTCCAGCAGGCCCGCGCCGGTGCTGAAGGGGTACGCCAGTTGCGTGTTGTCCACTTTGATGCGATCGGCGCCGGTGGCCGTCTCATCCACCACGAAGCCGCCGCCCACCGAGTAGAAGGTGCGCATGAGCAGTTCGTCACCCGCAGCGTCAAACGCGCGGAACTCCATGCCGTTGGGGTGATAGGGCAGGGACTTGCGCCGCTGGAAGACGAGATCGTCCCGTTCGTTGAAGTGAATTGGGTGCGTGCCCAGCACGGTGAGCGTCTGCGCAGCGCGGATGGCGGCCAGCCGCGCGTCGATGGTCGCCGGGTCGATGGCGTCGGCTGGGCGCCTTCCAGCCCCAGCATGACGGCCTTGTCGCTGCCGTGGCCCTTGCCCGTCGCCTAGCGAACCGTAGAGGTCGAGCGCGCACGGGGCGGCTTGGTCAAGCCGGCCCTGTTCCAAGCGCAAGGCGAATTACGCGGCGCATGGGGCCGACGGTGTGGGAACTGGAGGGACCGATGCCGATTTTGAAGAGGTCGAAGACTGAGATGGACATCGCGAATGGTTATTTCTGAATGGGAAATTGTCAATGGTGAATTGCGCCGTGATGCGGTGATATACATGGTAGCCTAACGGGGGGCTGTCGCTGAAATCTGTGGTTCAGTGGCTGTTTCGGCAACGCGCATTCTCCGTGATAGAATTGTGCCGACTCAGACCACCTCATCTATTCTCAGGAGACATCCCCATGACGAAGCAAGTCCGGCTCGTGATCATCGGTTCCGGCATTGTCGGCTGCGCGGCGGCATATCATCTGGCCAAGTTCGGCTGGCGCGATGTGCTGGTGATCGACAAGGGCGACCTGTACGAGAACGACGGCTCGACCCCACGCACCGGGCGGACTGGTGCCCATCAGCCACTCCAAGTTGCTCACACAGATGGGGATGTACACGTCGGACTTGATCCGGGGACTCAAACCATTTCGAGATGATCGCAACACGTTCAACCCGGTGGGACAACTGGAGATCGCCGTCTCCGACGCGCGCCGGCAGGATTTGATTCGGTTGCACGGAGAGGCTCAAGCCTTCGGCTGCGAGGCGCATTTGCTGACGCCCGCCGAGGCCAGGCAAAAGCTGCCCATCGTCGACGAGACGCAGTTTGTCGGCGCTCTTCGTGGGCCCAGCGCGATCGTCAAGGGCGCGATGTCTCCGGCGCTGGCGCGGGATGCCCAGGCCATGGGTGTGGAGTTCGCCGGTCACACCGGCATGACCGACATCGAGGTGAAGGACGGGCACGTCACCGCGGTGCTGACCGACAACCCGGAAATGCCGCGCATCGAATGCGAAGCCGTGCTCCTCTGTGCCAACATCTGGGCGCCGGCATTGAGCGAGAAGTTGGGCGTCCACCTGCCGCTGCTGGCTTTCGAGCACCAGTACGTGCGCACCAAACCGCTGCCCCAACTGGCCCAGTTTGCGCGGGACAACAAAGACCACGAGGTCGTCTATCCCACCACGCGAACTGGACTCGGCCATGTACTACCGCCAGCACTGGGACGGCTACGGCATCGGCTCGTACTGGCACCGGCCCCACGCCGTGCAGCCGCACGCTGGGCAAGACGGCCATCCATCCCTTCACGCCGGACGACTTCTTCGGCAAACCGTGGGATCAGGCCCAGCGGCTCTTCCCCCTCTTCCGGCGCGCCGAACTCGACTTGGAGAGCGCCATCAACGGCATGTTCGCGTTCTCGATTGACGGCTACCCCATCATCGGCGAGTCGGCGGTCAAAGGCTTCTGGACGGCGGTCGCCTCGTGGATCACCCACGCCGGCGGGGTGGCCAAGTCCGTGGCCGAGTGGATGACGTACGGCGAACCCGAGTGGGACATGCGCCAGGCTCACATCCATCGCTTCCACGGCTTCCAGACCACCGACGCCTACGTGGACGTGATCACGCGCAAGAACTACCGAGAGGTCTACGACATCGTCCACCCCAAGCAGTCCATCTCCGAGCCGCGCAACGTCCGGTCCAGCCCCTTCGCGCCGCGGCTGGAGGCGCTGCAGGCCGAGTACACCGCGTTCGCCGGGATCGAGCTGCCCAACTGGTTCGAGGCCAACAGCCGTTTGCTGGAGCAATACGACGACCGTATCCCCCATCGCACCGGCTGGGCCGCGCAGCATTGGTCACGCATCCAGGGCGCCGAGCACCTGGCCACGCGCGAAAATGTCGCGCTCTACGACCTGACCGGTCTGTCCATCATCGAGGCCAAGGGGCCGGGCGCGGCGGACTTTGTCAACTACCTCTGCAGCAACCAGATGGACGTGCCCGCGGGCCGCGTCGTCTACACCACGTGGCTCACACCCAAGGGCGGCGTCAAGCGCGACCTGGCGGTGGCGCGCCTGGCCGCGGACACGTTCTGGATGTTCGTGGGCGAAGGGACGCTGCCCCAGGATCTGGCCTGGGTGCGCCAACACGCGCCACGGGACGGGACGGTCACCATCAGCGACATGTCCAACAGCTACGCCGCGCTGGGGCTGTGGGGACCGAATGCGCGCAAGGTGCTGGCCAAGGTCACCGACGCCGACGTGAGCGACGACGCCTTCCCCTACTTTGAGGCGCGGCAGATCACCATCGGGTTGACCCCGGTGGTGGCGCTGCGGATTTCGTACGTGGGTGAACTGGGGTGGGAGTTGCACATGCCCATGGACATGGCGCTGCAAGTCTGGGATGCGCTCTGGGAAGCGGGCCGTGAGTTCGACCTGGTGGCGGCCGGCCTGGGCGCGATGGACTCGTTGCGCCTGGAGAAGGGCTACCGGCTCTGGGGCGGCGATGTCTACACGGAGTACGACCCGTACCAGTCGGGCCTGGGCTGGACGGTGAAGCTGAAGAAGGGCGACTTTATCGGCCGCGATGCGTGCGTGGAACGCAAAAAGAAGCCGGCCAAGAAGAAGCTGGCCTGCATGACGTTCAACAACGGCGGCATGGCCCTGGGCTACGAGGCCATCTTCGCGGACGGCGCCTGCATCGGCCACGTGACCACGGCCAACTACGGCTATTCGGTGGGCAAGTACCTGCTCTACGGCTATTTGCCGGCGGACCACGCGGCCGAAGGCACGCAGGTCGAAGTCGAGTACTTCGGCGAACGCTATTCGGCCACGGTCGTGCGCGAGCCGGTCTTCGACCTGGGGATGGAGAAGTTGCGCGGGTGATGCGTTCTGTTCTCGTATCGTAGAATCTGGTGCTAGGGGATTAGCTGCATCGGATCGAAATAGGGGTAATACAGTACGGCTGGACGAGAGGCATGTGAAGCACAGAAGCTGCTGCTCATTCCCAATTGGACAAGAAGGCTCAATATGGCCAGTTCTTTACACCACCATCGATCGCTGAGTTCATGGCATCCTTCTTTGCGAGTGATGGAAACGATGTTGTCGACTTTGTGACGCCGGCGCGGTGTTGGCGCGTTGTCGACAAACCTTTTTCTGAATCGTTGGATTGACGACAGACTTGACTTTATAAGCAGAACTGACGTGTTCGAGATCGATCGTTCACTTCTGCCTCAGCTTCAGAGGGAGTTGCTTCAGTATCAAAATTTCCGGGTTTTCGTTCACATTGCGGAATCGCGATTTTATCCTCGCTGCTGCGGATTGGTTATCCGGCAGTTTTTTCGCGAACCTTCCACGGTACACTCACGCCATTTTGAACCCTCCCTACAAGAAAGATCCGAAGCGATTCGGCGCACCGTTCTGCTGCACTTCGCCGTGCCGGAATTCAAACGATGAACCTTTATTCGGCCTTCGTTGCACTTGCCGTGTCGTTGCTAGACGACCACGGTCAACTCGTTGCGATTATCCCACGCAGCTTTTGCAATGGTCCTATTATCGCCCATTCCGTGAGCATATTCTGGCATTCTGCGCTAAGGCGGATTCATCTGTTTGCGTCCGCGACAAGGCGTTTAAGGATGATGACGTTCTTCAGGAAAATATCATATTGAAGCTAGAGAAAGGGGCAAGCAAGCCGAGGTGCTTGTCTCGACTTCGACCGATGATACCTTTGTCGACTTAGTAGAATTCAACGCCGTTCATCGTATCGTGATTCCGAGCGATCCGGAACAGTTCATCCATGTTCCTACCTCACAGGATTTGAGCACACTTGAGCTACGTACATCCAGTTGATACTCGCTGGATGATCTCGAAATCAACGTCTCTACCGGTCCTGTAGTCGATTTTCGAGTGCGGAAACATCTTCGATCGATGCCCAAACGAAAGAACTGTGCCGTTACTTTATCCTGGTCATTTCAACGGGATGCAGATGGAATGGCCAAGGCCGGGGTTCAACAAACCCAATGCGAGGTTGAATTGAACCGTGAAACACGAAGTGGCTCTATCCCACCGGTGCATACTGTGTTGTACGACGCTTCTCTTCAAAAGAGGAGGCGCGCCGAATCGTTGCCAGCGTCGTTGACCCGGAAGCAGTCGGTAGCTTCTCCCTGGCTTGGCTTCGAGAATCACCTCAATGTATTTCACGAATAAACACGGTCTGAGCATTGAACCTTAGCCCATGGTCTCGCTGTCTACTTGAACACGACTGCGTTTGATGAATATTTTCGACGCTTCAGCGGACATACGCAGGTCAACGTGACGGACTTGAAGCTTATGAAATATCCAGATCGTAAGTGTCTCATTGCACTAGGGCGGTGGGCGATTGAGCAGCCCGAGATAACGCCCAAGCAATGATTGACGATATATTTGAGCACATGGTGAAGTAGAAATGGCGCAACGCAACATTGACGAAGCTCGCGATATCCTGATTGAATTAGGCTTGCCACGCGCAACAGAATGACCGATCGGCGCTCACCCTGTTAGCAATGTTGAATCTACTAACCGGACATGCGGTGAGCCGAGCCGAGGCGCCGCTGATAGGCACATCACGCCGATGTCATGAACTGGATACAGCAGTACTACCAGCGCAGTACGCTCCCAATCTCGCGAGACGATACGACGCCAGACGATCCACCAGTTCGTGGCCGCAGGGTGCCTTGTACAACCCTGATGATCCGCAACGTGCCGTAAGCAGCCCAAGACCGTGTACCAAATAGAACCTGAAGTCTTGGGGCTGCTGCGCTAGCTACGGGACACTGGACTGGCAAGTGAATTTGGGCTCGTATTCCGGCTGAGCGAGCAACGTTGGCTGAGCAGTATGCCAAGAGCGAGCAACAGCTTGTCTCTGTCACGACCGCGCCGGCAAAAATCACATTGAGCCCAGGCGACCACAGCGAATTGATCCGCGCGCCATCGTTGAGGAGTTTGCTCCCAGGTTTGCGCCTGTTAGCCGTCACCGTCTACGTTGGCGACACCAACAACAAGTAGGGATACTTCGACGCAAGTGTGGCCCAGGAATTGGGAATCGACGTTGATTCGCATGGAAAGATGCCCTGACGTTGTGCTGTATTTTGCTCAAATGAACTGGCTACTACTTGTGGAGGTCGTTACGAGCCACGGCCCAGTCGATGCCAAGCGTCATGCGGAACTGGCGACTCTATTGCCGAGGTGGCGAGTGGGTCTCGTGTACGTGACCGCATTCTCAGATCGCGCAACCATAGCGCGTTACCTCGGGGAGATTGCGTGGAAACCGAAGTCTGGGTAGCCGAATCACCGTCACTGATTCACTTTGACGGTGAGCGTTTTCTCGGTCCGTATGTCGAATCCTGATACCAGAATCCGCGAAAATCCGTACTATCAGACTGCCTGACTACCGCACCGCCATCCGCCGCACCTTCACCTCCGGCAACTGCACCGTGGCGTTCCCTGCGCCGGGATCTCCCCAGCCAAAACTTGACCGCTGCGCTGGCTGGCGACGCTGCCGCCATGCGCGAGGGGCGACGGCGGGTGCGTGGGGCAGTTCGTGGGTGAGATATGGGCTCCCAGCGAGCTCGTGTAGACCACGTGCGGGTGCTCGGTATGAAGTGCACGCCAGCCCCAATGGCCGAAACCGCCGGCCGTGGCATATACAGTTCCAAATGTCATCAACGGCATCACGTACACATTGACGAACACCACGTCAGCCTGCTTTTGCGCTTTGGCACGCAACTCATCACTGCTTGGGTTGAGCAGATTGTCACGTCAAAGCCGCGCTCGCAGTTCCTCGTCGAAGGCGGCGAGATCGGCGTGGGGGAATCACAGGATTGGGTGGCATGATGGTCACCGTGAGCACGCTGGCGTCCGCGGGCAGCTCCAGCGGGTACAGCGCCGGCGTGAACCAGCGTGATGCTCTTGTCGGCCATCGCCTGCGCCGCGTGGGCAAACTCCGCACTCTCGATGTCGGTCGGCGCGGGTCCGAACGGATCGTCCATCAACATGAGCCTGGCCTTGAGCGTGAGCGCGCGCTGCGTCGCCGTACGAATGCGCTCCTCCGGCACACGACCGTCACGCACAGCGGCCAGGAGCGCCGGATGGTCCCTATCAGGATTGGCCCCCAAGTACAGATCGATGCCGGCATTGATCGCGACCGCCACCTCTCCTGCGGGGCAAGGCGATGCAAAGCCCATCATGCCCGTGGCGTCCGAGACGATGAGGCCGGTGAAGCCCAACTCTTGGCGCAGCAGCGTCTCCAGCAACTCACGCGCAATGGTCGCGGGCGGCGCGGCCGCAAGTTCTCGGCAAAACTGCTGATAGTCCGGAGCAGCGCAATATGGCCCGGCATGATGGTCCACACCCCGGCGTCGATCACCTGTTTCCACACGAACCCGTACGTCTCCAGCCACTGGTCAAAGAGGTGTTGATTACGGCGGTGACCAGGTGCTGGTCGCGGTCGTCCATGCCGTCGCCGGGAAGGGTGCTTGGCCGTCGCGGCCACGCCCGTTTGGCTTACGGCGCGTGGATCAGCGTCGACGCAGGCCGGCCACATGTGCCGGACGGTCGCCAAAGGCCGCGCACGTTGGTGATGGGGTTGTCGTGGTTATGTGAGTGAAGGGTCGACTGCGGGCGTCAAGCACCAGTGGACGCCGATGTGAAGCGCTTCACGTGCGGTGGCCTTGCCCGGGCTGCCACCAGATGTGATCATCGGCTGCGCCGGCCGGCGGGCGAGGAAGTCGGTGCCGTAATCCGGCCATTCGGCGCCGTGCTCCATGTTGGCGATGATGCAGGCACAGGCATGGCTGCGCCTGCAACTCCTCCAGCAGCGCCCGGTAAGCCTGCGCCGATGGCATGCGCACCGACAACGCGCCCGCAGGCACCTCCTGCAGAAGGCGCGCCACGCCTCGGCCGCGCCGGGCAGGTGAGAGACGTTGAGCAGTTGGCCGATGCATTGCTCCACGCTGAGCGTCACAAGGCGTTCGTTCGACCCATTGGGCTGGTCGGGTGTGAGTGACGACAGCATGCGCAAAATCGCTTTCAGTGGGTAGAGGTAATTCAGGGTGCCGTTGCGCCGGGCGGCCGTTAAACCGACCGCAGCACGAAACCATGAATGCTCGCATCGACTTCGTATGTGCCGGGGACCTGCAAGGTCCCCGGCATGTTCAATAAACTTTGGTTTAGCTCTGCTGCGTTAACGCCTCCGCACGCTGGCGAAACTCGTCCATGGCGATGGCGCGCGCCCGTTCAGCCGCGCCTCTTCGCTGCGAACGCCATGAGATGGCTCTCCAACGTTTCCGCGAGCTAGTCAGTGCCTGGGCTTCGCCCGCAGCACCTTGACGAAATCGGTCATGATGCCTTCGTCGCCGCCGCCGTGGCCGCTGAGTCCGGGAATGGGCACGTTCTCTCGCCGCCGCCGTGGTGGTAGATGGTGATCTCCATTGACTACCGAAGCGGAAACGCAGCGTGCTTTGGTGCCGTCGTAGCGCATGGGTGGCGGTGCTCCTCGTTGCTATGGCCGTGCATGACCAGCACCACCGACGCACCGTTGCTCCAATCCTGGAGACTACCTGGTTGTCCACCACGTCGTTGTCGCGGCGATGAACGCAGCGTCCCCACGGCCCCGTCTTGAGCGCTTCCAGCCGGTTTCGTAGGTCGGGTCGTCGGTCAACGCCAGGAACGGCCACGTCATGGGCGTGCGGATCGATGCCTTTGGTCTCTGCTTCGGCTTGTGGCTTGCGCGGCAATCCTCGACCGGTCCAGTATCGGCGCAGATTCTTGCCGTCGGTTGTAGCCTCGGCGCAACCGTTCAAAGGGACTTGATAGTCCATATAAATGCCGATGGCGGAGAAAGATGCACTCCTTTTTCGATGGGACAGCCGTCGGTGCAGCGCAGCGGAATCTCCGGCCCGACCGATTCGGCGCGGTATGGTGGCGCAACAGCGAGCCGAACGAACTGAGCCGCTCACAGCGCCTGAAGGATGTTCCAGTAGAGCACGTCCATGTCAGAACTGGCAGCACTTGGCCGGGATCATGGGGCTGGACTTCTCCTTGTTGCCCCAATGGCCGCGCACAAAACTGTGGGCCATGTGCCAGTAGGCCACGTTCTCCCGGTGCTCCACGGTGATGATGTCGCCCAGCACGCCCGAATCCAGCACGCCCTTGAGCGTCACCCAAAACGGCGAATAGCGCAGCACCGTGGCAGATCTGTAGCGTACGCCCGGTGCGCTCACCGTCTGGACCAGTTCACGCAGCCGGCCAGGGTGTGGGCCATGAGCTTTTCCAGCAGCACGTCGTAACCCGCTTCCATGGCGGCCACGGCCGGCTCCACGTGCATCTGGTCTTGGGTGGTGACGATGGCGCCTTGGCCCATTTGGCCGCGCGCGGTCAGCTCCTCCCACGACTCGAAGCAGTGCGCGTCGTCGATGTCGTGTTCATCGGCGAAGAGGCGGCGGCGCACCGGGTCCGGTTCGGCCACAGCCACGAAACGTACCTGCTCGGGATGGCGCAGCGCGTAGGGCGCGTACGCGCGCATCCCGCGTCCGCCCGCGCCGATCAAAACAAGTTCCAACGGTTGAGACATGATGACTCCTTGGTCATGAAGTGAAGATCAAAAGCTAGCCACGGATGGACACGGATAAACACAGATGAAAAAGCAGAACTACCTAAGTTTGTGGCTTTGATTAGTGTATTTCTCTGAATTCAATCGAAATGCAGTTATCTGTGTCCATCTGTGTTCATCCAATGTTTTTATGTGTGCACAAGCTCGTCCGCCCAGGCGATGAGCGCGTCGGCCGTGGCATCGTCGTCGGCTTCGGCGAAGATGCGCAGCAGCGGCTCGGTGCCCGAGAAGCGCAGCAGCAGCCAGTTGTCGTGCTCCAGGTAGAACTTGGTCCCATCCTCGTGGCTGAGCACGCCTGCAAAGCTTGCCGCAATGGTGCGCAGATCGGCCTTGGCCAGCTTAGCGGTACCATCACCTTCATCTCCGACGTGGCCGGCAGGTTGACCTCGCGGCTCACCAGCCGCCCGGTGATGGCGTGGACGTCGTCCAGCAGCGCGGAGATGCGGCGCCCGGTGACGGCGATCATCTCCACCACCAGCGCCCGCAGGCGAAGATGCCGTCCTTGCCAGGATGTGACCGCGGATGCTCAGGCCGCCGCTGCTTTCGCCCGCCAGCAACACGTTATGGCGCTTCATGCTGTCGGCCAGATGTTTGAAGCCGACCGGCACCTCGTGGCACGCTTCGCCGAAGTGGGCCGCCAGCCGGTCCAACGGGTGGGTCGTGGCCAGGTTGCGCGTCACACCGCCGGGTTCGCCGCGAATCTCGTGCGGGTAATAGTACAGCAACAGCAGCAATTCGTTGGTGCTGATGAAACCGCTGCCACCGATCGTCGACGATGGCGATGCGATCAGCGTCGCCGTCCATAGCCAGAGCCCAGATCGTAGTCGCCTTAGCGCACGATGCTGATGAGTTGGCTCAACTCGAAGCCCGGTCAGGGGCGAACGACCGCCGAAGAGCGGGTCGTGGCGTGTGTGGATGGTGGTCAAGCGGCAGCGCTATCGGTGAGCACAATTTCCAGCGTCACCTGGCCCACGCCGTACATGGGATCCACGGCCACGCGCAGCCCTGCATCTGGATGGCGTTGAGATCGATGTGGGCGCTTCGACGGCATCGACGTAGGCGTTGGTGTAGTCCACCGTCTGCACCATGCCGTTCTCCAGCGCCAGGTCGAGCTCGACTTTGACGACCTCGTCGGCGCAGCGCATTAGCCCGGTCGGCGATGCGCGTGTCTGGTCGTCCAGCGGCAACGAGCCGTCGCTGGCGAAGACTACAGGGCCGTTCCATTGCGCGGGATTGGCTGGCGGTGAACATGAGGCCGTAGGCGAACTGATGCTGCGCCGTGGCGTAGGTGACCAAGGGCGTGGGTGCGGCTTCGCGCAGCAACTGCACAGGAATGTTGTTGCCCGCAAAGACCTCGGCCGCGGCCTCGGCGGCCTCTTGGCCCAGGAAGCGCCGATCGTAGCCGATGAAGCACCGCATCCTGCTCGCGGCCGGTGCGCACGATGTCATCGGCGGCGCTTGACATAATCGCCGCGCGTTGTCCAGCGTAAAGCCTTCGCCGATGAGCGCGCCAGCCGCCGTGCCAAAGCGGATGAGGTTGCGCTCCTGAATTTGCGTCGCGGCCCGCATCTGCCGCTTCTGCTGGGATGACAACGGCCCGGTCCAGATCGTCCGGCGTGTTGATGCCGAAGATCTCGTCCGGGTCCAGTGCCTGGTAGCCGGCGATCCGTTGCTGCTCCGCCGCCAGCAGACGCACGCAGTCGGTGAGACGGTGGGGGGCAGTGGGTGCGCCGGCCACGGCGGCCAGCGTCGTCCACCCGGCGCGGGCGCCTGTGCCGCGTAAGCGCCGATGTTCAGTTCGCAGAGTGCGCTGTCGGTCGCGGTGCATCGCCGGCCTCGACCACATCGACGATGTGGCCGTCTGCATCCCGTTGCACACGGCCGTAGGGCAGGGCGGGGTCGCCGAGCGCGCAGAGCAGCGTCATGGCCGCAGCCTTGAGCCGGTGAAAAATCGCGCAGCCGCGCACCGACGAGTCGCGGATGAGCGGTGTGTCGCCGTAGAGGATGAGCACGTCGCCCGCGTAGCCCTGCAGATGAGTCGCTCACCTGCCACACGGCGTCGCCCGTGCCCCGGCTCTCCTCCTGCACCACGTAGGTGTAGGCGTCGCCCAGGTGCTCGACCAGCGCACCGCCAGCACCGATCGGTCACGACGATGATGTCGCGGCTGCGGCGGCCACGCTCAACGCCAGATCCATGACGTAGTCGATCATGGCCCGATCGCCCAGCGCTTGCAGCATCCAGGCCGCGCCCTGCGCCTGCTCGGCGCGCTGGTCCGCGTCGTATTCCCGCGAGCCCGCGGCCAGGACGATGACGGTGAGATCGGATTGTGCATCAGCCATGGTCGATGTCCTTTTGTCGCCGGGTTAGTGGGCACCGGTCATCAGCGCATGAATTCGCCGCTGGAACGGGAAACGTGCTCAAGCACGTTGTGCGTCCTCGGTAACCGGCTTGCAGCCGGTTTCCGTCATAGGCGGCGGTTTCAACCGCTGCCGTCCGTGGTCGGCATCGGGTGAGCGCGCGCCGATCGCCGGCGAATGAATTCGTCGCTGGTGCGGGAAACGTGCTCAGCACGTTGTTCGGTGTCGACACAACCGGCTTGCAGCCGGTTTCACGTATCAGGCGGCGGTATCAACCGCTGCCGTCCGTGGTCGGCATCGGGTGGGCATGCGCCACGATCGCCGGCGAATAATTCGCCGCTGGTACGGAAACGTGCTCAAGCACGTTGTGCGGTGTCGACACAACGTGCTTGCAGCCGGTTCCGTCACAGGCGGCGGTATCAACCGCTGCCGTCCGTGGTCGGCATCGGGCAGGCATGCGCCGATCGCCGGCAGAATGAATTCGCCGCTGGTACGAAACTGCTCCAAGCACGTTGTCCAGCGTCGACACAGCGGCTTGCAGCCGGTTTCCGTACCAGAGCGGCGGTTTCAACCGCTTTGCCATCCGCCGCTGCCGTGCACCGCCGCCTGCTCTCGTCCGTCACGCTGCGACGGCCTTGGCCCACGCCGCCTGCAACATCTCAATGCTCTGGGAACTGCAGTTCGGCCGGATCGGCGCCCTCCATTTCGATGGAGCAGTAGCCGCGGAAGCCCGCGTCCAGCAGCGTGCGGAAGACGCGCGCGTAGTCCAGGTCCAGTGTATACCAGGTGCCGCCGCCGGGATAGGTTTTGGCGTGGGCCAGCGGGCAGTAAGGGGCGCGATGGTCGTCATGGCCGCGTACATGTCGTCCTCGAAGATGAAGTTGCCCATGTCGAGGATGGCGCGCGCAGCCACGGTGAGTCCACGGTCTCGATGATGCGTACCATGTCGGCCGCGAAAGTGGTCAGCCCCCAGTGGTTCTCCGGCAGCAGCATGACGCCGCGGCGCTCCGCATTGAGAATGCAGGCGGCGATGGCGTCGGTGACCCACTTGAAGCCGTCGTCTTTCGTGTAACCTTCCCGAGATCGACCCAGCCCTTGGCCTGGATCAGGTCGTCGAAGCTGCCCTGCTTGCGCCAGCCGCCGGAGTTGACGCGGATGGACGGAATGCCCATCTCGTGGGCCAGGTCGATGCAGCGCAGCGTGTGGTCGATGTGCTGTTGGCGTTCGTCACGCTTTCCCAGACGAAGTCCTGGTGAATGCTCAGATTGTAGATGTCCAGCCCCAGGTGGAAGGCGTGGCGTTTGAGCCGTTGCATATAGTCGTTGTCCTCGCTGGTCATCTGGCGGTGCAACAGTTCCACGCCGTTGAGGCCAGCGCCGCCGCCTGATCCATCACATACTCAAGCGGCGTCTTCTCCGGCGTGAAATGCCAGTACAGCGAAGACTCTACGAAGAGGTGCCGAGACGGAGGGTGGGAGTCATGGTAGATTTCCTTTCGGGAAGGTTGAACGCTCAAGATTAAGGATTAAAGATTGAAGATTGGGCGTGCGGCCTCCTGCATCAATTTGTGCCGATCGGCAGTCGACCAAATCTTCCGTCTTTAATCTTGCTGTTCAATTTGATCGGCATTTCTTCTCTGCCGCTCGATACGCCCCCAACGCCACCGCCAAGCGCGGCCAGACCGTCTTCACCGGTGATGGAGGGGCCGTGGGCTTCGCCGCGAAGCATGCCGACGAAATCGCGCACCAGGCCGTAGTCCATGTCGCCGCCCCACGGCGCCCACTTTGGGTCTTGCCGCCTTGTTGAACTGATGCTCACGTGCTGGCGCGACATGTCAGCAGGCCACATCCTGTTCGCCGATGACCTCGATCTTGACGTCGCCCATGGAGCCAGCTGGGCGAAGCGACCAACTGGTGTCCAGCGTGCCGTAGACGCCGTTGCTGAGCGCAAAGGAGAGCATGCCCGCGTCGTCGATGCCCGGAAGCCCGGATGCGGAGGCTCTCGCCGATCTCCGCGTAGATCTCGGTCACCTCCGCACCCCAGAACCAGCGCAACAGGTCGATGACGTGCACCGTGTGGTCGATGACTGCGCCGCCGCCGGAGAGCTCCTTCTGCACGAACCAGCTACCGGGCATGGACCCGTGGTTGGTGCACTCCACGGCCAGGATGCGGCCCAGCTCGCCCCGGTCCAGCAGCGCCTTGAGTTGGGCGAAGACGGGGTGGAAGCGCACGGGGAACGCGATCTGCAACTGGGTGCCCGTGTCACGGCAGCGGTCGATGATGGCCTGACCGTCGGCCATGTTGGTGGAGATAGGCTTCTCGCAGAGGATGCCGCGCACGCGCCCCGCGGCCAGGTCCACGTCGCGACGATGGTGCGTGTTGGCCGAGCAGATGATCACGCCGTCCAGCTCCTGGTCCAGCAGCGCGTTGGGATCGGCGTAGAATTCCATGCCGAAGCGTTGCGCGTACTCCTGCCCCTTGGCCGCGTCCTCGTTCCAAAGGCCGACAATCTCAACGCCGGGCAGCCGCTGCAAGTTTTGGGCATAGCTGACCGCGTGCTGGTGGGCAAAGCTCAACATGCCCATGCGGATGGATTGGCTGCTCATGCCGTCACCTCCTGGAATGTGGCAATCTCCACCGGCGCGCCGGTGCGCATGGATTCGATGGCCGCCAGCGCCAGCTTGACCGCCATCAGCCCGTCATGGCCGGTGACGCGCGGCGGTGCGCCGTTTTCGAAGCAGTCGACGAAGTGGGCCAGTTCCGCGTAGTACGGCTGCAACTCGGTGTCCCACGGGCTGTGCCCCCGGGTCTCGACGCCGGTGTCGTCGTCATTGCGCCGCTGCACCAACAGGGACGGCACGTCCAGCGAATCCCACTCGGCAATCCCCTCGTCGCCTGCCAACTCGACCCGGGTGCGGAAGATGCCGCTGGGCAGCGCCCACGCACACTGCACATGGCCGATGGCGCCGTTGGCAAAGCGCAGCGTGATGAGTGCGTGGTCGTTGCGCGGATCCTCGGTGAAGGTCGTCCCGCGCGTGAAGACGTGGGTCACCTCGCCGCAGCACCAGCGCTGGAAGTCCAGATCGTGGATGCCCACGTCCAGCACCACGCCCGCTGCGTGCGAAGTCGCCGTAGTACGCGCTGGAGAAACTGCCGCCCGGCCGGGGAATGCGCCGGCGCGGGTGGTGCGGATCACACCCGGATCGCCCAGCGCCGTTGTCCAGCGCCTCTTTGACCCGGACAAACTGGGGAAAGAAGCGCACCACGTGGGCCGGATAGAGCGGCACCCCGCCGCTTCGCACGCGCCCACCATCTCGACGCAGTCGGCCAGCGAACGGGCCAACGGCTTCTCGCAGATGATGGCCTTGCCCGCGGCCGCCGCCGCCAGCACGGGTCCCTTGTGCGCCGTGCCCGGCGTGCAGATGTCGACCATGTCGACTGCGTCCAGCAGCGCGTCCAATGTCGGGAAGGCCTGGCCGCCATACTTGGCCACGGCCCGTTCCGCCGCGGCTTGGTCCACGTCGTAATATCCAACCAACTCCACCGGCAACTGCGCCCAAGCGTCCAAATGCACCTGGGCGATTGCGCCGGTTCCGATGACTCCGATGCGTGTCATGGATCCTCCGAGGTTGATGTAGAGCAGGATTGAAGATGAAAGATTGGGCTCGCCTCCACGATCGTTCAAGCGAACTCGTGTGGTCGAGTGCCCAATCTTCAATCTTCAATTTGGCCTTTCAGTCCGCCGCGCTCCCCGCCGCCACGGCGCGCGCCGTTTGACGACGCAGGGCCAGGAAGCAGATGCCGCTGCCCAGCGCCAAGAACGCACAGACGGTGTAGAGCGCCGAAAATCCCATATACTTGGCCAGTTGGCCGCCGATGAAAATGCCCACCAGTTGACCCACACTGCCGGTGGCCTGGAAGAGACCGCTGTTGCCGCCGCGCGACTGGTGGTCGCCCTGTTCGGCGGTAAACGTCATGGCGTTGGCCGTGTAGCTGCCGAAGCCCCAGCCGCGCACGGTCTGCACCACGAAGAGCGCGGGCAACAGGGTGACCACCGTCATGTAGCCGATCTGAACCAGGGCAATGGCAAAGCCGCCCGAGGCCAATAGCGCCGCGCGCCCGAAGACGTCCGACAGCGCGCCGGACAGATACATGGCGGGCATCTCGATGAACGCAGCCAGCCCCCACAGGCTGGTGATGGTCGTCTTGGTGTAGCCGAACGTGGCCATGTAGTTGGGCCACATGGACGTGGACGCCGAATGGGCCGCCATCCACAGCACCACGCCGGCCAGGAAAAGGGCCGGCAGTTCGCGCTTGCGCCGCACGGGCGGGGAACCGGTCGCGCCGGCCGGCGCCACGGGTTTGGCCATGGGCACTTCCTGCAACAGGAACGTGACCAACATGGCGGCAAAATAGAGCCCGGCGCAGACGGCGAATGCCGTGTCGAGGCCGAAGTTGTCGGCGATGCGGCCGCCCATGAGCGCGCCCATGCTGAAGGCCAGCGAGCCCAGGCCCCGGTAGATGCCCATGCGCCGGCCGCGGTTGGCCCCATCCTGGAGAATGTCGCCCATCATGGCCAGGCTCAGCGTGGTGTAGGCCGCCACGCCGATGCCTTCCAGGATGCGAATGCCCCAGGCGATATTGGCCGTGGTCGAGCGGCTGAGCCAGAGATAGGCGACGGCCAGGCCGAACAGGCCGACGATGATCAACGGCTTGCGCCTGCCCAGGCGGTCGGCGATGCGTCCCCAGGCAAAATTGCTGAGGATGAGCACGGCCACATAGCTGGTGAGAATGATGGAGATTTGCCCGTAATCCGCGCCGAGGGCCTCGAGGAAAAGGGACATGAGCGGCGCACTGATGCCAAGCCCCACGAAGAAAAGTGCACTCACTGCGGTGAGAACGCGGTAGTTATGCATAGACGTAGAAAGGGTCGACGCCGCCTTGCAACGACGTCGACCCCAGGTGATTGGGTATTGCTTAACGGTAAATTTTCAATTGTTATTGAACGGCGTTGACGCAGATCAGATAACAATTATCCATTTACTATTGAGCATTAACCATTCCCTAGTTCTTGGGCATGAGTGTGCCGTCAAGAATGAGCAGGGAAATGAACGGATCGTTGTAGGCACCGTTCAGGTAGATGGGATCGCCGTCAGCCGGCCAGCCGGTGACACGGATATCCGGCACCGGGTTGTTGCCGTAGCGCTCCCACAGCATGACCTGCGGCTGCAGTTCATTGTAGGCCAGCGCCAGATCGTTGACGACGGCTTTCTGTGCGTCAAGGTCGTTGCCCGCTTCCTGCATCTACAATCATCTGACCCAGGTCGACTTCGCCGAGCACGTCGGTCTGTTGCACCATGGGCATGTTCATGCCGGGCAAGCTGGTGTCGCCGATGCCGGACTGGGCCTTGTTGAGGACGCGCAGATCGGTGTCGAAGGAGAACTGCGGATGCGGGTTGCCGGCGCCCCAGACGCGGATCGCCAACTGGAAGTCGCCGTTGTCGATGTCGATGGGATGCTGCTGGAAGTTGACACCGCGGAAGCTGGTCTTGATGCCGAAGTCGGTCAACTGCTGTGCAGCGTTCTCGGCCGCAGCGGACCAGTCGGCAAATTCCGCCGGCGCGGTCAGTTCGAACTCCATGCGTGCGCCCGTATCGTCAAGCCAGACACCGTCGCTGTCACGCGTGAACCCGAGACCGGTCAGGATTTCTTCGGCCTTGGCGCGGTCAAACTCGTAGGGATTGAGGGCTGCCTGGGTCTCTTCAGTCAGCCAACCGGTGATATTGTCCGAGAAGCCGGCCATGGTTTTCGAAGGCACGCCTGATTGGCCAAGCGAAACCGTGCCGTTCTGGCCGCGGTCGATGGCGTAGGCCATGGCCTGGCGGAACTCCTTCATCTCAAACGGGTGCACGTCGTAGTTGAAGTAGAGCGCAGGCCCGCTGAAGTTCGGCGGACGCAGAATGCGGATGCCCTGGGCGATATATTCTTCTCCGTGGCGGGCGGAAGCCATGGGTCGCATAGTCGATGTCGCCGGCCAGCACCAAGGGGGTGATGGTCGGAGTCTCGCCGTTGAAGTTGACGATGCGGTCGAACTTCACATTCTCGGCCATGAACGAGGTCGGCACCTTGTTCAGATTCATCTGCGACTCGGTGATGCTGGCCGGATCGATCTTGAACGGACCGAGCACGACCATGTCTTCCGGACGGAACTGGGTGAATTCCTGGGTCAGATCCTTCCATTCCTGGTCGTCGATGGTCTTGCCGCATCCACCAACTCGCGCACGCGATCGGCCCACTCACCGTAAGTCGCAGAGGAACGGATATAAACATCACGCAGCAGACGCCGGGGCGCCGTGGTGGATGGTTCCTTGATCAGGAAGTCAACAGTGTTGTCATCCACGGCGACAACGTCGACCAGATGGTCGGCCCATTCAACCGTGTTGAGCAGGCGGCGAATGGCGAAGGTGTCCACCACATCTTTGCTGGTGAAGGTGTTGCCGTCGCTCCAGACTGCGCCCTCGGGCAGCTTCACGCGGATGGTCGTGTCATCCACCCATTCCCAGGACTCGCCGGCCAACGGGCGCCATGTCTGATCGGCCCACATGTACATGAACAGCGGCGGTTCCAGCAGGAAGTGGTAGATGTTCATGTCGTAGCCGCCGGTCACAAACGTGTTGAAGTGGCCATTAGGCGGTACGGTGTACGGCCAGGCGCTGTGGAATTCACCACCGCCGGCAGCCGGGGCCGCGGCTTCGCCTTCTGCAGCCGGCGCGCCGCTGGGTGCTGCGGCGGGTGCACACGCCGCCAACATCATCGCGACGACCACGGCCAGGATAATCCAGACTCGTGTCTTCATACAGAAATCTCCTTATGGTTGCACTGCTTGATGAAACGTACACTCGACATTGAGGTAGATGGCTTTATGCTCGGTCGTATGATTTTCTCCTTTCGTGCCAGGACAGCGTGACGCAAAATTCAATTAACGTCGCACCCCAACCCGCGGATACGACCGGGAATCGCGTTGTATTGCTCATTTCTTATCGGTAATTGCTCATTTTTTGTTGCTCGACTGGCTCGTCGCCACAAATGACAAATGAGAAATGAGAAATAACCAATATCCAATCGGCTTCCGCTCACCGCGCCATCAGTTTGCTGACGAGAATCACGAGCGCTGCGAATGTGAGGCCTATGATTGCAGTGAACGCGGTGATGATGAATTCAGCTGTGCCCGGCTCCTGGAATATCAGCAAAAGACCGCTGATGACGCCGAAAAACATGCCGATATTGAAGCCGGCGCGGGTGATGCTGGTGTCCATGTTGTGCCTTCTCTATGCCAACAATTCCAGATGTACCTCTTTGCGCACGGGGCAAGCCACACGTCCGCCTTCGGCCAGCGTTTCCAGCGACGGGCGTTGGGTGTCACATTCTCCGGGCACAAAATAGGGACAGCGGGGGTGGAATGTGCAACCCGGCGGCAGATTGAGCAAGCTAGGAATCTCGGCGCTGCGCAACTCAATCTGTCGTTTGCGATGGGCCAATTCCGGGTCTGCCTCCGGGACGGCGCTCAACAGAGCCTGGGTATACGGATGGCGTGGATCCGTAATCACACGCGGGGTCGGACCGTCCTCGATGATGCGACCCAAGTACATGACTGTGATCCGTCCCTGCCACGCAAAATATTTGGCCAAGGCGAGATCATGGGTGATGAACAGAAACGTAACGTCGAACTCTTCCTTCAAGCGTGCCAACATGCTCAACAAGCTGACGCGGATGGAAACATCCACCATGGAGACAGCTTCGTCGGCGACGATGAATTTGGGATCCATGGTCAATGCACGCGCCACCGAAACACGTTGGCGCTGGCCGCCGCTCAACTGATGCGGGAATTTGTCAATGACGTCCAGGGCGGGCGTCAGGTCGACGACTTCGAGCAGTTCGATGGCGCGCTGCTCTGCTTCGGCGCGATTGCGCACCTTCTTGTGGCGGAGGAGCGGCGCCGTCAGAATACTGCGAATCGTCTGCGTAGGATTGAGCGATGCATACGGATCTTGGTGGATGATCTGGACGGCCTGGCGGTACTGCCGATATTGGTCACGTCCCAGCTTAGTAATATCTTGGCCGTTGAACAGAATTTGGCCACCTGTGGGTTCGAGAAGTCCGGCGACCATGCGTCCGGTGGTGCTTTTGCCGCAGCCGCTTTCACCCACAAGACAGACGGTTTCACCGGGGTTGATGGCGAGGCTGACTGCATCAACAGCGGTGACAATCTCACTGCCTTTGCCAAAGGTTTTGGTCAGGTTGCGCATCTCGATGATGGGTGTCATGCGTCCTGCTCCTCTGACGGCTGGCGGTCAACTTGGCGCGGTGCCATCATCGTTGGCTGCACACCACGGTGCAAAGGATTTGCCACAAGTTGCTGCTCCACATCGCGCCAATTCCAACATGCGGCGAAGTGCTCCGGTCCCACCAGGTCCAGTTCCGGTTCCTCCGTGCGGCACTTGTCCGAGACAAACGCACACCGTTGGTGAAACTTACAGCCGGACGGCAGATCCACCAGATCGGGCGGTGAGCCGGGAATCGATTCCAACTCTTCAAAGCCGCCGGTCACCGTGGGCACGGCGCGGATGAGGCCGAGTGTATACGGATGCCGTGGTCGGTAGAAAATATCGTCCGAACTGCCCATTTCCACCAGGCGCCCGGCGTACATGGTGCCGATACGGTCGGCCAATTCCGCCGCAATGGCCAGATCGTGGGAGATGAAGATCATGGTGAAATTCTGCTCTTCTTTGAGCTGGCGCAAAAGCGTGATGATCGTGCGCTGGGTGAGAATGTCCAGCGCGGTCGTCGGTTCGTCCAGGATTAGAATCTGCGGATCCAGGAGCAGAGACAGGGCAAGCAAGACCCGTTGACGCATACCGCCGCTCAACTCGTGGGGATATGCATCAATGACCCGTTCCGGATCGAGCTGCACAAAGCGCAGGGTATCGTTCAACTTGGCGCGCACAGCGGTCTTGTCGTGCCAGCCGTGTGCCTTGGCCGTGTCCCATGCTTGATCCCACACCTTGAGCACCGGGTTGAACGCATTGAGCGCGGCTTGAAAGACCATGGCGCAATCGCGCCAGCGGAAGGCGCGCATCTCCTTGTTGCTGAGATCCAGGACTTCGATCTCCGTCCCGTTGCGCCGGTATTGAATCTTGCCGCCCACCGTGGCAGTCTCCGGCAATAAGCGCACGATCGCCAGCGCCAGTGTCGTTTTGCCCGAGCCGCTCTCGCCGATGAGCGCGAGACTCTGTCCCGCATGAAGCTGCAGATCGACATTGCGCACGGCCTGCACCAGTCCCCGCCGCGTTGCGTAGTTGACGCTGACGCCTTCGAGATTGAGTGGGATGAATGCGTTTTCTTGATGTTGCTCTTGCTGCCAATCCAGTTTGGGCGAACTCATGACGGCGTTTCCATCCAAATCAAAGCTGAACGATGATGATTCAATCCAAGAAACTGAGAGCCACGGCCGACTTCGGTGCGGCGCAGCGGTCTAAGTGACCAACGGCCGCGCTACACCTGGTCGTGAGCGCCATGCCTACACGGACGTGCGCAGGCGCGGGTTAAACGCGAGTTCCAGCGAGCGGTTCATGGTGACGACGGCCAACTGGAAGAGGGCGATGGCAATCACCGGCGACATGATGTACCAGAGGCTGTCCTTGAAGAAGATCGCCCCACGCGTCCAGGCCAGACTGATCATGACGCCCCAGTTGCTGGTCGAAATTGGAACGAGGCCGAGGAAGACGAGCCCGACCTGCGTATAGATCGCAGACGTGAGCGCCAACGTGAAGCTGATGACGATGTAGGTCATCATGTTGGGCACCAATTCACGGAAAATGATGTGATTCGTGCCCATGTCCAGTGCCCGCGACGCTTCGATAAAATCGCGTTCCTTGAGCGACAACACCTGGGAGCGCACTGCGCGTAGAAGCGCTGCCCAACTCAGAAGTCCGAGCAGCACCCCCAGGAACGTAAGATTATCCAGGGTGAGAAAGGCGGCTAGCACAGCCAACAAGGGAAACTGCGGGATCGTCAGGACAATGTCGGTGATCATCATGATGAAACTGTCCACGCGCCCGCCGGCAAAGCCCGCCAGGGTGCCGAACGTCACGGCGATGAACGTGGAGATGAGCGCGGCCACGAAACCGACGTAGATCACGTCTTTGCCGCCGTGGACGATCTGCGAAAATGTGTCGCGGCCTTGATGATCCGTACCGAGCCAATGCTCCCGGGAAGGCGTTTCATAGATCTGGTCAACTTTGACTTCGTTGTCCAGTGGAATGAAATACGGGCCTACCCACGACAGCAAAATGATGCCTACCACCACAAGAAAGCCGACGAAACCAATCTTGTTGTAGGTCATCAGTTTCAGCGAGGTTGTCAGTCCGTGCCAGAACTCTGTGAAAATTCGCCCCATTGTTCCCTATCCCTTGCCTACATGTTCAATCGTGTCTTGCAGATGCGTTGCACATTATTATCGTGGGGAGTCGCAAGCCGCTCTGCGCGTGCGCGTGACCGCCGGGCTACTGCAATTTGATGCGCGGATCCAGCCAACTGTACAGAATGTCAGCAAAGAAGTTGGCGACAATGACCGCAATGGTAATGACCAGGAAAATTCCCTGCATCACGGTATAGTCGCGGCTGGCGATGGCTGCACCCAAGGCGAACCCGATCCCTTGGTACTGGAAGATCTGCTCGATCAGAAAGGAACCGCCGACCACGAAGCCGATGGCAATCGTCAGCGACGTGAAGAGGGGCAACGCCGCGTTGCGACCGACATAGGCCGTTGTAATGCGGCTGTCCTTCAGACCGCGCGCCCGCGCCACTGTGACGAAATCCTCGCCCAATGTGCCGACCGTACTGCCCTTCATGGCCAACATCCAGCCGCCGATCGAGGTCAAGACGTACGTGAGAATCGGCAGGAACGCGTGAAAGAGTACATCGCTGAAGAACGCCCAGCTAAATGCCGGCTGCACGCCCGACGAGAGTGACCCGCGCATCTGCGCAATCGGCAATACTTTCCACTGTACCCCGAGGAAGACGATCAACAGAATGGCGATGAGATAGTTGGGGACCGAACTGACGAGCGATGCGAAGACGGTCAGCGCGTGGTCCATAAAATGGTTGCGTCGATACGCCATCATCAGGCCGAACACGATCCCGAGAATGAAACTGATGATGAGACCGGTACCGACGCTGAACAGGGTCCACGGTAGAAACTGGCGGATAATCGCCGTGACAGGCGTTCCGGGTGAAACAATGGAGTACCCCAAGTCGAAGTGGACGAGATCCCACAGATAGTCGAGGTATTGTTTCCAGAGGGGTGCGTCCAGATCGACGGCAAACAGCGCCGCCGCCTGGGCGAGGGCCTGCTTGTATTCCATGCCCTGAGTGACCATGAGTTGATTGACATACTGCTCAATCGGATTGCCCGGCAGCAGGCGTACGAGAAAGAAGATAATCGTACTGACAACCCACACGGTGAACAGCGCCTTCAAAATTTTACGCAGGAAGTACGAATCGGTGAGCTTCTGCCACCATGTACGTGTATCCGTGGTGTAATCGATCACGATGCTGCTATCGGGCGGGGTATCTAGCGTCGTTGCCATGACGTCTACCTCAGGTTGTCCGGTACCTCAGGTTGTCCGGTCGAAGACTTGTTCCCGCAAACGTTGCCGTCGCATGAGCGACTCTTGGTGCTCAAACAGCGAACAGCAACCGCGTATGCGGCAACACCGCACGGGGTGGGGTATGAACCTGCGAAACCGGATTAGAGAGTAGTGAAGGTCGTTGAGAGACCGTTGAGAGATCGAGATGTGTATGCTCTGTTACTGTACGCAATCATATGGAATTCAAAAGCCGCTGTCAAATCGACTCACAGCGCTTGGGCTGGATCCGGCCGCGCTCTCCGGCTCAACGCAGCCGTTGCAACCAATGACCGCCGCGCGACGTTCATAGAGGGTTGCCCTGCCGGGGACGTCCGGCGCGATGGCGGGCGTTCGGATGATCGACCACTGTCGCAGGTCTTTGCCCGACGTGGATCGTGATCCGTCGTCGCAGAATGGAATCCACGTCATGGCGCGGTTGGATCAATTCCGGTATGCTGGGGTATACTGTTGACGTTTTGGGATCAAACGACCGGTTGTTTGCAACAAAAAACTGACACAGCCGGTCGGAAGGTGGAAGAATGAATGGTTTGCTGGCACAACTGCATCACGCGCTTGAGACCTTGCACACAGGCGATTTTGCGTCCTTCGGCGCCTGGGCCTACGTCGTCATCGGGCTGCTCGTGGCGACTGAAGGGCCCATCACGACACTGGTCGGGGCCAGCGCGGCTGCCGCAGGGTTCCTGGATGTGCGCCTGGTCTTGGCCGCCACGATTGTCGGTAATGTGACCGGCGACGTCTTCTGGTATACGGTCGGCTACACCGGCGGCATCGACCGCGCCCAACGCATCGCCGCCCGGGTAGGCATCGACCGGGTGCATTTGGATGCCATGTGCCACCGGCTGCATGCACACGCCGCCAAGGCCATTCTCGTGGCCAAAGCTGCATTCGGCCTCATCGTGCCGACGCTGCTGGCCGCAGGTCTGGCGCGGGTCAAGCTGCGCCGCTGGCTTCCCACGGTCTTCGTGGCGGAGACCCTCTGGAGCCTGCTCCTGGTCTTCATCGGCTACCATGCCGCGGGCGCGATCGGGCGCACCGAGCACGGCCTGAAGATTCTCGGCGTCATCGTCTTTATTCTGATCGTGACCGTCGTGCTGCCCAAGATTCTCAAGGGGCACCGCGCGCAGATCATGTCCATGGGCGGCAAGCAGGCCACCACGCCCGCCTTGGAGCACCTCCCCAACAACACCCAGGCATAGCCAGGCATAGCCACGGGTCACGGCGGCGCGGTCAACCTGCGCCTCGCTGGGGCTCTTCCCGCGCCGTGCCGGTGGCGCCGAGCGGCGGCAGCGGCGCGTCCCCGTGGGCGATGCCCGCGTGCTCCAAACAAACCAGCACAATCTCAAGCACCTGTGCCGGCGTCAGATCTGACGTATTGACCTGCAGATCGGCCCGGCTGCGCGCTGATGTAACCGGTTTAACTCGGTGAAATGCCACGCGCGTCCACGTCACATCCGGGCGGCGCTGGCGTTGCGCGTCCAGCGTCACGTCCAGCAGGATGAGCACGCGGCTTGTCGAATTGCTGCCAGAGATCCGGGACATTGCTGTGCTCCTGGCTCACGGGACGCGTTGTAGCCGCGCACGCGCAGCGCCTGCACCAGCGTCGATTTGCCGCTCGCGCTCACACCGACGATCTTGACCAACGGCAGTTCAGGGGTACGTTTTTCTGGGGCCATTGCGCATGTCGGAAGACCGTGCCTCCGCTAAATCGGAAAACGCATTGTGAGACGACAAACCAGGTTTCTCTGAGAAACCTGGTTTGTGAACGCACACGAGATGTTCTTTGTTCACCTAGATCGGAAACCGCATGGTGAGACGGCGAATCGTGTCGCCCGCCCGGCGCGCCACGATCTTGACCACGAGCACGGTGGCGTCGTCCCGGGGGCGGGCATCGTCCAGCCGCAGCGCTTCGGCCATGACCGCGTCGGCGATGGCCTGGGGATAGGCCTGGTAATCAGCATCCACCTGCGCCAGCAGCGCCGGCAGATCGATGCCGGGCCGTTCATTGGTCCAACTGCCCGCGTTCCACACCCCGTCGGTGCACACCACGAGCGTGGTGTCCGGCTCCAGCGCCACCTCGGTGATGGCCGGCTTGGTGTTGGGGTAGATGCCCACGGCCTCGCACGCCGCATCCAGCCAGCGCATGCCGGTGCGTGTGCGCAGGAGCACGGGCACACGTCCGTTGCGGCTGACCACCAGCGTCTGCGTCATGAGATCGGCGCTGATGATGAAGAGTTCCGCGCTGACCTTGCCGCCCCGTTGCAGATGCAGATAGTCATGGGTCGCCCGGGCCACGGCACCGTCGCGCACGCCTTCGGCCAGCAGCGCAATGGCCTTGCGCACGACGATGTTGCTGATGGCCTTGGCGCTGCGCCCGCTGCGCTGCCCGTCGGCCACGACGATGCTCACGCCGCCGCGGCCGCTCCACCACTTCTACCGTGTCGCCGCTCTCACTGGTGGCATACTTGTTGATCTTCTCGGCGGCAATCTGTACTTCCAACGGGTCCGACATCTTCCCAATCGTTCATCGGTGAAGAACAGAGCTCAGCCACAGATGGACACAGATAAACACAGATAGGCGAAGATGATCTTATTTCATCGTTCGATATTGCTTTCTCCGAACAAACCCCATCAAGAATCTGTGTTTTTTGTCTTATCCGTGTTGATCTGTGTCCATCCGTGGCCCAGTTGTTCTTGTTTGGTCTCTTGGCTGGATTCTACCTCAACTGCGCCGTTTGGCATAGGTGTAGATGAGCCAGACGCCGAGGCCGACCAGCGCCAGCGCGCCGCCGATCTGCACCAGATTGAGCGCCTGCATGAACGCGCCGCCGAACATGACCGCCAGCCCCACCAGGAAGATGATGCCCCCGGGGATGAACGCCCACCAGTGCATTTCGTCGGTCAGCAGCCGGGTGGTGATTGGGATCGAGAGGAAGCCCAGCGCCAGGCAGAGCAGAAACAGGCCCGCGCCCCGCTCGCCGCTGTCGATGGACGCCGGCCCGACTACGGTCAGGCCCACGCCCACGCCGGTGACAATGCCGCCGGGAATCAGCCCGGCCGGTGTGCGCATGAGGATGCCGTAGCCGAGCATGGCCACGCCCAGCGCCAGCGTGATCCACGGCATGGCCACGTCCAAGTCCATGAACTGGCCCAGGACAATCAGCGCCCCGCCTGCAATGGCAATGATGCCCCAAAAGATCGGGCCGAAGCCGCCGGTGTTTCCGATGATTTTTGCTGTTGCTCTGTCATGATCGTTGCTCCCTCTGGATTCAGGATGCCGTGTTCGTTGCCTGTCCGCACCGCGTACCGTGCGTCTTGCCCCAGTGTAGAGCAGAACGCGCATGTCCGCACGTGCCGTTGGTCACTTGGGTGCATCACAGATTTGGGGCGGACATCCGTCCAGTCCGCACGCCCTCGTGCGAACGGCTGTGCCAAAGCCGGGGCTATGCCGCCGTTCGCACGAGGGCGTGCGAACCAAACGAACCTCTGCTCCCACAAAATGAGATGCGCCCTGGTCACGTCCCACGGCACATCGACGGCGTGTGATCATGACGCACTCCGCGCCTGCCCCAAGCCTCGCGGCGTCCAACGGAGTTCGTGCAAATGGTCAGCCGTTTTCTGTGTTTCTGTCTGTTGACGTCCGCGCACTCCCGGTATGATTGACCTCACTTCAACGGCGAATGATTTTCATCCCAACCGGCCGGCCGTGCGCTGTCATCCCCAAGCGCGCACGGTGGCCTCACATGCAGTTGCATCATTCCACCTTAATCCAGGAGGCACTCATGTCCCGCAGATTCACCCTGTTCATGGCGCTTGCGCTGACGCTCGCCCTTTTTGCTGCATGTACCGCGCCCGTGGCCGCCCCGGCCGCGCCCGCGGAACCTTCCGGCCCGGTGGTCGTCTTCGGCGCCTACGCCACGGCCATCGAAGAGCCGTGGGACGGCGTCATCCACACCGCGTTGAACCAGGCCCAGGAAGCCGGGCGCATCGCATACACCTACACCGACGACATCGGCTACTCGGGCGACATGGAGCGCATCCTGCGCGAGGTGGCCGAGGAGACCAAGCCGGCCGTCATCTTCGGCGATGCGTTCGGCAACGAGGAAGCCGTGCGCCGCGTGGCCAAGGATTACCCGGAAATCGCGTTCGTCTTCGGCTCCGGCGGCGGCCCGGCCGAACCCAATTTCTCCGTCTTCGACAACTGGATCCACGAACCGGCCTATCTCTCCGGCATGCTGGCCGGCGGGCTGACCGCGAGCAACACCGTCGGCGTGGTGGGCGGTCTGCCCGTGCCCGAAGTGAACCGCATCGTCAACGCCTTCATTGCCGGCGCCGAAGCGGTCAACCCCGATGTGGTGGTGCTGACCACGTTCATCAACAGTTGGTTTGACCCGGCCGCGGCCAAGGAAGCCGCCTTGGCCCAGATCGACGCGGGCGCGGACGTGCTCTTTGCCGAGCGCTTCGGCGTCATCGAGGCCGCGGCGGAGAACGGGCTGTACGCATTCGGCAACATGAGCGACCAGTCCGAGTTGGCCCCCGAGTACGTGGTCAGCGGCCCCGTGTGGCACATGGAGCCCACGGTCGACTACATCATCAAGCAGGTCGAGGCGGGCGCGTACACGGCCCAGGACCTCAAGGACTTCAGCATGGTGGCCAAGGGCGGCGCGAGCCTGGCGCCCATCAACGCCGACGTGACCGGTGGCATTCCCCAGGAACTGATCGACGCCGTGGAGGCCAAGCAGCAGGAGATCGTGGACGGCCTCTTCCGCGTGGATGTCAACGAGGCCCAGCCGCCCGCGTCGACCGCCGAGTAGCACGCGCACTCTTTCTATGGAAACACGCGCGGATCCTCATGCCGTAGAGATGCGCGGCATCGTCAAACGGTTCGGCCGCTTGTTGGCCAGCGACCACGTGGACTTCGATGTACACAAGGGCGAAATCCACGCGCTGCTGGGCGAAAACGGCGCGGGCAAGACCACGCTAATGCGCATCCTCTACGGCCTCTACCACGCCGACGCGGGCGAGATCCGCGTCGGCGGGCGGCCGGCGCAGATTCACGCGCCCCGGGACGCCATCGCCGCGGGCATCGGCATGGTGACGCAGCACTTCGCCCTCGTCGCCCCGCTGACTGTGACCGAGAACATCATCCTCGGCCAGCCCGGCGGCATCCAACTGGACATGGAGTCGGCCCATGCGGATGTCCTGGCCGCGCCGGGTCGCTTTGGCCTGGAGATCGATCCCCGGAAGCGCATCCGCGATCTCTCGGTGGGACAGCGGCAGCGGTGGAGATTCTCAAGGCGCTCTACCGGGACGCCAACGTGCTCATCCTGGACGAGCCGACCGCGGTGCTGGTGCCCCAGGAAGTGGACCAACTTTTCGACGGGCTGCGCCTGCTGCAACAGCGCGGCCTGGCCGTCATCTTCATCAGCCACAAACTCCACGAGGTGATGAGCATCACCAACCGCATCACGGTGCTGCGCCACGGCCGGGTGGCGGGCAGCGTGGCCACGGCGAACACGTCGACGCGCGACCTGGCCCAGATGATGGTCGGCCGCGCCACCATCCCCGCGGTCAAGCCGCCGGAGCAGACCCAGGGTGCGGTCGCGCTGGAGGTGCAGGCCGTGCGCGCTCTGGACAACAAGGACGTGGAGGCGCTGCGCGGCATCTCGTTGCAGGTGCGCCAGGGCGAAATCTTGGGGCTGGCCGGCGTCTCGGGCAACGGTCAGGTGGAACTGGCCCAGGTGTTGGACGGCACGCGCCGCACCACCGAGGGCCGGGTGGCCGTCAACGGGCGCGACGTGACCGACGGCGACCCCACGACCATGATGCGCGCCGGCGTGGGCCGCATCCCCGAAGACCGGCACGCCAGCGTGGTGGGCGACTTGACCGTAGCCCAAAACATGGCGCTGGAGCATCTGGACGAGTTCCGGCGGCGGCGTGCTCGACCGCAAGAAGATGCGGTCCCATGCCGAGACGCTCATCGCTGCGTACCAGATCAAGGCGGGGCCGGACGACCGCATCCGCACGCTGTCGGGCGGCAACATCCAAAAGGTGATCCTGGCGCGCGTGCTGGAACGGAACCCGGACGTGATCGTCGTGGCCCAGCCGACGCGCGGGCTGGACATCGGCGCCACCGAGTATGTGCGCGGCAAGCTGGTGGAGCAACGGGGGCGGGGCGCCGCCGTGCTGCTCATCTCCGAAGATCTGGACGAAATCCTCGAACTAGCCGACCGCATCGCCGTGATCTATGAAGGCGAAATCGTGGGCGAGTTGACCGCGGACGAAGCCACGCCGGAACGGCTGGGCCTGCTCATGTCCGGCGTCGGTGACGGGCAGCCGCGCGCGGCCGCATCGGCCGCGACCACACAAGCAGAGGAGGCGCCGCCCCATGCACATTCGCATTGAGCGCACGCCCTCGCCCGTCTGGGTGCAGACGCTCATTCCCTTCCTGGCCATCATTCTCACCTTTGTGCTGACCAGCGTGCTCGTGCTGCTGGTGGACGCCAACCCGCTGGAGGCCGGCTACTACTTCGTCATCAAGCCGCTGTCGGGCAAGGTGAGCGCGCTGGAGGTGCTGGTCAAGATGACGCCGCTGGTGCTGACCGGCGTGGCCGTGACCTTTGCGTTTGCGGGCGGCTACTACAACATCGGCGCAGAGGGGCAATTGTACGCGGGCGCGGTGGCGGCGACCGCGGTGGGGCTGCACGTGGGCGGGCTGTCGCCGTGGCTGGCCATTCCGCTCATGCTCGTGGGCGGCTTTGTGGCAGGCATGGCGTGGGCGCTGGTGCCGGCGCTGCTCAAGGTGCGCCTGGCCATCGACGAGGTGGTGACCACGCTGCTGCTCAACTACGTGGCGCTGCTGGGCGTGAGCGCGCTGCTCAACGGCCCGTGGCGCGACCCCATCTCCCAGTGGCCCCAATCGCCCGAAATCGCGGCGGCGGCCATCTTCCCCAAACTGGTGCCCCGCTCGCGGCTGCATCTGGGCTTCCTCGTCGCCGTCATCGCCTTGATCGTGCTCTGGTTCGTGCTGTCGCGCACGGCCTTCGGGCTGCGCATGCGCGCCGTGGGCATGGGACCGGAAGCGGCCAACTTCGCCGGCATCAGCGTGCCGCGCACCATGTTGACGTGCGCGTCATCAGCGGCGGCATTGCCGGGCTGGCGGGCGTCAGCGAAGTGGCCGGCATCCACTACCATCTCAGACGCGCTCTCGCCCGGCTACGGCTACACCGGCATCATCGTGGCCACGTTGGGGCAACTGAACGCCGTCGGCGTGGCGCTGGCCGCCTTCTTCCTGGGCCTGATCGACACCGGCGCGCAGACCGTGAGCCGTGCCCTCGGCGTGCCCGCGTATCTGGGCGATGTGATCCAGGCCACGCTGCTGCTGGTCACGCTGGCGCTTCTGCTGCTGCAACGCTATCGCATTCGCGTCGACTGGGGCCGTGGCCGCGGCCGGGAACTGGAAGGAGGTGAGGCATGAACGATGCACTGTGGGGCGCCTTCGCCGTGGGTCTCATCGCCGCGACCCTGCGCGTGGCCACGCCGCTGATCTACGGCACCATCGGCGAGATCATCACCGAGCGCAGCGGCGTGCTCAACCTGGGCATCGAAGGCATCATGTTTCTGGGCGCGTTCGTGGGCTTCGCCGTGGCGACCACCTTGAGCGGCAGCGGCGCGTATCTCTGGCTGGGGCTGGGCGCGGCCGTGCTCGCGGGCATGCTCATGGGCGCGCTCATGGGCCTCTTCGCGGTGACGCTGGGCGTGAACCAGCACGTCTCCGGCCTGGGCATCACCCTGCTCTGCACCGGGTTGGCGCTCTACGGCTTCCGCCTGGTCTTCGGCGAAAGTGACACCTTGCCCAAGATCGACCCCTTCGCCCAGCTCACGCCTCTGGGTGACGGGCCGGTGCTGGGCGCCGTCACCAAGCAGTATCTGCTCACGTACGTGGCCTTCCTCGTGTTGGTGCCGCTGGCCTGGTGGCTCATCTACCGCACGCGCTTCGGCCTCAGGCTGCGCGCCGTGGGCGAGAACCCGGAAGCGGCCGACGCCTCGGGTGTGAGCGTGGCGCGCACGCGCTACATCGCACTCATCGCGGGCGGCGCGCTCATGGCGGTGGGCGGCGCGTTTCTGTCGCTGGCACAGCTCGGCGCGTTCACGCCGGGCATCATCGCCGGGCGCGGCTGGGTCTGCATCGCGCTGGTCATCTTTGCGCGCTGGGACCCTGTGCGCGGTCTGCTGGGCGCGCTGCTCTTCGGCGGCGTCTTTGCCCTGCAACTGCGTCTGCAAACGCTGGGCCTGGAGCTGCCCTTCGAGATCTTCCTGGCCCTGCCCTACATCGTCACCATCATCGCCCTGGCCATCGCCGGCCGCAACGCCGCGTACCCGGGCGCGTATTTGCAGGCATATCATCGGGAATGAGCGGCGACACGTGATGCGTGAAACGTGAAGACGTGAGTCGGAAGATTCGGCGATTGGGGTTCGTGCACCGATTTCCCAATCTCTCAATCTCATCATCACGTTTCACGTTTCACGTTTCACGCATCACGTTTCCCAAACCAAAGGAGTACACCATGCGAGACAAATTCATGGACGCGGCCATCGACGAGGCGCGCAAGGGACTGGCTGAGGGAGGCATTCCCATCGGCTCTGTGCTGGTGATCGACGGCGAGATCGTGGGTCGCGGGCACAACCGGCGCGTGCAGAAGGGGAGCGCCATCCTCCACGCGGAGATGGATGCACTGGAGAATGCCGGGCGGCTGGCGGCCAAGGACTACCAGCGCGCCACACTCTACTCCACCCTTTCGCCGTGCGACATGTGCAGCGGCACCGCGCTGCTCTACAAGATTCCCAAGATCGTCATCGGCGAAAACAAGACATTCCAGGGGCCCGAAGCGTACGTGCGCTCCCGAGGCGTGGACCTGGTGATCCTGGACGATCCCGAGTGCATCGCGCTCATGGAGGAGTTCATCGCCGCGCGGCCGGAGTTGTGGAACGAGGACATCGGCGAGTAGGTCGTGCCGGTCCGGTGCCGGGGTGAAGCGGATGGAGGTCGCGGCCGCGACTGCGATTCTCCAGTGCACCCGTTTCATCGATCCGCGCCTCTCGGGTATACTGCGTCCGTTATATTCGAGGCAATATTACGGTTGCTTCGCAACTTTCCATCGTTCACGGACGCAAGCCCATGCAGACTCGAAGAAGTCGTCATATCTCACGCTGCCGCCGTGGCGGCTGCGCCATGTCTGCGCGGTGCTTGCCCTGACGTGCGGGCTGGCCGCGGTATGGCTCCACCCCGGCGCGGTCGCAGCCGCGGCACCGGACACGCCGACCGCAAGCGGCATCGTCATCGAAGTGGCATCACAGCCCGCGTCCACGACCCAGTTCGCCTTCACCCACAACATCGACGGCTCCAGTCTCTTCGCCCTGGCCGCGGGCAGCAGCAAGAGCTTCGCCGCAGTCGCGCCCGGCCAGTATACGATCCTCCAGACGGACCCCGCGCCCACCTACGACGTGACGTCCATCACCTGCACCGACGGCGACGCGACCGGCACACCCTCCACCGCCGACCCGACCACGCGCGTGGCCGTCGTCAACCTGGACGCGGACGAGATCGTCACCTGCCGCTTTGTCAACAGCCGGCGCGGCACGCTGGTGGTGCAGCAGGCCAACAATCCGCCCACTGCGGCCGCCTTCACCTTTGCGGCCACGCCCACGGACGCCGGCAACTTCACCCTGGACAACGGGCAGACGCGCGCCGTCTACAACGTGCCCGCGGGCGACTACACCGTCACCCAGACGGACGGTCCCGCCGGTTGGCTCCTGGACAAGATCGTCTGTGACGACACGAGCAGCAGTCGACCCAGCACCGGCGACGTGGCGACACGGCGCGCGCAGGTGCGCATCGACCCGGGCGAGACCGTCACCTGCACCTTTGCCAACGAGCGCCCCGGCCTGCGCCTGACCGAGTCCCATGCCGGCATCGATCTGGACGAGGCGACCGGCGCCAGCTACGGCAACATCGCCTGCTATTGGCTGACCCTGGCCAGCGCGCCCGATGCACCCGTGCGCATCGTCATCCAGCCGGATGCGGAGGTGCAGACGTCCACGCGGGAAGTGGTGCTCGATGCCAGCAATTGGGCCACGCTGAACCCCGCGGATTCGGCGGCGACCAACCGCGTCTGCGTCACGCCGGTGGGCGATGATGTGGCCGAACACGGTGAGCCGGTCTGCATCGCGGGCAACACCGACATCCTGGGCGAAACCGGCAGTCCGGTGCAACTTTGCGGCGACCACGTGGGCGAAATTGGCCACACGCTGGTGACGACCGACACGATCTATGCCCGGCCGGATCTGCCGCTGGTGCACGTCGGACCGAATCTGGACGATGACGATTGGACCGTGGACGTCTTGCTCACCGACGACGACACCCCGGCGGTGGTCATCGCCGAATCGGACGGCAGCAGCGAAGTCACGGAAGGCAGCAGCGGCGTGGCCGGCTATTGGGTGTGGCTGGCCTCCCAGCCCACTGCCGACGTGACCGTCACCGTTGCGCCCGATGCCCAGGTGCGGACCGACCGCACGCAGCTGCGCTTCACGCCGTCCACTTGGAAAACCAGGCAACTGGTCCGCATCAGCGCGGTGGACGACGACATTGCCGAAGGCGAACACCAGGCCCAGGTGACGGCACACCGTTGCCAGCGCCGATGGGCAGTACAACGATCCGGGCGTCGCCTTTGTGGGCAACGGCGCCGACCCGCGCCGTGGTCCACGTGACGGTCAGCGACAACGACACGGCCGGCCTTGCCGGCACCCACCGAGCTTGCGGTGGTGGAAGGCGAGATTGGCCTGCAATAACGTGCGCCTGGCCAGCCGCGCCGCACCACGGTCACCGTCGCCATGACGTCGGCCGATGCCCGTTTGACCTTTCTCCCCACGCGCCTCGTCTTCACCGACGCCGACTGGAACCGCGCCCAGACCGTGACAGTGGCCGTGGCCGACAACGCCGCGTTCGAAGGCCCGACCGCGACCACGGTGCAGCACGCCACGCTGCGCGAAGTGCCAACGCTGCCTTCGACGGGCTGACCGGCCCGACGGTGAATGTGCTGGTCATCGACAACGACACGGGCGGGGTCCGGATCACGCCCACTGATCTCGCAGTGAGCGAGGACGGCGGCGACGTAAAGTAGCCACGCCGTGGTCCCCACCGGCGTTTCCCAGGCGGAGGGGTGTGCGCCACGCCGCACTACGATGCGGCCCAACTTGACCTGGACGGACTGCGCCGCTGCTCTTCACGCCTCGAAAACTGTCCACGTTTCCAGGCGCTCACCCTGCGCGGCAGGGATGACCAAATCGACGAGCTGCCGAGTGGTCGAATTCACCACGCGCATTTCCCACAACTGTCTCCAGTGCTGACGATGCCTTTGACGCGATCCTCGCTCGATCTCGTCGTGACCATTGCCGACAATGACACGGCCGGCGTGCGGCTTTCCACGTCGTCCCTGCTGCGAAGGCCTGAGCGGCTACGGCAGCTATGCGTTGATGCTCATCGCCTCGCCCCCGAGAACCGGTGACCGTCACTGTGACGACCGACGACGTGCTCGCGTTGACGCTGGCCACGCTGTCTTCACCCCGGACAACTGGGACGCGCCTCAGGAGATCGCCGTGCGCGCAGTGGATGATGAAGTCGACTGGTCGACGGGCGGCGCATCCCACGCCCATGCCATCGATCATCTGGTCCACAGCGACGATCCGGGTATCACGACGACATCTGGCCGGACACAGCTGAACGTGGCGGTGCGCGACAACGACGCCGCCGGTGTCACCGTCGTGCCCTTCGTCGACGTGAGCGAAGACGGACAAAGCGCGACGTACCAAGTCGGCCTGACGTCCATGCCCCATGCGCCGGTCCAGATTTGGGCGCTGCCCGACGCCCAGGTGACGACAGCCTCCGGCGTCATCTTACGCCTGAGAACTGGACCCAGCCGGTAGACGGTGCGCGCCGACGATGCGCGCGATGGAGTCGACCGTTTCCTATCGCCACGCGGAATGGGTGACGCACCGGCTGGTCAGCGCGGATGCGGGCTATGCCGTCGTCGCCGTGGCGGATGTCGCGGTGGAGATCGAGGACAACGATGACGCCGGGTTGGTGCTCAGTTCGCGCCGGCTGACGCTGGCGGAGAACGGCGAGGCCGGCACCGACCTGGCCAGCTTTAGCGCGACGTTGGCCGCCGCGCCGGCCGCGCCCGTCACCGTGCGCGTGATCGCGGATGCCCAGGTGACGGTGGTCGGCGACGACGCCTTGACGTTTGATGCGTCCAACTGGAATGCGCCGCAACTGGTGGTGCTGCGCGCCGTGAATGACGACGTGGCCGAGGGGCTGCACCAGGCGTCCGTCCAGCTTCAGTACCCCGGCGCGGCCGGCGCCGCCATCCGCGTGGCCACGGTCGACGTCACGGTGGCCGACGATGACGCCGCCGCCGTCTTCGTGACGCCCCTGGAACTGGTGGCGCAGACGGACCCGTCTGCCACGCCGGCGGAGCTCTACTACGCGGTGCGCGTCACCACCGCGCCGACCGACACGGTCACCGTCACCGCGGCGGCGCCCGCGGGTGTGCGCATCAACGGCGCGGCCCAGGTGTTGCTCACATTTGACGCCGCCAACTGGCAGGCGGCGCAGACGGTCGCCGTGGAGCTGGATCCCGAAGTGCTCCAATTCGGGCCGCCGGTGCTGTTCATCACCCACGCCGTGACCAGCGCCGATCCCGCGTACGCGGCCCAGCCCGCGCCTGCGGTGGCGGTGGTGGCGCAGGCGTTGTTCATGCAGGGCGACCCCGACGCCGACGGTCTCGCCACCGGGGACGAAGACTTGAACGGCGACGGCGATCCCACCAACGACGACACCGATCGCGACGGCACCGCCAACTATCTGGACGACGACGACGACGGCGACGGTGTGCTCACCGTGGTGGAGGGGACGGGCGATGACGACGGTGACGGCATCCCCAACCACCTGGACGCGACCGTCACGCCCCGCGTCCTCCTGCCCATCGTGCGTTTGGGCGGTGGCTTTGCGCGTTAAGCTTACTCCGCCAGCAGCGCTTGGATGATGGCCTCGGTCTGGGCGTACTGGCCTTCGCCAATCTTTACGGTTCCAGTTCACCGTCCACCGGCACACCGTGGACCAGGTCCGCCGCTTCCCCGGAGAGGTGGTCGTACGCGCCCCAGCGAACCAGGTGGGCGCGCAGGTCGCCGTCTGCCAGCGTCGTCGTTACGTGGGTGATGGAGCAGTTGTGGTTGGGCAGCGTGCGCAGTTTGGCGCCGTCGGCGTTGGGACAGATGTCCTTGAGCGGCACGGTGAAGATGCCGCCGTGGCCGACCACCACCACGTTGCGCCGGGCCGTGTCGGCGGTCAGCGTGGTCAAGCCGCGGCGGATGCGCGCCAGCATGATGTGGTAGTCCTCGCCGTCGGGGAAGCGGGCGTCGTGGTCGCCGTCGAACCACGCCTCCATGACGCTGTAGTGGAGCGCCCAGTTGGCCGCGGTGGGTGGCGTCCGCTCCAGCGCGCCCACGTT
>JAWKOK010000042.1:0-42973 GCA_041391205.1 Caldilineaceae bacterium
TGTGGAATCCCGAAAAACCGAGGTTGATTCCCTGGGGATTCTGCTGCCAGTAGGTGCGGTCGATGCCCAGCGGCGCAAAGAGGCGTGGTTGCAGATAGTCGACGAGCGTCTGGCCCGTCAGCTTCTGCACGATGGCGGAGAGCAGGAAGGTCGCGCCTTGATTGTAGGCGAAGACCGAACCCGGCGCCTGCTCCGGCGGCACGCCCAGCGCGCCACGGATCCAGTCGTCGCCGGCATCGGACATCATGTGGCCGACCGTGTCTTCCACGTGACCGGTTCCCATGCAGAGCAGATGGCGGACTTGCATGGCCGCGAGGTTATCGCTGATCGTGGCGGGAAGCGCGTCGGGGAAGAAGTCGACCACGCGATCGTCGACGCGCAGCCGTCCTTCGGCAACCGCCAAACCAACCGCCGTGGAGGTAAAACTCTTGCTCAGCGAGTAGAGCAGGTGGATGCGGTCCGGCGCGTAGGGCGCCCACCAGCCCTCCGCCACCACGTGTCCATGGCGCAGAAGCATGAGGCTGTGGAGTTCCAATTGCGCCGCCGCGATACCGTCGAGGAAGTCCTCAATCGCCCGGCTGGCGAGGCCTTGGGCTTCGGGCGTACTGCGGGGAAAGGTGAATCGGTCCGACATGGGTTGGCTCATTTCTGTTGGAGTGGCATGGCGTTGAGGTCGGGCGTGTCGCGGTGGAGCGTCATCAGCAGACTCACCAACTGTTGCTCGGCCAGATCGCCGCGACGGGTGACGGACTGGCGATAGGCCGACGGCGATTGGCCGCAGATCGCCTTGAACGCGGCGTAAAAGCGGCTGAGCGAGTTGAAGCCGCAGGCCAGCGCGACCTCGATCACCGGTGCGTCGCTGGTGAGGAGGCGGCGTTGGGCGTGGGCGATGCGATACTGGGTGAGATACTCGACCAGGGTCATGTCCACGTGTTTGCGAAAGAGTTGCATGGCGTAGTTGGGATGAAGCCCGGCCGCCTGCGCGATGGTGTCCACGGACAGGGAATCGCGATAGTGATCGGAGATGAATGCGACCATGGTCTGCACGTGATTGAACCCACCCGTATCGCCGGTTGACGCCGGCGCAGGATTGGCGGCCTGCGCCATGGCCAGCCGCCGCAGACAGGCTTCCACTTCCAGCAGGACGATACGAGCGCAGTCGTGGCTGCCCGTGCGCAAATAGTGGTGCCAGCGCTGGAATTGGAGACGGTTGAGGGCGGCGCTGTTGCGTTCGCCGTCGATGAGCGCGCGCCCGTTGAGCAACGTGCGGACCATGACGGCCGGCAGATTCAGCCGCAGGAAGTCGGGCAGCGGAATCGTCAACACCCGATGGGCGGTTTCCGGCGTGGCGTGGATGATCTGGTGGGGCATGGCGGCCCAGAAGACGTAGAGATTGTCCGCCTGGAACTCCACCGTGGCGCCGCCCAGGAGATAGGTGAGCGCGCCCGCTTCCACGAAGTTCAACTCCACGTCGTTGTGCCGGTGGGGCCGCTCCATGATCAGACGCGGCAGTTCCAAGCTGCGGAAGCCGTGGCTGGGCAATTGGGCTGATGCGTGGGAATGTGTCGTGTCAGTCATATGCATCCATGTCACTGGCCGATCTTAGAATCCGGGAAAAAATCAGGCTCAAATGGGAAGAAATGCCCGTATCATTATGCTATGCTGGCTGCGGAACGTCAACACATCGCGCGGACTTCCCGGAAGGGTCAGCCTTGAACGATTATTTGACCCCTTCCGGGACGTCCCCTTCAACCGCCAATTTGAAGCGAGGATCCAATGCCACTGAAAATTGCCATGATCGGAGCCGGTTCCATCGGCTTCACCCGCAAGCTCATGCACGACATTTTGGCCGTGCCGGAACTGAACGACACCCACTTCGCCTTCATGGACATCTCCCAGTCCAACCTGGACATGGTGAGCCAACTGGCCAAACGCGATATCGAGTTCAACGAAGCTTGCCCGCCACCGTCTCGTCCACCACCGACCGTCGCGCCGCCATCGCCGACGCGGATTATGTGCTCTGCATGATCCGCCAGGGCGGCCTGCGCGCCTTCCAGATGGACATCGACATCCCGCTCAAGTACGGCGTGGACCAATGCGTGGGTGACACGCTCTGCGCCGGCGGCATCATGTACGGCCAGCGCACCATCCCCGCGCTGCTGGACATCTGCACCGACATTCGCGAGGTGGCCAAGGACGACGCGCTCTTCCTCAACTACTCCAACCCCATGGCCATGAACGTCTGGGCCTGCAACACCTACGGCGGCGTGCCCACCATCGGCCTCTGCCACGGCGTCCAGGGCGGCCATTGGCAGATCACCCGCTGCATCGAGTTGTGGGCCAAGGAGGAAGGGTTGATCGGCGAAGACGAGGAACTCCATCGGCGCGACGTGGACATCATCTGCGCCGGCATCAACCACCAGACGTGGTACATCCAGGTGCAGTGGCGCGGCATGGACATGATCCCGCGCATGCTCGAACTCTTCGAGAACCATCCGGTCTACCGCGAGCAGGAGAAGGTGCGCATCGACATGATCCGCCGCTTCGGCTACTACACCACCGAGTCCAACGGTCATGTGAGCGAGTACGTGCCCTGGTATCGCAAGCGACCCGACGAGATCAACGACTGGATCGACCTCTCCCACTGGATCCACGGCGAGACGGGCGGCTATCTGCGCGTCTGCACCGAGGGCCGCAACTGGTTCGAGACCGACTTCCCCAACTGGCTCAAGGAAGATCCGCCCACCATCGCACCCGACAGGCGCAGCGAAGAGCACGGTTCCTACATCATCGAGGGGCTGGAGACCGGGCGTGTCTACCGCGGCCACTTCAACATGATCAACCAGGGCCACATCACCAATCTGCCCGACGGCTGCGTGATCGAGATCCCGGGCTATGTGGACAAGAACGGCATCAACATGCCGGTGGTGGGCGACCTGCCCATGGCGTGCGCGGCCACCTGCGCGGCCAGCGTGCGCGTCCAGCAGATGGCGGTGGAAGCTGCGGTCGAGGGCGACGTCATGCTGCTCAAGCAGGCCATGCTCCACGACCCGCTGACCGCGGCCGTCTGCAACCCGGAAGAGATCTGGCAGATGACCGACGAGATGCTGGTCGCCCAGGCCGAGTGGCTGCCCAACTACGCCGACGCCATCCCCGCGGCGGCAGCGCGGCTGGCGGCCCACGAGGCCAACGGCACCCGCGTCACCCTGCGCGAGGGCTACCAGGGCGCGGCCCGGCTCCACACCAAGAGCGTGGAAGAAATGGCCGCCGACAAGGCCGCCGCCCGCGCCAACGCGTCCGCTGCGGACAAGGGCAATATGACGAAGGAACCCGCGTAGGCGGGAAGAGGGGCGAATTGCGGGGGGCGAGGGGCGGGGTGCCGTGACGAACGCCGCGCCTCTGCTCCCCCACATCTTCTTCCAGAGAAAGGACGTGGGGCCGGTTGCAGGGAACAGGAACAGTGCGGGGACGGACGAGTGTGCCCGTAATTCGCCCCTCGCAACCCGCCCCCTCATCATGAACTTCATCTTCTTCATACCCGACGAATTGCGCGCCGAGAGCGTGGGCTGCTACGGGCATCCGCTGGTGAGTACGCCCAACATGGACGCGCTGGCGGCGCAGGGCACGCGCTTCGACCAGTGCCACGTGCAGCACACGGTCTGCACGCCGTCACGCTGTAGCTTCATGACGGGCTGGTACCCCCACGTGCGCGGGCATCGCACGCTCTGGCACCTGCTGCGGCCGGACGAGCCGAACCTGCTCAAGTATCTCAAGCGGGCCGGCTACGACGTGCGCTGGTGGGGCAAGAATGACCTGCTTTCCACCGCCGGCTTTGCCGACAGTGTGAGCAGCGAGTCGCGCGGGCGCGGCATGTTCGGGCGCAACCCGTACAGCCTGGACGACCCGCGCTACTACTCCTTCCTCTACGCACCGTACGACGGGCCGCTGGAGGAGCACGGCGACTACGCCAACGTCATGGGCGCCATTGAGTACCTGCGCGCCGGGCCGCAGCAGCCCTTCATGCTCTACCTGCCGCTGGTCTTCCCCCACTGCCCCTACTCCGCGCCGCAACCCTGGCAGGACCTGATCGACCCGGACGAGCTGCCGCCGCTACGTCCCGCGGGGCTGCCCAACCGGCCCGACTTCCACGAACTGATCCGGCAGACCCGTCGCCTAGACGAGGTGGACGACGGGCATCTGCGCAAAGTTCAGGCTGTCTACCTGGGCATGACGTCCTTCATGGACCATCTGCTGGGCATGCTGCTGGAGACGCTGGAGGAGACCGGCCACGCCGACGACACCACAGTGGTCTACTTCTCGGACCACGGCGACTGGGCGGGCGACTACGGGCTGGTGGAAAAGTGGCCCAGCGCCGTGGAGGATGTGCTCAGCGCGTGCCGCTCATCGTGCGCACGCCGGGGGCGGCCGGCCATGTGGTCGACGAGCCGGTCGAGATGTTCGACGTCATGGCGACCACACTGGAGCTGGCCGGCATCGAAGCGCAGCACACCCACTTCGCCCGCTCGCTGGTGCCCCAGGTGCACGGCGCGGCCGGCGATCCCGACCGCGCCGTCTTCATCGAGGGCGGCTATGCGCGCCACGAACCGCACTGCTTCGAGGGCATGGCCAACCGCGACCAGTTCGCCCGGGATGCAAGCCACATCTACTATCCCAAAGGCAGGCTCCAGCAGGATCACCCCGACAGCGTGGGCCGCACCGTGGCCGTCCGCACCATGACGCACAAGCTGGTGCGTCGTCCCACCGGCGTCAACGAGTTGTATGCGTACGATGACGATCCGCGGGAGTTGGACAATCGCTACGGCGACCCCGCGTTGGCCGACGTCCAACGCGCCCTCGAATCCCGCCTGCTCGACTGGTCGATCCAGACCAGCGACGTGACGCCCTTGGACCAGGATCCGCGCGGGTTGCCGCAGTAGGGGTCATGACGCCAACAACCGCCGCATCTGCGCAACGTGCCCCACGTCGTGATTGGCGTGCCACGTACCGATCTCCAGCACACTGCGGCGGCCGCCTAGCATGGATGCTGCGTCCGCCCACTGCTGAGTCGTCAGGCCCCGAACCCTATCAAGACTGTGGGCACGGGCGGCGTCCAGGAGGTCGCTATGTTCTTCATGGAGTCACCCTTCAATCTTCAATCTCGCCCCTCTACCCCTCCGCCGTCACCGGATCGATCACGGCGCGGATCTCTTGAATGCTGTCGGCCGGGAAGCCCGACTGTTCGGCGTGGCGGCGGATCAGTTCTTCCGACGGGGCGATGTAGATGCAGTACGTCTTGTCAGCCACCACATAGGATTGGATCCACTGAATCTGCGTCCCCAACCCGTCCAAGACGCGGCACGACTGTTGGGCAATAGCCACAGCTTCTGCCGGAGTCGCCTTGCCGATGTTGGGAATTTCGCGCTCGATGACATACTTGGGCATGATGCAATCCTTTCGCTTGGGAGACGCAGGAGAGCGCGTCTCGGTCGGTTTGGACATGGTCACGTGGGCGCGGTGCCGGCAGCGGGCGGGCCGAGTTGGGCCGTCATGAAGGCTTCCATGTCCGCCCAATCGCGAAAGTAGATGACTTCGCCCGTCAGCACATGCTGCGCCCGGCCGCGTATCTCGCCGCCTGCCGCGGGCGAACTATGCCACAGCCGCACGGTGAACAGGTGAGTGCGCATGGCGTCGGGTATGGCGTCGGTTTGGTCATCGTTCACGATGGCGTCTTCCCCGATTTCTGCCTACATGTCCGCAGTGACCATGCCCCCAGGCTAGCAGCGCCATCGTTGCGCCATCGTTCCGCGCTCAAATGCTGGCGGTGCCGTGGAGACCCTGCACGCCGCGCAATCCCTCGATCATGCCCAGATGGCGCGCGGCGTGCCTGTAGTGGTAATAGAGATCCGTGGCCAAGGGCGTTTCCGCCGCGGGCGCGGCCACGACCCGCCCATCTTCGTCCACCTTCCACGCCGCGATGTTGGGGCGCACCCAATCCACGTCCGCCTCTGTCACCAACTCCAGATCCCGGTCGACAAGGTCAAAGGTGCGCCTGGCGTAGTCGACAATGTTGTCGCGACCGATCTGGCGGGGCAGACGGGCGGCCGCTTCATGATCCATCCCTTCGCCGCTTTGGAGCGGCCCCAGTGTGCTCGGGTCCAGATCCCACTGCTGCGCCAGGCCTTCGACCTCCCAGAGTTGACGTCGTTGGACGCCGTCCGCCGGCGGGAACATGGTCTGGAAGCGGTCGGCCCAGCGGGCGATGTGCCACAGATGCCAGCCGATGGGCGGCGCCATGGGGCCGGGTCGCCACAGAAATTGCTCCTCCCGCAGATCCTCCGACACGGCCAGCAGCCGCGTGTGGATCCAGCGAATCCCGTTCTTCGTTTGCACGAGCATCGTGTCGGACATACCCTCTCTCCTTCTGAATCATGGCCGGTCGAAAGGAACCTTCTCGAGAGCAGGACGCTCCCGAGAAGGTGGCACCCGCTGCGACAGTATCACCGCGATCGTTCCGTGAACGTTGCTTGGGGGAGACATGCACGGCCGTTACGATGCCATCGGCTGATCCAGATCGTCGGGCAGCGGCAGATGGCGTGACACCATGGCCAGGAAGGTCGCCCGCAGCGTCCCATCGGCGATGTCGGCAGCCATGGTGCGCACATCTGCCACTGCGGCCGCCACGGTGGTGTCGGCCGCGGGCGCAGCACCCAGCGCACGGTAGACGTCGGCAAGGTCGGGCGCGTGCCACGCCACGGGGCGACAGTGGATGGCGTCGGCCACATCCACGGCCTGCTCCAATGCCGCCTGGAGCGCGTCCAGTCTTTGGCCAGCGCGTGGGCCGCGCCGGCCAGGTGGTGGTTCAACGCGATGTACTTGCGCGCGGTGGTGCGCTGCGCCAACGCTGCCGTCGGCCGCCAGCGCCAACGCCGCGCACATCACCGCGCCGAAGATGGCAGAGTCCTTGGGTGTACAGCAGTCGCAACCGCCAGCGCCAACCGTGGAAGCCGTAGTCGCCGTGGGCCATGCGCGCCTCAATCGCGGCCAACTCGGCCAGCGCCGCGTCCGGACCGTCCAGTTCCAGCCGGTCCCGGCAGACATTCAGGCGCGCGCTGATCTCGGGCGTCGCGGCGTTGGCGTCGCTTGCCCGGGCCAGACTCTCCGAATCGGCGGCCAGGGCCAGGTCGAATGCACCGATGGACTGGTAGAGCCAACCGTGCATGTTGGGGATTTGGAGAGACATGGACGTCAAGCCGATCTCGTCCGCCACCGTGCGGCAAAGCGCAAACGCGGCCATGGCCGGGTCGAATGCGCCCATGCCGCCGTGCGCACGTCCGAGCATGTTGGCGGCAAAGGCCACGCTCCCGCGATCGGCTGTCTGTTCCAAGTAGGCCAGCGCCTTCTGGGCCAATCTCTTGGCCTGGACAAAGTCGCCCATTTGCGCGTGCAGAAAGGCGAGATCGGTCTCCGTGCGTGCCTCGCGCCCGCGGTTGCCCGTGGCGCGGGTGATGGCCAAGGCGCGTTCGATGAGCGTGAACTCCCGCGCCAGATCACCGCGGTGGCTGTGAATTTGACCCAAGAGCGAGAGACTTTTGGCCAGCGTCTCCTGGTCACCCGTGCGTTCGGCTGTGGCCAGCGCTGCGCGCACGGCAACCTCGGCCGGCTGCGGCGCCGCGTTGGCAAAATGCAGATCGGCCTGGAGGTAGAGCAGCTTGGCCCGCAGCGCGTGATCGGCGCTGCCCAGCAGATCCAGCGCCTGGGCCACGTCGGCCAATGCCGCGTTGCGCCGACCCAGCAGGAATCGGGCGTTGGCCAGACCATCGCGCGCGGCGACCTGGTCATCGCGCGCTGTCGTCAGCTCAAGCACGCGCTCGAAGTGGCGGGCGGCCTGGTCACCGAGCCAGGCGTCCAGCGCGTGCTTGCCCGCGGCCAGGTAGTGGTGCACGGCGTCCGTTTCCCGCCCGCCGCGCACCAGGTGGTCCGCAATCTGGCCGCGGACGGCGTCCAGGCGCAGCCCATGCATCTGTTCCAGCGCCGCCGCCACCCGACGGTGGAGCAGGCGCCGGCGCGGCCGGCTCAACTCGGCGTAGGCGACGTCGCGCAGGCGATCGTGGCTGAAGTCGTACGCGTCTTGACCGGCCTCCTGCACGATGCGGCGCGCCCACAATTCCTCCAGCGCCTGCACGACGTCGTCCTCGCTGCCGTGTCCGGCCTGGACGAGCAAGTCGAACCCGAAGGCCCGCCCGATGACCGCGGCCAGACCGGCCACCTCCTGCGCCACGGCCGAGAGCCGCGCCAGGCGCGCTCGCAGCAGCGCGTAGACCGCCGCGGGCAGTTCGGTCATGCCCGCGGCCGGTGGAGACGGCGCGGCGCCACCGGCGTTGTCCAGCGCAGCGCGGATGGTTTCCACCACGTAGAGCGGATTGCCGCCCGTGTCGGCGAAGAGCGTGCACGTCAGGGCGTCGGCCCGGGTGGCGGCGTGGGCCTCACCCGCCGCGGCGCGGGCAAGGGCGCTGGTCTCCGCCGGCGACAGCGGCGTGAGCGTCAGGTCAGTCGTCGCCTGCGCGCGGCGCAGCGTGCCCAGGAAATCACGGAGCGGATGGGCCGCGTCCAGTTCGTCATCACGATACGCGCAGAGCAGCAGCAGGCGTGCGTGGGGATAGTGCGGGCGGGCATCGTCCGCGGCGAAGCGGAGGAAAAAGTGGAGCCACGTCAGCGTCTCGGCATCACACCATTGGAGGTCATCCAGCAGGAGCAGGAGCGGCTGATTCGCCCGGAGGAGGGCATGGCCCAGCGCGGTGAACAGCCGCTGATACTGCCAAGACTCGGTGAACGGCATGGGCGGGGCCAAGTCGACATGCTGCTCGAGCAACTCAGGCAGCAAGCGCGCCACTTCCGTCAACCACACCGGGCTGAGTTCGTGGACGCCGGACAAGAGGCGCGGCGTACGCAGCCAGTCACTGATCGGCGCAAACGCGAGCGCGCCGCCGGCGGCATAGGCACGGGCCCGCGCCGTCAGGATGCCCTGCCGCTCGGCCCAGTTGAGCAGTTCTTCCGACAGGCGTGTTTTGCCCAGCCCTGCCTCGCCCGCCACCGTGACCACGTGGACGGGAGTGCGGTCCAGCCCGCGCCAACACGCGACGAGCGTCTGCCACTCTCGCTCGCGCCCGACCAGCTCGACGGCGGCACTTGCCGGTGCCGGACGTTGCGGTGCACCGGCGGCGCCCGCTTCGTCCAACGTGAGCAGACGCATGTAGGCGTCCTGCAGCTCGGCATTCGGCTCCACGCCCATCTCCCGCGCCAGGACCGTCGCGCAGGTATGGTAGACGCGCAGCGCACGGGCTCGGTCACCGCTCAGCGCGTGCAGCCGCAGCAAGCGCAGATAACCGGCCTCGTGCAGCGGGTCATGTTCCACCGCACGTTGCGCGTAGGTGACGGCGGCGGCGTAGGCGCGCGTGTCCTCCAACAGGGTGACGATGCGCAAAAGCGCGTCCATGTACGCTTGGCGCAGACGTTCGCGCAGGGGGAAGATCCACTCGCCGTACAGGCCGGGGAGCAGGTCACCGCGATAGAGATCGAGCGCCGCCGTCAAGTGGGCGGCTTCCTCGGCCGCAGCGGGCGCCTGTGCGGCGGCGAGCAAGTGCTGCTCAAACTCCAGCACATCCACCGAGACGGGGCCACGCGGCCGCCACTGGAGGAGGGCGCGCTGGACGTCCAGGTAGTCGTCGGCCGCCGGGAGATGGCGGCGGAGCAACAGCAACGTCTTGCGCAGATTGGTCAGCGCCTGGGCTTCCGTGGAATCGGGCCAGAGCGAGAAGGCAAGGTACCGGCGTGATTGGGCGCGTCGTGATGGAGAATCAGCCACGCCAGCAATTCGATCGCGCGCTGTTGACCCAAGAGCGCCGCGGCCGTGTGCCCGTCGAAAGTGACGCGAACATCGCCCAGCAACGTGACCGTCAGCTCGCCCTGGACGCGGCTCACAGCGACCACCCCTGTTCACCCGTCTGTTGCAACCGCGCGTGACGATACAGCACCCGCTCGAACCGACGCATGCACGCTGTCAAGTTGGAGATGTGCGGCCGTGGCATCTTGTGAAATCCTTGGCAATGTTGACAGCAGTGCTACACTGAATAGGTTTTGGCCCCAAGCCCACTGATCCAAGACTGTACGACAGTTTTCGGTGGGAACTCTGTTGCGTGGCGTGCCGGCGCTACGGCTGAGTACCCGGGCAAACAGACCGTTGGGCAGAAACGAAGGAGCCTCGCATGCCGTCCACCGGGCATGGCTCGTTCGCGCCAAATGATGCACGCGTCCTCTTGACGCCGGCAGATATGCGGGACCCGTGGATGTCGGTGTATGGCTTCCCGACGATCGCAGGTCGCCTGGCCGGTGGCGAGGAGTTGCTGCTTGTCTGCCGCCGGGATGAGCTCTCTGCTTTCGTCAATCAACTCAACTTGCTGGTGGGTGCGCCGGCAACTCTTCAGCGTGCGGACGCGATGGTGCGCCAGATGACGACCGGCACCCGGACGAAACTGCGCGAACTGATCGCGGTGGAACTGCTGCCGCCGAAGGCGCCGCCATCGTGCACGCGGTGGACGCCATGCTGAGCGAACGCACAGTCGACCCGGATCTGGCCGAACAACTCGCCTGCCTCATCGAGCCGAGGTACGCCACCCAAAAAGTGCAGGGTCTGGCGCGACAGCTTGCGCACTTCGAGTCGTTTCATGCAGCGCTGCGCACGTACGAACACGTGGGCTTTGCCGTGGAGGCGTCCGAAGGCGAACGGCGCTCCTTCACCCGCAACGGGACGCCCAGCCTCCACGCGACGCTGTGGCAGTACGGGCTACGCCGACGCTTGTGACCGGCGCCCAAAGCGCCACGACGCCGACCGCGCACGGATCGTCAGCCCAATCTTAAATCTTCAGTCTTGACGCTTGCACTCCGCCCTACTTGGGCAGATGATTCTGAATATGATGGCGCACTGCGTAGGCCGCGGCCTCGGCGCGCGAGGAGAGGTTGAGCTTGTTGAGAATGGAACTGACGTAGTTGCGCACCGTTTTCTCGCTGAGGAAGATCTGGGCTGCAATCTCTTTGTTGGTCAGCCCCTCGGTGATGAGCGAGAGAATGTTCAGCTCTTGGTCGGTGAGCGAGGCGAAGGTTTCGTCTTCGGCGCGGCGCGCATTTTCGCGCACGTGCTGGAAGACGCGCTGGGTGACGGCGGGATCGAGCAAGCTGTCGCCGCGGGCGACGGTCTCCAGCGCGCGCACCAGGTCATCGCTGCCGATCTGCTTGAGGACGTAGCCGACCGCGCCCGCCTCGATGGCATCGAACAGCATGTCATCGTCGGCGTAGGATGTGAGCACCACGACCTTCACATCCGGCTCAAGTTGGACGATCTCGCGCGTCGCCTCAATGCCGTTTTTGCCGGGCATGCGGATATCCATCACCACGATGTCGGGCTGGCAAAAGGGGAGTTTTTCGATGGCTTCGAGTGCGCTGCCGGCCTCACCCACCACCTCAAACTGCGGGTACCGTTCCAACAACGACTTGATGCCCAATCGGACTACTTCGTGATCATCGACCAACATGATGCGTAGGCGCATCGAACGCATCTCCATGGAGTCCAAAAGGGGGCGCATGTCGGACACCCGCTCCTGACGTAGCGGACCTGCGGAGGAGGCGTCTTGCGCGACGACAGCACCCACAGACCCACGACCGCCGGAAGTAATTCGTGCCCGAAACTGTGCTTACCCAGGCTGGTATGAAGTCGGGCGATATTGTATCATAAATTGTCAAGCGGTTGCTATTTCGTTTGTACACCCGTTTTCCGTCCGCAATTCCGGTACAAGCCGAACCTTGTTCACAGCAATCATATGTCCAATCCAACCACCACCACACCCGATCGCAGCGGACAACTGGCCGCATTGCACCGCGCTGCGCTGGCGCTGACATCGCCCGTAACCCTGGGCGACGTGCTCCAGGCCGTGACGGACGAGAGTCGCACGCTGGTCGGCGCGCGCTACGGTGCGCTGGGCGTGCTCAACGAAGCCGGCGACCAGATCGAATATTTCGTCACGTCGGGCGTCAGCATGGAGCAGCGGGCGCACATCGGCCAACTGCCCCAGGGCAAGGGGCTGCTGGGCGCGATCATCAAGGATGCCGTGCCGCTGCGCGTGGACGACATGGCGCAGGATGCGCGCGCAGCAGGCTTTCATGCCCAGCACCCGATCATGCATTCGCTGCTGGGCGTGCCGATCATGGCGCGGGGGCGGGTCTACGGCAACCTCTATCTCACCGACAAGGTCGACACCGACAGCCGGTCGTTGGGGCCGTTTACCGACGCCGACGAGGAGACGCTGCAACTCTTCGCCATGCAGGCCGCGATCGCCATCGAGAATGCCCGGCTGCGGCGCCAGTCCGAGCAATTGGCCATCGCCCAGGAACGCGAACAGTTCGCCATGGACCTGCACGACGGCATCATTCAGTCGCTCTACGCCGTAGGATTGACCCTGGACGACGCCCGCTTCAATCTCGACGACAACCCCGAACTGGTGCGCCGGCGCATCGACCAGGCGATTGCGGAGATGGACCAGGTCATCACCGATCTGCGACGCTACATCATGCGGCTGCACCCCAAGCGTTTCACCGACCAGACGCTGATCACGGGGCTGGAACAGATCGCGCGCGATGTGCGCGCCCGCTCGTTCGTCAGTGTGACGGTGGATGCCGATTATGCGACCAGCGAGCGCGTCACGCCCGAGCAGACGGGGCAATTGCTCCACATTGCCCGGGAAGCTGTGAGCAACTGCCTCAAGCATGCCCAGGCAACGAAGCTCAGCCTGGCGCTGCATGAACGGGGCAACCGGCTGGAACTGACCATCCGCGACGACGGCATCGGCTTTGATCTCGACGCCGCGATCGAAAACGCGGCCGGATCCGACAGCTCCACGGGCGGCCACGGGCTGCCCAACATGGCCCAGCGCGCCCGGCGGCTGGGCGGCAACCTGGCCGTCCAAAGCGCATTGGGCGAAGGCAGCACGTTGACCGTCACCGTGCCACTGGCGGGGTGACTTCCGGTCATATGTCACCCGGCCCTGTGCCCCGGCCCCGTCACCCGAGCGCCAGGGAAAGTACGCCGGCCGACCGTCCTCCTGCATCGTTGTATCGGCCGACGCGTCCCGTGGCCGTAGTATAGGTGTCACCTGGACGTAGGGACATACGCCCCTTTGTTCTACTCCCTGGAAAACTTATACTTCGATGAAAGCACATCGCGTGACAAACGCGATCTCGGTGCGGCGTCCAGACCACGACGGAAATGCCACCCTTCCACACGTAAGAACCAACGCGGAATTTTCGTCGGCCTTTACCATTGTCCCACACTGTGGTGCCGTCTCCTGACGGACCTACAGAACGGAGCACAGGCTGTGGGTGATCTCGCCATTCGTATTGAAAACCTGACCTTTGATTTCGGCCCTTTGCGCGCCCTGGACAATGTCACCTTCGACGTGCCCAAGGGCGTCATCTTCGGCCTGTTGGGTCAAAATGGTTCGGGAAAATCTACTCTGGTGCGGCTCCTGCTGGGTCACTTGACGCCCTCCCACGGACGCGCCCAGATCCTAGGGCTGGATCCACGAACCGATGGCGATGAGATTCGTCTGCGCACCGGTGTGCTGTTGGAACAAACAAGCTTGCACGATCGATTGACGGCCGAAGAGAACCTGGACTACCACGGCCGCGTTTACGAGATGGCGCCGGAAGTGCGCCAGGCACGCATTGAAGAGTTGCTCAAGGCCTTTGACCTGTGGGAACGACGGGGCGAACCCGTGGCCCACTGGAGCCGGAGCATGAAGCAGAAACTCGCCGTGGCCCGTGCGCTCTTCCATCGACCGGAACTCGTGATCCTTGATGAGCCGACGGCCGGGCTGGACCCGGGCGCGGCGGCAGCGCTTGATGAGCGCTTCATCAGCATTGCAGCCCGGGAGCAGACCACCGTCTTCCTGACCACGCATAAGCTGGCTGAAGCAGAAGAGGTGTGTGACATGGTAGGTGTGCTGCGTGACGGCAAACTTCTTGCCGTGGGACCAACCGAAGAGTTGAAGACACAGGCCGGGACTCCCATGCTGGAGATCACCGGGACGGGTTTCGACGACGATGTGATTGCGCTGCTGGCGCGCCGGCGCGAGGTTGCCGCGATCCAAGTTGAAGGCGATCATTTGACCATCGAGCTGTACGACCGGGCGGCTCATTCGTGGCCGTTGATCAACCTGCTGGTGGAATCCGGCGCCGACATCGAAGAAGTCCACAAGACGTGGGTCGGGCTGGAGCATCTGATGCAGCAGCCGCCGCTGGAGGATGATTCCGTCGCGGTCGTCCCGTAGACAGACACGCTGACGGCCCCAATTTCCCCAATAGCAACACGTTGCAGACGCCTTGCCACGCGGACCCTCAGCCGTGGCAAGGCGTCTGCGCGTCGTGTGCAGATCGCACGTACCGGTCCGGGGACTCTATCTCGATTTCAGGGCAGCGACGCGCCCGACCTGTGTAGTGCGCACGCCCTCGTGCGAACTGCTTTGCCAAAGCCGGGTCTAACCGGCCGTTCGCACGCCCTCGTGCGAACTGGACGGACGTCCGCCCCAAATTCGTGATACACCCTGGACACGTGCCCGACTTGACAGGCGTGGCGTGCCATACTAATCTGCACGCTGCGAGCGCGGGCGTCGCCCTTCGACGCCTCGGCTCCGCACCAGAGGAGAGCTTGCGTACCGTGAGTGACTCAGACCGTGAGTGACACAGAACAGCCCAATTCAGACGCATGGTTGCCGGAGGAGGAAGACCCCCGGCGCGCGCCGAGCCATCCCCTCGGTGACGCCACGCCGGACGATGATCTGCCTGCTCGCTTGCGCAACTGGCGCGTCATCGCCGAGACCGGCGAGGAAGGGCCAGACCCCGGCGATGTGACGACGTTTGCGGACGACGCCATCACCGTTGAGGTGGACGGCGAGTTCAGCGCGATGACGGTGGCCGTCGCCCACGACGCGAGCGACGATCCGGCGAGTGACCCCGCGTTGGACCCCTTCGCCGACGACCCGGCCACGTCGATCCCGCCGCTCCTGGACCCCGTGTCAAACGCATGGGCGGCGCTGGAAGTCTACTACGCCGCCGATGACGGGCCCGCCGTGATCGCCAGGCCTACCTGCCCATGGGCGACATCCAGGTGCTCATGGCCTGTTCGCCTGGTGAGAACTCGTTTGAGGTGGAGTTTGTGGACTATGAAGTGATGCGTGAAGCGTGATGCGTGATTGGAGATTACGAGATTGGGAGATTGAGAGATTGGCTCACGTCGCAACGCTCAGTCTCCCAATCTCTCAATCTCTTAATCTCCTCCGCACGCATCATGCACTCGCTGCGCCATAAATCCCCAACACACTCGTCAAAAACTCGCGGCTGAGCGTGAGGGCACGACGGGGTCGGCGCCGTCGAGGACGCAGGCTTCCATGGCCTCGACTTCGCAGAGGTACGGGTCGACGGGCTCGAAGGTGATCGTCTCCGTGGCGCCGTCGCGCCGGCTGAGTTCGATGCCGTTGGGGCCATCCAGGTCCGGCTTCCAGGGCACGGGCAGCTGGGCTTCACCTTCGTCGCCGACCACGATCAGGCGGCCGCGGCCGGGCTGGCGCAGGCCGGACGATATTTGGGCCACCGCGCCCGTGGCAAACTGGAGTTGCGCATGCATGAGCACGTCCACGCCGCTTTCGCCGATGCGCTGGACCGCGTCGATGGCCACCGGCGCCTTGCCGCCCGTCACCACAATGGCTGCGCTATTGGGATAGACACCCACGTCCCAGAGTGAGCCGCCGCCCAGTTCCCGGTTGAGCCGGATGTTGCTGCTGCGCTCGGGCGGCAGGTAAAAGTGAAACCAGCCGTTGACCATCTGCACCTCGCCCAGCGCGCCTGCGGCAATGAGTTCCTGCAGCCGGCGCATCTGGGGATGGTGCAGATACATGAACGCCTCGAAAACGGTGACGCCGTATTGCGCAGCGCGGCCTCAACTCGATCCAGGTCGTCCAAGGTGGTGACCACGGGCTTTTCGCACAGGACGTGTTTGCCCGCGGCCGCGGCCTTGATGGTCCAATCGGCGTGCATGGTGTTGGGCAGCGGGTTGTAGATCACGTCCACGTCGGGGTCGGCCAGCAACGCCTCGTAGCTGCCGTGCACCCGGGGGATGTCCCACTCCTGGGCATAGGTTTGGGCGCGCGCGGCGTCGCGGCTGGCCACGGCCACCAGTTCGCTGCGCGCCGCGGCTTTGATCGGGCCGATCACGGCCCGGTTGATGCGGGCTGTCGACAGTAATCCCCAACGCAACGTCTTCGCCATCGTTGAACTCCCTTGGCTGAAAGTGGTTTAGCTCTGTGGAGGTGTAGCAGCGCATCCGGCATCTGCGCAGTCAAGCGCCGGCCCTTCCGGCGGCCTCGCCATTGTAGCCCCGCTGCCATACGTCCGCAAACGGTCGGCGCGCGCAGGATCTCCGCCTAGATTCGGGGCGGACGCCCATCCAGTTCGCGCGCCCTCGTGCGAACGGCCGGCTAGACCCGGCTTTGGCAAAGCGGTTCGCACGAGGGCGTGCGAACTAAACAGGCAGCCTGCGGCATTGCCCCCAATCTACCCGTTCGCACGAGGGCGTGCGAACTGAACAGGCAGCCTGCGGCATTGCCCCCCAAATTGTGATAGACCCGCGCGCGCAGAATCTACCCAGGTTCGGGGCAGACGTCCAAATTGCGATGCACCGCGCACCTCATCCCACTTGTGCAAATTTCGGTCCGCCTCGGTTGACAGCCGTTTTTGGGCTGTGATAGACTTGCCCCATCTTCACAAGGTTGGCGCGGTGGAAGATGGAAAGCCACCATTCTCTGCACACCAATTTCTGCACACCGATGTGCAAGCCGGTCACGACAAGCAACTGTTCCACCAGTGCGGGATCACAATCGGTCTGCATAACATCGGCCCGCATCCCCCCGCAAATTCTGTCGGTTCCAAACCCGTATGACAGTTCGATGAAATCCTGAAGAGGGTCGGCCCAGACTTGCACTCGTGACAAAGTGGTCGAATTCCCCCGAAAGGATTTGATGACCAGGAACAAATCTTCACCTGCGTCCCGCCAATCGTACCAGTTGCGTTATCTTCTTCATGGTGCGCGTTCGCAAGGCCATGCCACTGTCTCACAACGACGTGGAGACATGGACATCAACCCGTGACCGCACCCGTCGTTCACCAAGCCGATTCAAGTGCACAACCCATCCAAACAGGAGGAAATCCATGGCAGCACGAGAAGAAAAACAGGTTCGTCAACCGCTGAAGTTGAATCGTCGCCAGTTCCTGCGTTACACCGTCGTGGGCGGTTCCGCCGCTGCGTTTCTCGCCGCCTGTGCCGTGCCGTCCCAGGAAGGCGGCTCCGCTGCACCGGCTGCGTCGGCCGGTGGTGAGGCGGCGCCGGCCGCCGGCGGCGGCACGCTGATCATCATGGGCCATCACGAGGTGGCCAGCTTGACGCCGGACGACAACGGTCCGGACGTCCACTATGTGATCATCAACAATATCCACAACAGTTTGGTCTGGTACAACGAGTACAACGAGTTGGAACCGGTGCTGGCCGAATCCTACGAGGTCTCCGAAGACGGCCTGACCTACACCTTCAAGCTGCGCGAAGGCGTGCTCTTCCACGACGGCAAGGAATTCACCTCCGCCGACGTGAAGTACACCTACGAGTTCTACGGCAACCCCGACAACGCCATGCTCTCCATCGGCGACTTCCAGAGTGTGGGTACCATTGAGACCCCGGATGACTACACCGTCGTGGTCAACATGGACGCCGTGAACGCGGCGTCGCTGGCCACGTGGGCCGAGTTCGGCATCGTCCAGTCCGAGTACCACGCAGAAGTGGGCGAAGAAGTCTATCGCACCGCGCCCATCGGCACAGGCGCCTTCAAGGTCAAGGAATGGCGTCCCTCGGAGTACACCGAACTGGAGGCGTTCGACGACCACTTCCGCGGCCGTCCCAAGATCGACATCCTGCGTCTGGACGTGGTGCCGGAGCCGTCGGTGCGCATGATTGCGCTGCAGACCGGCGATGCACACTCCTCCGTGTGGCCGCTGCTGGTGGAAGACAGCCTGGTGCTGGCCGAGGATCCCAACTTCCTGGTCTACGCGACGCTGGGCAATTCCATCAAGCATTTCCCGCTGAACACCTCGCTGCCCCAGTTGTCTGAAAAGGAAGTGCGCCAGGCCATGATGCACGCGCTGGATCGCCAGCGCATCATCGACGAGCTGTGGTCCGGCACCGCCACCGTGGCCCATTCCAACATTCCGCCGTCCAGCTACTATCACCGGTCGGACCTGAAGCAGTACGAGTACGACCCCGCGAAGGCGGCGGCCATGCTGGACGAGGCCGGCTGGGTCGTGGGCGACGACGGCATCCGCGAGAAGGACGGCGTCAAGCTCTCCTTCACCTGCACCACCATCTCCGGTGACCAGGCCCGCCGCCCCATTGCCGAGTTGGCCCAGCAGCTCTTCGCCGAGGTGGGCATCGACATGCAGTTGGCCGAGTCGCCCAGTGTGTTGGACGGCATGCGCAACGGCTCGCTGGATGCGTCGCTCTTCAACTGGACCTATCTGACCAACGCCGTCGAACCCGATCCGTTCGGCACGCTGCACTCCGACGGCGGCAACAACTTCTGCCAGATCAGCAACCCCGAGTTGGATGCGCTGATCGAAGAGGGCGTCACCATCGTCAACCCCGAGGATCGCAAGCCCATCTACGACCGCATCCAGGAAATCTTCGTCGAAGAGGTGCCGGTCCTCTATCTGCAGTTCGACCAATGGCTGATCCCCTTCAGCCGCGAGGTCGAGGGCCTGCCCGAGGATCCCGCCACCTCTACCGAGTACTATCTGCGGGCCTACGAGTTCAGTCTGGCAGGGAACGGCTAGTTCATTGCGGCTGTCAGCCGCTCACCCTTTAGCCACGATTCCTTCTTGATAGAGGGCCTCTGTCAAGACTGCCTCTGTTAAGGGGGACGTATCACCGATCAGATCCTCCCGCAGTTTGCCCCGTACCGGCCCTGAGCCGTCGGGCGCTGCGGGAGGATTTTGTACACCACACAATCCTGTCGTTCACGACGAAAGTGGGCCTATGTTCGGGTACATTGTACGCCGCCTGTTCGAAGGGCTGATCGTCATCATTCTGATCAGCATTGCCACCTTTGCCATCATGCGGTTGATGCCGGGAGATCCAATGGACATGCTCCTGGGCGAGGGCCAGGTGCGTATCTCCAAGGAGCAGATGGAGGCGATCCGCGCCCGCTGGGGGCTGGATGAGCCCTACTATGTGCAATATTTTGTCTGGGTGAAGAACTTCGTCACCGGCAACTTAGGCGAGTCATTGGTACGCCAGGGTGTGCCCGTGCGCGACATGATCTTGGAGGCCATGCCGGTCACGGCGACGTTGAACATCTACGCGCTTTTGATCGCCCTGGGGGTGTCGATTCCAATCGGCATTCTAGCTGGCATGCGGCGCAATTCGCCCTTGGATTACGCTGCCTCCGTCGGCTCCGCCCTGGGGATTGCCACGCCCAATTTCTGGCTGGCGCTCATGCTCATCGTCATCTTCTCGCTGATGCTGGGCTGGCTGCCGCCGTTCGGTTTGCGCTCGGCCAAGGGCTACATTCTGCCGGTCATCGTCCTGGCCACGGAGCAGATGGCCATCTTCACCCGGGTCATGCGCAGCAGCACCGCCGAAGTGGTGACCCAGGATTACGTGCGCACGGCCCGCTCCAAAGGGCTGCCCGAGCGCACTGTGATCACGCCACGCCGTGCGCAATTCGTTGCTGCCCATCATCACCGTGGTCGGCTTCCGCATCGCCTTCCTGCTCAGCGGCACGATCATCGTGGAAACCGTCTTCGCCCTGCCCGGCATCGGCCGCCTCTTCACCGATTCGGTGTTCCGCCTGGATTACCAGGTGGTCCAGTCGCTGGTGGTGGTGTTGGCCGTGCTCGTCGTGGTTGTCAACCTCCTGACCGATCTGGTGTATGCAGTGGTCGACCCACGCATTCGGATAGAGTGAGTCAATGGCTACTACTGCTGTGAATCTGAAACCGCAAGAACGCAAGACCGAGCACCGCTCCGAGTGGCGGCGCGCCTGGCGCCGCTTCTCCGCCAATCGGGTGGCCGTGATCGGCCTGATCGTCGTGATTCTTCTGATCCTCATGGCCGTCTTCGCGCCGTTGATTGCACCGTACGATCCCATCACCGACATCTTCCGCGGCCAGCGGGGCGTGGGGCCGTCGCCGGACCATCCCATGGGCTTCGACCATCTGGGCCGGGATCTCTTCAGCCGCATCATCTTCGGCTCGCGGGTGGCGCTTATCGTCGGCATCTTCTCCACCCTGATCTCGGTGATCATCGGCGTGACCGTCGGCTCCGTGGCCGGCTTCTTCGGCGGCTGGTCGGACAGGGTGCTCTCCCGAATCATCGACACGCTCATGGCCTTCCCCATCATCGCGCTGCTCATCGTGCTGGCCGCCGTGCTGGGACCGAGTCTGCTCACCACCGTGGTCGTCATCGGCGCCACGGTCTGGTCGCGCTATGCACGCGTGGTGCGGGCCGACATCATGAGCCTGCGCCAGCGGGATTTTGTCATCGCGGCGAGGGCTCTCGGCGTGCCGAATTCGCGCATCATCTGGCGCCACATGCTGCCCAATGTGCTGGGGCCGGTCATCGTGCTGGCCTCGCTGGGTGTGGGCAGCATCATCATTTTGGAATCGGCCCTCTCATTCCTGGGGCTGGGTGTGCGTCCGCCCATTCCCTCGTGGGGCGGCATCTTGGCGGACGGGCGGGCATTTATTTTGCGCTATCCCCACATCGCCATCTTCCCGGGCATCATGATCGTCATCACCGTCCTCGCCTTCAACTTCATCGGCGACGGTCTGCGCGACGCGCTGGACCCACGCGAAATGGAATAATTCGTGAAGATCTTTACCGCCGTCTTCGGCACCGAAACCAACACCTTCTCCCCCTTTCTCACCGGCATGCCCAACTTTGCGCAGACCTATCTCGTGCACCACGGCGAACATCCGCTGCCGCCCAGCGCCTTTGCCGTGCCCGCCGTGCGCTGGCGTGAGATGGCGCAGGCGCGCGGCTGGGAGACGGTCGAAAGCTTGGGCGCGTTTGCCATGCCCGCAGGCATCACGATCCAGCGGGTCTACGAGGAACTGCGCGACGAGATTCTGCGCGATCTGGAAGCGGCCATGCCAGTGGACGCGGTGCTGCTCAACATGCACGGCGCCATGGTCTCAGAAGCGTGCGACGATTGCGAAGGCGACACGGTGGCCTGCATCCGCGCATTGGTCGGGCCGGACGTGCCCATCGGCGTGGAACTGGACCTCCACTGTCACCTGACCGAACTGCTCATCGACAACGCGGACGCGGTCATCACCTACAAGGAATATCCCCACATCGACACCGCGCCGCGGGCCGAAGAACTCTTCGACATCATCGCCGACACCGCGGCCGGCAAGGTCAAGCCCCACATCGCCATGCACGACTTGAACATGATCGGCGTTTATCACACGACGCGCGAGCCGGTCAAGTCGTTTGTGCAGACCATGACCGATCTGGAAGGCAAGGACGGCGTGCTCTCCGTCTCGCTGGGCCACGGCTTCCCCTGGGGCGACGTGGCCGACATGGGCACGCGCCTCCTCGTCATCACCGACGACGACCCGGAAAAAGGCGCCGCGCTGGCCAAGGCTCTGGGCGACGAATTCTACGCCATGCGCGACTCGGTCCAGCCGCGCTACTTCACCATCGACGAGGCGCTGGACGCGGCCGTGGCCAGTGCGGAGAAGCCCGTGGTGCTGGCCGACGTGTCGGACAATGCGGGCGGCGGTGCGCCCAACGATTCGACCTTCATCCTGCGCCGGCTGCTGGAACGCAACATGGGCAACGCGGCCATCGGCTGTATCTGGGATCCAATTGTGGTGGAAACGGCCATGGAGGTCGGCGAGGGTGTGGAATTGGAGATGCGCATCGGCGGCAAGATGGGGCCGATGTCGGGCGACCCGGTGGACATGCGCGTGCGTATCGGCAAGATCGCCCGCAACGCGACCCAGCGTTTCGGCGACGGCACCAATCACCTGGGTGACACCGTCGCGTTGCACGGCCCCAACGGCATCGACGTGGTGGCCATCAGCCATCGCAGCCAGACCTTCAGCCCCGAGGTTTTCACCAATGTGGGCATCGATCCTCTGGAAAAGCAGATCCTGGTGGTCAAGTCCACCCAGCACTTCTACGCCCGCTTCGCGCCCATCGCCGCGCAGGTGCTCTACGTGGCCGCGCCCGGCGCGCTCGTCCTCGACTTCGGCCTCCTGCCGTACGTGAAGGCCCGGCGCACGCTGTGGCCGATTGCGGAGTAGGGTTTTGGGGTGGTGGGGTAGGTCCAGACGCGGGCCCATTGCTCACACCATCACCCCATCCGTGTCGTCGGTCTCGTGAGTGTGGCGGGAGCAACTCTCATGCAATTTCAGGCAAAATCAAGATTTCCTCTGCCGCAAAACAAACAAGTCCAGCCGCCGTCCCGTGGTGGCTGGACTTGCCCCTAGCCCTTCAAGAATCCACAGTCTACTCCATGACCGTGCCGACGGGTCCGTGTGTCACCTGGGTGGCGTCTTCGATGACGTCGAACTTCTTGATGACGGAGTCATGAAAGGCCGGATTGCCACCGATCACCTCGGCATAGAGGCCGTCCAGATAGCCCTGGCGCGATGGCTCATCGTCAAACAGGAAGATGCCGCCGGCTTCGCCCGTCTCCTCGTTGAGCGTCCAGATCTTCCAGCGCAGGCCGTCAAGCTGGGCGAATGTATCGGCCAGCGAGGTGGCTGCGGCCCGGTACTCGTCGCTCGTGATGTCGTACTGGAAGTGGATCTGGAGAACCTTGCCGACTGAGTCACCTGCCTCAAGCGCAGACGTGGCTTGGTCCATCGCGCTGGGAGCCACAATTGGTTGGCACGCGCTCAGACCAAGCACAGCAAACAGCAGCCCCATTACCACCGGTATTGTCCATTTACTCATGATTTTCCCCCTTGAAGTGTCGTGTCTCTTGAACGTTGGAACCTGACTCCAGGCTCTTGCCGTACAATCATCCAGGTGTTTCGTCACATATCATCCTCCTGTTCCATTTCTTCACAATAGCGGGCCAGCCACTCCATCAAATCCGATAGACGCCGAAAGTGGCGCGTCTCACCACTTAATACATGGCGTACCCGACTACGCACTTCGCGTTGTTGATGGCCCAGAGGCTCCAGCCACAGACGTACGGTGAACAAGTGCGAACGGTGTCGATGAGAGTTATCCATGGCAACCGCCTGACAGAGACTCGAAGCTGATGCTCGTTACAAGCACAGCATTGACTAGGCCGGATTGCCACCGATCACCTCGGCATAGAGGCCGTCCAGATAGCCCTGGCGCGATGGCTCATCGTCAAACAGGAAGATGCCGCCGGCTTCGCCCGTTTCCTCGTTGAGCGTCCAGATCTTCCAGCGCAGGCCGTCAAGCTGGGCGAACGTATCGGCCAGCGAGGTGGCTGCGGCCCGGTACTCGTCGCTCGTGATGTCGTACTGGAAGTGGATCTGGAGAACCTTGCCGACAGGCCCTGACACATCGGCCATGACCGTGCCGACGGGTCCGTGTGTCGCCTGGGTGGCGTCTTCGATGACGTCGAACTTCTTGATGACAGAGTCATGGAAGGCCGGATTGCCGCCGATCACTTCAGCATAGAGGCCGTCCAGATAGCCCTGGCGCGACGGCTCATCGTCAAACAGGAAGATGCCGCCGGCTTCACCCGTTTCCTCGTTGAGCGTCCAGATCTTCCAGCGCAGGCCGTCAAGCTGGGCGAACGTATCGGCCAGCGAGGTGGCTGCGGCCCGGTACTCGTCGCTCGTGATGTCGTACTGGAAGTGGATCTGGAGAACCTTGCCCACTGAGTCACCTGCCTCAAGCGCAGACGTGGCTTGGTCCATCGCGCTGGGAGCCACAATTGGTTGGCACGCGCTCAGACCAAGCACAGCAAACAGCAGCCCCATCACCACCGGTATTGTCCATTTACTCATGATTTTCCCCTTGAAGTGTCGTGTCTCTTGAACGTTGGAACCTGACTCCAGGCTCTTGCCGTACAATCATCCAGGTGTTTCGTCACATATCATCCTCCTGTTCCATTTCTTCACAATAGCGGGCCAGCCACTCCATCAAATCCGATAGACGCCGAAAGTGGCGCGTCTCACCACTTAATACATGGCGTACCCGACTACGCACTTCGTGTTGTTGATGGCCGAGAGGCTCCAGCCACAGACGTACGGTGAACAAGTGCGAACGGTGTCGATGAGAGTTATCCATGGCAACCGCCTGACAGAGACTCGAAGCTGCTGCTCGTTACCAGCACAGCCTTGACCATTCCGTGGTAAATCCCGGCTGAAATCTGTCGACAGTTCCCGGCAGAGGTAGACTCGCCAAACTTCGGCCGTGGTATTTACGTCGCACGGTGCTAGTCAGGATAGAAGAGGAGGTGTGAACAAATCGTTGCGAGCGTGGGGCAAATCTGAGAGGGTCATGCCAATGACAACAGCATAGCGTTTCTATACCGTTGCTTGATGCAGGGCACTACCGGATCGAAGTGTCGGCGGCCTGGAGAATGGCCTTGATCGGCGCCGCAGCCGAAAAAGTGGAGCGAAGCGGGGTATCATCAAGTGTGGTTGCGGCGTCTCGAACAATTTGTGCAGCCTGTTGAAGCCACTGCGGTTCGTCGCCGTCACCAGTCTCTATTGCTAGCTCGGCAAGATGCCACCGGCCTTCCCAGCGCAACGGCTGGTAACCGATTTCGTCGGCCAATTCAATCGCCGATTTCAGGGCTGGGATCGCCATGCGCGCGTGTCCCTGCTGTGCATGGGCCATCCCCATCAGCGCCTGATTAAGTGCAACATACTTGTAAGAACTCGTCCTGTTGGCAAGGGCGATCCCCTGCCGCGCCAATTCGGAGGCCAAATCTGCTTCATGACGCGCCAGCCGGCATAGTCCTTGTGCATGGAGCAAGCGAAGCCGCCAACGCCAGGCATGAAATCCAAACGCATTGCGCTCGATCTGCCGTTGAATCTCGACCGATTCCGACAGCGCACGGTCGGGATAGCCGAGAAACAGATGATCGAGTGCCAGATTGATGCGTGCGCTGATTTCGGCCGGCGTCTTATCCCACTGTTGGGCCAAGGCGACTCCTTGTTCGTCCAGTGCCAATGCGCTGGTGAAATCATAGAGTTGCTGGTGTAGCCATCCTAACAGATTCGGAGCCTGGGCCAGTAGGAACTTGTGGTCAATCGCAGCGGCCAATTCCTCGCTCCGCTGAAAGGCAGTGAAAGCGGCAGTGTAGTGGCCGCATCCTCCGTGTGCGCGCCCAAGGACATTCCACGTAAAGGCCACGCCGGCGCGGTCGTCGGTGGTTGTCAGAATCGCGAGCGCCTGTTCTGCTGCCGCGATCGCGGCAGTGAAGTCAGCGCGTTGTGCTTGCAGCCACCCCAAATCTGCCAGCGCACGACCTTCTCGCCAGCGATTGTGCGCTTGGCGGCTGAGTGACAGCGCCTGTGAAATGTAGTCAACTTCCAGGTTGAGGTCCCCACGGGCGCTGCAAATCTGTCCCAATAGCGAAAGGCTCTGGCAAATTGCCTCCTGTTCGCCCATCGTCTCTGCAGCTTGCTGTGCTGCGCGCGCTGCCGACTCCGCCGCATCCACCTCATAACAGGCGAACAGAATTTCAGCCTGAAGCAGGAACAGGCTTGCAGCGCGGGGGTCATGCCCTTCGACCAGTTGCAGTGCCTGAAGAATGCTGGTCAAGGCATCATCCAGTTGATCGGCGGCAAAGTGTGCGCGAGCTAATCCGAAGTAGGCATCGACTTGGACGGTACGTTCTGCGGCCAGCGTCTGGGCCTGTTCATAGTGCCAAATCGCGTCCGGTAGGGCGTATGTATCCAGCGCCTGTTGGCCCGCGAGCAGGCGATAGGCCGTGGCTTTTTCATGCTCGCCCGCATGTTCAAAGTGTACGGCCAACTCGCCGTATGCCTCCTCCAGCTTGTCCCGATAGACGACTTCAATTGCGTCTGCGATGTTGCGGTGCAGCATACGTCGCCGGATCGGGCTCAACTGCGCGTAGACGACATCGCGGATGCTATCGTGACTGAAATCATAGGCATCCATGCTCTGTTCGCGCATGATGCGGCGTCGCCACAATTCGTCTATGCTTCGAATCAAGACAGTGTCCTCTTGCTGCGCAGCCGCCGCCAATACGGGAAACGTAAATGAACACCCGATGGCCGCGGCCACTGCCGCTGCATCTCGCGCTGCTGGAGACAGCTGCCTTAATCGTTCCTGGATTACGGCTTTGATTCTAGCGGGCATGGCGCCTTCAAGGTCAAGCACGGACGATGCCCCCGAGTGCATGCCGGCGCGTACCGTTTCTACCACAAAAAGTGGGTTCCCTTGGGTTCTGTGATAGAGTTGGCCGGCAACGTCCGGCGTCAGCTGCAGACCGGACATCTGGGACGCCAGCGAGGTCACATCTCCAGGTTCTAGCGGGCGCAGCTCAAGTTCGGTGATTTGGCCGGCCTGCCGTAAACTCAGCAACAGGGCGGCCAGCGCGGCGTTATCGTCCATACCCTCGACGCGCATTGTTCCGACGACGAGCAGCGGTCTGCCGTAATCGCCGTGCAAGAAGAAGCGCAGCCACTCCAGCGTTTGCCTATCGCACCATTGAAGATCATCGACCAAGAGCATATGTGGCGCGGAGGACACCGTGACGGCGCGCGCCAACGCGTCGAAGAAACGTTGGCGCTGCCAATCCTCATGGAGTGGATTGGGGTCGGGCAACTCGGGATAGTCAGTGCGCAATTCCGGCAGGAGTCTGGCGATCTGAGTCAGCCAAACTGTGTCAAGATGGCCAAGTTGGGACTGCATCACTTCACTGCGTAGCAGAGCAGTGATCGGCGCATAGGCTATTCGCCCTTCGCCGGACCAAGATCGCGCCTGTGCCACCGTTGCGCCCAATTGGCTTGCCCAATGCAGATACACCTCGGCCAAGTGGGTTTTGCCGATGCCTGCCTCACCCGTAATCAAGGCCAAGTGAGGATTATTGGGGGTAAGTTGGCGCCAAAGCGACTGAAGTGCCTGCCATTCCGAGTGGCGTCCAATCAGCGTCGCCGCGTGTTCGGCAATCGGACCTTCGGCGACTGGCTGTTCGATGTCTGACGGAACATACACCGACACTGATTCATCGTCCATGAGCCGTCGATAGAGAGACTGCGTTTCCTCGCTGGGCTCAACATCCAGATCGCGACGGAGCACGGTAGCGCATTTGTGATAAACGCGCAGTGCTGAAGCGCGGTCGGCCAGTTGCATATGGAGCTGCATCAACTGGCGATAGGTCGTTTCACGTACGGGATCATGACGTAGAAGTCGTTGTACGTAATGAACGGCCCGATGCGGTTCGTGTGCGGCTTCAAGGTGTTGAATTAGCCGATCCGCCGTCTCCACAAAAGTCTGGTTCAACTGTTCGCGGGCAGAGAATATCCAATCGTCGTAGCAACTGGGCAGCAACTCTCCTCGATAGAGGTCTATGGCCGCCTGCCACGCCGCGGGAGAGTCGGCAGCGCAGCCCTGTTCAAAACGCTGCACGTCCAGTTCATACGGTGCATCTGCGCGCCACTGGATCGTTTTGGCCGTCACCTCTAGAAACTGGGCGGCGTCAGGCAAGGCACGCCGCAGAAGCAAGAGCAATTTCCGGAGATTGGTGCGCGCTTGTGCCTCTGTGGTATCCGGCCAAAACAGGAACGCTACATGGTGACGATGCTGGGGGGAAGATCGATGGAGCAGGAGATAAGCCAACAATGACTGAAGACGCGCACTATCGACGGTGGTGACAAGCGCGCCATTGGAGCGCAATTCGAAGGTGTCCAGGAGGCGGATCTGTAGGGTGGTAGTCATTGTCTTCTGTCGTGACCAGTGAACCGTGACTGACCACATTACGTTACCAAAATAAGAGGTGAATAGCAAGAGGGTTCAATATGTAATGAACGGGCGACGCTCCATCGTCGGCCAACGACAGCCTGGACACGCTCATGCTCAGCGTACTGTTGCCCGACCCAGGCGCGGTGGGTGAAGGCGAGTCGATTCAACCCCACCACCCCAAAACCTACTCCGGCCACGCGGCCGACCGATCCTCGGACAACGACGCAGCCGTGCGCTGGACGAGCAGTTCGATGGCGTCGGACACGTGCTCGTCGCTGATGTTGTAGTCGCCCCGGGCGACGCGTAGCTTGTGGGCTTCCAGCAGCACCTGTGCGTGGCTGACGCCGGGCGGCGGGTCAAACTTGTAGTTCGCCAGTTCCAGCAACTGCCCCAGCGGATCCCGAAAATAGATGGAATACATGAAGCCGCGGTCGACCTCGCCGCTGTTGGGGATGCCCCGCTCTTTCAGGCGCTTGGCCACCTGGGTGTACGTCGCCCGGGAGACGTTGAAGGCCAGGTGGTGCAACACGCCGATCTGCTCCGGGTTGGGCGACGGATCGATGGGCCGATCCTCGCGCGTGAAGACGGTGATGAGCCGCCCGTCGCCCGGATCGAAGTAGAGATGGTTCTCCTCGGGCACGTCCAGATTGGGCTGCTCGAAGATGAAAGGCATGCCCAGCACCCCCTCCCAAAAGTCAATGGTCGCCTGCCGGGTCGCCCCGATGAGCGTGATGTGATGCACGCCCTGGGTCTGAATCTTGCGCATTGGTTCCCTTCCCCCTGAATATCGGTTAGGCGATGCTCGCCAGCAGTGCGTGCGCGGCCGCAAGTTCGTCCTCGTTGATGGTGTGGCCCATCTGCGGATAGATGCGCTCATCGACCGTTGCACCGAGGCCGCGCAGAACCTGGGTCGTCTCGTGGACACGCTCCACGGGGATGTGGGCGTCAATGTCGCTGCAGCCGATGAAGACCGGCGTGCCGCCAGGTCGCCCGTATATGCACGCGGCGTGCGGGCGGCCCGATGAGCCCGCCGCTGAAGACGAGCAGTCCGCCGTAGCGCCGGGCGTGGCGCGCCGTCCACTCGGACGCGAGGCATGCGCCCTGGGAAAAGCCGCCCAGGACGATCCGGTCCGCCGGGATGCCAGCCTCCTCCACCGCGGCCACGACCGCGGCCACCGTCGCCAACGCGGAACTGAGATGGGGTTCGTTGCGGTCCATGGGCGTCAGAAAGCTGTACGGATACCAGGTATTCCCAGCGGCCTGGGGCGCGAGAAAGGCGATGTTAGGCTGCGCGAATTCGTCGGCCAGCGTCAGGATGCTCCGGGCCGTCGCGCCGCGGCCGTGGAGCAGAATCACGGCCACGTCGGCCTGTTCCAGCGGGACGCCGGCCGTGTAGACACGTTGGTTTTCATGCACAATTGTCATCGATTTCTGCCTTTCACAAACAGTGCCCGGTGCGGCCACGCAGGTTACTCCGCGGGCGCATATTCCGGGTTGACCAACACCGGCAGCCGCGCGTCCACCACGGCGCGTTGCCCCTCAAGCCACGGCGGCAATTTGAGCTCGCGGCCCAAGCTGTCCACAGGCTCGTCCCAGGCGAAACCAGGCGCGTCGGTGGCGATTTCGAAGAGCGTGCCGGCCGGCTCGCGGAAGTAGATGGAGTGGAAGTACTGGCGGTCCTGCACCGGGGTCGGCCCCAGGCCCACGGCGGTGAGCGCGTCCTTGTATTCCAGTTGCTCGGCATCGTCGGCCGTGCGGAAGGCGACGTGATGGACGGAGCCGGCGCCCAGTTGGCCGTAGCCCAGGCCGGGCTGGACCAGCAGGTTCACGTACTGGCCGTGGTCGGCGGACGCGCCCTGGAAGCGGAGACGACTGCCTTCTTCGCCCACCGGCGTGTAGCCCATGTGGTCGACCAGCAGCGTGGCCGTCTGCCGCGGATCGTCCACGCCGATGGTCACGCCGTGGAAGGCACGCAGGGCATGATCCGCGGGCACGGGACCGTCTTCCCAGACACGGGGCGCAGGCTGCCCCTCATGGGTGATCAGTTCGATGCGCATGCCGTCGGGATCCTGGAAGCCGATGACGTCGGCGTCGAAGCGCGTGCCCCGGGTCAACGCGGCCACGCTGTGGGACGAGAGCCGCTTCCACCAGAAATCGAACGACGCGGGCGCAATGTTGTAGGCAGTGGCGCTCACTTCGCCGTTGCCCCGCCGCCCCCGCCGGGCGAAGCGCCACGGGAAGAAGGTCATGATGGTACCGGGGCTGCCGACCAGATCGCCGTAGTAGAGATGATAGGTGCCGGGATCGTCGAAGTTGACGGTCTTCTTGACGAAGCGCTGGCCGAGCACCTGCACGTAGAAGTCGACGTTCCGTTGGGGATCGCCGGCCACCGCTGTGATGTGATGAATGCCTTGGATTGGTTGCATGGGAACCTCGTACGAGTTGCGAGTTGCGAGTTGCGAGTTGCGAGTTGCGAGTTGCAAACGGTATGCTGATAATGCGTCATCAATTCACGTCGAATTATACGACATCAAACTATTTTCGCCAAGTAAGCCCGCTTCCCGGATGCAGCTCAGTTTGCGGCAGAGTTTCGCTCCGTGCGCACTGCGCTTCGCACGCGGGCGTGCGCATTCAACAGTTTCGCCGCGTCCGTCTCAAGCGTTTGATGACCCGGGTTGCCGTCATGTTGACCGTGGCGGATGCCCTTGCACGGGGTACGTTCAAAATCCACGAAGGATTGCCGTTTGCTACGACGATGAATTAGATGCAGGTGCTTCGGCCCTGCAACTCCCTTCGGCTGTCGATGCAGACAGTTTCGACGACACCCGGGTATCGCCACTGCCCGGGTGTCGTCATGTCTACGACCGGTGAGACGCACCGGTCCGCGACCGACGTCCACGCCACACGGACGTCGGCTTGCCATAAGTCGTCATGCTCCGGAAGTGTACCGGTTGAAGGCCCAATCACAAAGGAGGCTGACGGGTATCAGCGCAATTTGGACCCACACGCCGTGCGTCCACCCCCTTTACTACACGAATCCCGTGCACGCCGCCACAATGCGCGGCATCCGACCGGCAACCAGGGCCGTCTCACACCGGCGGTCTGCGCAGCCATCAAAATGGGCGATCCTCTCTGGCGGATCCAGCGGTCGACAAAACTGTACACATCACCGTGCATCCGCAACATCGATTTCTATGCGAATCTGCTTGGGCCACGAATTCTTCGTTTCCAAAGATGGAGCGAAGGATTTTGAAACAGTCCACGATTAACCTCATGTAAGCCGCACGGGTTCGCAGCTGTCATCATACCCAACCGTGCACGCATCCAAAGCACCCGACCGAGTTGCGTGACTATTGAGCCATGATGAACACACAGCTGATCCCGCCTACGCAAACCTTTGTTGCGCCTGTCCTGCCGAAACCGCACATCAAGCCCGTCTCCATGCTCGAAGAAGATGAGCTTCTGTCTCGAGCGACCGAGTTTGATGAGCGCGCCATCGCCGAGATCTACGCCCGTTACGAGGGCAAGATCTACGCGTTCCTCTACCGCCGTGTGGGCGACGAAGCCCTGGCCGAGGATTTGACGGCCCATGTCTTCCTCAAGATGCTGGAAGCCATCCGCAACGGCCACACGTGGCGCACGTCCTTCTCCGGCTGGCTGTACCGCATCGCCCACAACCTGCTGGTCGATCACTACCGCGACTGCGCCAAACAGACCTACGTGCCGCTGGACGACGCGCCCGTGCTCACCACCACCCAGTACAATCCCGTGCGTATCGCCGAGAGCCGCCTGGAGATCGAACGTCTGCGCGCGGCAATTCGCCGGCTGACCGAAGACCAGGCGCTGGTCATCAGCCTGCGCTTCATCGAACGCTGCAGCATCAACGAAGTGGCCGAAATGTTGGACAAGACCGAAGGCGCGGTCAAAGCGCTCCAACACCGGGCATTGGCCACGTTGCACCAGTTGCTGGAAAACGAAGAACTTTGGGAGGCATAACCGGCGTCTCCGTTCGTCACGTGGAGAGGCTGCCTCCCTGGGCAGAATGCAGCCCGTTTTCACGCCTTCCGGGCGCACCCGACGTCGGCCCGCAAATTGACTTCCTGCTCCCCCATCACCACCCCCGCTTGCGCCGCTAGCGCTTCCCACCAAATTGGTGTTCAATAAGGCACGAACAGACCCCGGCCCCGTCATTGACGCAACCACCGAAGGGGAACGCCGCTATGCCCATCAACCACTTTGCCGCCACGCCGGCGACCATTCGTTTTGGCGAATCGACCACGCTCCGTTGGCGCACCCAAGGCGCGGATGCCGTCTATCTCAACTGGCGCGGGGTGCCGCACCAGGGCGAGGAGGCGGTGACGCCCGTCGTGACGACCGACTATGTGCTCCACGTGGCCCGGGAGGACGGCACCGGCGAGAGCAGCACGTTGACCGTGACGGTCGACGGTGACGTGCCCGCGCCCACCGCGGTGACGCGCCCGCCGACCGTCACGCTGAGTGCAGACAACAAGGCACGGCTGCGCGCCTATCCCCGCCCACCCCACGACAACGGCCGCGGCCTCCACTTCGATCTCAACCTGACCGACGCGAGCATCCAGCGCTGCGTGGACCGGCTGCGCACCATCAACGCCACGTGGACGCTCATCTACGCGCCGGACGAGCAGCAGGCGCGGCGTGCCGCGGTGGCCTGTTGGCACGCAGGCATCATGCCGGTGGTGCGCATCGCCAAACAGATCGACGCCTTTGTGGACCCGCTGCCCTTCGTGCGCGCGCTGCAAGACGAGGGCATCCCGGCCTACATCCAGATCTACAACGAGCCGTCGGACCGCCGCGAGTGGGACGACGAACGACCGGAGAATTACCGGCAGGTCTTTGCCCAGCGCTGGGCGCGCCACGCGGCCACGGTGGCGGATGCCGGCGGCTATCCCGGTCTCCAGGTCATGGGCAAGAGCGAACTGGACGCGGCCATCGACGCCGTGGACGCGATGAACCGGCGCGACATCTGGGAGCGGGCCGTCTTCGTCGTGCACAACTACGGCGTCAACCACCCGCCCAGCTACCCGTACGACGAGTTGTCCCAGGCGACGCATCCGGGCATCACCATCGTGGACGACCCGGTCTCGGTGATGATGGGGACGGCGTTTGCCGTGTGGATGCAGGCGCGCCTGGGTCTGGTCATCCCCATCGTGGGCGGCGAAGGCGGCTGGCAGTTCGGCGTGGACGACGACCGCCGCTACCCGCGCGTGGTGCAGCCGTATCACGCGCTGTATCACCGGGAGATCTTCGAGTGGTTCCGCACGGGCGTGCTCTCCAACGGCGAGCCGCTGCCCGACTACTATTTCAGCATGACGCCGTGGCTGGTCAGCGGCTGGAACACCGCAGAAGATTGCGGGGCGGTCCCCTGGGCGATAAGACGGAGACCATCGCGGCCGTGCGCGCCATCCCCGCATTCACGCGCCGCTTCAGTTGGGACGCGGGGCCGTCGAACCGAACCGGAGCCTGAACCGGGAACCTGAACCCAAACCCGAGCCGGAACCTAACCCGAACCGGAGCCAGAACCGGAGCCGGAGCCAGAACCCGAACCGGAGATCGGCCTACAATGGGACCCGCGCTTGACGACTTGGGGCGTACGCCTGACACGCACTGATGCCGCGCCGGCATGGCGTCTCATGCGCGCCGCCTACTTCTGGATCCCAGCGAGGCGGGCGGGCGGCATCACGTCTTCATCAAGGCCGAAGATGCCGGAAGCGCGCACCGGCGCCCGGCGTGCGCTTCGTGGTCGACTGGGTGGGCCGCCGCCCGGACGAGAATCCGGGCTACACCGTCACCAACGCGCAGGGTGAAGGGGACTATCCGATCTTCATCGGCATGGACCCGGCGGCGCAACGGCATCGTCTTCGCCACCAGCGCCGACCAGCCCGGCGACCGCGCCGACGGCATGGGCTTGCCCAACAATGAACAAGTGGCGTTTGTGCTCACTTTTAGACGGCAAGATTGAGGAATGGGCAAGATTAAAGATTGAAGATTGGGTCGACTGCCAGAGAAGTCTGACTTCTGGCGAGAAGTCGGACTTCGCGCGCCGGGTCACAATCTTCAATCTTCAATCTTTGCTCCTGCCCTTCCCTTCCATACCTCTCCCGAATATTCGGCACCAAATAATCCCGAAACGCACTCTCCGCATCGTACTGCGGGTGCCAGCCCCAGTCCCGGCGCGCGGCGCTGTCGTCCAGGTCCGCGGGCCAGCTGTCGACGATGGCGGCGCGCTTGTCGTCGGGCGCAAAGGTGATGACCGCGTCGGGAAAGTGGGACGTGACCATGTCCCGAATCTCCGCCGCGAGAGGCTAAAGCTCGTGACGTTGTAGACCGACCGGGCCAAGTGTTCACGCGGGGCGCGCGCCAGTTGGACCAATGCGGCGGCCGCGTCGGGCATGGCCATGAACGGGATGCGTCATCTCCTCGCTGACGAAGCAGCGTATGGCTCGCCCCGGGCCGCGGCATGGATCATCTCGGGCGCATAGTCACTGGTGCCGCCGGTCGGCACGGTGAACGCGCTGATGAGGCCGGGAAAGCGCACGCTGCGGAAGTCCACCGTCACCGGCTGCTCGGCCGCCAGTTGCCGGTAGTAATGGTCGTAGTAGTTGCCCAGCATCTCGCAATAGAGCTTGTTGCAGCCGTACATGGTGCGCGGCTGGTTCCACTCCCACTCGCGCACCTGCTGGTAGAGCCCTTTGCTCGACCGCTCGGGCAGACCGTAGACCGCGATGGAGCTGGGGAAGATGAACTGGACCGGCCGCTGCCGCCACTGGGACTGCTCACCGGCCAGTTGCAGCAGCGTCAACATCCCCTCCACGTTGACCTGGTGGGCCATCTCCGGCGTGAACTCGCTGCTGGTGGAGAGCAGCGCGGCCAGGTGATAGATGGCGTCGATCTCGTACTCGCTCACCAGCCGCGTCAGCAGGATCTTGTTGAGCAGGTCGCCTTCGATGTGGGTGACCAGCTGGGCGCGATGTCGGGCGCGTGGCGGGCGCAGATCCAGCGTCAACAGGCGATTGCGCCCGCCGTCGGCCAGATGGTGCACCAGCGCCTGGCCCACCTCCCCGCTGGCGCCGGTGATGAGGATGACCGGCTTACGCATGGCCCAACACTCCCAACTCCGCGCCGACGCGCTGGAAGACGTCCAAGGCCAGCTCCAGATCACTTTGACTATGCGCAGCCGAGTTCATCACACGGATGCGCGCTTTGCCCTGGGGCACCGTCGGATAGGCAATGGCCATGGCAAAGACCCCCTCATCAAAGAGGCGGCGGCTGAACTGTTGGGCCAGCGTGGCCTCGCCCAGCATCACCGGCACGATGGGTGTTTGGCTATGGCCCACGTCGAAGCCCAGGCGCGCCATCTCGTCCTTGAAGAAGCGCGCGTTGGCCCACAGCCGCGCCACCAATTCGTCCGATGCGCGCAGTATCCTGGTGGCTTCAATGCACGCGGCCACGTCGGGCACGGTCATGGCGCTGGAGAAGAGGAAGGGACGCCCCCGCTGGCGCAGCCACTCCACGATGCTCCGCTTGCCCGCGACCATGCCGCCCACCACGCCGAAGGCCTTGCTCATGGTGCCCACCTCCACATCCACGCGCCCGTGGAGGCCGAAGTGGTCCACGATGCCGCGGCCGCCCGCGCCCAGCACGCCTTCGCCGTGGGCGTCGTCCACCATGAGCGTGATGCCGTGCTCCTCGGCCACCGCGGCGATTTCGTCCAGCGGCGCGATGTCGCCGTCCATGCTGAAGACGCCGTCGGTGACGATGAGCCGCCGGCGAGCAGACCCCGCCTCCGCGATGGCGCAACGCAGGTCGGTGACGTCGGTGTGCGCGTAGCGAACGACCTTGGCGCGGCTGAGACGGCAGGCGTCGATGATGCTGGCGTGGTTGAGTTCGTCGGAAAAGATGATGTCGTCAGGGCCGACCAGCGCGGGGATGGTGGCGACATTGGCCATGAAGCCACTCTGGAAGGTGATGCAGGCTTCGGCCTTTTTGAAGGCGGCCAGGTCCTCCTCCAACTGGACGTGGAGCGCCATGGTGCCGGCAATGGTGCGCACCGCGCCCGGCCCGATGCCGTACCGGTCGATGGCATCCTTGGCCGCGGCGCGTAGACGGGGATCGTTGGCCAGGCCCAGATAGTTGTTGGCGCAGAAGTTGAGCAGGCGCCGCCCGTCGATGGTCACCCAGGCGTCCATGGGCGAGTCGATGGTGCGGATGGTGGTGTAGAGGCCGGCCTCCTTGAGGGCCGCGACTTCGTCGTCGATCCAACTGACGGTGTTGGTGTGCATACGCTCCTCCCGGACTTTTGGTTGGCGGACAGTTCTCGGTCCGCCCTCATTGTAGCGCGCGCCCGGCGCAAAGTCCACGGTGCACCAATGGCGGGGTGTATCACAGATTTGGGGCAGACATCCGTCCAGTTCGCACGCCCTCGTGCGAACGGTAGCATCGCCCCGGCTTGGGCACAGCCGTTCGCACGAGGGCGTGCAAACTAAACCGGCCGCGACATCAAGCAACATCACACCAAGTGAACAAAGGAAACCGTTCGTGTTCAGCATTGATCAACTTCAATCTGGGGCATCTTTCTGGCTATCGTCGTCATCCTCCTGATTGCCGTCGAGATCGGCTTTCGGCTGGAAATCTGGCTCCAGAAGCGCAGGCCCGAAAGCAAAGACAACCGCATGACCAACACCGTGGCCGGCGGTATGTTGGGACTGATGGCGTTTCTGATGGCCTTTCCATCGGCATCGTCATCAATCAGCACAACAGCCGCAAGGGAGATGGTGGTGACGGAGGCAAGATGCCATCGGCACCGCGTGGCTGCGTGCGGCTTTTGACAGGCCGGCTTTTGGCCGCCAAACGCAGGCTGTGCGTGAGCACCCAGATCCGGTTGGATGCCGCCGACGCCAGGCGACAGTACGATGATCGAGTCGGTCCTGGTCCGATCGGAGGAGATCCACAATGAGTTGTGGGCGATCATGGAAGATGTGAAGGCGGGAACGACTGGCGACATCACAGCCTTGGTCGCGGAGTCGTTCAACGACGTGATCGACGTACACACACTCCGCTGGACGGCGTCAACCTGCGTCTGCCGCGCATGTTGGGCACCATGCTCGTGCTGGCCACGATCCTGAGTTTCCTCTTGATCGGCGTCGCCAGCAGTGCCGGCAAGCGAAGGCGACACGTTGGCCATGATCCTCTTCACCGTCGCCTACGTGGCGGTGCTCATCATCATCATGACCTGAACCGTCCGCAGCAAGGCGTCATCAGCGTGGGCCAGACCATGGCCGATCTGTTGCGCACGATCACGCCGCCGGGACAGTAGGCGGCACCGGTTTCAGGTGCGCGCGCGGCGCGTGCGCACCTACTCAGGTACGCCGGGCGTCTTGGCCATGGGCACAAACTCGACTTCAGGATAGCCGAGCGCGGCCGGGCCGATGACCTCCAACGCCTTGGCCGTGCGCAGCTGTCCGAACTGGGGATCCCCAGCACGGTGGCGCGCAGGAATACCGTAAGCGCAGGTGCTCTGGTGATGGGTTCGCCCGTCTCCGTGTCAATGATGCAGATCAGGTCCGGTACGCACGCCACCACGTCGCCCTGTGCCGCCCCGGTGCAGGTGCGGTCGCTGCGCCAGGCGATCAAGTTTTCGTTCTGAAACGCCGCGCATCCAGTCGCCCCGGCATGCGCCCAGTCCCTCAGCATGCAATTCACCCCGGGCAAAGCCGCCGGTGGTGCGCCGCTGCACATCCACCAGCGCGCAAAGAGTTCCACGCCGCCGGTCACCGCCAGGATGGCCGCGACCATCGGCGCCTTGGTCCGGCGTGCGGCGCCGCCTGGCATCGCCCAGCCGTTTGGCCAGCGTCATGGTGTTGCGCACCGACGAACGCTTGCACTGCGCGCCGGTCAGCACGGGCATGGCCAGCTCGGCCTGACACCCCATGGCGATGCAGACCTCGCGCGAATTTCTCCACGATGTAGGGATCGCTGATGCTGTCGAAGACCATGCGCGCTGGTTCTTTTCGTCCACCAGCGCCGCGAACACAGGCCGCGCCCTCGATGAGATGGGTGCTCATCTGCAGCTCGGGGAGAGCGCGTCCCATGCCGTCGCCGTCCAGCACAGCTTGCCCGTGAAGCTGCAGCCGCCACCAGCGGCTGGATGGAGTTGGAGCCGCCGATCTCTGCGCTGATGACGGCGTCGAGGGGCCGACCGATGTACGCCTCTAGCGTCTCCAGCACCAACGGCTCCTGGCCGTTGGGCAGCTTTTCAATGCCGACGGTGGAAAACGCCCATGCCGCCCACTTCAGTCACCAGCGCGTCGTCGTCCACCGCGTCGATGGGAATGACCGTGGCCGTCAGCCCCTGGTCCAGCAGCCGCTGCATGAGCAATTTGCCCACATACGGATTGCCGCCCCCGCCCGTGCCCAAGATGCCCGCGCCGATGGCGATGGATTCCACGTCGTCATGCGTGATCTGCCACATGCAAGACCAACTTTCTTCATAAAAAACTGAGCCACAGATGGACTGCAGATAACCCGGATAAAAGCAAAAACGCTTAAATCAAACAAGATAATTCGGTATACACGTGCGCCATGTTTGTGTAGTTTAATCTGTGTTTATCTGTGTCCATCCGTGGCTTATGTTAACTCAAGCGTGCCTACGGCTTTGACGCGGATGCGCGTGGCGTTGCCGGGGAGGTAGGTGAGGGGGACTTCGTCGATGTCCACGATTGTCACCGAGTCCGGCAATGCGCCCTCGGCCAGCACCCGTTGGGACGCTTCGACCTGTGCCTGGGCCAGCGCTTCTGCCCGCGGAATTGTGTCCAGGCTGAAGACTCGCTCCACTTCGCCGCCCACCTGGGCGATGGCCGCGCCGATGGCGTTGGCCACGGCCGCATGTTCCGGGCGATGGACGTGGAGACGCGGCCAGCGGTCGCTCACCAGGATGCGCCGCCACCCACCAGCACCACCGGCACGTCGCCCGCGGCCGTCTTCATGCGGTCCACGCCGTCGGCGATCATGGCCGCCATGGTCGCCTGGCCTCGTGCCAACGCCGGGAATAGGTCACGGCCGCGCCGGGTCACCGATGGCAGCTAAGCCCGCGGCCACGTGATGTCGGTGGCGGTGAGGTGTCGCCACCGAAGATGCGCCCGGCTGGTGATGGCGTAGCCCTACTCTGGGGGCCGATGCGCAGCGGCGGTCTGGACATGGCTGCCGCCGCCCAAGCCAAACGAGTAGACGTCGGGCATGCGGAAGTTGGTGCGCACACCGCCCACCCGCACCGCAGCCGACGCCTCGCGCGGGAAGCCGTGGGCCAGCACGCCCACGTCCGACGTGGTGCCGCCGATGTCCACCACCACCCCGTCCTTCACCCCGGAGAGGAAGGCCGCGCCGCGCATGCTGTTGGTGGGGCCGGACGCAAAAGTGAGCACCGGATAGCGCTCCATGAACTCGGCGCTCATCAGCGTGCCGTCGTTCTGGCTGATGTAGAAGGGCGCGGCGATGCCCAATTCGGCCAGCGCCGTGCGGAAGGAGCGGACGATGCGCGTGGCCAGGTCCGTCAGACAGGCGTTCATCGCCGCCGCGTTCTCCCGCTCCAGCAGGCCGATGCGCCCGATCTCGTGGGACAGGCTGACGCGCACGCCGGGAATCACGTCAGCGAGGACGGCGGCCACGTGCTGCTCCTGGTCTGCATTCACCGGCGAAAAGACGCCCGACACCGCCACCGACGTGATGCCCGCATCGCGGATCTTCCCGGCGACGGTGCGAAGTTCGCCCTCGTCCAGGGGCGCGATGGGCCGGCCGTCGAATTCATAGCCGCCGTGGACCAGGAAGCCTTGCCCGCCGAGCGCGTCCACCAGATCGGCGGGCCAGTCCACAAAAGGCGGCAGGCTGGCCGTGGCCGGCAGACCGATGCGCACCACGGCGGTGGGGCTGAGCGCGCGGCGTTCGACCACGGCGTTGGTGAAGTGGGTCGTGCCCAGCATGACCGCGTCGACGGCCCCAGGCGCGACATGGGAGGCGGTCATCAGGTCGGTCAACGCGCGGGTGATGCCGCCGCTCACGTCGTCGGTGGTGGGCGCCTTGGCCCAGCCGCGGACGTTGCGCCCGTCCATGAGGACCGCGTCGGTGTTGGTGCCGCCTACGTCGATGCCGATGCGCATGAGGATGCCTGCGTTGGTGTGGTGGATGAAATTTGTCTTGATAGATGCGTGGAGGTTGCGTCTGATTGTATGCAAAGAGGACGGTTGATGCAACGCAGGCGCGCGCCGATTTCCAACGTGGCGCGCAGCCCTAGCGGGCATGGCCCCTCATCAGCACCCCGACAATCCCCCATTTGCGGTACAATGGCCCGGCAGAGCGATTCACACTCACACAGAAGTCCACCCAAAACGGAGCCACACCCATGTCCGACTTCATGTCCTATGACCCCTGGCGCGGCGTCAAGACGCGCAACGGCATCCAGAGCGACCTCATCATCTCGGCCCTGCAGAAGTCCATCCGCCGGGGCCTGGCCGAGGAGGCCGTCACCTTCGCCTACGAGATGTACATCACCAGCCCCCAACTGGAAGAAAAGCTGTGGCGGCGGCTCCAGGCCATCTCCGTGGAAGACGTGGGCTTCGGCGACCTGAGCGCGCCGGTGCTCATCCACACGCTCAACCAGATGCGCCAAACCTTCCCCTACACCGACGGCGACCGGCCCATCTTCTTCGTCCACGCCATCCGCTATCTGGCCGCGGCCAAGAAGGACCGCACCAGCGACAACCTCAAGAACATCATCATCACCGAGTTCGAGTACGGGCGCACGCCGGTCATCCCCGACTTCGCGCTGGACATGCACACCGAGCAGGGCCGCGCCCTGGGCCGGGACTTCAAGCACTTCCTGCAGGAGGGCAGCCGGGTGGAAAACGAGCTTGCCGTGGACGAGAACTACAAGGCCCGGCTGCTGGCGCTGCTGGACAAGATCGAGGAAGAAGAACCGGAGAAGGTGGAGAACCCGTTCCCGTTTAATACGTGGCAGTCGTAGGGAGGCACCATGCGCGTCATCGGCCTCATGTCGGGCACCTCAGTCGACGGCATCGACGCCGCGGTGGTCGACGTCAACGGCGCGCCGCCGCATGTCACCGCGACGTTGCGCGCCTTCACGTCCGTGCCCTTCGACCAGGAGCAGCGCGGGCAGATCTTCGCGCTGTTCGACCCGCAGGCCGCGACCCCGGCCATGGTCTGCACCATGAATTTTCGCATCGGGGCGTGGTTTGCCGACGCCGCGCAACAGGCGATGGCCCAGGCCGGCCTGACCGCGGACGACGTGGACCTCATCGCCTCCCACGGGCAGACGCTCTTCCACGACGTCGGTCCGGATGCGGTGACCCGTTCCACCATGCAGATCGGCGAGGCCGCGGTCATCGCGGCGCGCACGGGCGTGACCACCGTGGCCGACTTCCGCGTGGCCGATGTGGCGGTGGGCGGCCAGGGTGCGCCCTTGGTTAGCTACGTGGACTGGCTGCTGCTGCGCCACCCCACAAGACCCGCGCCGTGCAGAACATCGGCGGCATCGCCAATGTGACATACTGCCTGCAGACTCCGCAGTACGACGTCCCTGGCCTTCGACACGGGGCCGGGCAACATGATCATCGGCACGGTGGCGGCGTGGCACACGGGCGGCGCAACGCTACGACGTGGACGGTCGTTTGGCGGCCGCGGGCGTGGACGAGGAGTTGCTGGCCGAGTTGCTGCGCCATCCCTACTTCGCCCTGCCCGCGCCCAAGACCACCGGCCGCGAACAGTTCGGGGCACAGTACGCCCGGGAGTTGATCGCCACCGCTCAAGCGCGCGGGCTACACGGCGCAGATCTGGCCGCGACGGTCACTGCGTTCACCGCGTGGTCCATCGCCGACGCCTACCGCACCCTGCCCGCGCTGCCCGACGAGATCATCCTGGGCGGCGGCGGTGCGCACAACCCGACGCTGCGCGCCATGCTGGGCCAGGCCCTGCCCGGCATCCGCGTGCTCACCCATGCCGACGTGGGCATGGATGACGATGCCAAGGAGGCGTTGGCTTTTGCGGTGCTGGGCTACGAGTGCTGGCACGGCCGCCCGGGCAATTTGCCGTCATGCACCCAGGCGAGCCGCGCGCTGCCGCTGGGGAAGATCACGCCGGGGGAGAATTTTGGGCGGCTGGTGGGGAGATTGGAGGCTTAGGGTTTTGGGGTGGTCGGGTCTTGGGGTGGTAGGGTGGTTGCGGTGTCTCGGTTCAGACCCAAAGACCCCAAAACCTACCACCCAAAGACCCACAACCCTACCACCAAACGCCTACTCGGCCGCTTCGTACATCCAGCGATCCGTGATCTGCCCATCTTTGATATCCAGCACGATGAGCATGGGTGTGCCGATGGCTTCGTCGCCGGCGGATGGGGCGGCGCCCTCGGTGCCCTGCATCATCTCGGTGAAGACAAAGACGTGCTCGTCGGTCACCACCATTTCATGCAGCGGGAAATAGATGCCCGGATTCTCCTCGCGGAAGCCGGCAACCGCCGCCCGCAGGAAGTCGCGGCCTTCGCCGGCAGGGGTGTTGTGGCTCACGAAGTTCTCGGCAATCACCTCATCCACCACCTCCAACTGGCCTTGGGTCCACAGATTGTCCATGTACTTGGTGACCACGTCCCGAACTGCCGCGGTGGCCATGGCCGCGTCCATCTTGGCGCTGAACTCCGGCGTGAAGACCCAACTCAAGGTCTTCACCTTGCCGTCCTGGACCACGGCCGTCCCGTCGAATTCAGCGGGGCCGATGCCCAGGCCGGCAATGAAGTCATCGCTGAAGACCAGGTGCATCGTAACGCGGTTGCCCGCGGTCATCACGTCGCTGATC
>JAWKOK010000043.1:0-40860 GCA_041391205.1 Caldilineaceae bacterium
TTGGCGGATGATCCACGCGCCGTCGCGGCGACGGATGCGGTCCTGTGGCTGGGGAGTGCGGACGGCGGCGCCGACTTCGTCCGGGCCTTGCGCGCGCAAGGCAACAGTGCGCCGTTTTGGCTGGGCCCGGCCGGCAGCGATCCCGTTTTTAGCGAACGCGCGCCGGAAGTGGAGAATGCTTACTGGGCAGCGTGGGTCAATGCCGACTATAATGACTGGGCCGATGATCGTGTCCAAGCTGCGCCGACCGCCTTTGCCGTCTACCAGGCGACCAGGGCTGCCATTGCCCAGCTTTCCGACCGGACCGAGAGTGCGGCGCCGTGGCAGGTCGCCTTGTTCGCACTCGACGATGGTGTTTCAATGCCAGTTTTATTTCATTAATTTATTCTGTGTTACATGTGGCCTTATTCTGTCGCCAACCCAAGCAGACCAGCATGGATCGACTAATCACTCGACCTGTGAATTCATTTAGGCCGAAACTCGCACAACGGCTCCGGGCTCCATCGATGATGGGGCGCGTGGTCTGCGGCGGCGGCGATGGACTGAGTTATCAGGAACTCATATGCGTATCCTCATCCTCTCTTGGGAATATCCGCCGTATGTTGTCGGCGGCATGGGCAAGCATGTGGCCGAGATCGTGCCCGAACTCGGGGGCCTGCCCACAAGTCGTGGTCCGCTCTATGTCGACGTCGTGACGACGCGCTATACCGGCGACGCGCCGGTGGAACAACTGAATCGCTACACCACCATTCACCGGGTGGAGACGCCGCCGCTGGCGCCGCTGGATCTCTACAACAGCGTCGTCACCAACAACAGCCCGCTGCTGGACTACGCGCTGGAACTGGGGCGGACGCATGACTACGACGGCATCCAAACCCACGATTGGCTGACGGGTCAGGCCGCCATCGAACTCAAGTACGCCTGGAAGACGCCGCTGCTCACCACCATCCACGCCACAGAACGCGGCCGTTACCGCGGCCACGTGGGCGACCCGACGAGCCATGCCATCGACCGCATGGAGTGGCGGCTGTGTCACGAGTCGTGGCGCGCCATCGTGTGTAGCAACTTCATGGTGGGCGAACTGCACAACTTCTTCGGCACGCCGCGCGACAAGATCGAGATGATCCCCAACGGCATCGATCTGCGCCACATCAAGCCGTGTCCGCCGGACGTGCTGCGGGAAATGCGCCAGTTGTACGCGCCCAATGGCGAACGTCTGCTCTTCTACGTCGGCCGCATCGTCTACGAGAAGGGGCTGCACGTGCTGCTGCGCGCCATGCCCATCATCCTCGACCGCTATCCGAACACACGTTTGCTCGTGGCCGGCAAGAACAGCCACGAAATGTTGCCGCTGGCGCGCGAACTGGGCATCGAATCCGCGGTGAGTTTTCTCGGCTTCGTGAGCAACCAGCGTCGCGACTGTATCTATCAGACTGTGGACGCCGCGGTCTTCCCCAGTCTCTACGAGCCCTTCGGCATCGTCGCGCTGGAGGCCATGGCGCTGGGGTGCAATGTCATCGCCAGCGACGTGGGCGGGCTGTCCGAGGTGGTGCGCCATCTGCAGACGGGGTTGACCAGTTTTCCGGGCGACCCGGCCAGCATTGCGTGGGCGGTGGACTACCTCTTCCGGCACCCGGAGCAAGCCGAACAATGGCGGCGCTGGGCGTCCTACGAAGTGCGCACGCGCTACAACTGGCAGGGCATCGCCCGGCGCACGGCGGAAGTCTTTGCCGAAGTGGCGGAGGAACGCGCCGGCACGGTCTGGTAGCACGACTCAGCGCGGTTTGGTTGCGCCGGGAACCTACAGATCGTCCGAGGCGATGCGGTCGAGGAGAATGGGCAGCGGTTCGACCGGGTCCGCGGTGACCGTGTACGCGCCGCGGATCTGGTCTGCGGCGCGCTGGGCGGCGTCGGCAGCGGCCGCGTGCACGGTGAAAAGCGGCGACGCGCCCGTCAGCGCCGTTCCCACCTTGGCATGCAGCACCGCCCCCGGCGGGGTCGATGGCGTCCGTCTTCTTGTGACGACCGCCGCCCAGTTCGACCACGGCGAGGCCGACGGCGGGCGTCAATGGCGCGCACGAAGCCTGCGGTCTCCGCGCCACCTCCAACTGGACCGGCGCGATGGGCAGGCGCGCCGGGTCATCGACCTGTGCGCCGTCGCCGCCTTGGGCCACCACAAATTCCCGGAACTTGGCCAGCGCCGCACCCGAGGCGATGACGTCCCGAATCCGCGCGTGTGCGTCGTCAGCCGTGACGGTGTCGGCTGAGCCCAGACGCAACATCTCCCCGGCCACCAACTCCACCAGTTCCTGGAAATCCGCGGGGCCGCGTCCGTGTAACGTGGCGATGGCCTCCTTGACCTCCAGGGCGTTGCCCACGGCCGCGCCCAAGGGCTGCGCCATCTGCGTCACCAACGGTGGCACGCCGCCCGGCGCGCTGCCCGATCTCGACCATGAGCCGGGCCAGCGTGCGCGCCTCGTCCAGCGTCTCCATGAACGCGCCGGCACCGCATTTCACGTCGAGCACGATGGCGTCGGCGCCCGCAGCCAGCTTCTTGCTCATGATGCTGGCGGCGATGAGCGGCAGGCTGGGCACGGTGCCGGTGACGTCGCGCAGCGCGCACAGGTGCTTGTCCGCGGGCGCCAGGTCGCGGTCTGCCCGGCCACAACCAGGCCGATCTCACGTAGTTGTTTGCGAAACGCCGCCTCGGTCAGGTCGGGAAACTCCAGCCGGTGAAGCTCTCCAGCTTGTCGATGGTGCCGCCGCTAAAACTCAGGCCGCGGCCGCTCATCTTGCCCACGGGCAGGCCGCATGCCGCCACGATCGGCCCCACGGCCAGCGTCGTCTTGTCGCCCACGCCGCCGCTGGAATGTTTGTCCACGATGACGGCGCCGGGTGCGACCGCGTCGTGCAGGTCCAACTGCATGCCGCTGTCGGCCATGGCCAGGGTCAGGTCGGTCGTCTCCTGGGGTGTCATGCCCTGGAAGTAGACGGCCATGGCAAAGGCAGCCAACTGGTAGTCGGGAATGTCGCCGCGGGTAAACCCTGGACAAAATAGTCGATTCCGCGCCGGTCAGGGGCAGGCCGTCGCGTTTCTTGACAATGATCTCCACCGGATTCATGGGCTGCCGCTTTCGTGTCGCATGGTGTGCCGTGGGTCGGGTCGAGCTGAATGGAGGCAGTATAGCACGATGTCCGTCCGCACGAGAAACGGAGCGGGCGCAGTCGGGCGTGTCGCAATCGAGAGGCAGAGATGTGTTGAGTTCGCACGCCCTCGTGCGACCGCTTTGTCAAAGCCGCGGCAGCGTGGCCGTCCGTTCGCACGAGGGCGTGCGAACTCAACGGTCGCGAGCTGAGTGCGTCTGCCTCCCAATCGCGATAGACCCGGCGCAGTCCGACAGGTTTTTGACGCCGCGTGTGACGGTTTGATAGAATCACGCGTCTGGGCAGGGCTGGACTGGTTTAACGAGGGAGAGTGTCGGATGAGTGCAACAGTCACAATTGTGGGCGGCGGCCTGGCGGGCAGCGAGGCGGCGTGGCAACTTGCCAACCGCGGCATCCGCGTGCGCCTGCACGAGATGCGCCCGGTGCGCCCCACCGAAGCACACGTGACCGATCGGCTGGCCGAACTCGTCTGCAGCAATTCCATGGGCAGCACCCTGCCGGACCGGGCGCTGGGCATCCTCAAGAACGAGATGTTGCAGATGGGCAGCATGATCATCAAGACGGCGTACAAGCATGCCTTGCCCGCGGGCAGCGCGCTGGCAGTGAGTCGGGAAGACTTCGCCGACGAGGTGACGACGACGCTGCACGCCCATCCCAACATCGACATCGTGCGCGACGAGGTGACTGCCATCCCCGACGGTCCCACCATCCTGGCCACCGGTCCGCTCACCAGCCCGGCGTTGACGTCCGCGATTCAGGCGTTGACGGGTCAGAGCCATCTCTACTTCTACGACGCCATGGCGCCCATCGTCCAGGCGGAAAGCATCGACATGTCCGTCGCCTTCCGTCAGAGCCGCTATGACCGGGAGAGCGCACTGGGCGGCGACGAGGGCGACTACATCAACTGTCCGCTGAACGCGGCCGAGTACGCCGCGTTTGTGGAGGCGGTGCTGGCCGCGCCCAAGACCGAACTCAAGGGCGCCGACGCCGAGTTGGAGCGCTATTTCGAGGGCTGCATGCCCATTGAAGCGCTGGCGGCCCGCGGGCACGATGCGCTGGCGTTCGGCCCCATGCGCCCCGTCGGCCTGACCGATCCGCGCACGGGCCGGCGTCCCCACGCGGTGGTGCAGTTGCGCCAGGACAACGTAGCCGGCACGCTCTACAACATGGTCGGCTTCCAGACCAACATGCGCTGGGGCGTGCAGGCCGACGTGCTGCGCATGATTCCGGGGCTGCAAGAGGCGGAGTTTGTGCGCTTGGGCCAGATGCACCGCAACACGTTCATCAACAGCCCCACCCTGCTCCAGCCGACGCTCCAGTTCCACGACCGGCCGGCGCTCTTCTTCGCCGGGCAGATCACCGGCACGGAGGGGTACGTGGCAGCACCATGGGTGGCCTGATCGCCGGCATCAACATGGCGCGGCTGCTCGACGGGGCGCCGCTGCTGGCCCCGCCGCGGACCACCATGATGGGGGCGCTGCTCTACTACATCACCCACGCCGAACCGGACAATTTCCAGCCCATGAAGGCCAACATGGGGCTGCTGCCCGACCTGTCCACGCGCGTGCGGCGCAAGCTGGACCGGTACGCGGCCTACGCCCTGCGCGCGCAGGAAGAGATGGACGCGTATCTGGCGGCCATGGACTTTGCGACACTGGAAGACAACCGCGCAGTCGCCACGGTTGCATCGGCATAACGCGCCCGCACCAATCGAGGCCCAACAGAAACGGCGGCTCCGATATCGGAGCCGCCGTTTAATTTTTCTGAAATTTACGAGAAGTCAAGCCTACTGTGCGGGGACGACCTCGGCCATCTCCACGTTGGTGTCGCTCAGGCGTTGGACCAGCGTCTCGTTGTCACCGAAATAGGCCTTGTCGTAGGTGTTGCCGTCAAACTCGCCGGTGTAGAGCCAGCGCTTGGTGTAGGAAAGCAGCACCAACATGCCGGTGCGCACATCGTGACAAGTGTTGCCCTGGTAGACCGACGTCCAGCCGTTGCCCTCGTTCAGCTCCACCTTGTAGGGACCGGAGCACCAGACGGCCACGTGCCGCCCGTCGTCCAGGGTGTAGACGCCGTTGAACTCGCCCGCGTCCGCGCCGACCCAGTAGCTGTAGAGGAACTTGTCGTCGAATTCGCCGGTGCGTTCTGCGCCGGTGAAGCGGTCGATCTCAAAGGTCCACTGGTCGGGCGGGAACTCGGAACAGGCTTCATCCCATGCCACCGTGTGGTCGATGGGCAGCCACTCACCGCCGCTGGGGCCGGTGGCTGCGGCCGTCACCGTGGCGGCACACTCTTGGAGCTTGCAGCGTTCTCGATCGGACCCACACTCCCACGCCACGTCCCAAGTAGCCGTCAAGTCGTCGGGTAAGAGGGCCTCCTCTTCTGCCGCCGCTGCGACTACGGCGACATCCGCCGCCTCGCCGCCCAGGCTCACCACCGATGCCGCCACCCAAGCCGAATTCGGCGGCGCGACGTCGGCAACTGGGGCAGCGGCGCCGGCCACAGCATCAGTCACGGTTTCGGTTTCGCTCAGCCCCACGGTGAGGGTGATGCTGCTCGTTGCGGTGGTGGTCTCACTGGCAGTGGCGCTCGCGCTCACCGTCTCCACCGCAGTGTCACCGGTGGTGCCGGCGGCGGCGCGCTCGGCGTCCGAGACACAGCAGATCTGGTACCATTCGCCGTCCCCGGTGCGACCGATCACTTCGTAGGTGGTACCGGCGTTGCCCTTGGCGATGATCACGCCGTTCAAGTTGGGGGCGTTGCGCAGATTGGCGCGGGCGCCGCCCGTGGAGACCGTGACAAAGGTGCGTTGGTCGGCGTCAGCCGCGGGCTCGGGTGTGGGCGTGGGGATGGCGATCACCGGGGTGGGGAAGGCATAGGCGGCCGCGTCCTCGATGTACTGGCTCTGCGCGGATGGCGTGGCCGGGGCATCCGGCGCCACGCTGGCCGCGGGCGCGGCCGGCGCGCAAGCCGCCAGGCCCAACGTGACCAGGCTCAGAGCAACGACGACGAATGCAGCAGAGGTCCGGGAAGCGGCGTTGGAAAATGAAATGAGTGGTGGCGTCATGATTTACCAGCTTATGTTCACACGCGAATACGCCGATCGCTCGGCGCATGGTCAGTATTTTCAGGGGGTTACTATAGCACGGGTTACCAACCGTTCACAAACCCATTGATGCATTACACTTGGCGGAAAATGCATCGCACGTGGGCCGGATACGGCTGCCGCGGCCGGGTTCTCTACACGGTGAAGAGAAGATTCTCCAGTAGACCCATGTCGTCCAGGGCCTCGTAGGCATGGCTGCGCACGAGGAAGTTGGGATCGTTCAAGTGCTGATAGAGCACCGCCGCAGCCGGCATGGTGGCGATCTTGCCCAGGGCAAGGGCGGCACGCGTCCGTGCGCCTTCATGGCTGCCGCGCAGGACGTCGGCCAGCACAGGGACGGCGTCATCGCCGCACATGGAAGCGCGTCGCCGGCCACTTGGCGCACCAGCCCGTCGTCATCGGCCAGCAGGGCGCTGATGTTCGGTAATAGGCGACGCACGTCAGCGGGGGCACGCGTGTACATGTGGCCCAGGGCAAGGGCGGCGACGGCACGCATGCCCGCATCCTCATCGGCCAGCGCGGAAGCGACCGCAGGCACGGCGTCACCCCCGCCCACGTGGGCCAACGCACGCACCGCCCACCAACGCCGGTCCGGGTCGGCATCGTCGAGCAGGGCCAGCAGCGCCGCTTCGTCGGCGGGCGTCAGCGCATTGACAGCCGCCTCACAGGCAGCGTCATCCCCTTGTTGGAGTGCAGCGAGAAATTCGTCCACGAGTGTACTATCCGATGAGATGGACGTGCGTTGATGAGGTGCATGGGAATCGATCCCGGCGGACAGGGACGGACAGATCCGGACGGCGGCAGGCGCCGAGTTCCACCCGGATACGAACGCCGTCCTGGACTACGGTCCGCGGCACGGCACGTCGAAGAGGGCAAAGTTGTCGAAATCCACCACGGCATCCTGGTCACGGGCGCCGCCGGCAATGCCGACCTGACCCGCGGGCAGCCGGATGAGATTCGTGCTGAACAACTCGGCATCATTGGCGCCGAAGCGGAGAGTTGCGCCGTCGTCGTCCACCACGAGCGTGTTGGCGACACCGGCCGTCTGCAAGACGGGCGATGCCGTCCACGGTTGCAGGGTATACCATTCGCCGTCCCGTTGGACCAGCACCTGGTACGCGCCTTGGCCGTCCACGGCAAAGAGGTAGAAGTTGCGCGGATCGCTCACGCGCGCCACGAGCCCCGCATATCCTGTGGGCGTGGCGGCGTTCACCACGACGGTGGCCTGCAGTCGCAACGGCGCCAAACAGACCGCGCCCGGCGACGTCCATGCCAGCTGATTGGGCGCGGTCTCAATGCGATAGACGCCATCCTCGGGAACGACGCCGATCCGGTACCGGCCGGGCTGCTCTTCATCTACCAGGGCGTTGCCGGCGGAACCAAAGTCACTCACCGCCAACGTGCGATAGCCGTCCGGCGCCACAATGCCGGCGGGCGCACCGCTGCCCACACGCTGGGGCCAATTGCGCCAATACGCGCTGACATCCGCCCAAGACGTCGGCGCCCCCAAGAGACGGGCAAAGATCAGCAACAGCGTGGCAACGATCATCAAGCCCAAGGCGGATGCCAACAGCCACCGTAACGGCATTTCGCTGCGGTGTTCATCTGGCGGACGTTGGGGATTTTCCTGCGCTGTCGGTCGATGCGGCGTGAGACCGATCTCAATCCGTTTCCGTGCTCGTAAATCTTCGGCTTCGATCTCGATATGTGATGGTTGGTCTGGAGCTACCATATGTGTACCTTGCAGTGGCCATCGAGTCGCGGTAGTGGCATTATATCATTATATGTCAAGTATTTACAATGCATTCGATTAATGCAAACCGGCACGCTGTTTGGAATGTCACAGAATGGAGGCGCGCCGGCAGCCGTGGCTGAAAAAGTCGGCGATTCCCTTGAGGACGGGGTAGGCAAACCGGCAAACTGTGCTACAATTCAGCCACAGAAGTGACCGGAACGTTTCGGCCCATAGCGTCGACATCCATCACCACTTGATGGGAGCCGCCAAAGGAACACAAACAACCGACATGGAACAAGTAACAAGACCATCTCACCTGGACGAATGGACTCCGTCGGATCGCAGGCGCGCCATGGCCTGGCTGACGCACTTCGTCACGGCAACGGGGGCCGTCTGGGGCTTTCTGTCGCTCCTGGCCATCAACGAGCGCAACTGGCAGCTCGCGTTTGTGTGGATGGCAATGGCGGTGTTCGTCGATTCGTTTGACGGGCTGCTGGCGCGCTCGGTGCAGGTCAAGCGCGTGTTGCCTGAGTTCGACGGTGCGCTGTTGGACAACATCATCGATTATCTGAACTATGTCCTTGTGCCGGCCTACTTCTTGTACCAAGCCGATCTCCTGCCTGCGGAGCTCAGGCTTTTCATTCCCGCGGTGATCTTGCTGGCGTCGGCCTACCAATTTTGCCAGAGCGATGCCAAGACCGACGACCACTATTTCAAAGGGTTTCCCTCATACTGGAACATCGTCGTCTTTTACATGGTGTTGCTACAGTTGAGCCCGTGGTTCAACGCAGCCGTCCTCGTGTTCCTGAGCGTCATGGTCTTTGTGCCCATCAAGTACATCTACCCGTCGCGCACGTCCGTGTTTCCGCGGCTGACCATGGCATTCGGCCTGGTATGGGCGGTGGTCAACCTCATGATTCTCTTGCGGTATCCGGACTTTCCGCGCGTGTGGCTCTGGATATCGCTGACGTTTGCCGTCTACTACTGCGGGCTGACCGGCTATGTTATGTGGCAGGAACGCGCAGACCCGCGCCTGCCGCGCACCTCATAGCGATATTGGCACGACGCTCTGTACCGGGATGGCCCCGTGCGCGCCGCTCCGGCTTCGACAAGTGATGACCGCCAACAACAACGAGATCAACGAAGTCCTGCAACCGGATTCGATCATCTACGACCAGGGATGGCTGGCCTCGTGGCTGCGCCCGACACTCCTCGCGCTCATGGTGGCCTGTCTGAACTTGACGCTGCTCATCTTTCTGCGGCGCTTCATCCCCGAACTCGGCGCGCAGTTCACGCTCGTCGTGGCGATCTTGGGCATCATCAGCGCCGTCGTCGGCAGCACGAGCGCCACCTGGCTCGCCCAACCGGGTCAACGTCTGCGCCGCAGCGCCGCGTACCGGGGCGCAGAGATCGCTCTGCTGCTCCTGGTGACGCGGCTGGCCGTGTGGATCACCGCCGGGACGTGGCCGACTCTCCGTGCATTTTTTACCCACCCCCTCTCCACACTCTTCGACGGCCTGTTTCTGCTGGCCGCCGCGATCGTCACCATCTCCTGGGTGATCGCGGGCGAAATGTCGCGTGACCTGTTGGACATGGCGCTGCAACCCGACGAACTGCTCCTGGTGCAGCCGGACGGCCGCGGGGACGGTATGCGTGCGGTGGGTGTGGACCGGCGCGTGCTGATGAACAGCTTTGTGGTGCGCTGGGTCGTCGGCGGCCTGCTGCTGATCATCTTCGCCGCCGGCGCCACGGTGGAGGTGGGGAACTTTAGACTGGCGGGGCTGGCGCAACTGGAGATCCCCGGGATCGTCGTTCTCGCCATCGTCGTCTACTTCCTGGCAGGGCTGCTGCTCATCAGCCAAGCGCAACTGGCCATCCTGCGCGCGCGGTGGGCGTTGGAGCATGCGCCGACGGTCGACGCCGTCACGCGCCAGTGGCCGCTTTACGTCGGCACCGTGCTCATCCTGATCGGTGCATTGGCTGCGCTCATGCCGCTGGGGGGCACCTATTGGCTTTCCCGGATCGTCGCCGGCGTGATCGGCGGGATCTACATGCTCTTCTTCACGATCTTTCAGATCATCGCAGGGCTCTTCATTCTCCTGCTCTCATTGCTCCCCTTCAGTGGCCGGGAAGCGACGCCGCCACCGGAAGCCGCCCAGCCCATCATTCCCCAGACCGCGCCCACGCCGCCGTCGGAGTTTCTGGAATGGGCCGGCGGCGCTGCGTTCTGGATCATCGCCGCGCTGCTGTTGGGCTATCTGGCCATGGTCTATTTCACGGACAAGGGCGTCCGTTTCGGTTGGCTGACGCTAATCTGGACCATGCTGCGGACGCGCTGGCAGCAGTGGCGCGCGACCTGGCGCGGGTGGCAGCAGAACCGGATCCGCAGCCGCCAAGACGAGGGCGATGCAGGCAGTGCAGCCCAACAACGTGCGCGCCGGCGCTGGCCCTGGCAACGCAACGGCACCCCGGAAGCCCAGGTGCGCGCCCTCTACTTTGCCGCGCTGGACGCGGCGCAAGAGGCAGGACATCCCCGGCGACAAGCTGAGACGCCCAACCGCTTCGCCCCCCGTCTCGCAGCAGATATGGAAGACGCGGAGGCAACGGAAGCCGTTGACGCACTCACCGACGCGTTTGTCCATGTGCGCTACGGACACCGTGAAGTCACCGACGCGGACCTCTCGCGCCTGGACGCGCTGTGGCAACGGCTACGCCGTGCCCTGCGCAGCACCTGACGCGTCACGCCGTTGGGGCGGCTCCCTCACATCCGGGTCGCATGTCCGGGTGCGCCCGCCAGCCCACTTGACTGTTTTCGCGGCGAAGGATAATTTTTGCAACAGTGTTGATCCGGCCTATTCCGCCAAAACATGGGATGGCCGTGCTCCGTGCGCGTCCAAGCTCATCGCACGGTGAACTGGGCGCAGGGGTCGACGTTGCACGCCACCGATCGTCGGTTCCGCACGGCCCGCGTCCGGCGTATTTCCAGAGTAGGCCACCGGTAGAGTAGACGGTTTTTTCCCTGCTTGACGCTGCTTTCCAGACTTTGCTATAATTTTAGGTGCCACCAATAGACACGGCGATGGGTTCTTATGATGCTGCTTACGATTCGCAGCATGGACAATACCCAATTCGTCACTCAACCACTGGAGCGCTGTGCTGATGTCTGATACGGAGCGTTTTGAGCCGGCTGTAAACGGATCCTCAGGCGAGTCGTCGGAGTCGCAGTCCACCGATGCAGAGTTTCTCAAGTACATCGAAGAGGATCTGGACTTCGATTTGCCAGCACGTGGGGATCTGCGTCAAGGCGTCATTGTCGAAGTTCGGCCGAGCGAAATCTTGGTGAACGTCGGCAGCAAACGTGATGGCGTCGTCCCCCAATCCGACTTGGCGCGCCTGGACCCGGAGTTTGTCAAGAGTCTGAAAGAAGGCGAAGTCGTGGATGTGGTCGTCAGTCGGCAGCCCGACGATGACGGCATCTTCGTACTGAGCATGTCGGAAGCACAACAACGCAAAGACTGGATTCTGGCCCAGGAGTTGCTGGAGTCCGGCGAAATCACCAGCCATCGCGTCGTCGGCTACAACAAAGGCGGCCTTACGGTTGAGTTCAACCAACTCAGAGGCTTCGTCCCGGCATCCCATGTGGTTGACATGCCACGCAACTTGTCCGAGGACCAGCGCCGCGAGCAGTTCGAAAAGCGCATCAACTCGACGCTCAATCTCATCGTCATCGAGGTTGAACGACGGCGCCGGCGCCTGGTGATGTCCGAAATGCTGGCGGAACGGCAACTGCGCGATGCCGCCAAGGAGCGCCTCTTCGACACTCTGAAGGTGGGCGATGTGTTGGAGGGTGAAGTGCGCAGCATCCGGCCGTTCGGCGCGTTTGTCGACATCGGCGGCGCAGACGGTCTGCTCCACGTCAGCGAGATCGACTGGATGCCGCTCAACCACCCGCGCGATGCCGTTCAGGTGGGTGATAAGGTTACGGTGCAGGTGATTCGGCTCGATCCCGAAAATCATCGCATCGGCTTGAGTCGCAAGCGGGTCTTGCCCAATCCGTGGGAAGGCATCGAGGAGCGCTATCGCCCCGGCGACATCATCAATGTCACCATTACACGGGTGGTGGACTTCGGTGCGTTCGCCCAATTGGAACCGGGGGTCGAAGGCCTGATCCACATTAGCGAACTGGCCGACATTGCCGTGGCCGAACCGCTCAAGACGGTGCAATCCGGCGATACAGTCAGCGCCAAGATCCTGCGCATCGACCCGGCCCGGCAGCGTGTCGGGCTGAGCCGGCGTCAGGCGCTGCTGGAAGGCGGCAGTGCTGCGGCGGAGGAAGTGGCCGAAGAAGAAGACGGCGACGAAGCAGTGGCCGATGCGTAGAGCGGCAGTAATGCCACAATTTGTGGTATACCGCCTGATTTTTTGGTGCTGCTCCGGCGCATACTGTATAATTTGATGAGAACATTGGAACATAGACCTGTCAGGCCTGCTCCGTGCAGGTTACTGGCAGGTTTTCCATGCATACTGACTATTTGATACGGACCATTCGTGATGCGGCGCACGGTCGCACCGGCGCCAAATCACCGCATGATCGATGTCGGCAGTGAAAGGGGGTGAAACACCATGAGTGTCGAACTACGTCCCAATGAATCGCAGGAAAGTCTGCTGAAGCGCTTCCGTAAATCGGTCGCCGAAGCCCGCATCCTGCCCATCGTCCGCCAGAAGCGCTGGTTCACGTCCAAGAGTGAAGTGCGTCGCATCAAGCGGCAGAAGGCAATTCGCAAGGCGCGTCGCACCACGCGTTCCCCGCGCTAGACGGCAACTGCGTGAACACGCTGAGGCTGCGTCCACGTGCCTTTGCATGACCTGAAGTATGGAGATCCATGGCTGAAGAAACTGTTGTATTCGAAGGAAAAATTGTCGACACGCTGCCCAACGCCATGTTCAAGGTAGAACTTGAAAACGGGCACGAGGTGCTGGCGTATCTGTCCGGCAAAATGCGCAAGTACTACATCCGCGTGTTGCTGGGCGATCGTGTCAAGGTGGAGATGAGCCCGTACGACTTGACGCGCGGGCGCATTACCTATCGCTACCGCAACTAGACCGCGCAGGCGCAGATCAAGCGCAAGCCGACCCAGGTGTTGCGCACAACATCCGGTGGAAAGTGTTCGACAGATTCCGCCGCGGGATCTGCGCCGGACTGTCGCTCGTTGTGGAGTTGCTTGACACAGGCCGACGTGCAAGGCCACCGTGACCTTTGCGCGCACGCGTGTCGCAGTACGGGCCGTTCGCGATTAGGTGCTAAAAACGGATCAAAAAAACGAGGCGATCTCATGGTCGCCTCGTTTTTGATTACCTCTCGAAATCGCGCCGGGCAATCGATCGTGAATGCCGCCAACGCAGGTTTGCCGAATCAGCCGCCTCGGGCGTGGATCGCGATCGCCTGGGCGACGACACGTTGCTCGGCAGGGAATGTCAACTGCGCCTCGGCCTCATCCAGCGGCGTCCACACGGCGCGAAATTGCGCTTCATCTTGCGGGGGACGCTCACGTGTTGCAGCGCTCGCCAGCCCCATCTTAAAGTAGTGCTCCGTGCGTACAATCCACCGGTGCTTGTACTCGAACTCGACCACCTGGCTGCCGAGGTCGTCCTGGATCACCAAATCGACATAGCCGGTTTCCTCCGCGGTCTCGCGCAATGCCGCGGCTTGGGGCGTCTCGCCTGGTTCAATGTGACCCTTGGGCAAGCGCACTTCGCCGCGGCCCGGACGGTCCAGCAGAAGCACGGCTCCGTCGTGGATCACCACACCGCCGGCGGACGCATAGCGTACGGTCTCCATCGTTGCGCTCCCCTACGCATGGACCATGACGAACAATTGGTCCGCCAATTCGTTGCCCAGGATCTGAATGGCCTGGCTCTCCTCTTCGCTGTGCACACCGTTGAGCAGTTCCAGAGTGACGGGACCGTTGAACGGGGCGCGCTCCAATAGCCGCAGCTTGCGTCCCGGCACCAGGCTCAACTGGCTGAGATAGCGCAACACGCTGGCATCCTTGATGCCGACCCGGCGCAGGGTGCCGCGCTGGCCCGGCTGCAGTTCCACCACCGGCACCAACGCGTCGATGGGCATGGTCCCATCCTTGCGCGGAATCGGGTCGCCGTGGGGACAATGGGTGGGAAAGCCGCACAATTCGTCCATGCGATCTTCGAACGCGACGCTGATCGCGTGCTCCAGGCGGTGGGCCTCGAAGTCGACCTGATCCCACGTAAAGCCCATGACCTCGATGAGAAACACTTCGAGGAGGCGATGACGCCGGATCAACTGCAAGGCCGCCAGCCGTCCCTGCTCGCGCAGCGTAATACCGTCGGCCGTGGAACGCTCGATGAAGCCGGACTCCTCCAACCGCTTGAGCATGCTGCTCGCGGCCGCCGGGGAGACGTGCATATAGTCCGCCAATGCCGTGGTCGTGACCTTTGCATTGACCTCGCCCAGACGATAGATCGCCGCGAGGTAGTCATACATGCCGTCGGTTGTCAGCCCACAAAAGGTTTGCATTGCCGTCTATCTATCTCGTCTTCCGCTACGCGCGCCGGTGCTTTCGATTTCATCTGGATTGAACCCGAGCAGCCAGGTCGACAAGCGTCCGTTAATTTTTATCAAAACTCTTAGAATATTTGCCAGGATTATAGTGTGGAACCTGCACCGTGTCAATTTGCCCCGCACGGATGAGGCCCAAATTGCAGCCGCGGGAAACAAGCACCATTCTCCGTCACAGCGACTCTGCCCGGAGGCGAAATCATGGTAGAATCAGCCCCATGGATGACACACATGCAGCCGCAAGCCCCAACTTTGACCCGCAGATCCATCAACGTCTTCTCCGCAAGGGCAGCGAACGCCTGGGCATCCCGCTGACCGACGCGCAACTGGCGCAGTTTGAGACATATCAGCGCGCCTTGGTGGAATGGAACAGCCGCTTCAACCTGACCGCGATCACCGACTACGAAGAGGTGCAGGTCAAGCACTTTCTCGACTGCCTGGCCGGTCTGCCTCCCCTGTTGGAAGAACTCGGTGAGGCCGCGGCGCCGGCGCGCTCCTATCATCTGGCCGACATCGGAACCGGCGCCGGTTTCCCCGGGATTCCGCTGAAGTTGGCAGTCCCGCGGCTGAAAGTCTCGCTCATCGACGGCACGGGCAAGAAGATCACCTTCTTGCGCCAGGTGATTGCGCAACTACAGCTTGCCAACATCGAGGCAGTGCAAGGGCGTGCGGAGGAATTGGGCCGTCAGTCCGCCCATCGAGGCCAGTACGACATCGTCACGGCGCGGGCGGTGGCGCCGCTCAACACACTGGTGGAGTACATGCTGCCGCTGGTCCGGCGCGGCGGCTATGCGCTTGTCTACAAAGGGGCGAGTGCGCCGGACGAGTACATCGACGCCCGCCGGGCCATCGATCTGCTCGGCGGCGAGACGACGCGTCTGGCGCCGGTTGAGGTGCCGTTTCTGGATGCCGAACGGTATGTCGTTCTCATCAAGAAAGTTGACCGTACGCCGCAGCAGTATCCCCGGTCTCAGGGGTTGGCGCGCAAGCGTCCGCTCGGTGAGGAATAGGCAAGGCTACTCGTCAATACAGCCTTTGTCCAAGTAGAACGTCATGTGCTGGAAGTGAATCAACGGATCGATGTACTCGACCCGGACGTGCTTGGGCAGGCTCAGGGTGATGGGCGCGTAGCAGAGAATGCTTCTGATCCCGATCTTGACCAGCGAGTCTGCCACTGCCTGCGCCGCCTCTGCCGGGACGGCCATGATGGCAATCTGGCAGTGAAACTGGCCGACACACGTCGACACCTCGTCCATGGACTGCACCGCCAACGAGCCCATTTCTTGGCCCCATTTGGCCGGTGCGCTGTCAAAGACGCCGACGATGCGAAAGCCGCGATTTTCAAAGCCTTCGTACAGGGCCAGCGCATGCCCAAGGTGACCTGCGCCCACAAGAATGACAGGCCAAACGCAGTCAACCTTCAGGATCTTCTCCAGTTGCTTGCAGAGGTACGCAATATTATAGCCGGTCCCCTGCTTGCCAAATTCACCGAAATGACTCAGATCCTTACGGATCTGCGCCGAGGAGATCCCCAGTCGCTCGCCCAACTCTTGGCTTGACGTGACCTCTTGGCCACTGTTCAACAGGAGTTTGAGCGTGCGCAGATAGATTGGTAGGCGCCCGATGACAATATCCGGGATTGCCAGCTTATCCTGGGCAGCCTGTGAGTCGTGTGGCAGAGTCATTGTGTTTTCAGAGAGTTCTTTCTTGAGAATGATGTGAACACATCACATTACGTTCAGTCGAAGTTTGTGTATTTTAGCACAATTAATATTGTACCGTCAATCACAATGCAATGATGTTTGCGTCGCTGCACGGGCCGTGGTTAACGCTTGAATTGCCAATGACGCATTTCTCAGTACAATGTGCCTAACAAGACAAAAGGCAAGATTGCGACGGCAATGCGGCGCCGCTACCACTGGGAGGATCTGTCCACCCATGTCCGCTGAACCTTGCCGGTCCTGCCGAAATTCACCCGAAATCAACCCGCTTCTCCGTCCCACGAGGTTTTATTATGTCCAATGACGATCACTACGCAGGCGCCGACAACCAGTCCGTGCTGGCCTTTGTCGACGCCGACATCATGAGCGGTAAGGATGAGCTTGCGCGCGAGGAATTGTTGCGTAATGTCCGCCGCTACAAATCAACCGGTGTGTCGCCACTCTGGGTCAACTGGCTGCGCCAACGGGCGGATCTCCGTTTCGTTTGCCTGGTGCGCGATCTGGCCGAATTCAACGATTTCATGCTGGACGTGGTGCGCAGCGTAGACGGCGTGCGCGAGACACGCACCATGCTAAGCTTTGGCGGGCGCGCCGACATCGACACCCTGCTCGATCTGGAGATGGAGGTCAGCCCCAACAGTCAGATGGTGGCCTCCAGCGTGCTCATCGACGTCCGGCCGGGGCTGGACCGCCAGTGCTTCCAGACCCTGCTCGACTTGCCTCCCCATCCCGATGTGCGGCGCGTGTGGCTGCTCAACTGCTATCACAGCGACGACGCCGACCTGATGATGCTGCTGCTGGGCAAGAACGTGGCTGCGCTCACCGGCTATGTGATGAGTTGGATTCGCACCGCCGATGGCGTGGTCGACACCGAGATGAGCACCGTGCTCGACTGGCGCTGGCTGGCCAGCCCGGACACGATTGTCGAACTATGCGAACTCTTTTTCACCCATAACTACCGGGGCCAATTCCGCAGCGACGGCAACCGCTGGTAGAAAACCGGCATCGCCGCCGCGCGCCCGCAACGACGCGTGTGACGGCCTAGAGATGGGCGGCGACAAAGCGATGGGAGAGGGCACGATACCGTCCCCAATCGCGCCAGACCGGCGTGATGTCGCCGACTCCCGCCAGTGTTTCCGCCGTCGTGGCCAACGCAGCGGCGGGCACCCATTGCCAGCCGGCGATCATTTCGCTTGGATCTTGGGGCGCCAACACTGCGCCGGGCGGCATGCGCACCACGAAGTGATAGGTCGCAAAGTCCCGCTTGCCCAGTTGCGGGTGGCGGAACTCGTAGCCGGCCACGCCTAGAAAGCGCTCCACCTGCACCGCGTCATCTCCCGCGCCGACCTGAAGCCCGGTCTCTTCGTAGATTTCACGGGCCAGTGTGTCCAGCACGGACTCGCCGGCGTGGATGCCGCCCGTGGGCAGACGGAAGGCGCCGTCCGGGTAGATGGTCTTGATGTGCAACAGCACCCCGTCCGCCGGTGTGCCGCGGTGCATGATGTAGCAGATCTCTGCTCGTCGCCCGTCGCTGACAAGACGTTGGTGGTCGCCGGTCAAGAAGGGGTGGTCCACCTCCAACACGTGATGCACACGCGGCGCCACGCCCCACTCTGCTTCCAACGCAGCCCACTCTTCGGCCTCAATGGCGCACGTCAACTCCATGTGTTCTCCTTGTCTACCAAGCGCAGCCGTCTCACCGGCGCGGACGCCACGCGGCGATGGTCGCGTACGGCTGCCACGGCCCGATCTCCACGCCGGTCCAGTCGTCGCCGACTGCCCAGCCGCGGTAGCGCCCGTGCAGCAGGATGTACGGCTTGATGATGTCGATCCGTTCCTGCACCCGACGAAAACGATCGGCGCGCAGCGTCGGGTCGCAGCCGGGCGCGCTGCGGGCTTCATCCAGCCAGGCGTCCACCTCAACGTCCTGCAGACTGACGAAGTTGAAGCCCGCGCCGGGGACGTCCTCGCGGCTGTGCCAGAACGGATTGGCGCCGGGGTCGAAGCCGAGGTTGTCCCAGCCGAGCAGCGCGGCATCGGTCTGCTGGGCCAGCACACGGGCCAGCACCTCTTCATAGGTCGCCGCCTCCACCGTCACGTCCACGCCGACGCTGCGCCATGCCGTGGCCAGCGCCTGGGCCGTGTCCAGCCGCGCGGCGCTGTCATTGTTGACCAGCAAGGTCAGCGCCAGGGGCACGCCGTCACGGGAGCGCACGCCGTCGCCGTCCTCGTCGCGCCAGCCCACGCTGTCCAGCAGTTCGCCGGCCAGGGTCGGGTTCGTCTGCACGGGGACCAGTTCCGGCGCGGTGGCCCAGGCGGTGCCGGGCAGCACGTAGCTGGTGACGCGATAGGCGGCCGGCTGCAACGCCGGCGGCAGCAGCGCGGCGTAGTCCACCGCCACGGCCAGCGCCTGGCGCACCCGCTGTTCACCCAGCACGGGATGGGGCGGCTGCGGGATCAGCGCGCCGGCGTCATCGCGCCCGGGCGTGGGCGCGGCCGGATCGGCCAGGTTGAGCGCCACGAAATCGAAGCGGTCCTCGGGCGTGAGCATGAGCGTGTGGCCGGGCACGGCTTGCGCCTGTGCGATCCACGCGTCCTCGAAGCTCGCCATATCCACAGACCCGTCGGCCAGCGCGGCCACGCGCGCCTCGGGCTCGGCGATGACACGCAGGACAAGTTCGTCGATGACGGGCCGGGCGCCGGGCGCGTCGGGATTGGGCAGCAAGCGGAAGCCGTCGTCGGTACGTGCGTCCAGAAGGAAGGGGCCGGCGCTCACCCGGGGCAGGACGCTCTGGGGCGCGGCGGCCATGCCGGCGACGTCGGCGAAGAGATGCGCCGGCAGCACCGGCATGACCAGCGCCGCCATCGTGGCGCACGCGGGTGACGCCAATGTGAGCACCACCGTGTCGGGCGCGGGCGTCTGCACGTCGACCACGTTGGCCAACTTGGGACGAAACGGGCTGGCCGTGGCAGGGTCACGCACGGCCTCCAGGGTGAAGCGCACATCGTCCGCGCTCACCGGCACGCCGTCGCTCCAGCGGAGGTCGCTGCGCAGCGTCAAGGTGTACACGCCGCCGTCCGGGCTGATCTCCCAACGCGCGGCCAGACCGTCGGCGCTGAGCCGGCCGCTCTGGGCATCTTGGCCGATCAACGGCGGATAGATCAGTTGGGCGATGGCCTGGGTGGTGGCGTCGGTGGAGAGCAACGGGTTGAGCACGTCGGGTGCGGAGGCGACGGCCTGCACGAAGCGCACCGGCGCGGCGTCCGCGGACGGTGCGACCGCGCCCGCCACGGCGGGTTCACCGGCGGCGAGCGGGGTGACCGGCGTCGTTGCCGTCACTGGGAGCGCGGCGGGCAGCGTAGCCGTGATCGCCGGCAGGTTCGCCGCCGCGGCCGGTTCAGGGGTGGGGTCCGGCGTCGCGGCATCCGGGCGCATGAGCCGCACAACGAGCAACAGCCCCAGGACCGCCACCAATGCGACGCCCGCAATCAGAAGGGGACGGCGTGACATGGCTCAATTGGGCTGAAAACGAGTTGCAGAGGAGCGCGGCCGCGCGCCTCTGCAAGTGGAGTCGACATCATGGAGCGGCTGTGGCGCCGTTTGTGTCCAGCCATCACCGACGCTGAACCCACGGATCTAACGCATCGCGCAGCCCGTCGCCGGTGAGATAGATGCCCAGGGTGGTCAACAGAATGAAGACGCCGGGCGTGATGACGAGCCAGGGTGCGTCGGTGAAATTGCCCAGCGAGCCCTGCATCATGTTGCCCCAACTGGGAATGGGCGGCCCGATGCCCACGCCGAGATAGCTCAGCCCGGCCTCGGCCAGGATGGCGCCGGAAATGCCGAAGATGGCCGTCACGATGACAATGGAGGCCACGTTGGGCAGGACATGGCGGAACATGACACGCAGCGGCGAACTGCCCACGGCGCGGCTGGCCAAGATGTATTCACGCTCGCGGATGGAGAAGATCTGGCCGCGCAGCAGGCGTGAAATGCCCATCCAGCCGAAGATGCCGATGAGCAGGGCCAGCCCTTCCGGCCCCGGCGTGAAGATGCGCGCCAGGATGATCAGGAGGAAGAGCAACGGAATGCTGCCCAACGTCATGATGATGGCATTGATGACGTCGTCGATGAGCGTGGTGGCGTAGTAACCGCTGATCAGGCCCATGACCACGCCGATGGTCAACGAGATGAGCGCCACCCAGAAGCCGATGCGCAACGAGACGCGCCCGCCGTAGACGCCACGGGTCAGCACGTCACGACCGGCCTGGTCCGTGCCCATCCAGTGGCATGCGCCCGGACCCGCGCTCAGGCATTGGCCGATGCCACGCCCGGATGAAGCAAAGATCGGGCCCCACAACGACCAATCACAGCCGGCGTCGCTCTGGCAGGTGATGGTGAACTGCTGGAAGGTGGGCCAGGACTCCTGCGCCCAGGTCGGCGGCTTGGAGCGTTGGCGCAGGTTGGTGTCCAGCGGGTCGAAGCCGAGCACGTTGTCGCCGATCCACGGCGCGGCCAGCGAGATCGTCACCATGGTCACGATGAGAAAAATCCCAAAGACGGTAATCTTGTCCGCCCAAAGTTTGGCGCCCACCATACCCCAGTAGGTGCGTGTGGCCACATCTTCGGATGATGACAGGTCCTTGCGTTGTTGTGCCAAGGTCAGCGTACTTTCAGCCATACTGGTTCCAATTCACCCGAACCCGGTCCGGGTTCACAATCAGGCTCGTCGCCCATACCGTACGCGCGGATCCACGAAGCTGTAGAGGATGTCCACGAAGAGCAGGCCCATGATGCCGAGGAACGAACTGATGACAAAGAGCGCCATCATGAGCGGGTAGTCGCGCGCATTCACGGCGGTGATGAACAGACGTCCCATGCCCGGCCACGAGAAGACCAGCTCCAGCAGCAGCGAACCGGAGAGAAAGATCAGGAAGATGCCGCCCAAGCCGGTGACAAAGGGCATGAGCGCATTGCGCAGGACGTGGCGCGTCACCACGCCCCAGCGCGAGAGACCCTTGGCCCGGGCCGTGCGCACATAGTCCAGACTCAGCACGTCGAGAATTTCGAAGCGCAGGATGCGTGAAATCCCAATCCAGCCGCCGGTGGCGCCGATGACGGCCGGCAGCGCGAGATGGTGCAAGCGATCCGGGATCGAGCCGTCACCGATGGTGTACATGCCGCCCAATGGCACGACGCCCAAGTAGCCGCCCAGGATGATGAGCAGGAGCAGGCCCAACCACCAATCGGGCACCGTGTTGATGAGCACGGTCACGGCGCGGATGGTGTTGTCGGGCCAGCGGCCGCGGGTGTAGGCGGCGATGATGCCCAGCGGGATGCCCACGGCCATGCTCAGCACCAGGCTGGCGAAGCCGAGCGTGAACGTGGCCGGGATGCGCTCAGCGATGAGGCCGATGACCGATTCACCCTTGAAGGAGAACGAGCGCCCGAAGTCGAGGCGGACGATGCCTCGGCTGCACTTGGCGGGGTTGTTCAAGCATTGCCCGCTGCGCCAGGCTTCGGTTTGGGGCATCCAATCCTCGCCGGTGAGCCACGCGGCGTATTGGATGGGCACGGCCCGGTCCAGCCCGTAGAGGCGCTCCAGGCGCACTTTGTCCACGCTGGAACTGGTGGGGTCGTCGTCCAGAAACTGGAGCGGTCCTCCCGGCGCGATCTGGTAGATGCTGAAGGCGATCAGCGTTGTGATAAAGACGAGGACAATCGATTGAAGTCCACGTCGGATGATGTAGCGCGTCATGGTTGTTTGGGTCCGTCAACGCGCCGGGCGAGGATGCCCCCACCCGGCGCGCAGTCCGTCAAGTCAAGCAGTGGACGAGTGTTTCACAGCCGGCTATTGGCCCGCATCCGCGCGGATGTACCAATCCTCGAAGTTCCAGCCGATACCCAGCGGCGTGGGCTGGATGCCTTGGACGCGGTTGTTTTGGCCGCTCCATGCCTTTTGGAAGAACAGGAAGACGTACGGCGCCTCGTCCGAGATGATCTGCTGGATTTCGGCGTACTTCTCCTTGCGGAACTCGGTGTCGTAGCTCTTGCCCGCTTCGTCGAAGAGCGCCTCCACATCCTTGTTGATGTAGGCCACGGAGTTCAGATCCGGGATGCTGTCCTCGGCCCAAATCGTGTACATGATGTGCGGCTCGATGGTGGCACGCCAGCCGCCCACAAACATGTCCCACTCGGGCTCGGCGGCGTCCAGCGCCTCCAGGAAGCTGGCCCATTCCAGCGCCTGAATTTCTGCGTCGACACCGATCTGGCGCAGGAAGTCCTGCACGGTGACGGCGATCAGCTCACGCGTCTGGCTGGTGTTGGGGCCGAAGAACAAGCGCAGGGTGAGCGGCTCGCCTGCGGGCGTCAACATGGTGTTGGACGCTTCGTCGTAGGTGTAGCCGGCCATTTCGAACTCGGCGATGGCCTTGGCCGGATCGTACGGATAGCACTCCACGTCCGGCGTGTAGGCCCACGACGTCTCGGGGAAGACCGAGCAGAGCCGTTTGGCCTGGCCCAACATCACCTCGTCGGTGAGCAGCTCCTTGTCGATGGCGTAGTTGATGCCCCGGCGCACATGGACGTCGCTGGTCGGATAGCCGTCGCGCATGTTCAGGCCGATGTAGCTCCACGACGCCGCGGCCGGCCACCACTCGTAGACCGTGACGTTGTCCAAGTTGCGGGCTTCTTCCAGATTCTCCGGCGTGATGGTGCCCGTGTCGCTTTCGCCGCTCTTCAGCTTCTGATAGGCGATGTCCTGGTCGGGAACGATTTCGTCGATCTGCTGGCTGATGTTGGGGCGACCCTTGTACCAGTACGAATCACTGGCCGCGTAGATGGCGTACTGTTCGCGCTTCCATTCCTGCAGCGTGTACGGGCCGGAGGTGACGGTCGGGTTGTTGATCTCGGGGTTCGTCTCGGGATCGGACCAGTCAAGGTTTTCCCACACGTGCTTGGGCAGCGGCGTAATCAAGCCGGAAATCTGGCCCAGCGCAGGGGCGTAGACCTCGTCGATCTTGACTTCCAGGGTGTAGTCGTCCAACGCTTCGTAGCTGGTGATGAAATCGAGTTGCGACCGATAGGGGAAGCCGTTGTCCGGATTGTTGGCCTGGTCAAAGGTCCACTTGAAATCTTGGGCCGTGATCGGCTCGCCGTCGCTCCATTGCATGCCCTGACGCAGCTTGAAGGTGAAGGTCAACCCGTCGTCCGAGATGGAGTAGCTCTCGGCCATGTTGGGAATGTACTCGAGCGTGTTCTCATCCAGACGCAGCAGGCCGTTGGCGTAGACCTGTGCCCGGGCGGCGCTGGATGCGGTATCCGTGGTCAGGTACGGATGGAAGTTCACGAAGTCCGATGTGGCCACGCTGCGATACTCGCCGCCCTGCAGGGCCGGGTCGCGCGGCGTCGTCACGTCCTCGTCGCTGGTGACCGTCTCACCGGCGGCCACACGTCCTTGGGAAGCGGATGATTCCTGGACGACCTGGTTGCTGGCGTCCTCGTCGGCGGGCGTCGCCTCTTCGGCAGGCGCGGCTGTGGCTTCGGGCGCTGCGGCCGGGGCTTCACCGGCGGCGCCTTCATCGGCCGCGGTGGGTGCCGTGGCCGGGCTGCCACATGCCGCCACCGCCAACGTAAAGATGAGCAGCACGCCGACAAGGGTCATGCGGCGCGAAGTTGGTCCACTAAACATAGGCATCTCCTCTGGTCCATGGGCCGCAGCACAGTGCGCGGCGGGGTCTTCATCCTATTTCTTTAGCATATGCGCGTGTACGGATCGGTAAGCAGCATACTCTTGTCCGTGAATCTTATCGCGTGTGCGCATGAGGTGAAAATGAATCTCACGCTAACACTCGATGAGAATCGGTCGACGCGCCAAAAACAGCCCTGCGCGGCCACACGGCGCAGGACACGGGATGGTTTTGCCAAGAGCACGCGGGCGGCTATTTTTTGTTCTTCAACATGGGATCGAGCGCATCGCGCAGACCGTCGCCGATCAAGTAGAACGCGAGCACGGTCAGCGAAATGAGCACGCCCGGCCAGACCAGGAGATGCAGCGCGATGAAGTCCTGGGTCACCGGATCGCGCAGAAAGACGAAGTTGTTGGCCCGGGTGAGCATGCTGCCCCAGGTGGCGGTGGGCGGTTGGATGCCCAGGCCCAAGAAGCTCAGGCCCGACTCGACCAGAATCAGGATGCCGACGTCGATGGCGGTGACGACGATGATGACCGGAATGCTGTTGGGAATGAGGTGCTGCAACATGATGCGCAGGTTGCGCGCGCCCACGGCCCGGGCGGCCAGCGTGTAGTCCAATGCCTTGACTTTGAAGACGTTGCCGCGCATGAACCGGGCCGTGCCGAACCAGCCCAGAAAGCCGAGGAAGAGGGTCAACGTCCACGGATTGGGCTTGAAGATCGCGGAGACGATGATCAAGAGGTAGATGCCCGGAATCGAGACCATGGTGTTGATGAACCACATGATCACGTCGTCGATGATGCCGCCGAAGTAGCCGGCGATGGTGCCCACGGCCACGCCGAGAATCAGCGAGATGGTGGCGGCGGAGAGTGCAATGGTCAGGCTGACGCGGCCGCCGTAAAGCAAGCGGGATAGTTGATCGCGGCCCAGTTGATCCGTGCCCAGCCAGTGGGGAATCCCGCCGGACTTGCCCAGCTCCACCGGCGCGGTGATGGGGTCCATGCCCAGCCGCCACTTGATGTAGGGCACGATGTACGGCTGCTGGAACGCGTTGGCCGGATTGGTGCTGTTGGGGTCGACACCCATGCCCTGGCTGATGACGCCGGCGAAGATGGCCAGCAGCGCGATCACGGCCACAAAGCCGATGGCCGTCAACGTCAGCTTGTCACGGCGCAGACTGGCCACGGCCATGCCCCAGTAGGATTGAGGCGGGCGTTTCAATTGGCTATCGATTCCCAAAGGTGCCGTCACAGAAGGCACGGCGGATGCATTCTCAGCACTCATGGCTCATTCTCAGCGACACCGGACAATGAACGTTCGATTGCTCATTGCTGATCGGCAAGTTCTCATTTGTTATTGAACTACGATAGGCGGACACGCGGGTCAACAATACCATACAAAATGTCCGACAGCAGGTTGCCCAGAACCACCAGAATGGAGAAGAACATGACTGAGCCTAACACCATGGGGTAATCGCGCTGGAACGCAGCCGACAGCGTCAAGCGGCCCATGCCCGGCCAGGCGAAGACGGTCTCCACGATGACGGCGCCGCTGAGCACGCCCAGAATCGCCGGTCCCAGAATGGTCATCATGGGGATGAGCGAGTTGCGGAAGGCGTGCACAAACCAGATGCGATTGCCCGGCAAGCCTTTGGCCCGCGCCGTGCGCACGTAATCGGTGTGGATGACCTCCAGCGTCTCCGTGCGCATGATGCGGCTTAAGAGGGCAATGCCGCCGAAGGCGAGGACGAACGCGGGCAGAATGAGGTGACGGATGCGATCCATCAGATCGAATTCCTGGGTCAAGGTCACCGTCTGGCGACCGCCGGTGGGCAACCAGCCGAGATAGACGCCGAAGAAGAGGATGAGCAGCAGCGCCATCCAAAACGCCGGCACGGCCTGGAAGATCACCGCGAAGAAGCGCACCATGTTGTCGAACCACGAGCCGCGATAGACCGCGCTGAGCACCCCGAGCGGCACGCCGATCACCAACGAGAGGAAGAGGCTGGCCAGCCCCAGTTCCAGCGTGGCCGGCATGCGCTCGACCAGGCGATCCCACACCGGTTGTTGCGTCTGCAAACTGGTGCCCAGATTGCCCCGTATGATCCCCGCGCCATTGTTGCAGAGCGTCATGTTGATGCCCATCGCGTAGCCGCAGCGATTGGTGGGCGTGGTGAACTCGGCCACCACGTCGCCCCGGCGAAACATCAGACCACTGAACCAGACCACGTATTGCATGGGCAGCGGTTGGTCCAACCCCAGTTGGCGCCGCATGAGTTCACGCGTCGTGTCGGTGATGTTGGGGTCGAAGGTGCGAATGGTGATGGGATCGCCGGGCGCGGAGTTGACCAGCAGAAAGCTGATGATGCTCACGCCCAAGAGCGTCGGAATCGCCTGCAACAGCCGGCGAATGATGTAGCGAGTCATGCGTGGGGTTCCTTGGCGGCGGGATACGTGAAACGTGATGCGTGAAGGCGTGAAACGTGATTGGGAGATTGGAGATTGAGAGATTGGAGATTGGAGTGCATGGGCAATCTCCCAATCTCTTAATCTCCCCAATCATCCCACACGCATCACGTTTCACGCATCACGCATCATTCCCTACTTCTGCAACGACGCGTCCGACCACTCGTGCGCGTTCCAGTAGAAGCTCCACGGTCCGGGGTTGAGGCCGTTCCAGCCGGCGTTGTAGCCGACGTTGCCGACACTGCCGGTCACGAAGACGTACGGAACGTCGTCGTGGATGATCTGCTGAATCTCTTTGTAGTACGGCGCACGTTCGGCGGGATCGCAGCCGGGCACACTGACGCCCTGCTCCAGCAGTTCGTCGATGCGCGGGTTCTGGTAGCTGACGAAGTTGAAGCCACTGCCAGGGGTATCGAACTTGGAGTGCCAGAAGGAATCATCGTTGGGGTCGGTGCCCAGACCGGTCCAGCCGATGATGACCATGTCGAAGGTCTGGCCCAGCAGATTCTCGACCAACGTGCCGAAGTCGATGGCCTCGAAGGTGATGTCGAAGCCGACTGCGTTGGAGCTGATCCTGCACCAACACGCCCAGATCCTCACGGGTGGTGTTGCCTGCATTGGTGGAGAGGGTCAGCGCCAGGGCATGCCGTCTTTCGCGCACGCCGTCGCCATTGCTGTCGACCCAACCGGCTTCTTCCAGAATCTGCGCGGCCAACTCGGTGTCATACGCGTACGGGGCCAGCGACGGATCGTGCGCCCAGGTCACGGCCGGCAACACGTTGGCAGCAATCTGGTAGCCCTGGCCCAGGTAGACGCTGTCGATGATGGTCTGGTAGTCCAGGCTGTGAGCGATGGCCTTGCGCACGGCCACATCGCTCAGAATGGGATGCGGATCCTGCTCGACGTAGTTGCCGTCCTCATCCAGGCCGGGCTGCGGGTTGTCCGGGTTGGCCAAGTTGAGGCCGATGTAGGTATAGCCGTCGTCCTTGAAATTGAAGCGATTCAGGTTCGGCGCGGCGTCAACCACGGCGATCTGCTCGGGCTGCACGGCGATCTCATCGACCTCGCCGCTCTGCAACTGGGCCAAACGCGCGCCGGGGTCGGGGACGATACGATAGATCATGCCGTCCATGTAGGGCGCGCCTTCCCAGTAGCTGTCGTTGCGCACCAGAATGGTGTTGTCGTCACGCGTCCAGCTTTGGAAGGTGAACGGGCCGGCGCTGACGGCCGGCGCGTCGTTGAAATCATTTTCCATGATGTCGCTGAAATCGTCGGCGTAAAGATGGCTCGGCAGCCAACCCAGCCCCAGATCACCCAGGCCGTCGCATTTCACTTCCTTGAAGGTGACCTGAATGGTCAGCGGATCCAGCACCTCGATGCTTTCGATCTGCTCGACATTGCTCTTGCGCGGCGTCTCCACCAGGTCGCTGGCAATGGCGTCGTAGCTGAACTTGAAGTCGGCAGCGTCGACCGGATCGCCGTCGCTCCAGGTGATGCCGTCGCGCAGGTGGAACGTCCACGTCAGACCGTCCTCGGACACGTCCCAGCTTTCCGACATGGAGCCTTCCGGCACGAACTCACCGGAGAACGCGTCGGTGTTGATCAGGAACGGGAAGATCATGCTGAGGACGTCAAAGCTGGACGAGTCGGAATAGAGGATTGGATTCAGGATCGACGCATCGGCCGAGGACGCCCGCGTCCACACGCCGCCGGGCTGGGCCTCGCCGGCCGGGGCTGCGCTCTCGGCGCCGGCTGCGGCTCCGCTGTCGGCGGCCGCCGGCGCGTCCGCCGGGGCAATGGGTACAGGCTGGGCACATGCGCTCAACCCCAGCGCAAGCACAAGCATCACGCTCAACAGGACGAAGATTCGTTGGGACATGGACAGCGCTCCTTTGGTTGGTAACCGATTGATTGGAGACATTTCTAGGCAATCCCGGCGGAAATGGACCGGGGTTTCTAACAGAGGTACAAGTGCCGAATTTTCGCCATGGCATTTGCGTCAAAATGAACTGGGACAAGCATAACACAAACATCGCCGCACGATTGTTGCCGGCATCGATATTTCGTTATGCGTAACCGATTGGATGAAGCAGAGCAGCAATGTCCGACTCGTTGAGGGAGAAAATCGAGGCCGGACATCGCCGTTGCACCGATGTAGCACCATTGTGCAACCGTCTGTCGCGATCAGCTAGCCGCGCAAGCGCGGGTCGAATGCGTCGCGCAGACCGTCACCCAAGAAGTTGAAGGCCAGCGTCGTGATCGTCAACGCCATGGCCGGGACAAAGACCTCGAACGGCGCCACGCGCATGGCGTTGTAGGTCTCCGAAATCATCATCCCCCAGCTTGGTGTCGGCGGATTGGCGCCCAACCCGATGAAGGAAAGGAAGGCCTCCGTCAGAATGTACCCGGGAATGGCCAGCGTCTCGGCCACGATACAGGGCCCCAAGATGTTGGGTAGCAGGTGGGCGAAGATGATGCGGCGATTGGAGCTGCCCACGGAATGGGCCGCTTCCACGAACTCCTTGTTCTTGTAGGAGAGCGTCTGGCCGCGCGCGATGCGGGCCATGCCCAGCCAGTTGATCAGGCCGATGGCGATGAAGACGAATAGGATGCCGCCCATGGCCTTGTCCAAGTTAATGAGACTGGCGGCCCAGGCGGGTGTGTCGTCCGTTGCCGACAATGCCTTGAAGTAGACCTGCATCAGAATGATGAAGATGATCAGCGGGAAGCCGTAGAGGAAGTCCACGAAGCGCATCATCGCATTGTCGATGGACGCACGGCTATAGCCGGAGACCAACCCGTAGATGAGGCCGACGATCAGGCTCACGGTCGACGCCACAATGGCCACGGCCAGCGAAATGCGCGCGCCGTACATGGTGCGACTCAACGTGTCGCGCCCAAGGTAATCGGTCCCGAGAATGTAGAGATTGCCGTCCTCGGTCCGGGTCATGGGCGGTTCATCGGTGTAGAGGAAATTGACCTCGGCGTAGTGATACGGCGCCAACAGCGGGACCGGATCCTTGCCGGTAAAGATGGTGAATACCGTGGTGTCCACAAAGATCGCAATGAAGATCATGATCGCGATCACAATCATGCTGACCACAGCGGCCTTGTTCCGCGTTAACTGGCGGATGGCATCACCCGTGGGGGTACGACGCTTGGTCGTGGCCTGCGCGTCACTTTTGAGTGCAATAGATCCAGCAGCCATTGATTGCATTCCTTCAAGGCAGCGACACGCTCACCAGGCCACGCAGCCGTGACGGCGAACCTGTCGCAACTCATTTTGCGGTGCGCAAGTGCCGCAGCAGAGAGTCAACACTCCGCCGTGGCACGTGCGCACTCATGTATTAATCGTAGCGGATACGCGGGTCGATCCATGCATAAGCGACATCGACGACGATATTCAACACCACCAGCAAAATCGAATAAAAGAGGGTCGTGCCCAAAATCACGGGATAGTCACGGTTGGTGATGCTGGTCACGAAAAACTCACCCATGCCGGGAATTCCGAAGATGCGTTCGATCACAAAGGAGCCGGTGACAACAGCCGCCAGCAGCGGACCAAAGACGGTGACCACAGGAATGAGGGAGTTCTTCATCGCGTGACGAATCACCACGCGGCTCTGGCTCAAGCCCTTGGCACGCGCCGTGCGAATGTAATCCTCGCGGATGGTCTGGAGCAGGCTGGCGCGCGTCAAGCGCGCGAAGGTGGCCGAGAACGCCGTGCCCAGCGCGATGGTCGGCAAGACCGCGTGCAGCCAGAAATCACTGGTCATGGGCGGAATGAAGCCGAGGTACAGTTCCTTGTACGTCACACCCCAGCGCCCGGCCGGAAACCAACCCAACTGGACGGCAAAAATGTAAATCAGCAGGGGGCCGAGCACGATGTTGGGAATCGATACCCCGAGGATCGCCACGAAGGAACTGCTGTAGTCAACCCACGTGTTTTGCCTCAGCGCAGCAAAAGTGCCGGCAGGAATGCCGATAATGACCGCCAGCAAAATTGAGAGCAAGCCCAGTTGCAGCGAAATCGGGAAGGTCTGGGCAATGATCTGGTTGACTGTGCGCCCGCGGTAGAAAAATGACGGCCCGAGATCGCCCTGCACCACATCGATCATGTAGTCTGAAAATTGGGTGAAGAGCGGCTTGTCCAGACCGTACTTTGCTTCCAGATTCTGGCGGATGCTCTCAGGCAGCGACTTGTCACCCGCCCGGTCGAACGGGCCGCCGGGAATGGAGCGCGAGAGGACAAAGGTCACTAGGATGATGCAAAAGAGGACAGGAATCGCCCACAAAATGCGACGCACGATAAATGCGAACATGTCAATCTCCTACGCCACTACGACGTGAGGGTCACCGGCGCCGACGAACTCTCTCGTCACTCGACTTCATCGTCGAACCGGACTTGCGATCAGCATCCTCAGCGTCCGTCACACGCCGAGGACGGTTGTTGAAAGAAAGGACACTGCCTGAAATGCCACGCGACATGACATGCAGACAGTGCCCTATTCTTACTCAGTCTCTATCACGAGCGAGAACTGCTTGACGGAAGACCTAGCGGGCATCCATCTTCGCAGCTTCGTCGACGTTCCAGCGATAGAAGTACTTGGCATCGCTGTAGACACGATCCAGCCACGGCTTCTCCACACCCACGGTGCTGTAGTAGTAGACCGGGATGATGCCCACGATTTCGTCAATGAAGAGCTTCTCAGCCTGCTTGTACAGAGCCAGTTGCTCCTCCGGCGATGCCGTCTGCGCGGCAATCGTGGTCTCGGTGAATTCCTTCACCGCGTCGCCGACCTGCGGGTCGTCCGCGCTGATCATGACGTCATTGCTGCCGACTTCAGGATTGAAGACCTCATGAATCCAGTTGTTGGCATGGGGATAGTCCTGGCACCAACCCAAGCGGAAGACGTCGGGTTTGCCCTCCATGGGCGCATCGTTCTCGATTGCATCGAGATAGACACCCCACTCCTGGCTCTCGATGGTCACCTGGATCTTGGGGAAGGCGGCGGTCCACATGGCCTGGACGGCCTGGGCCAGCTTGGCATGGCTTTCGCTGGTGTTGTGGCCAAGGGTCAGGCTCAGGCCTTCGCCCTCAGGATAGCCGGCATCGGCCATGATCTGCTGGGCTTCGGCCAGGGCGGCGGCGTAACCGGTGCCGCCCATATCTTCGGACAGCGCCCACGGTGCGATATCGGGATCATACGCCGGGGAACCGTAGTTCAGCGGATTGGTGAAGACGTTGGCGGGAGTCTGACCGCCCTTGAGGATCTGGTCGACCAGCGTCTGGCGGTCTACAGCCATGGAGAGCGCCTTGCGCACGTTGACGTCGCTCACCGCGGGCTTCTTGGTGACGAAACCGTAGTAGTAGGTGCAGTTGCGCGGCGTCGAAACGTACTCGTCGCCGAAGTCGCCGGCCAGCGCACGATCCATCTGCTCCAGGGGCAACTCGGCATAGTCCAACTCGTTGTTCTCGTACATGGAGAAGGCGGTGGACTGCTCTTCGATCATGGTGAAGTTGATCTGCTCGACATTGCCGACCACATCGGCCATCTCGGTCCAGCCGTACCAGAACGGATTGCGTTCCATGCTCAGGCTGTCCTGGTGGATCCACTCGGTCATGACGAACGGACCGTTGGTGTTGATGTTGCCGGGCTCGGTCCAAACATCACCGTATTCTTCGATGGCCCACTGCGGCATGGGGCGGTTCACCCACATGCTGGCAATCTGGCCAAAGAAGCCGGCGCCGTATTCCAGGGTGAACTGGACGGTGGCATCGTCAATGGCGACCACAGCCACGTCATCCACACTACCTTCGCCGGTGTTGGCGGCCTGGCAGCCCGAGATGATGTAGTCCACGTAGGCATAGTCGGAGGCCGTGGCGGCGTCACAGGTGCGCTTCACACCGTAGACGATGTCATTGGCGGTGACCATGCGAGTGGCGCCGCTCTCATCGGTGACCTCTTCCACTGCGCCGGTGTCCGGGTTGTAGCGAACCCACGGCACATCGGTGCGCATGTTGAAGGTCCAGACGGTCTGATCCTCGCTAATGTCCCAGCTGGTAGCCAGCGACGGCATGGCTTCCTGCGTGGCGGGATCCAGTTCGGTCAGACCGAGGAACATCTCGTTGATGACGTCGATCGACGTGGTGTCGGCCGCAATGGACGGGTCAAGCGACGGCGGTTCCGTGGCCCAGGTTGAAATCAAGCACAACCGGACCGGCAGCAGCCATGTCACCGCCCGTGGCGCCGGCGTCGGTCGACGGAGCCGGTGCGGCGGCGGGACACGCAGCCAGAAGCAGCGCGACCACGGTCAACACCATGATCAGGAGCGAACTTCGTTTGAGCATTTCACATACTCCTTTGGATGGAATTTGCCCGGGAAAGGGCATCAAAGAATGAACTTGGGGTTTGAACAAATGACAAACCGTAAGCCCGCAAATGGTAGCACTCTCACAAAAACCCTGTCAATTCCAGGGATGCAGGCGAGATCGGCGTGCAATGCGCACAACCCGCATAGAATAACGCCCACCTGTTCCCAAGTTGTTGCACAGGCCGGTGGGCGTCAATCACTACTCGTAGAGCCAACACGCAGTGTAATGGCCGCCGCCGTAGTCCTTGAAGGGAGGCTCCTTCTCACGGCAGACATCCATCACACGCGGACAGCGTGTACAGAAGTTGCAGCCCTGGGGCGGATTGGCCGGGCTAGGCACGTCACCTTCCAAGATGATGCGCTTGCGCTCCGACTCGATCACCGGGTCGGGAATCGGCACGGCCGAAAGCATCAAAAGGGATGTTAAGTTCAGCGTAGAGATCAGTCGCGCAGGCCAGCTCGACGATCTTGCCTGGCACATCACGGCGATGCGGTCGGAAATATGGCGCACCACCGGAGAGATCATGGGCGATGAAGAGATAGGTGAGGCCGAGTTCCTCCTTTGCAGGTCTTCCAACAGGTTGATGATCTGGGCCTGAATGGAGACGTCCAGCGCCGAAATCGGCTCGTCGGCCACGATGAAGGACGGGTTCACCGCCAAGGCGCGGCCACACCGATGCTGGCGCTGGCCGCCGGAAAATTCGTGGGGATAGCGGTTGACGAAGTACGGATTGAGCCCCACCGTCTTCAGCAATCTGACGCGCTCCTGGCGTTCCTTCTGGACTTGCCGATGCCGGACTTCCAGCGGCTCGGAGATGATGCTGCCCACTGTCATGCGCGGGTTCAGCGACGCATAGGGATCCTGGAAGATCATCTGCATGCGCCGCCGCATCTTGCGCAGATCCTCGCCCTTGGTCTGGGTCAGGTCTTTGCCCTCGAAGACCACGTGGCCGTCCGTCGGCCGGTAGAGCTGCAGGATGGCGCGGCCCGTGGTCGACTTGCCGCAGCCGGACTCACCGACCAGGCCCAGTGTCTCACCCTTGTACAGGTCGAAGGTCACGCCGTCCACAGCCTTGATCGCACCGACTTCACGCTGAAAGATGATGCCCTTGGTGATGGGAAAGTGCATCTTCAGGCCGTCTACCTGAAGCAGCAACTCGCCTTGACCGCCGCCGTTGGCGCTCTGCGCAGTTTGGGTTGCCATGGCTTCACTCATGATGCAGCTCCCTCGCCTTCCACTGCGTCGCTCACCACGACGTTTTCATCTGTTGCCACTGAATTGACTTCGACCGCGGAAATATCGACCCAACATGCTGAATAGTGCTCGGGTCCCACCAACTCCAATCCCGGATTCTCTTCCCAACACTTGTCAATCGCAAACTGGCAGCGCGGGGCAAACGGGCAATGTGTCGGCGCTTCCAGGAGATCCGGGGGCAAGCCTTCGATGGGTACCAGGCGTTTTTGACGGCCCAGATCCAGGCGTGGGATGGAGCGCAGGAGGCCCAGGGTGTAGGGGTGACGCGGATTGGCGTAGAGTTCGTTGACCGGCGCTTCTTCTACGATGAAGCCCGAGTACATGACGATCACACGTTCGGCCATGCCGGCGACCACACCCAGATCGTGGGTGATCCAGATGATGGCCATGCCCAACTCTTCCTTGAGCCGCCCCACCAGGTCCACAATCTGCGCTTGAATGGTCACGTCCAACGCTGTGGTCGGCTCGTCGGCGATGAGCAACTGGGGATCACAGCTCAGGCCCATGGCGATCATCACACGCTGGCGCATACCGCCGGAGAACTGGTGGGGATAGTCATCCAGACGCGCTTCGGCCCCGGGAATACCGACCATCTCGAGGAGTTGCACAGCCCGCTTGCGCGCCTCGCTCTTGCTCATGTTGAGGTGCAGTTCCAGCGCCTCGGTGATCTGGCGGCCGATGGTGAGCACCGGATTGAGCGAGGTCATGGGATCCTGGAAGATCATGGCGATGCGGTTGCCGCGAATGTGCCGCAACTCATCCTCACTCAGCTTGAGCAGATCGCGCCCGTCAAACCAGACTTCCCCGTCAACAATCTTGCCGGGCGGCTGGGGAATCAAGCGAATGAGTGACATGACGCCCACGCTCTTACCCGAGCCAGACTCTCCCACAATCGCGACGGTTTCCCCCGCGTCGACCGTGTAAGAGATGCCGTTCACGGCGTGGACGACGCCGTCCTGTGTGAAGAACTGGGTCTTCAAATTCTTCACTTCCAGTAGTTTTGCCATGCAGGTAGCTCCTCTAAAGACTTAGAATCCAGCCGAACGTTCGGTTGTGTGTCCCGCTCCCCCTCTGCCCGACGTGAACGTCAGAGACGCTCTAGGACGGTGCGGAGAAAGGGCCCAGGCGGATTCTGCTGACACCTGATAAGTTCGGTATCTACCGTGCTACTTTGATGATGCCACTATTAATGATGCCGTTATGATTTGTGCCGACACCACAGCGACCGCCGGCACATCGCCCATGTTGACAAACGGTCAGGACCCCTGACCAAGCTTGCGGAAATCTACCATGCCCGTTCCGCGTCGGCAAACCATCGATTGTCGTGCACAAACGAAATGGTCGAACTGATCAAGCGTGACTTGACCGTCGGGATTTCCCAAGAGGCAAGTATCTGCAGATTGGTGACGGTGGTGCGCAAGATTGATCGCCATCAGTTCGCCGTAAGAGGCTGGGGGAATGCGAGTAAATTCCGGCGAAAATGGATGGCAGTCCTTACCAGTGGTACAGATGCTGAATTTCCGCCGTGATATTTACGCCGCGATGTACTGGGACAAATGCACGGTAACATTCACCATAACACTCTGCATAAAGTGGCCAACATGCTAACAAAGATCAAATCCGTTGTCAAACCACTTTGGACTGTTACCGCCCCTGTGCGTTCGTATAGAAAGCACCCAGGGCGTCACAACGTGCCGAGCGCACCTGCACAAGGCCCGGTTACGCCAACGCGGCGCGTAGCGCGGCGACCTGTTCCCGTACGGCGCGCCGGCTGGTGCCCCCCTGCACGTCACGCTGCTCCACGCTGTACTCGAAGCTCCACAGCGCGGCCACGTCGTCATCAAACGCGTCGTGGAGCGACTGCAAATCGGCCACGGTCAGTTCGGATAGCGGAATCGCCTGAAGTTCGGCCATCCGCACCGCCGCCCCGGCCACGTGATGGGATTCCCGGAAGGGCACACCCTTGCGCACCAGGTATTCGGCCAGATCGGTGGCCAACATTTCCGGCGTCAACGCGGCGGCCATGAAGGCCGGGTTCACCGTCAACGTGGACAGCACGCCGCACGCGATCTGCAATGAGCCGCTCAGGCTCTCCACCGCATCAAAGAGCGGCTCCTTGTCCTCCTGCAAATCCTTGTTGTAGGTGCTGGGCAGCCCCTTGAGCGTGGTCATCAGCCCGGTCATCTGTCCCATCAAGCGGCCGGATTTGCCACGCAAGAGTTCCAGCGCATCCGGGTTTTTCTTCTGGGGCATCAGACTGCTGCCCGTGCTGTAGGCGTCGGCAATCGTCACAAAGCTAAATTCGCGGCTGCTGTAGATGATCAAATCTTCGGCCAGCCGGCTCAGGTGGACCATGACCAGCGTGGCCCAGAAGAGGAATTCGGCGATGAAGTCGCGATCGCTCACCGCGTCCAAACTGTTGGGCGTCACCGCGGCGAAGCCCAGATCCGCGGCCAATGCATCACGATCCAGCGCGAACGGGTTGCCCGCCAGCGCGCCGGCCCCCAGCGGCATCACGTTGACGCGCCGTTGCAGCTCCTCCAGGCGCGCGGCGTCGCGCTGCCAGGCCCAGGCATGGCTCAGCAACCAGTGGCTCCAGCGGATGGGCTGGGCCGGCTGCATGTGGGTGTAGCCGGGCATGAGGATGTCGATCTCCTGCTCGGCCCGGTCCACGGCCACACGCATCAAGTCGTGGAGATGGCCGCGCAAGGCCGTGATTTCCGCGCGCAGCCACAGGCGCACATCGGTGGCGATCTGGTCGTTGCGGCTGCGGCCGGTGTGCAGCTTGCCCGCCACCGCGCCGATGAGTTCCGTCAGGCGCCGCTCATTGGCGGTGTGGATGTCTTCGTCGCTCGCGTGCAGCACGAATGTGCCGGCCTCCCACTCCGCCGCCACCTGGTCCAGGCCGTCGACAAGCGCCGCCACTTCGTCCGCCGCCAGGATGCCGGCCTGCCCCAATGCGCGGGCATAGGCCTGGCTGCCGGCGATGTCCACCCGCCACAACTTGCGGTCGAAATCGATGGACGCGTTGAATTTTTCCATCAACGGGTCGGTCGCGCCGGTAAAACGCCCGCCCCACAACTTGCTCGACATGGCATCCCTCATCGTTCTGTTTTGGATCACTAACCCGTCACAAGTTTTGGCGACGACAAACCAGGTTTCTCGGAGAAACCTGGTTTGTGGGCCGCTATTGTTTGCTGCGGCGGCGCGGCCGATAGCGCGCCAGCGCGGTGTCAATTCTGATGTCACCGTGACGCCGTTGGATCCACACCACGGTGAGCAGGCTGCCGAGCACCATGGCCACGATGCCCAACAGCCCGGCTTCGGGACCGAACGGCCCGCCGGTCCACAGGTCCGGTCCGCCTTGGCGGATGGCGATGAACGTCACCGTGGTGAAGTCGTTGCCGCTCACCGGAAAGCCGAAGACATTGCCCTGGAAGAAATTCCACGTGATGTGCAGGCCGATGGGAACGGCCAGACTGCCGGTCAACACGTAGCCCGTCCCCAGAAAGACACCCGCCACCATCAGGCTGAGGGTACTGTACCACGTGGCGTTGGGATTGAACATATGCAGCAGGCCGAAAAAGACCGAGGAGAGCAGCCATGCTGCCACCACAGCTTGGGCAGGGGTCAAAAATCGCCCGTTGAAGCCTTCCGCCAGATTTTTGATTTCGTAGCCTCGGGCCAGCAGTTCTTCGGTGATGCCGACGACGATGAAGACGATCACCGGTCCCAGAATGGCCACCAGGAAGGGCGTGCCGTCGGCCACCTCAAATGCACCGGTCACGTCGATCCAGCCCATGAGCCATTCCACCGCAAAGATCAGGGTCATGAGCAGCGCACCCAAGCCCAGCCCGAAGGCGAAATCGATCCACCAGACGCGGCTGAAGTGCAGCCCCAGGTCGCGAAAATCACGCCGGTCCAAGAAGCGCGTCGCCAGCCAGGTGCCGCCCAGCGCGCCCAGCAGCGTCAGCGTGAAATTGGCCGCGCGGCCGGAGACCGGTGCGAGAACCGGGGCGAGCGAAGACAGCAGCGACCCAAGCGGTGCGCCCAACAATCCGCTCAACAGCGCCGGCACGAAGAGCCACAGCAGGGCTTGCATGACGACACGCCAGCCGGCGCGTAGCCGTCGTTCGTTTCGATTCCAAAACAACCCAGCGATCCGTTCCATCTTCAACCCCGTCGTCGCGTGGATGACGCCGTGCGCCATTGTAACCCGGATGACTGGCGCCCGACAATGTGATGCTTTGCCCGCCCCCATTCTGATGATACAATGGCGCCCACGCGGCCGTGTCAAGCCGCGAATACATGCTGAGCAATGGCGAGAAATTCAGCACATGACCGACAAGAAACGTGTTCTCACTGCCAAAGAAAAAGCCACCGCGTATCGCGAATCTGCCGAGCCGGCTACGTCCGAGGGCAAGCAGGCGCCGCGTGAACTCGATCATTGGACCGACCTGGTGGGTCAGCGGATCGAAGAAGCCATGCGCCAGGGGTACTTCGACAATTTGCCCGGCCAGGGGAAACCACTCAATTTGGCCAAAAATCCGTTTGTCCCCGAAGACATGCAGATGGCCAACAAGATTCTGGAAAACAACGAGCTCATCCCCGGCTGGATCGGTGAACGCAAAAGCGTCCTGGCCCAGATCGACGCGTTGCGGGTCAAGCTGGCTGAGACGACGACGCGTTATGTATACGCCTTCCGTACCACTGATGACGTCGCCTACCAGGCAGAGTTACGCGCCGACTGGCGCGTGCAGGTTGACGCGTGGCGCGAAGAGATCCGCACGCTCAACCGCCGCATTGAAGCCGTCAACATGCAACAGCCTGCGGCGCACCTGGAAATCTTCAAGCTCATCCTGGACGACGAATTGGCGCGCGCCGGCATCCCCGTCCAACGCCAATAGAAAAAGCCGGGCATCTCTGCCCGGCCCTCCTCAAATCCCTACCACCCCAAAACCCCACCACGTCCTATCCATGCGTGCGCATAAACCGATACATCCGCTCCAGCGCCTCTTCGATGTCGCGCGCGCCCGCCGCGTACGCGCAGCGCACGTGACCTTCGCCGCCCAGCCCGAACGCACTGCCGGGGATGACGGCCACCTGCTGTTCGCGCAGGAGCAGTTCGCAGAAGGTGTGCTCGTCCATGCCCGTGCGCTTGATGCTGGGGAAGGCATAGAACGCGCCCTTGGGTTCGAAGCAGTCCAGGCCGATCTCGTTGAGACCGTTGACGATGAGTTGCCGCCGCGTGTCGTAGCTGGCGATCATGTCCTGCACATAGCCCTCGGTGGTGGGATCGGTGAAGGCGGCCAGCGCGGCTTCCTGGCCCACCGTGGGCGCGGACATGATCAAGTATTGGTGGATCTTGCGCATGGCACCCAGCAGATCGGCCGGGCCGCAGGCATAGCCGATGCGCCAGCCGGTCATGGCATAGTCCTTGCTCATGCCGCCCAGATGGACCGTGCGCTCGGCCATGTGGGGCAGCGCCGCGAACATCACGTGGGCATGGTCACCGTAGACCAATCGGTCGTAGATTTCGTCGGAGATCACGATCAGATCGTGGCGCTCGGCCACATCGGCGATGGCCAGCAGTTCTTCCCGGCTCATGACCGCGCCGGTCGGGTTGCACGGGTAGCCGATGAGCAGCGCCTTGGTGCGCGGCGTGATGGCGGCCTCGATCTGCGCGGCCGTCACCCGGAAGTCGTTGTCGGCGTAGGTGGGGATGTCCACCACATTGCCGCCGGCCAAAATCACGCTGGCGGTGTAGCTGACGAAACAGGGCTGGGGCACGATCACCTCGTCGCCCCAGTCCAGGATCGCCTGCATGATCAGGTACATGGCCTCGCTCACGCCCACGGTGATGAGCACTTCCTTCTCAGGGTCGTAGGCCGGTGCGCCGTAACGCGTGCTGAGGTTGTGGGCCACCGCCTCGCGCAGTTCGATCATGCCGGCATTGGAGGTGTACGCGGTCTGGCCGCGTTGGAGGCTGGCGATACCCGCGTTGAGGATCGGCGGCGGCGACACGAAGTCCGGCTCGCCGATGCCCAGGCTGATCACATCTTCCATGGTGGCGGCGATGTCGAAATAGCGGCGGATGCCCGAAGGCGGCACGGCCTTCACCCGCTGGCTGAGACGGTCGTCGTGCCGGCGCAGATTGCGCCCGTTGACTTGCGAATTGGACGAAACAAGAACGGTGGACATGGTGGTTTCTTCTTTCTTGCACGGCCTCTGGTACCGTGCTCTCAGTGGAAAGGCGTAGTCTCGGGGCGACACGCCTGATGCGGTCGGTTTGCTCAAGACAGCGTCACAAAGGGGCGTCGATGCACAGACGTCGATCAACGCCCGGACGCGCGAAAATGCCAAAGCCGGTAAGCGCCGTTCACAGTCGAGCAATCCAGCTCAGCTTGTCGACTGCCGGCGGCGAGCAATGGCCAAACCGCCTACGCCATGTCCACGGACTCGTTCAGGGATCAACATTGTGGTGGTTTCCATGCTTGTGATGCGTGAAACGTAATGCGTGAAACGTGAAACGTGAAGACGTGATCCAGAGATTGCGGAGATTGGCGTGTGTGGCGTTTGCTGTCTCGCAACCCCACCCGCCCCCATCGCACATCACGTTTCACGTTTCACGTCATCACGTTTCACGCCAACTCCGGCCGCCGCTCGCGCCACGCCACACTCTGCTCGTACGCGTGGGCTGCACGCAGGATGGTCGCTTCGCCCATGGTGGGGCCGATGAGTTGCAGACCGA
>JAWKOK010000044.1:0-40849 GCA_041391205.1 Caldilineaceae bacterium
CAGCAGACGCGACGTTTGACGCGCTGCGCCGTACTGTTGGGCAGAGTTCACAATCAATGTTCAAGAGGAGCAATTCTGCGATGACCGATAACGAACAAACCACGAATCAGGCCGCCCCGGAGGAACCGTCCTCCCAAGAAGAGCAGGCGAGCAAGGAAAAGTTGACCGACGAGATCTTCAGCGAGTTGACCGTGCTTGCCAACCGCTTCGTCGATGTGGTGCAGCAGGCGTGGAACAGCGAGGACCGCAAGCGCATTGAGGCGGATCTCAAGAAGGGTCTCAACAACGTGGCCACAGGTCTGGAAGAAGGCTTCCAGAAGGTCACGGAGAACGAAAAGGCCCAGAAGGTGCTCAACCGGGCCGATGAGGTGGCGGAAGATGTGGGCGGCAAATTGCGCAGCAGCGAAGCCGCCAACGATCTCGCCCAGGGACTGGTGCGCGGGCTGCGGTCCATGGCCACCATTCTCGAGGGCTGGAGCGAGGAGATGAACGAGCGCGCCGCCCAGAAGAAAGATGCCGGAACTGAAGACGACGGTCAGGATATTCCCATCGACAAGGCGTAGAAAGGCAGGATTGAGGATAAAAGATTAAAGATTGGGTTCTCGCCGGCCCGGATCACGCCCCCACGCAGGCAGCCGTCGCAGCCCAATCTTCAGTCTTCAATCTTCAATCCTGTTTTTCTAGAAGAACTTCTTGGCGATGCCCAGCGCGCCCTGCTTCCACGGGACGCGGTGGGAGACGCCGGATTGGCCCTCAAAGCTGGCCAGGTTGTCCAGGTACCACTGGTAGTTCCGCACCAGCGCGTCCTTGTTGGAGTACTTGGGCGCGTACCCCAGCACCCGCTCCGCTTTCTCAATCGACACAAACGAATCCTCGGTCACCGTCTCGTAGACCCATTTGTAGAGGGGCGAAAGGTTGACCTTTTCCAGCGCGCGCAGGGTCCAGATGGCCGGTGACGCGGGGATGGAGACGATCTTCTTGCCGAAGCCGGCGTAGTCGAGCACGGCCTGGTAGTCTTCCTTCAGCGTGGTGAATTCCTTGGCGCCGATGTTGAAGACGTCGTTGACCCGGTCGCAGGGCAGGGTGGCCGTGAGGTAGATGGCGTCGCAAAGGTCTTCCACGTCCAGGAGCTGGTAGCGGTTGTCGCCGCTGCCGAGCACGGGGAAGTTCTTGCCGTCCTTGGCCCAGTCGTAGAAGAGGGCGAAGACGCCCAGGCGCTCCGGCCCCACAAACGACTTGGGACGAATGATGGGGATGCACATGCCCTTGTCCCGGTATTCCTGGCAGATCTCTTCCACCAGCACCTTGGCCTCGCCGTAGGGGCCGACGCCGTGGAGTTGGTCGTCCTCGAAGAGAGGATGGTGGTCGGGAATGCCGTAGACCGCAGTGGAGGAGATGTGGATCACACGCCGGACGTTATGCTCGTAGGCGGATTGCAGGATGTTGCGGCTGCCGTCGATGTCGGTGGTGTAGATGTCTTCGGCGGCGTAGAGCGGCAGCGCGGCCGCGGTGTGAATGACGATATCCACGCCGTCCATGGCCCGGTCCACGGTGGCTTTGTCGCGGATGTCGCCGGTGACTTCGGTGATGCGGTCGCGTTCCGGGTAGTCGAAGGGCGCGATGTCAAGGGAGACGACGCGATGGCCGCGGGCGAGCAGGTGGCGGGCGACGTTGATGCCGAGAAAGCCCGCGCCGCCGGTGATGAGAAAGGTCATGGGTTGGGTCGTGGTCTGGGAAGATGTGTCGGAATTGGTCATGGGACGTCTCCTGTGGAATGAATTCCACAGCTTAGTTGCGAAACGTGTTCAAACACGTTGGATGGAGTGGATCCGCAGGCTAGAGATCCCCTTGCTGCCAGCGGGCGATGAGCGCCCGCGTGGAGGTGAAGGCCAGATCCGGCGGAATTTCGTCAGGGGCGAACCAGCCGGCCGCGGCCACGTCGTCATTCGCTTTGAGCGTGAGCAGTTCCCCGTCGGCCAACGTGGCCCGGTAGACCATGACGAAGCCGGGGATGGAGCCGTCGGGCCGCTCCATGGCGTAGATCTCCAGCAGGTCCAGCACACGCACATCCAGGCCGACTTCCTCCTGGAGTTCGCGCACCAGCGCGTCCGCCGGCATCTCGCCCGCGTCGACAAAGCCGCCGGGCAGCGCCCACTTGCCCCGCGCCGGGTCGATGGCGCGCTGCACCAGGAGCAGTTGCCCGTCGTACTCCACGAAGCCGATGGTCGCCACCTTGGGATCGCGAAAGTGGATGAAACCGCACTGGGGACAAGTCGGCCGCACTCGATCAAATTCTCGCTTCTGCACCAAGCGCGCGGCGCAGTGCGGACAGTAGACAAAATCAGCATGTTGCATCACAACAGTCGAGTATAGCGCAAGGGGAGAAGAATCGTGAAACGCCGGGGTGAGGAGAGACGTTGAGGATTGAAGATTCAAGATTGGGCTCGCCGGGTCGTCACGGTATCCGCGACGATGCGCAGGTCTCCAATCTTCACTCCTCACTCTTGCCCTTCCCCCGATCCGGGCGAAAGATTTGGGGATTGTCGCGCGGGGCGACTATAATGCCCAAAAGGCTCATAAACAACCAAAAATTATGTCAATCAAATACTGCCGTTAAGGAGGAAGCAGCTTGAACTTACACGAGTATCAATCCAAGCGCATATTCGCCCAACACGGGATCCCCATCCCCACGGGCGAAGTGGCCACCACCCCGGCCGAGGCGCGGGAGATCGCCACCCGGCTGGGCGGACCCGTCGTCGTCAAGAGCCAGGTCTTGGTGGGCGGGCGCGGCAAGGCCGGCGGCATCAAGCTGGCCAAGACGCCGGACGAGGCCGAGGCCCGCGCCCAGGACATCCTGGGCATGGACATCAAGGGGCTGACCGTCAAGCGCGTGCTGGTGGACGAGGCGGCCGACATCGCCACCGAAATCTATCTGGGTGCGGTGCTGGACCGGGGACGCCGGCGCGTGGTGCTCATGGCGAGCAGCGAAGGCGGCGTGGAGATCGAGCAAGTCGCGGCCGAGACGCCGGAGAAGATTATCACCGTGGCTGTCCATCCCTTCCTGGGTCTGCGCGACCACCAGGCCCGCTACCTGGCCGACGGCATCAACCTCCCTAAAGAACACATCAAAGAATTCATCAAGATCGCCAAGGGCCTCTACAACGCGTACGTGGAAAGCGACGCCAGCCTGGCCGAGATCAACCCGCTGGTCATCACCGGCGACAACCGGGTGATTGCGGTGGACGGCAAGATCAGCGTGGACGACAGCGCGCTCTTCCGCCACCCCGACATCGCCGCCATGCGCGACCTGGACTCGGAGAACGAGTCCGAGGTGGAGGCGCGTGAACACGGGCTGACCTACATTCACCTGGACGGCGAGATCGGCTGCCTGGTCAACGGCGCGGGTCTGGCCATGGCCACCATGGACATCGTCAAGTTCTACGGCGGCGAGCCCGCCAACTTCCTGGACATCGGCGGCGGGGCCAAGGCCGAAGGCGTGGCCGCGGCGCTGCGCATCATCCTGTCGGACGAGCGGGTCAAGGCCGTGCTGATCAACATCTTCGGCGGCATCACCCGCTGTGATGAAGTGGCCCGGGGCGTGCTCGCGGCCATTGACACGCTGGACGTCACCGTGCCCTTCGTGGTGCGCCTGGTCGGGACCAACGAGGAAGAAGGCCGCCAGATTTTGGCCGACGCCAATCTCATCACAGCCACCAGCCTGGCGGACGCGGCCGAAAAGGTCGTGACCGCGGCGAAAGGAGCGTCCGCATGAGCATCCTGGTCAACAAGGACACCCGTCTGCTGGTGCAAGGCATCACCGGCCGTGAGGGCGCCTTTCACACCCAGCAGATGATCGAATACGGCACCAACGTGGTTGCCGGTGTCACCCCGGGCAAGGGCGGCGAATGGGCCATCGGCAACACGCCGGTCTTCGACACCGTGGCCGAGGCCGTGGAAGCCACCGGCGCCAACACCAGCATCATCTATGTGCCGGCCCGCTTTGCCGCCGAGGCCGTCATCGAAGCGGCCGACGCGGGCATCGACCTGGTGATCTGCATCACCGAAGGCATTCCCGCGCTGGACATGGTCAAGGTGCGCGCCTACATCGACACGGTGGGCACCCGCCTGGTCGGTCCCAACTGCCCCGGCCTGATCACACCCGGCGAGGCCAAGGTCGGCATCATGCCCGGTCACATCCACACCAAGGGCAACGTCGGCCTGGTCAGCCGCTCGGGCACGCTGACGTACGAAGTGGTCTACGCGCTGACGGCCCGGGGCATTGGCCAGAGCACGGCCATCGGCATCGGCGGCGACCCCATCATCGGCACCACCTTCCTGGACGTGCTGCAGATGTTCGAAGACGATCCCGAGACCGAGCAGGTGGTGCTCATCGGCGAGATCGGCGGCACGGACGAGCAGAAGGCGGCCCAGTTCATCGCCGAGCGCATGAGCAAGCCGGTGACGTCGTTCATCGCCGGGCAGACCGCCCCGCCCGGACGGCGCATGGGCCATGCCGGCGCCATCATCTCCGGCGGCGAAGGCACCGCGGCCGAGAAGATGGCCGCGCTCAAGGCGGCCGGCGCGCGCGTCGCCCGCCACCCCGACGAGATCGCGGCCATCGTGGCGGAGAACGTGAGCAAGATCTAGCCGGCACACGCCGGATTTTAGAGAAAAAGGAGGAGGCCGTCGCGCTCGCGACGGCCTCCTCCTTTTTTGGTGTTCACAATCCAGGTTTCTGCGAGAAACCTGGATTGTCGATAGCTACCGCGCGGACCTCGATGAGTTGCATGCCTTGAGCGGTGACGGCATCCAGCGCAAGGAAGAGCAAAGCAAGGGCACAGATCCCGATCAACTGATTGACGCAATGAGACGCTTCACGCTACACTGATGTAAGTACGGCGTACATACGGCAAGGAGAACGTACGATGATTCGCAAAATCTTCCGCGCAGGCAACAGCATGGTCGTTGCGCTGCCCAAGGAGATGCTGGATGCGCTGCATTTGGCGGAGGGCAGCAGTGTCTCGATTGAATTTGATGCAGACCGACGCAACATCGCCATCGCTGCTCCGACACAAGAGGTGGAAGGGGTTGACGCTGAATTCGCCCGGCAGGTGGCCGAATTCATCGAGGAATACCGCCCGGCGTTGGACGCGCTGGCCAAGTGAACTATCTCACATCGGCGCAGGTTCTCTTCATCCATGCACGCCTCACGGCTGAAACAGGCGGAGGTCGCGGCATTCGCGATGGGGGTTTGTTGGCGGCCGCTGTGGCGCGTCCACAGGCGACGTTTGATGGAAACGACCTGTACCCCAGCGTGTACGATAAGGCAGCGGCCCTCATGGCATCCATCGTGCTCAATCACCCGTTCGTCGACGGCAACAAACGCGTCGGCATCACCTCAGCGGGTCTCTTTTTGCGCTTGAACGGCTACAGGCTCACGGTCGGAAACCCCGAACTCGAGGAGTTTACCCTACGTGTTGCCCGGGGCGAAGTCACACTAGAGAGCATGGCCAACTGGTTCGAACGGCATACGACGCCACCACCATCCTAGACAGCGGTCGTGCTGTCGTCAGGAAAGGGATCACACCATGTGTCGCAACATCCGTCCTTTGTTCAACTTCGACCCGCCCGCGACCGATGCCGAGATTCGCGACGCGGCGCTGCAATACGTGCGCAAGATCAGCGGCTACAGCAAGCCGTCACAGGCCAACCAAGCTGCGTTCGACCGCGCCGTGGACGAGATCGCGGCGGCGACGCGCTCCCTGCTGGACGGTCTGGTGACAAACGCCGCGCCGCGCGCGACCGTGAAGTGGAGGCGACCAAGGCCAAGCGCGCTCAGCGCAGCGGTTTGGTCCCAACGGCTGACACTGCCGCGTCGGACGGTGCCCCTTCGCCACGCCTCACCGCTTGATCCCCCGTCAGCTTTCGATCCCCTCGATGAAGTACTTCTGCGCGAAGAAGAAGACCAGCAGGATGGGCAGAATGCTCACCACCACGCCCCGCCATCATCAAGGTCACTTGCCGCCGTACTGGTTTTGGAAGAAGCTCAGCCCCACGGTCAAGGTGAGCCGGTCAGTTCGTGGACGTAGATGAGCGGGTTGAGCAGGTCATTCCACGACCACATGAAGGTGAAGATGGCCAGCGTGGCCAGCGCGGGCTTGGCCAGCGGCACGTAGATGTGGCGGAAGATGCGCCCGATGTTGGCCCCGTCCATGCGCGCGGACTCGGCCAGGTCGATGGGGATGGTCATGAAGAACTGGCGCATGAGGAAGGTACCGAACGCGCCGCCCCAAAACGCGGGCACCCAGAGCGGCAGATGCGTCCCCACCCAGCCCAGTTTGGAGAAGAGGATGAACGTGGGGATGAGCGTCACCTGGTAGGGCACCATCAGCGTGGCGATGAAGCGAGGAAGAAGTCGCGGCCGCCGGAAGGCGCAGCTTCGCCGAAGGTGAAGCCACCCATGGAACAGGTGAGCAACTGCCCCAACGTGGCCAGCGACGCAATCTTGATGCTGTTGACGAAGAAAGTGGTTGAAGGGCAGCGCCGTCCACATGTCGGGATAGTTCTGCCAGACAAATGGGTCCGGGATCCACTGGGGCGGGTAGACGAAGGTCTTGCCCGCCGCCTTGAACGAGGTGGAGACCATCCACACGAAGGGGATGACCATGACCACCGCGCCGACCAGCAGCAGCGCGTGACTTGTCCACGCGCCGACACGACGTCGGGTCCGGCGACTCTGCCAGCCGCGCGCGGTGGATTGCACCACAGCCGCCTCAGCGGGGACCGCAGTGGTGGGCGTGTCGGAGCTAAGCATCGTAGACCACCCACCGTTCCTGGGAACGCCAGTAGATCAGCGTCAACACCATGATGATGAGGAAGAGCACGATGGCCTGCGCGCTGGCATAGCCCATCTCGAAGTTGCGGAAGGCGTTGCGGTAGATGTAGTAGACCAGCGTGGTGGTCGAGTTGACCGGCCCGCCGCGCGTCATGATGTAGATGGATTCGAAGACTTGAAACGCGTCGATCATGGTGATGATGAAGTAGAAGAAGAGGCTGGGCGTGATGAGCGGCAGCGTGATACGCGTCAGGCGCTGCCAACCGTTGGCGCCGTCCACCTCGGCGGCCTCGTAGTAGCTGGGCGAGATGGACTGGAGGCCGGCCAGGAAGATGACCATGCCGGTGCCGATGCTGCCCCACACGCCCATGATGATGACGGCGGGCATGGCCCAGCGCGTGCTGCTCAGCCAGCCCAGCGGTTCAACGCCCAGGTGGCGCAGGAAAAAGTTGAGCAGTCCGAAGTCCTTGGCGTAGATCCACGACCAGACCAGCGCCACCGCCACCGTGGACGAGACGACGGGCAGGAAGTAGGCCGTCCGGTACCAGGTGATGCCGCGTAGCTTCTGGTTCATGAGCAGCGCCAGCGACAGCGAGAGCACCGTGGCCGCGGGCACCAGGCCGAAGACGTAGTACGCGGTATTCTTCAGCGCCTTGACGAAGGTCGGATCCTGGAGCAGCGCACGGTAGTTCTCCAGCCCGGCGAAGGTCGGCGGCGTGATCACATCCCACTCGGTGAAACTGATCCCCACCGCGGCGACGACCGGTCCCAACGACCCGAGCAGCAACCCGACCAATGTGGGCAGCAAAAAGATCCACAGCCAGAAACGTTCCCTGCGCATGAGGCGCAGGCCGCTTTGTTGCATGGTGTGACTCCTGAGACAAAAAAGACTGAAGATTCAAGATTGAAGATTGGCGGTGCGACCGACCGGATGCGAGACGAAGGCCCGGTCACTTCGGAGTGGACCACACATCTTCGTCGGCCACCGACCGTCGGCACCACCAATCTTCAATCCTTACTCCTCAATCCTGCCCTTCCTATTCCGCCGCCTCGGCCAACACTGCGTCGGCCTGGGGCACGAGTTCGCTGAGCGTGGGCTCAAGCTCCGCTTCGCCCAGCCAGACGGAGAACATGCCGTCGCCGATGAGCGTGGCCCATTCGTCGTAGCCGCGGAAGCACGGCTTGACGTTGGCGTAGCTCATGGTGTCCAGGAAGAGTTGGTGATTGATGGGCGCGGTCTCCTGCTTGAGATAGGCGTCGCTATTGGCCACCGCCTCCAGCGATGGCACGCCCAAGCCCAGCGACGTCACCTTTTCCTGGCCCGCCGCACCGACGAGATGCTTGAGGAAGGCCCACGCCTCTTCCGGGTGGGGCGAGTCCTTGGAGATGACGAAGCCCACGCTGTTGACGATGGAGGCCTGGGTCTTCCCCTTGGGCAGCGGCGCGACGTCCCAGGCGAAATCCGTGTTGGCGTAGAACGGCACGACCCGGTGGCCGGCGGTGGTCGTAGCCGCGTTGCCCGACTCGAAGAGATCGCCGAATTGCTCGGCCACGCTGGGGGTGGGCATCATACCGTAGTCGAAGATCATGTCGTAGATGAACTGCCAGGCACCCATGGCGCCTTCTTCGGCCAGCAGCGTCTTGGTGTACTCGGGGTCGAGAATCTCGCCCTCGTTCTGCCAGATGAGCGACGCCCAGATCAGCTCCATGTCCCAGAGGTCGGCCCACAGCCCGTACTGGTCGATGGTGCCGTCGCCGTCGCTGTCTACGGTCAGCGCCTGGCCCGCTTCCACCAGGTTTTCCCAGGTCCACGTGTCGTCGGGATAGGCGATGCCGAGGCGGCGTCGAACATGTCCTTGTTGTAGTAGAGCACACTGGGCTGGACATCGCGGCAGACCGTAGTAGCCGTCAGGCGTGTCATAGCAGAGCAGCGAGACCGGGTAGTAGCCTTCCAGGTCGAAGCCGTCCCAGTCGATGAGCGGCTGCAGGATGAGCAGGTAAGCCGCGGGATTGGTAGTCGGGATAGAGCGGCGCGTCCATGGCGAAGACGTCGGGCGGCGTGCCTGCGGCAGAAGTTGCGTCACAGCTTGTCCCAATGCGTGTCCCAGTCCGAGACGTTGACGGTGACCTCGATGCCGGGATTCTGGGTCACGAAATCATCGGCAATGGCCTGCAGATGGCCAGTTCTCAGGATCACCCCAGACGCTGAAGGTCAATTCGACCGTGCCGCCTTCATCGGCAGCACCGCCGGGAGCGGGCATCGTACGCACCGGCGACCAGCAGCGTGAGCACCGCCAACATGGCATAGAGCACCATTCGCCTTTTCATCCTTGTCCTCCTACGTGAGTTTGGTTACGGCTTGAGTTGGAATGGGGGACGGACCACGTGGAACGTCTAGACCAGTATAGCGCAACGATTCCGCTATGTCATCTGCCAGATTTTCGTCCTTCCAGCTCTTTTTGCCCCTTGAACACGCCAGGGTCACCAGCCTATAATCAGATGGAACCGTTGCCGTCTTTCGCGTGGACAATCCAGCCGCAGCAGACACATCCCAATGGCAAGGAGGCTATCATGCAGCACCGCAACAAGCGCTCCCGGAGCAGGCTGCGCAGCGTTGTGGCAACCTTGCTCGTCCTCGTTGGCCAGACCCTTTCCGCTTTCCGCAGCACCACTTCAATCGTTCCCGCAAATTCGTCCGGTCCCACTGAAACCGTCGAGGTCCGTATCAGCGCGTCCAATGACGATGCAGAGGAAGAAGGCGCGGACGGCACGGACCCCGGCCAGGTTCATGCGCGCAGTACGGACCTGGAACTGGCGGAAGACATCGAGCCGGAATCCTGGGGTCGCAGGTGATAAACGTACATCGCTTCGAACCATGGCGATTCCTCCCGAGGCGCGCATCACCCACGCCGAGGTGACCTTCACCGCGGTGCCGGCGGATCCGCCCAACATCAACGACGGGCCGACTGCGCTCACCGTCACGGGCCAAGCCGATGCTGCGCCGACCGCCCTTTGCCGAAGCGCGCAGTGACATCAGCGGTCGCACCCGCACCACCGCAACGGTGGCGTGGTCACCGACCCGTGGACGGCCGGGACAACCTACGCCACGTCCGATCTGACTAACGATCGTCCAGGAGGTCATCGACTTGACCGCGTGGAGATCCGGCAGTTCCATCGCCCTCTTCGTCACCGGCTTTGGGTCACGTTCGGCGGCCAGCTTTGACGGCAGCGCCCAGGACGCGCCGCTGCTGCGCGTAGAGTTCACGTCGGCCGCCGCCGCCGGATGGGCACTTCGCCTATGTACCCCTGGCGGCACGTTACGACGGGACGGCCGCCCGGCTGGACAACGGCGATTTTGAGCAAGGCGCCGGCGGCTGGGAAGAGTACTCCAGCCACGCCGTGCCGGTGATTACCGACGACTTTACGCGCGTCGAGTTGACCCCGCACAGTGGACAATGGGCGGCGTGGTTGGGTGGCCTAGACGATGAAACCTCGTGGATTCAGCAGCGCATCGTCGTGCCGGATCCGGCCGTGCCCCTGGTCTACTGGGAGTGGATTGCCTCGGCCGAGGAGAGTTGCGCCTACGACGGCGCGGCGATCAGCATCGACGGCTTGGTGCTGCAGCAGTTCGGGCTGTCGCTCGACGTCCGATACCCACGCCGTGGGTGCGGCGGGACATCGATCTGGCGGCGTATGCCGGGCGGACGGTCACGCTGCGCATCACCGTCGTAACCGACACAAGCGTCAACAGCAACTACTTCGTCGATGACCTGAGCTTCGGGCCGGGCCAATGACCGATGCCCCGGCGCGTCACATCGACCGTGAACGAACAGGGGCGGACTCCGTTCGGAATCCGCCCTGCCGTCAGAGCGTAACGTTTTGTGGGTCTAGCTACCTACGGGCGCACGGCCAGCGGCGGAGAAGACATTGTGATCATTGCTCCCCGGTTCAGGAGACCCGTGAGCTGGCGCCCACCAGCACGAACTTGCCGAGCTTGTCGGTGGAACAGGTCACGGTCTCGCCGCCCGTGTCCACGCCGCTTTCGGCGGGCACCCACTTGGCTTCCTCCGGGTTGAACCAGAGACAGTAGAGGTCGTCGGGCGTCGTACCGATCCTCGGACAGCGCATCGCCGGCGTAGCGGAGGTCGGTGGCGAAGGCGCCGTTCAACTGCTCGATCACGTTGCCGCTCTCGCCGATGCCCTCGATCGCGTAGTGCCGGTAGATGATCACGTCGGTCATGTAGGTGCCGGCATCGACGCTTGCAGCCGCCGCTGCGGCAGGCAGCAGCCACTCCGTGTTGATGGCCGGATCCGGCTCGCCCAGCTCTTCCAGCAGCAGGGTGAGCGCTTCGGGCGCCACGTCGGCGGGAATGCGCACGTTGATGGTGCCTTCCTCGTTCTGCACGCCGCCGCCCTCGGACGGGGTGGCGCGGCCGGTGGCGTCGGCGATCTTCAGCTCGGTGGCCACCGCGCCGGGGAGTTCGGCGGAGAGCTCGTAGGGCACGCTCGCGTCGTACTCTTCCAGGAAGTCCAGTTGCGCCATGCCGTTGGCGACCTTGCCGCGACCCACCGGCTGCCCATCTTGGAGCAGGGTGATGATCGCACCCTCGATGGGATAGCGCACGTGCCACCACCACGGGTCGAACTCCACCTCCCACACCAGTTCCGGCAGATGGATCTGGTTGGGGTTGCTCGTCCACATGGCCATGGTCGGGTCGCCGTAGACGTGATAGAGCACGATGTCGGTGTTGGCCTCGTTCTGGCTGACGCTGCCCGCGGTCTGGGCCACGCCCACCTGGCCGGCCAGGTAGACCTTGGCGTAGTTCAGGATGTCGCCCAGACGGGTGATGGACGTGTTGCCGCCGGTGGCCGGCATGACGCTGGGCCACGTGGCGTCGAAGAGGCCGCGGCTCAGCGCGCTGTTGGCCCACGTCGGGCTGTTGCGCGTGTCGCCGATGACGCCCACCGCGCCGCCGCCGGACAGACGTAGCGCCTTCTCCGCCCAGTAGAGACCGCCTGCGACGCCGCCGGCTGCCGTCTCGTTGTCGAAGTAGCCGCTGGAACAGTTGACGCTGTAGATGACCGGCAGCTTGTTGCCGTTGCTCAACTGGTCCAGACTGTCCATGTCGAAGTACGGATCGCCCCAGCCGCCGCTCCAGCCGTGGTCCCGGTGGAAGACCAGGAAGCGCCCCTCGTTGATGGCGTCGATGATGTCGTTCTCGTCGCCGTTCCAGCCGAAGCCGCTGCCGGGAGCGATGGGGGCGGGCAAGGCCGCACCGTTGCGATAGCTGCGCGGTGTGGCATCGCGGCCCACGTACTCGGGATGGTAGCCGGTGTCGGTGGTGTAGATGCGCTCCACGTTGTAGCCCAGGCCGGTCAGGCCGGCACGGGCGAACTCGGCCGTCTCCAGGAAGCTGCGCACGGCCCGGCCGTCGTCGACCACGTCGTCGCGGCAGCATTGGAAGTAGGCGGCGAAGCTCATGTTGCTGTAGAAACCGCCGCCGAAGAGATAGAAGGGCGGATTCTGCTCGTAGCCCACGATCTTGTCGACCACAGTCTGCGCCTCGGCCAGGGTGTCCACGGGAATGCGGCCCAGGCCCAGGTCGGGCAGGATGTCGCCGGGATTCATGAGCGCGTAGTCCAGGTCCGTGCCCGAACTGCCCGCGTTGGTGTTGCGGTAGAACGGGGCGATGTGCTCGGCGTCACCCAGCAGCAGCACGTAGGACGGGCGCACCAGGCAGTTGTCGTAGCGGTTCTGGATGTAGTCGCGGATCTGCTCGCGCGTCGTGCCCGCGTCGCCCGGGTCGTTGCCGGTCTCGACCACGTTGGTCGAGATGCCCTTCTGCACCTTCCACGTGCGCAGGGTGTCGGCTGCGGGGCGGAAGGCCGGATCGGTGACGATGGTGAACTCGGTGCCGATGCAGATAGGCTGGACGATCCCGCCGGGGAAGACCCACTCGCGCACGGCCGTGTAGTTGAGCACCTGGGCGTAGAGCGCGTCCGCGCCGCTGTCCCACAGGTTGTCCTTGGAGCGCTCGGGCAGGAAGCCTTCCTCGCCGCCCTCGAAGACGATCTCGAACTCCACGTTGTCGAAGAGGGTCAACGACTGCTTGGCCGGGTAGTACTGGCCCGCGGCGATGTTGATCTGCACCAGGTCCAAGTCGCGCATGCGGCCCAACGGCACCACGCTGACCAGGTCCTCGGGGTACTTCATGTCGCCGGCGTAGGCCTTCTCATCCATGACGAAGGGCTTGTCCATGAACTGGCTGCGGTCCAGTTCCTCGCCGGGCGGCGTGTCCTGGGCCAGGGCCGTGTCCACGGGCGACTCCTGCACCGGGTAGAGCAGCAGGTTCAGCTCGTCGCGCGGCTCGGGGCGAATGCCGTTGATGACGGCCGTCGCGCCCCGGGGCACGGCGATGATGCGCCGCAGCACGGGCACGTCGGGTTCACCGGGCACGCCGTCGGCCAGCTCCAGGCCGGGCACGGCGAACTGCACGAACTCCTGGTCGCCTTCCTTGACGGGCCAGAGTTGCGCCTCCGGGAACTGCACGTGGGCGCGGAAGAGCTTGTTGGTCGACTCGCCCACCTCCACCACGGGCTGGTTCTCGCCGCCCACCAGCGGTTCCTGGGGCGTGGGATACTCGGCCTCTTCCGGATTCGGGCCGGGGGCGAAGTAGAGGTTGTCGATGGATTCGCTGAGCGCGGTCTTGCCGTAGTCGAGCGTCACCAGTTGGATGCGCCCGGCCGGGTCGTACATGCCGATGAACTCGCGGTACTCCTCGGGCACCGGCGTGTTGGTCACCTGGCAGACCACGTTGCCCGCGGCGTCGTAGCCCACCATGCTCCCGGCCAGGTTCTGGCTCTCGCCGTTGCCCATGTAGAAGCCCACGTGGGTCTTGCCGCTGTCGAAGCGGATGGTCATGGGCACGCCCGCGCTGGTGTTGGGCGACTTGGCGTCGTTGCTGGCCACGTTGGGCGACGAGAGCGCCTTGGTCGGATCCGCCGGACGATCGGCGTAGGAGATGACGTGGGTGGTCTCCGTGTTGCCGAAGGTGACACCGTGGCTCGCCTGGTAGACGGTCTCCAGTTCCACCGCGTCGCCCACGTCGTCAAAGTCGATGAGGGTGGGGGACGGGATCTCGCGCGGGCTGAAGAGTTCGTAGCAGCCCGGCTCGGGTTCGGGTGCGGCGTCGGGGCAGTTGTCCAGCCCGTAGACCACCGCATTGATGAAGAGGCGCGCGCCTTCGGCCGTCATCTTGTCGGGCGGACCGCCGAAGCCCCAGAGTTGCTGGCAGCGCTGCTCGCCCTTTTCGGCGATGAGCGGTGCGTGGTCGTTGTCGGCCGGCTCCCAGCCCAGGGGCGTGACGCCGGCAATGGGCGTGGGCATGTAGATGCTGACCATGTCGACCGCGCTGGGGTAGAGCGCAATGGGCGCGCCCAGCAGGCCGGTCAAGTCCGCGGGGGTCTGGTAGTAGGTGAGGCCGGGGACACCGCGCACGTCCGTGCCGCTGCCGTGCCAGCCGTTGGGCCAGCCGATCTGCATGCCGTGGCGGCCGAAGTAGGCATAGCCGCCCTCGTTCAGGCCGATGACCGGAATGCCGCTGCTGAGGATGTGCGCGTCCTGGCCGGGCGCATCGCCCCACTTGTCCAGGTTGCCCGTGTCGTCGGCGACGATGGCCAGGTCGAACTGGGTGAAGTCGGTGGCCAGGACGTCGCTCAACGGGATGAGCTTCACGGTGAAGCCCGCGCCCTCCAGCAAGCTGCGGAACTGGTCGGCCGCGCCCCGGTCCTCCCGGTAGACGTAGGCAATTTGCCCGGCGCGCGTCGGCACCGCGGGCGCCTTGGCGTCAAGCACGGCGCTGAAGTTCAGGGTACCCTCGAGCGTGGCCTGGACGTCGGCCGGTCCGTGCTTGGACGCGAGGCCGAAGAAGAACGAGGTCATGCCCGGGCAGACCGGCTCGCGGAAGAGGAAGGTGATGATGTCCCCCGTCTGCTGGGCCGCGGCGGGCGCGACATCGCCCAGGCCGCCCTTGGTGATGACGAAGACCTGGTCCGGCTCGTTGTTGCCGTCGTAGTCCAGCGCCGCGACCGGGCCGAAGTCGATGGCCATGCTGGTCACGCACGCTTCGGCGGTGACGGCCTGGATCTTGGTGGCGTCGATGCGGTAGATGTACGGGTAGAGATCCTGGCCGGGCGTGCCCGCTTCACCGGCGGGCCAGAGGCGCGACTGCAAGAAGCCGTCGCCCGTGCCGCCCGGCAGCGTGAAGGTGTCGCTGCTGTCGGCCACGGTGATGGTGCAGTCGCCGTCGAAGACGCAGTTGATGTCGGGGGCCGTGACTTGGACGAGATTCAAGGGGGTGCTGGGTGCGCCGGCCGCGACGGGCGCGGGCGCAGCGTACACCGCGGGTGTGGCCAGCATGAAGCTGGTCAACACGAGCGCGACCACCTGCACGATGGCCAGCGTACGCCAAAGAGTCGATCGGGTCTGATGGGACATGGGATTGCCTCCTGTGTTCGGTAAGTGAACTCAATCTGCCCTCACGGGATAGTCCTAGCCACCGCGTGGATGCAGCGCGCTGCCCCACGGCGGGCGTGTGCGCTAGTGCACATGGCCGCGCCCCGTCCATGTGCGTTGAGTCCGCACGCCCTCGTGCGGACGGCCGAGGCCCAGCCATGCCCGGCTTCCGCTCTGCGCACGTGGGCGTGCGCACTGAACGAATGCCCACGTGGACGAGGCGCACTGAACGAATGCCCACATGGACGTGGCGCACTAAACGGACGAGCACGTTCAGCCCACGCAGGCGCGCTCATTGCGTGGGCGCTGAAAATCAACGATAATCGAGCCAATGGTCCGGTGACCCTGTGTCCTGGCGCACACCCGGACCGTGTCGTGCCACACTGCCGTCGCATGCCGCGCCGCCGTATGCTGACGCTATGTTGCTGAGGATGAGTCTCATGACCGAAGATCGCCTGTCCCGCCGCATGGAAACGGTGCGGTCGATCCCGCTGTTCACCGACATCGCCGAGCGGGATCTGGCCGCGATCATCGCCGACTTTCGGCTGCGCGAGTACAGCCGCGACGAACTCATCTTCCGCCAAGGCGACGAGACCACCGAGATCTACGTGGTCCTGCGCGGCAAGGTGCGCATCTTCAAGATCAGCCCCGGCGGCGAGGAGACGACCATCGCCATCTTCGGCCCCAACGATGTCATCGGTGAGATGGCGGCGCTGGACAACCAGGCCCGGTCGGCCACCGGCAAGGCGCTCACCGGCACCGCGCTGCTGGCCATGACCCAGGAGCGCTTCGTCTACCATGCGCAGACGGTGCCCAAGCTGGGCTTTGCGCTGGCGCGGCTGCTGTCGCTCAAGCTGCGCTGGACCGCGGCGTACGCCGAGTCCATCGCCCAGTACGACGCCGGCGGACGTTTGCTGCATGTGATTTTGCTCCAGAACGAGCGCTACGGACAGGTCATCGAGCCGGGCCGGCGCTACGTGCTGGACCTGGGCCTGACCCAGAGCGACCTGGCGTCCATGGTCGGCGCGCGGCGCGAATGGGTCAACCGGTTGCTGCGCGACTGGACCAAACGCGGTCTGCTGGAATTCGACCGCGGCGCCATCACGATCCTCGATTTGCCCCGGGTCGTAGAGGAACGGGACAGTCGCATCGAGGCGAATTTGGGCGAAGAAGAGTGGTAGCATCGCAACAGCACCGGCCGTGACCTGAAGGCCGGGCTGAGATTGGAGATTGGGAGACCGTGGAGATTGAGCAGCGTGGGACGATCCACGAAACAGCCATAGGAGTCGCGACATTGAATACGTCAAACCATCATCGCCGGCCGTCACGTCTCCGGGTCGCGGCGGGCAGCGGCCGCCGCGGCACGTTGATGCTTGCCTGGGCCTGCGTGCTTCTGTTCGCCTTCTCGGCGCGCCCGGTCGCCGCGCAGGGTGACCCGCGCCTGACCACCGACCCGACCTTCGGCGCGCCCGGCGACGTCATCACCATCATCGGCACGGGCTACACACCGGGCGGGTACCCGGGCATCATCTTCTGGGACAGCGTGAGATCGATACTTTGACGTTCCCCGACGGCGGCGACTTCCGCGTGCCGTTCCGCGTGCCCATCGACGCCAGCCGGCGAGCACATTGGCCGGAGGTCTGCGCCGCAGAACGGAGCCAGTCCGGCGACCTCGTCTGCTCGACAGGTGACCTCCAGCAGCGCACCGAAACGCTCTTCATGGTCGAAGGGCCGGCCCTGGATGCGCCGACCTTGAGCACCGATCCCACCAGCGCCAAAGCCGGCGCGCTGATCACGCTCATCGGGAAAAACTTCACGCCCGGCGACTACGAGGGGCTGGTCTTCTGGGACGGCAGCGGCATCGTCCGGCTGAAAATCCCCGCGGGCGCCTTCAACGGTACAGTGCGCGTGCCGGCGGATGCGTTCGTCGGCGAACACAGCATCAGCGTGTGTGCGGCCGAAAACGACGCGGGCGGCAATCTCACGTGCAGGACCGGTTCGTTCGACCAGCGCGCCGAGACACTCTTCGTGGTCGACGCGGCCACACCCATCCGCGTCTGCAAGGAGGAGGTCGTCCGTGCAGCCCGTTCAGCAAGGCCATCATCGCACCACCGACGGCAAAAGCGTGGGCGTGGACGAGGACGGCTATGTGCTGGAGCCGGATGTGTTCGGCGACGGCGACCAATCTGGGCCAGCGCGCTCAACAGCACGCTGCCCAACTTCGAAGTCTACTTCACCAGCGGCGCGCCCGTGCGCCAGTGGCGGATCTCTTTTATGCCGCCGACCCCGGCGAATACCGCCTCGCGCTCACCCTGGACAAACCGCTGCTGCTCTACGATCTGGACTTGTCGGCCACGTGGTATGTGGAGGGCAACGACGCCTACAAACAGACCCTGCGCGACAACCTGGACAAGGCGGCCCAGTACCTCTACGACTTCACCGACGGCCAGATGACCCTGGGCGCGCTCACCGTCCACCAGAGCCTGGACAACTGGGACAACGCCGACGTGCGCCTCTACGCCAGCAACACGCTGCGTCCCAACGCGGTGGTGGGCGGCGTGGTCAGCACCTACACGGCCGATTTGGACGCGGTGATTCCGCTCACCTACACGCCGGGCACGGTGGACATGGGCTCCGCCTGGAATCGCTACGGCGTGCCCCCGGGGCAAAGCGTGGAGGACGGCGGCGTCACCGTCGACACCGCGACCCTGACCGAGGACTGGAGCCTGGCCTTTGCCCACGAGTTGGGCCACTATCTGCTCTACCTCTTCGACACCTACCGGGACGCGCAGGGCAACGACAGCGCGCAGATCGCGGCCCAATGCGCCGGCTCGGCCATGGGCGATGTCTACCAGAGCGCCAATCATGCCTTCGTGGCCGACGCCAACCTGTGGAAGAGCAACTGCGGGAACACCGAGGCGTACGCCATGCTCAACGGGCGCACCGAGTGGGCGACCATCACCGGCTGGTACAGTTGGCTCTTCACGCCGGGTGACCCGGGCCGCGCCAACACGCTGCCGGTGGACTTGACCACGGTCACCTTCATCCCGCCCACGGAGACGCCGGGCCAACCGCTGCTCACCGACACCATGACGCTCAACTACGTGGACGGCGAGACCGCGTCGGGCGAGGCGCGGGCCTTCATCTACCGCAACGACCGCATCATCGAACAGGGCAAGCCCATTGCCGGCGGCAACCAACTGGCGCTGACCGGCCCTGAGGCGGGCGACCGGCTCTGCGTCTACGACGTCAACGACTTCACCGAGGCCGACGGCGCGAGTCCGCGTCACCAGTTCGGCTGCGAGGTGCTCAGCCCCGGCGACGCCACCCTGCAGATGAGCAAGGACGCAGGCTGGACGCCGGTGGTCACGCTGCAACAGACGGCGGCCGACACGCTGCACATCTCCGTCACCCAGGCGCTGCCGGACGGGCTCGTCAACGCGCTGACCGTGCGGATCTACCCCGAGCACCAGCCGGGGCTGACGCCGGAACCCCTCGCCCACATCAGCGGCGCCGACTTTGCCGACGCCATCGTGCTGCCCGGCCCGGTGCCGCCGCTCTACGTGCGTCTCTTCGTCAACGAGCCCGTCGCCGGCACGACCACCCCGCGCGAGACGGTGCTGGACCGCGGGACGGGCGGCGGCGGGCTGTTTGGGCCGGTCAGTCGCTATGGGGGCGTATTGGTCTATTCCTCCGACGGCAAGGCCACCTACCAGCGCGCCGGCGACCTAACGCTGACGGCAGGCGAGTCCATCGCATGGCAGAGCATGGCCGGCACGCCGCCGCTGCCGGCCGACAAGCGCATCACGGGGCAGGCCTATCGGCTGGACGCATTTCCGGCGTCGCTCGTGGCGGAAGGGACCGTCCAGTTCGAGTTCGAGGCCATTCCGGGGGCGGCAAGTGTCGGCGCAGCCCATGCCGGCGCGGCCGCAAGTACGCCGTCCGTTCACTTCTTCGACGGCGAGGCCTGGCAGCCGCTCAACACGTCCATTGGCGCCCCGACATCCGGCGGCCAACACCATGCTAGCGAGCGCACCGAGCCAAGGGACGGGTGTCTATGCGGTGCTATACGATGTGGCTCCAGTGCAGGATTTGAACCAGATCGGCTACCGCTGCTGCGCGTACCGTAGTCCAGTGACTCTTTGCGGTGCGTGCGACGGCTGCGAGTACATACGCGGGAACATGTACTCGCAGCCGTCGCGTCATCTGCCGACGTCGTGCGCTTGCCATGCAACGTCAGCGAACCTGGTTCACCATCGTTCCACCTCTGCCGGCCAAACTGAAGGCGCTACGAGAACGCGAGTTTTGTAGGTCACCGCTACCAGCGTGACATCTCTGGTCAACCGGCTTGTCCGGCAGGTTGCCGGACCTACGAAACTGGTTCAACGTCGTTCCACCTCTGCCGGCCAAACTGAAGGCGCTACGAGAACGCGAGTTTTGTAGGTCACCGCTACCAGCGTGACATCTCTGGTCAACCGGCTTGTCCGGCAGGTTGCCGGACCTACGAAACTCATGGTCTCGCCGCGCTGTCAGATTAGTTTGCGCAGGCCTTAGGTCGGCCTACGTGCCAAGTAGTAGTTATTCACCGGATCTCCCTCATTCTTGCGTACCTCGACCTGGACAAAGCCGGCGTCAGCCAGCATCGCCAATGCCGTCTGTTCGCCCCACATCGCGCCCAGCCGCGCCGTCGTGTGCCAGTGACACGGCCATGCAATGCATGCAAGAGATGGTGTAGAGCCACGGCGCAAAGGGGAGCTCCAGGTTGTCTTCCAGGTTGCTCGACGCGGCAATGTCAACCATCAGAAACAGGCCGCCCGGCGAGCCACGCGGATATTGCCGAGCACCACGGCCGGATGGACCTGATCGTGGATCGCGTCAAACGCGGTGATGAAATCAAACTGCGCTGATGCCGAAAAATCGACGCGTCGAGCACGTCAAATGAGACATTTTCTAGCCTCATCGCCACCGCTTCACGACGCCCTTCGGCGATGGCGTCATATGAGATGTCATAGCCGACAAACGTGCTCTGCGGAAAGGCTTGAGCCATGACGTTCAGAGTATGCCCCTGACCGCAGCCGATATCCGCCACCACGATTCCGTCGCGTAGTCGCGGCACGAGATCAGGAGCCAACGGCAGGGTCATGTCAAACAATGTCGCATGCGCGGTGTCAGCACTGCCTTCGGCCATCCAGTGCTGGAAGCGTGAGTATTCAGCATACGGAACGCCGCCGCCGTTGCGGAAGCCGATCTTCTGTTCGACTTCGCTCAGCATGGCAATCGATTGGGCAAGGCGCGCCATGTTCTTGTCGCCGGCTGCCCGCGTGAGCCAGGCGGCATGTTCCGGTGGCAGGAAGTAACGGCGAGTCTGAGCGTCGTAGTCGACGATGCGTCCTGTCACCATCGCGCCCAACCACTCCTGCACGTAGCGGGCATGTAGGCGGGCGGCCGCGGCGATCTCCTCAACGGTGGACGGGGGCAGGTCGGCCAGCACGTCGAACAGGCCTGTCTGATGGCCCAGGCTCAACGAGCGACAGCGCGGCGTGGTTCGTCAGCGCGACCATGCGTTCGCCAAAGGCCTCTTCCAGCTGTTGTGACGATTGTGACGTAGTCATCATCCCCCCTAAACGTGATCAAGCCGGATGATCTTGCCTTCAGCCGCAGACCGGTACAACGCCTCGGTGAAGTCCACCGCGTACGCGCCTTCGCGTGCGGTTGCGTAGGCATGGCTGCCGTCGAGAACGGCGCTCACGAACGAACCGGTTGATGCTACAACCGCAGTTGAACTACGCAGATTTCAGCTAGGCGTTGCCTCTGGTAGATCGTCCGACAATCGCCCTGTAGCAGGTGTCGAATCGTGTCGAAATCGCTAAGTACGGTTGAAGCATTGAGAAGGAGGACAAACTCGCCATCGCGATCGAACCATGGAATCATGTTGGATCCGTGCTGGCTTGTTGAAGATGGTGATCTGTCCCATCTTGGCTGATGATGTACGCCACCGCTACCTTGACCAACTATCGACCTATGACCCGAATTAGCGTAATTGTGTCTAATACATCCCCAGCAGTAGGTTAGTTCCATTCCCCACAAAGAAACTTCATGGATATTCTCAGAAACTCTATTCATACTCTCCGGCAAATGCAAAATGCCCAGCATTGGGGACAATCCAGTGGGAATCTGGCAAACTCTTGCGAAGCTGAAAGGTATGGCGAGGTCGTTGAGATTCATCGTGTTCACCTTGAATAACTAATGTAGACGGCGTGATTTCTTCGAGCTGTGATTCGGTCCAGCTGATTTCGTAGTTAAACATCTGAGAAAAGATCTGTTCAATCTGTTGTTCGCCATAATATGCTCCTCCCTTAGGCTCCCCAGCCACTCAGAAGACAGGTTGTTGAAATCGAGGCCCAGTCTTGCGCTGGAAAATTGTACGACGCCCCTACCAGTATCATGGGCTCAGCCGATAAGCATGTTTGCAAGCGAACTGCAGCAGCGTTTCCCCTCCATAGCTAAAGCCAATGCTTTTGTCTGGTCGATCTTCAGATGATCCAGAAGGTGTAGAAGGTTTTCTGCTGCGCTTTGTATCGAGAAGGTTCCCTGCAATGGATCTGAACGCCCGTGACCAAGCAAGTCAAACGCATAAGCTCAGCGCCGCATAATGAGGTATCAGTGCTTGCCACCGGTTCGAAGTCTCGGTCCATCCATGGAGAAACACAAGGTTCACCAGAGCCATGGGCGTAATATGTACTAATCCCGTTTAGTTCAACAAGTTCCGATTCCTTAGTCATACTGTGTTTCCTTTGTCATCATCATATTTGTCAGCCCGGCCCGCCCGGTGATCGTGAAAACTACGATATTGCGAACATAGAGATAATTGTTCAGTGGCTAATACTACAACCGCATTTAAGGCGGTTGAGCAGAATAGGGATAGAGTAATTTCTCCAAACGGCGGCGTCGATGACTCAGACGGGCTAGATGTCGTTTAGCTCGTCGCCAAATTGACCAGGCGACGAATCGGTAGGGGCAGTGCAATTTCGAGCAACCGCCTGACTTCGGACACCGTCAGTCGGCAGAAAGGGTTCAAGCCCCTTTTTCCTGGTTGCGTCTGAGACGAACCGAGCCAGCCAAGCATGTGCCATCAGAGATAGAGTGACATGCCGATACAACTATGCCAATAGCGCACTTCACTGATCAGGCCCGTTTCGCCTTTGGCTCTTGATGCACTGTTCGACGGTGTAACGAGTCGAGGCGACCAGGCCAGGTCAGCAAATCGGTCTCCGCCGGCGCATTGGAAGGTAGAGGCGGTTTCGTCCACTCCGTGAGCCGAATCGCACCAGAAGCCAGGCATCCCGCCCTGGCCGTTGCTCGTGACTTTCGACGATGCGTTGGCGGAAGCTGATCGTAAGAGCCTGCGAGGCCCTTTTCCCTTCTGCCACCTCAGACGTTGCGACATCTGCTCGGGCCAGGAAGCCACCAACGCTGGAATGGCTACAGGCTGTAGCTCTTGCGTCGGTTTGCGGCCATCCAGGCCAAGGGGCACAGCGACCCTGGACGTTCCAACCAGACCGTAGTGTTGGCACGCACCGCCAACACATACCAGCGACCGCTCTCAGCGACAGCATCTCGCAGATGAGGGCTTCACCGTAAACCTCGTCACCGGTCACCCAGCGCATGAGCACACCCATTTCCCAGGCATGTTGCAGCATCTGCACCGCCTGTTCCAGCCGTGCCGAAGACGATGTCCGCAGGAATTTTGGCGTCAGCACAGCGTGCCGGATCGTCGCACCAACACGCAGACAGGTAGAGCCGTCGGTCCAAAAACGTATATCCCTGCGGCGTCGCATAGGTCAGAGACACCCAGTTGACAGTTCTCTGTCTTGCCTGCCGTTCCACTGTATTGGCGCTGAACACGCCGATTTCTCGCCCTTCTAGAAAACCGCTCTCGTTGACAATGCCAATCATCCACAGCGCCAAAGTGTTCGACGACGAAGCCTTGCAGTTCATCGCCGCGCCCATCCCCATCCCACTTACTGCTGTACAACCGTTGGTCGCATCCGGCGACTTGTCGCCCACTGCTTCATCCAACTGCCAACTGTTCTTACTTTCCACCGGCGATATCAGCCCATACAGATACTTCACGACACATTCGCGTGTCTCTCGGCGTCAAGAGCGGGAGCAAAGCGACTATGAAATGCTTCAAAGTCGTTCGCCCATTCGTCTACCTCAGTTCCATAGCTGCTCCCCTTATGGCTATTTGCCATCCTTATCGTCGGAGAAGCCCCTACCCACTAAGATGAACCGGTTAAGCACACGACAAAAGCCATGGCATGGCCCGGCGCACAATCTGATTGACGTTGCCGAGATATGCCTCGTCCAGCAATCGATGCTCCGCGGCACGTTCGTTGGCCGCAAACCAGGCTCGGAAGGCGCCCATGCGCATCACATCAACAAAATCACCCAGGTCAAGCATGGCTTGCCATTGGGTTGGCGAGAGGCCCTCACCCAGACGCGCTTCCAGACATCGACGATAGTAGGCAGCCGCCGCGTCACCGGCCAACGGCGAGGCTGCAACCTCCAGTTTGTTGAGAAACCAATTCAGATCGATCGTGGGCATGGCATAGCCGGCAAGTTGCCAATCCAGCAGCACCACCGGTGCATTGGCGAAGGCCTCGCGAGCCTGATTGGCCTGCCGATAATCGCCGTGAACCAGCGTTTTTGGATAGCGTGACAGTACTGCGGACAGCGGCGACGGATCCGCATGCAGCTCGGCAAGCAACTGCGCGACATCCGGTTCAAGCCTTCGTTGCAACAGTTCCCACCCATCCACGATCATGCGCGGCATAGGGCTCGTTGCGCTGGGGTTCGCGCGCGCGGTGTCAACGGTCAGTGTCTTGACCATGCCATGGGCGTCGCACAGGCCCAACGCCGGGTCGGCCAGGACGGGCGAGTTCCAAAACGCAGCATGCAGCTCGGCCAGAGCCGACAGAAAAACTTCGACGTCAGCAGCCGTCCAGGCATCAGACGGCATCAAGCCGGTGGAGACATCGCGCATCAGGATGAACCAGTCGTCGCCGTCACGCGCGCAGCCGAGGATGGCATGATCGATGGCCGGCTTCAGTTGATCCAGCAGGCCGTGTTGCCAAAGCGCCACAGCGCGACAGTGCCGGTCAGCGCTCGCCAGCATCAGCCAGTCTTCCCGGCCGGGCATGTGCTTGAGCACATACTTGCCCGGCGGCTCTGCGTCGGTCGTCACCTGAAGCAACCGGCTCCCCGAATAGCCGCCGGCCATCGGCGTCGTGGACACGGCGGTCACGCGGCGCCCGGTCAAGCGCTGGAGCGTCTCCGGCGCGAGCAGCTCATCCACGCCTGCGAACAATGTCTTGTCCATGGCTATCCCTTGCGTTCTTGATGGCTCTAGGAATATGCAGGCAGGGTAACAGAAAAGGAGGTGGAACACATCGGTAGAACTACTGAAAAAGGGGCTGCAACTCCCGGCCGAAATAACGACAGGTTCGGGCCGAGGTCGAGATGCTGAGTACCCGGCGTGCTATCTATGCCGTGAGGAACGAGGCAATCAAACGAGTCCGTGCTGGACGGCGAACGCGGATGCGGCGGCACGGTTCTGACAGTTGGTCTTGCCGAGGATGTTGGCGACATGTGAGTTGACCGTGCGCTCGGTAATGTGCAATTGCTCGCCAATTTGGCGATCAGTGCAGCCCGCCGCGACCAGACGCAGCACTTCGAGCTCGCGGCGCGACAGCCCGGCTGGGCGGTGCGGTTTTGTCCGCGGCCGGGCTTGCTTGGCGGACGCATTGGTTGCCTTTGCCGCCAATTCGATGACCAACGGCATGGCCAGAAAGCAACTGCGCAGGTGCGGATCGGGCAACTTTCCGGCAATCTCTTGCGTCAGGACGTGCGCCTCTTGATACAGCCCGCGTGACGGCTTGCCCGTATGCGCGTACGCGCCTGCCAACCTCAGCCGCGCCTGCCAACGCAACGCCCCATGCTCGATCCGGTCGGCCAGTGCCAAGGCTTGTTGTAGACACTCAACTGCCTGATCCAGGCGGCCCAAGCCGAGCAGCGCACCGCCCTGCAGCAGCAGACTGCGGGCCATGTTCTTGCGCATCGTCTCGTGCTCTGCCCCCTCCATTGCCCGCGTGGCATGCTCCAGGGCGTGCGAATATGCCCGCTGGGCCAATGCAAGTTCGGCGTGCAGCAACGTCGCCCGGTTGAGCGCCGCGGTAGCGCGCATACATGTTGCCCTGGGACATCGCGTCGTACTGCTGTAGATAGTCGGCCGACGCGTCGAGCCGGCCCGCGGCCAGGGAGTTCGCCGCCAGGTCGAGCAGGGAGTAGCACGCACACTCGATCGCGCCATGAGTGGCCTCCCGGCCGTTGATCTCCAGCGACGCGCGATTCCAGCGCATGGCCTCCTCCAGGTCGCCGATCTCCCGGTGCAGGTAGCCGAGCGAATTTCGAATTCTGGCCACATAGAAATGGTGCTCGCCGATGGCCTCGCGCAGGTCGAGACCTGCGAGGAGCATGTCGCGGGCGCGCGCATACTCGCCCCGTTCGGTCAGCGCATATCCGTGTAGCCAATGGCCGACAAGCTCCAGCGGTGCGTTCTTGGCCGCACGCGCCCGTTGCATGACGTCTTGCGCAAGGTCGAGGCCCTGGCCATAGCGCCCCTGCCAGATCGCCAGATACGATCGATAGCGCCGCGCGTCCATGAGCGCGCGGTCATCCTGCTCCGCCAGGGCGTACTCCTCCATCAGGTGCAAATGGTGGTCGGCGCGATCAATGCCGCCCGAGACGAGATAATGGTGGCCAAGGGAGAAATGGTAGCGCATCAACAGGTGGGGCGCGTCGGCTTCGGTGGCCAGAGCCAGCGCGGTCTGCCGCGTCGCCTCAGACTGTTCGTGCTCATAGGCTCGTTCCTGCACCTCGGCCAGCCGGAAGAGTGCGTGGGCTACGCGGACCCGGTCCTCGGTGCTGCCGGCAACGTCAAGCATGCGCTGGTAGGTGAGAACGGCATCCTGCTTCTGGCTGAGCAGCACATGCGCATCACCCAGTTGCTCGTACAGATCAGAAGTGTATCGGCAGGCAGGGCGCCGTCATAGCGCGCGGCCGCGAGCGCCTGCCGATAGTAATGCACAACGCTGTGCAGCGCATTGACGCGATACGCCGCGGCCCCGGCCTCGCGGCTGTAGGAGAAGGCCTGCAGCCAACGCTCGGCCTGAAAGCTATGGTAGGCCAATTCGCCGTCGCGACTGTCATCCGCCAATGCACCGGCAGTACGCGCCGTTCCTCGGCCTCGAGCCAATCGGCTACGCGCATGGAGACGCCGCCGCCTGCGGAAGCTGGGAGTTGTAGAGCACTTCTTGGATGAGCCCATGGCTGAACCGATAGCGCTCACCACGCTGGTCGACCGGCTCGATTAGCCGCGCGGCCAGCAAGCCTTCGAGCACGACCAGCAGGTCATCCTCGGGCCACGCGAGGACGGCCTCGACGACCGCGAGCATCCACACTTCGCCGACCACCGCCGCGAGTTCCAGCAGGGCTTTGCTCTGCTCACCCAACCGGTTGACCCGCTGCAGAATGATCTGGCGCAGCAGGGTCGGCACGGGCACACTCCGATCCGGCGGCGCCCAACGACCATCGGCAGCTTGACGTAGCAGATTCTGCTCGGTTAGGTCGTCCAGCAGTTCCACGAGAAACAAAGGATGCCCTTCCGCACGCTCGTCAAGGTAGTCCACCAATTCGTTCTTACAAGGTCCGAGGTGGCTCTCGACGAAGCGGACCGTGTCGTCCCGCGTGAACGGGGAGAGGCGTATCACCTCGGACGGCCGGTCGCGCTGGAGGGCGGCCACGGTGAGCGCAAGCGGGTGATTCTCCGCAACTTCATCCGCGCGGTAGGTGCCCAGGATGACCAACTGCATGCGCTCGATGTGACGCGTGACGAATTCGAGCAGGATGAGCGACTCTTGATCGGCCCAATGTAGATCTTCCAGCAACAGCACGATGGGGCGAGCGGCAGCTTGTTCGTGCAGATGCGTGCCGATGCGCAGGATCAAGCCGTCCACTGAATCAGCCGGCGGTTGGTCGCCGAACGGGGCGGGAAGGTGTGCAAGATCTGTGTCCTCGGTCTCGGCGAGGAAATGCAGGGCTTCTTGCCAAGGAGTCAGCGGTGGGATCACGCCGCGCTCGTAGCAGCGTCCCGTCGTGGTCGTGACGCCCTGTGTGCGCGCCCAATCGGAGCACGCTTGCGCCAGGGTGCTTTTCCCGACGCCGGCTACACCCTCGATGAGGATCAGTGAGCCGTGGCCGCGTTGTGCGTCTTCCACACGATGCTGCAACGCGGCGATCTGGGGCGCGCGGCTGCCGTCCAGGACGTACCGACGCGCGATGCGCAAAACATGCGTACGGTACGCATGATTGTTGCGGGCAAGTTCTCGAGCAAAGCGCAGCGCGTCGAGATGTGCGTTCCGTGCCTCGCACGCGGCCATGAGGTCAGCGACCGTCGCGGTCCACATCTCCCGGGCATCGTGCCGTTCGTTGTATAGCGGTGATGACGGAGCGCAGTGCTGCAACGACTCCCGGATCCTGCGCAGACAACGCAGCGCGCCATGGGTGTCGCCGAAGCGGCCAGTGTCTGAGCACGCTTGAGCGCGTTTGCACGGATTGAGCGTATCGAGGGGATGCCGTATTCAAGTTGCGGTGGTGTGCTCTGCTGCCAAACCCAAGCGACAGGGGACGTCGGCATCTGAACCTCGATGGGTTCATGCCGGATTGCGGGCGGAATCCTCTCGTCAGGAAACGATCAGACCGACGTGTAAGCGAGTGTAAGGGGAAACGGCGAATTCTGCAAGGCGACTTTCGCACCGGGTTTCGGCCACACGTGCGCAGGCCGTCGTTCAGTGCGCATGGGCATGCGCACGAACCGGCCACTGCCCCGCTTAGCGTACGCGCCTCACACTGACGTCAGCGGCGACTGAGAAACATGTAGTTCTGCGGACGCGGCGTGTCAACCACGGTGATGTCATGAAAGCCGGCGTCGGCCAGCATCTGTCGTGTCTGCTCACTCCCACACCGCTTCCAATCCCTGACCCACCGGAATAGAGCGAAACCGGCGTGCAGTGCAACAGGCTGAAGCCGTAGTACATGGGCGCGAACGGATTGCCGATGTTCTCCTCGAGCAAGCTGCTGAACTTGAATCAACCATCAGGAAGGCCCCGTTGGGCGCCAATGCCTCGCGGATGCGATTGAGCACGGCGTCCGGCGCGCTCAAATCGTGCACGGTATCGAAGGCCATGATGAGGTCGTACGGCGGTGACGTGGAGAAATGGGTCACATCCATCACCGCGAAACTCACATTGTCAAGTCCCATCTCTTCAGCCTCGGCTTGGGCCAGTGCGATGCCGTCGTCCGCCAGATCGTAGCCGACAAAGGTGGATCGGGGAAACGCGGCGGCCAGCACGTTCAGCGCGTGGCCGGTGCCACAGCCGATGTCCAACACACGGATGCCCTGGTCCATGGCCGCCGTCAACGCGGGGAATTTTCCCAGAAAGCCGTCAATCAACTGCTCGTCATAGACTCTGCGCCAAATATCGTCGAGGGAATGGGTGAAACCGGGGCGGTAGGCATCATAGGGGATGCCTTCGCCGTCGGCAAACCGTGCGACCAGTGTGGGAACCTGCTCGCCCAATAGATTGACGATGCGGCCGTGGGGACTCATATTACGCGGTGTCGCCGGTCAGCAGGACGGCATGAGCGGCCGGCAGCGTGAATTGTCCTGTTCCGGCGTCGTATTCGAAGAAGCCGCTGGTGGTCATGGCGCCCAGCCATTCGCGCACGTAGCGTTCGTGCAACCCAGCGCGCGCGCTCAACGCCGCGCTGGTCGCCGGCCCTGCTTTCAGCGCTTCAAATAGACCGGTTTGGTACCCGATATCAACCATTTGTGTCAGAACGCCGCCGGTGTAAATACCCAGCATCTTCTGCGCGAACTGCTGGACTTGCTCCGGGTTCACCATGATCTCCTCCATAAAAAGCCGGCTCCAGAACGTTTCCGCCACGGGATCGCCAATAGTATCGTAGGCGCCGTTCTGGGCGACACGTCTGGAAGTCAGGAAAGTGGATTCCGCCCACGCGCTGCGAACGAGCCCCGATTGTAGCAGGCGCGGCGAATGGAGGCATCGAGAGAGCTATGGATATTTGCAGTGCGGTTGGGGTAACCAGAACCGTGCCGCGTCCGTAAAACTACGTAGCGAGAAGGCAGGCCAGGCTGAGAGTTTTTAACGAGGTCTAGCCCGAAGCGGAGTGGCTTTCGCCGACGTGAAAAGACTTGACGTGACTCTATTGCTCGAAATGGGCCGCGATCTCCCGATTGAACTCATGATTCGCGAGATACGCCTGGCGCGCGCCCAGGTCTGAGATGCGATTCGCCAGCTTCATCATCCAGGTACGGGCTTGCACAAGACAATCCTTGCTTGCGGCGAAATCCTCATTCTGAAGCAGACGCGCACAGATCCAGTATTCACGCTGAGGGAAGGCCACCACTTCACCAGCGTCTTGCGCCAGCAAGGCAAGCGCGCGACCAACAGCAACATGCGTCGATTCCGTTTGCCGCAAATGAAAGTAGGCGAGCGCCTTCGTTGTCTCGTTTGTCACATTGTGTTCCGGCAATGACAAGTCATCAAATATCCTGATTGACTGGGATGCCACATTGACTGCGGTCCAGTAGTCTCCGGCATCGCAATTCAGACGCGCAAGATCTTGCAAACAAGATGCTTCCAGGAATCGATCTTTCTGCTCTTGCGCGAGTTCGATACTGCGCTGAAGGTATGCTCGTCCCTCAGCAAACTCACCCAAATCTCGCAGCACTTGACCGAGATTACAGGCAGAATAGGCCACTCCGGACTCATCATGAATGTCCGCACTCTTGCCAGACACTTCTTCAAGATAGGTCTGTGCATTCCTTAAATCCCCAAGCATCATTGCCACGATGCTTAGTTCAACAAGGCGAAAATCTCAAAATACACATCATTCAGTCTGAGGTAATTTTTGAGTGTTTGATCGAGGAAACTTTGGGATTTTGCGTAGTCACCCGGCTTGCGCCGCGCATCCCAAGCTCAACAGACTGTGTGCCACGCCGCCCGATCCCCCGTCTCCCGGTAAGATCGCCAGCTTGACTCGTGCGCAACCATGGCGGCGTCAGCTCATAGTAGTGCGCGACGTGTCCCAGCGCAATGAGCGTTTTGGCCTCGGCAGGACGGTTGCCCTGGAAACAGTAGAGGTCAAGCGGCAGGTCAGTCAGCACCGGCGGCGTCATGGCCTTGCCGGTGGACGAGACCCAGCCGCGCGCGTGTCCGCTTCGGCGGCCACCGTGACCGGCCTCGTCGTGGAGAATGCCGAGCACAGCGTGATAGTGGCTGCGCCGCGTGATCGCCCTGTCGCCAGCGAATCATGCCCAGGCGCGCCAGACAACGCGCCTCGGCCGTGCGGTCGCCAGCGCCGGCTGCGGCGTGCCGCGCCTGCGTCACCGCGGCCAAAGCGTCGTCATAGCGGCTGACGGCTTCAAAGTAGTCGCCCTGGGCCAGCCCCACCGTCTGCGCCAGCGGCGCGTCGACGCAGGCCGCCAGTGCGCCAGCGTGGCCGCCTCCTCCTCGCCGCCGGCCCAACAGGTGCAACAGGTCGACACGCCGCTTGAGCCGCGTCAGTCCACCACCAGACCAGCGCCCGGTCCACCTGATGCAGCGCGGTCTCGTTGGCGTAGTCCGCTGCGCCTGGAGCGCGGCCGCGGTCAGATAATGCAACGCCCGCGCCCGCAGTCCATCATCCTGGAGATCGGCGTGGTAGAAATGGTGGGCAAGCGGGGCCACTGCCGCCGGTTCGACCTGCTCCAACACTGCGGCAGCGCAGCCAGCCAGTTCCCGGCGCTGCTCCTCCAGCAGCGTCGATAGACCACCTCCTGGGTGATGTTGTGACAGAAGGCGACCTGCGCGCCGTCGGCATCCGCCGGCTGGAGAATGCCGCGCGCCACCAATTCGGCCACATCGCGCGCCAGCGCGGCCGCGTCCACCTGCAGCGGATGCACCGCAGCCCAGCGCTACGGGCGCACGTTCGCCCCAGGACGCCCGCCGTCTTCAGCGTCAACTTGGCGGGGTCCGAGAGCGTGTCAACTGGATGAGCACCAGGCCGTGGAGCAGCGCAGGGGAGGTTGAGACCCAGGTCGCCGTCGATCTCGCGCAACTCTTCGCCGTCGGCGGTGGCCACCAACGCCCCGGCCCGCCGCAAGAGATCCAGCACCGCAGGCGTCAGCGCCCACTGTCCGCCCGCGTCCCGCGCCAGGTGACCGGCCCGCCGCAGCGTCGATGACGGCCACTGCCATGAGGTTGCCCTGGCTGCGCTGTTGGACGAGCGCCGTGGCGCGTCAGCCAGGCCGTCCAGCACGCCGCGACCAGCATCGCCATCTCCGCGCCCTTGAGGCCGCCAAGTTTTATGTCAACCATGCGCGTCACGCACCCGGTGTGGTCGCATCGGGATGCCAGCGCCAGCAACACGGGCGCGTCGGCCAGCGCCGGCGTCAACGCCTCGATCAGCGCCCACGAGGCCTCATCAGCCACTGGGCGTCGTCCACGGCCAGCACCAACGGCGTCCGCCGCGTCTGAGCGACGACGATGCCCGCCACCAGGTCGTGGAGCGCTTCCCGGCGCAGGCGCGTCCATGGCCGCGGTGGTGGCATTGTCGGTATGGGTACGTCAGCAGGTCGGCGAGGGCGGCTTGCGCCACAGACCAGGCCGGTTCCAGCGCAGTCACCCGCGTGCACCTGTGCCGCAATGTCGGCGGCGGCGTCGGCTGTGTCCACGTCCAGGAGCGTGCGCAGCGGCGGCGCACGCCGAAATAGGCTGTGCGCCGCTCGGTGCTGGCCGCCGCTCATGGCCACGCACATCACAGCCGAGCGGCCAGCCACGCATCCAGCAGCAAACTTTTTGCCCATGCCGGCGTCGCCGGTCACCGTGACCAACTTTGCCGCGCCTGTTGCGCACACGTCGGCCAGCGTTTTCTGCAACAGGCTCAGTTCCTGGTCTCGTCCGATCAGGGCGCGGACGTCGAACGTTTGGACGTCCAGGCGTGAGGTAACGTGGGTAGCGCCGACGATAGAGCGTGCTCGGCAGCTGTGTGCTGAGCGTGACGAGTGACGGGGGCGTGAGCGCAACCCGCCGCTGCGCCAGCAATGCCGGTCGCCGCCTCGACCACGATCGCCGGGTTCCGCCTGCATCATGAGCCGCGCCGCCGGGTTGACGGCCGCGCCTTGCACGCCGTAGGTGCGCCGCGTAGCGCTGCCGTAGGGACCGGCACGCATACGCCCGTGGGCCAGGCCGATCTGGGGCACGGGGCGGTAAGGCCAAGGTCGCCGGCGGCGCAGTGCTGCGCGGTGCGGACGCTTGTGATGTCGTCGTCATAGACGCAGGCGCCTGTGACGGCGTAAGAGGAGTATGCCCTTGTCGCCGGTGGTCAGCACAGATCAGCACGCCGTCGTAGCGGGCAAGCGCCCTGGACCCAGCGTAGGCGTCCAGGTGGGCCGGGGCCCGAGGATCGGCGTCGAAATCCAGGTCGCCGAAGCGGGCGAAGAGCGCCACGGCGGCGGATCTCGCCCACAAAGCGGCCGCCGGCGTGGGCCAACTGGCTGCGCACTTCGGGCACCAGCCAATGACGCCGTCCGCCTGCACGGGGCCCAGGGCGACCGGCAGCGGATGGGGCGTGAGCGCCGTGTCGAAGCGCGGCTGCGGCCGTCACCCGATGGGCAGCGTGGCGGCGGCATCGACCACCGTCACCAGCCACGGGCGCACGTGGCGGAAGGTCAACGTCCACCACGATCTCGCCTTTGCCGCCGCCTGTTCCGCCAAGGCCGCCCGATCCACCGTGCCGCCGGCCAGGACGTCCCACCGCTGGCGCCGGATCGCCCACGACGAAGCGTGACGGGGCCGGTGGCCACCGCGGTCTTCACAGCCAAGGTGACGGCAGATCCGCTGACGGCGACCTGCGCCAGGCGCGGCATGGATACCTGCACGGTGACGGCGGCGGCCAGCGCTGCGTTTGCGCTCGCTGCCTGGAGGGCGCATCAAGCCAGCAGAGCAGGCCGTCACCGCTGAAGCCGACGACGCTGCCGCCCCAGCGGTTGATCACCGTGGTCAGCTCGCCGTAGATGGCGTTGAGATGACGGGTGGCCGCGTCGGCGCCAGCGCGCTCGCCCCAGGCCTGCACCAGCGCCTCGGTCAGCGGCGTGAAGCCGGAGATGTCCACGGCCAGCACACTGCCCACGGCGCGCGCCGGCAGGACTCGGCCCGCGGCCAAAGGCAGCACGGCGATCTTCGGGCATGAAAGTGGTGAGGTGCATGCGTTCGCTTTCGACAGTGACGTTAAGAAGCAGGTGACACGTTGACGGCAGCGGCAGATAGGGCGTGGCTGCCGGCGGACTTCCTGAACCAGGGTGATCCGTCGCAAGCGTACATCGCCTGGGGTCTTGCGGGAAAGTCCAGCCGCGTGGGCGTGCGAACTAACCGAAACGCCATCAGTCGTGGCACCCGTCTCCGCGGCGCGGTTGCGCAAACGTCCGATTTCAGCTAACGTACCGCTTCAGGCGCGCACCGACGTACCGTAATAGACGTTGACGACGGTGGAAATGTGACGGTCCCCTGCCGAGATCAACAGTCTACCGCGAACCTGGGCGGCGTCAAGCGGCGGCGTACGCACATGTCGCCCTCTCCAAGCGGGCGTCGGGCACCTGTCGCCGGCATCATTCATATGCATTCGTGAGACGGAAGGACAGATCGATCGTGACGCAATCACCGTACCGCGTGCGCGCCGTGGCCTGCGACTACACGGCAAGCGAAGACGAAATCTACACCGCGCTCAAACGGGCCACGGCGCCCGCAGCCTGACCGACAGTTGGGACCGTCTGCGCCGGAAGCGTAAGGTCGGCATCAAGTTCAACCAGGACAAGGAGCACAAGAACCAGGTCTATCACCAGGGCCACTTGCAGCAATTGGTGGACACCAAGGTTAGCATTGCGCTGCTGCGGCTGATGCTGTTGCGCGAGCGCACGGACGCGGAGCTCTACTGCCTGGACGTCAGCTACTACGCCATGTACGGCATGGCACCTCTGGAGGAGACGACGACCTTCGCCGAGCTGCTGCGGGACTTCGACGTGCCCCTTCATCGACGGGATCCAGCCGCCGTACCCGGCCGTGGAGGTGCCCGGCGGCGGCCTCATACATGTTTGACCGCTACCTGCGCTGCGGCGCGCTGCCCGAGATGGACGAGTTTGTCTCGGTGGCCTTGCTCAGAACCACCTCTTCATGGGCGTGACGCTGTCGCTCAAGAACCTGTTGGCCTCATGCCCGGGTTGTCGCCCGCGCCCCATCGCACCTATTACCATCACCTGGTGCGCATGCCCTACATGCTGGCCGACCTGGGCAAGATGGTCGATCCGGTGCTCTGTGTGCTGGACGGGCTGGTGGGTCAGGCGGGCAAGGAGTGGGGCTACAACGGCACCCACGGCCCCGCGCAGATCTGCAACACCCTGGTCGCGGGCAACCAGACCATCGCCACCGACGCGTGCGCAACGCACCTCATGGGCCACGATCCCCAGGCCGACTGGCTGACGCCGCCCTTTCACCGGGACCGCAACACGCTGCTGGTGGCGGCGGAAAACGGCTTCGGCACGGTGGACTTGCAGGAGATCGACTTCCAGTCCGAAGTGGAAGCGCCGGTGGGTCAGTTCTACGCGGAACAGACCGACTCCACCGCGACCAACATCAGTTGGCGACGCACCACCGCGGAGCAGGCACTCTTCTACCTGGACAACCGCGCCCAGTTTGTGGACAAGTACGCCGGGCAGTACATCCTGTTGCAGGACAAGGAAGTGCGCTGGCATGACACCACAAGCAGTCTGTCCATCAGCCGGCGCATCCTCTCCGGCGACAAGCCCGAACAGGCCATGTGGTTCAAGTACGTGGACCCGGACGAGCGCGAGGGCGAGCACTACGAAGTCTATGCGCGCACGTTGGAAGAAGTGGGGGAACTGGAAATTGCTCATTGGTGATGGCGAAGCCGGCGCAAAGCGTCATTGGTAATTTTTCATTTTTTATTTTGGCCGTTGCAAGACACTCGCGATCCGACCTTCCTGGAAGCTGTCGTCGAGAATGATTCCTTGACTGGAGAGCTTCCAGGAAGGTGTCATGTAGTACGATTTCTCGGGCCTTAGTTTGTGCGCGGATGTGACCATTCAACGGGGCGACCGCGCAATAAAAAATAAAAAATTACCGATCACCAATAACCAATCATTTTGTGCCTTTTCTACCCCAAGTTCTCATACCGCCGCGACGTGATCCGCAACACGACGCCCTCGCGCGGCCGCAGCCCCAGCCGCTCCGGGTTGACCGTGCCGGTGCGGTCCAGATGCGTGGAGAGAATCACCTCGGCCGCGCCGCTCTGCCCGCTGTCGATGACCTGGATCTTGTCGGTGAAGTTGAGCGCCACGATCAACCGTTCGCCGGGCGCTTGCCGCGTGTAGACGAAGCAACTGCGCGTGTTGGTGTCCCGGGCCTGGTACGTGCCGATTTGCAGCGCCGGGCTGCTCTTGCGCAAGGCCAGCAACTCTCGGTACAAGTTGAGGATGGACGCGGGATCATCCAGTTCCACGGCCACGTTGACGGCGGCGTAGTCCGCGGCCACGGGCAACCAGGTCTGCTCTGTGGCGGGCGGGCTGAAACCGGCGTGCTGTTCCGCGCTCCACTGCATGGGCGTGCGCTCCGGGTCGCGGCCCAGCCCCAGCCCCGGCATGTTGATGCCCCACGGATCCTGCTCCAACTCGGGCGGAATCTCCACGTCGGTCATGCCAATCTCGTCGCCGTAGTAGAGCGTGGGCGTGCCACGCAGGGTGAGCAGGAGCATGGCCGCGGTGCGGGCGTTCTCCTTGCCGAAGCGAGAGGCCAGCCGGTGCTCGTCGTGGTTGCCGAGCACGTTGTTGGGCCAGCCCCACGGCGGCACGGCCGCGTCCATCATGTCGACGCGGCGGCGCACCTCCTGCGCGTCCCACGGCACGCCGATGAGCGCAAAGTTGAAGGGCTGGTGAAACTCACGTTTGCCCGGTTCCCCATAGTAGGCCGCCCATTTTTCCAGATCGAAATCGTGGATCTCGCCCACCATCATGCGCGGGGCCTGCGCGCTGTACTCGTCGAGAATGGCGCGCAGCTCGCGGTAGACGCCGTGGACGTCGGGATGGCCCTTGTCGTTGACGTGGCTCCAGTTGCCGTACTCGCCCAAATCCTTGAAGAGCTGCGCCTCGACCGCGGCGTTGGGGTTGGGCGGATTGTCCCGCAACTCGGGATCCTTCATCACGTAATGGGCCACGTCGATGCGGAAACCGTCCACGCCCCGGTCCAGCCAGAAGCGGTAGACGTCGAACATGGCCGCTTTCACCGCCGGGTTGCGCCAGTTGAGGTCGGGCTGCTCGGAGAGGAACGAGTGGAGATAGTACTGGCCCGTGCTCTCGTCCAGCGTCCATGCGGGGCCGCCGAAGACACTGAGCCAGTTGTTGGGCGGGCCGCCATCGGCGGCGGGATCGGCCCAGACGTACCAGTCGCGCTTGGGGTTATCTCTGCTCGCGCGGGATTCCTGAAACCAGGGATGCTGGTCCGACGTGTGGTTGGGCACGATGTCGATGATGACCTTGAGGCCGCGGGCATGGGCCTGGGCCACCAGGTCGTCGAAGGTCGCCAGATCACCGAAGAGCGGGTTGACGGCGCAGTAGTCGCTCACGTCGTAGCCGAAGTCGGCCATGGGCGAGGGGTAGAAGGGCGAGAGCCAGATGGCGTCCACACCCAATGTGTCGCTGAGATAGTCGAGCTTGTCGATGACGCCGACCAGATCGCCTACGCCGTCGCCGTTGGCATCCATGAAACTACGCGGATAGATCTGGTAGATGACGCCGGTCTGCCACCATTCAAAGTCGGTTGTCTGCATGGAAATCAATCCTTATCGGCTGGGAAAATGGGAAACGCGGCCCAACGTCAGGCAGCTTGCCGCCAGGCGTAGGCCACGGTGAGAAGCTCGCCGTCGCCCGCCTGCAACGCGGCGTACGTTGCCGGTGCAGTGTCGGGCGGCCGCACGTCGCTGATGACGCTGCGCACGTCGACGCGACCGTCGGCCATGAGTTCGAGCACGGCGCGCAGATCGCGCGGCTGCTGGTCACGCGGGATGTGGATGGTGAGTTCGCGGCGGAAGCTCTCCTGGTACGGCAGGGTGAAGCCGCCGGGATAGCTGCCCTGGATCACCAGGCGCGCGCCGGAGACCAGCGAATCGTCAAACGGCTTTTCGTCGGCCAGCATGATGCTGTGGGGCAGGACCGTGGGCGTCCCCGTCGCGTCGACGACGATGTCCGCGCCGCGGCCGGCCACCGCACGGAAGTCCGCGGCCATGTCGCCGGCGGGCACGAAGGCGTCGATGCGGCGTAACGTCGACCCAGGCCATCGCGTGTCCACCCCGATGACGCGCCGCCCGTGGTCGCAAAGAGCCGGGCCGACAGTTGACCGATGGGTCCCAGCCCCACCACGGCGACCAGTTCGTGGGGGAGCGGGCGGGCCAGGCGCACACCGCGATAGGCGATGGGCACCAACTTGGCCATGGACGCGGTGACCATGTCGACCGCGTCGGGCAGCGGGAAGACCCGGCCCGCGGTGAGCTGCGTGGCCGATGGCCGCCCAGGGGAGCAGATGATCGGCGCGTGGTGCCGCGCTGGTGAGAAGACCGCGTGCCGGGTGCCAGGCCCGCCCGGTCCCGCCTCCAGCACGACGCCGCTCTGGGCATGGCCGGGAATGAAGGGCCAGCCCGGCGTGCCCTGGAGCCCGGCCAGTGAGCGCAGTTCGGTGCCGGGGCTGATGCACGAATAGTAGACCTCTTCAGCACTTCACCGGGCCCGGTGCGGGCACCTCGGCAGGCGCGCATGCGACTTCGTTGGGTGCGGTGAAGGCCAACGTGTGTTCATGATACCCTCAGTATACCACTAGATCGGACGTCGATTGACACGTTCTTGAGATCGAGTATAGTGGAGAAAGCGCGGAATTGGAACCGTGCATGAAGAGGCAGGAGGCACCAAATGAATCGTCTATCTGCAAACCCGACCGTGGACCGGCGGACGCTGCTGCGTACGGCGGCCGCCATCTCGCAGGCGCTACGGCGCTCACCTGGCCTGCGCGCGCCGCTGACCGTACCGGACGGTGCGCTGTCCGCGGGTCAGGCGCCGGCCATTGCGCCGGGAAGAGAACCGAGCACGGTGACAGGTGGGAGCACCGCGCGCGTCGCCTTTGTGAAGAGCGACGACCGCGCCGAAGGCGTGCGCCGCGCGCTGGCCTTGTTCGCGCCGCCGGATGTGGCGGAAAACAGGTGCTGCTCGGCCCAACTTCAACAGTGCGGACCCGCCGCCGGGATCGACCCATCCTGCGGTGTTGCGCACGGTGATCGAGCAGCTCCAAGCCGGGGGCGCGGCGCAGATCACCATCGCCGACCGCAGCGGCATGGGCAACACCGCAGCCGTTATGCGTCAACTGGGCGTGCCGGAACTGGCGGCGGAGTTGGGCTGCGACACTGGTGCTGGACAGTGTCTGCCTGCGGACGAGTGGGTCATGGTCAACGCGGAGAGCCACTGGTCGCGGGGCTTTCCCTGGCGCGCTGCTGCGTGGATGCCGGCACGCTCGTGCAACTCTGCTGCCTCAAGACCCACCGCTTCGGCGGCCACTTCACCCTGTCGCTCAAGAATTCGGTGGGGCTGGTGGCCAAGCATCGCCCGGGCGACAGCCACAACTACATGGGCGAACTCCATTCCTCGCCCCATCAGCGGCGCATGATCGCGGAGATCAACGCCGCGTACCGGCCGGCGCTGGTCGTGCTCGACGGCGTGGACGCGTTCGTCACCGGCGGGCCGGACCGGGGCGAGCTGGTCCATCCGGGCGTGGTGCTTGCGGGCACGGATCGGGTGGCCCTGGACGCGGTCGGGGTGGCGCTGCTGCGCTACTTCGGCACCACGCCTGAAGTGAACCGCAGGTCCATCTTTGCCCAGGAACAGATCGCCCGGGCCGTGGAACTCGGCGTGGGCGTGGACAGGCCGGAGAAGATCGAACTGGCCACGGACGATGCCGAGCGCCGAGTTTGCGGCGAGATCCGGGCGTTGCTGGACGCGTAGCTGTCCCGGTTGGTTAGACATTGACAAGATCGTCCGGGAATGGGGATCAACTGGGATGAATCCACAGCTAGGTTGCGAAACGTGTTGAGAACACGTTGGACGGTGGCAGCAAACATGTCTGGTGCCGCACAGGTTGGAAACCCGGCACTCCTGGCGAGAAGTGCCCTCAGGCACTTGGTCTCTAGTCGCCTCGGCGACTGACGCTCCATCTGTAACGCACGCCCGCAGGGCCGCGTTGCGCCACAAACACCCAACGAGGTTGCCCATGAAACGGTTGTTGCTTGCGCACAGACTCCTGGCGAGTGCGCTGCTGACGCTGGCCCTGCTCCTGCTGTGGCACGGCAATGCCGCCGCGCTGGATCCCGGCTGCGAGGAAGGCGAGCACCTGGACGGCGCCGGCTATCTCATCTGCATGCCGAACACGTGGAACGGCGAGTTGCTCATCTATGTCTACGGCTATGTCAGCCCGACGCGTCCGGTGGAGATTCCGCCGGAACAGTTGCAGCCGGGCGGCTCCGCCATTTCCATCAATCAGTTCGCCACGGAGCAAGGCTACGCCTTTGCCGCCAGCGACTACGGAAGCAACGGCCTTTCGGTGCAGACGGCGCTGGTCCACATCGAAGACCTGGTGACGACCTTCACCGCGCTCAAGGGCGCGCCCTCGCGCGTGCTGCTGTTGGGCGTGTCCGAAGGCGGGTTGACAGTGGCGCTGGCGCTGGAACAGCACCCCGATCTCTATGCCGGGGGATTGGCGCTGTGCGGCTCCTACGGCGACTTTGCCGCCCAGACCGACTACATGGGCGACGTGCGCGTGCTCTTCGACTACTACTTCCCGGACGTGATCCCCGGTTCGCCGGTGGAGATTCCCCAGACGTTGGTGGACTCGTGGGAGACGGGTTTCTACACCGACACGGTGCGGCCGGTCATCACTGCGCCGGAGAACGCGGCAACGGTGACAGAGCTGCTCACGGTCGCGGGCGTGGCCCACGACCCGGGCGACACCGACGCGCAGGTCGCAGCGCTGGAACGGCTGCTCTGGTACAACGTCATCGGCACCAATGACGCCCGCGCGAAACTGGGAGGCCAGCCATTCGACAACCAATCCCGGCTCTACAGCGGCAGCGCGGACGACGATGCGCTCAACGCCGCCGTGGCTCGCTTCACCGCGGATGCGGCCGCGCGCGCGACCATCGCCGGGGACTACGCCGGCAGCGGCAAACTGGCCGTGCCCTACGTCACCATGCACACCCTGCGCGACCCCACC
>JAWKOK010000045.1:0-38451 GCA_041391205.1 Caldilineaceae bacterium
CCGGCGGCGGCGCGTGGGTGAACCAGTGGGTGCTCACGCGCAACACATCGCCCGCGGCCAAGGGCGCCGCGCTGATCTCCGCCGTCTCCAACGTGAGGGCGTCGCCGAACGCCACGCCCAGTTCCGTGGTGGTCAGAGGCGCACCGGGGAGGCCGTAGCGCGTCACGCGGATGCCGTTGTGATCGCTGGGCGCGGTGGCCCAGCCGTTGACCGCCAGCCACGTCTGCACCGTCGCCGGCGGGTGGAAGTAGAGCACCTCCCAGGCGTCGGTCTTGCCCGCGGTGGCCTCACGCAGCACCGCGTCCACCTCGTCCCACCCCGCGGTGGCCAGAAAGCGCAGATCGTAGACCCGGTTCGCGCCCGTGTAGTAGTGGTTGAACACCTTGTCGGGATCGGGCCCGTCCACCAGCACCACCTGGTCGGGTGACTCCTCGTGCTCGATGCGCCAGGCCGCGCCCCGGAAGTCCGGCTTGTGCAGCGACGTGTCGGTGTAGAGCCGCGCCAGTGACGCGCCGTTGACGCCCAACAGCAGCACCGTCACCAGCCCCGGCGCGAGCCATTGGCGCCACGACACCGGCCCCGCGCGCGCCGACCACGTCCCCGGCAGCAGCCCCGTCACGCCGCCCGCGATCAGCAGGATGAGCGGCACGGTGAGGGCGATGGTGTAGCGTTCGTGGAAGTCGGGGTTGCGCACGGCCAGCGCCACCACCGCAACCAGCGGCAGCGCAAAGAGCGTCACCAGCAGCCAGGCGGCCGCCGGTCGCACGCGCCACCAGACGACCACGCCCAGCAGCGCCAGCGCGACATAGAGCAGCACCGGCCATGTCTGGAGGAGCGCAGGTGCAGTGTCGCCCACAGTGTACGCCTGCACGTAGCGCCACGGAATCGTGGTCGGGTCACCCGGGGCGCGCCAGCCTTCAAAGGCGGTGATGCCCCAGGCGCGTGGCAACCAAGGCAGGAAGAGCAGGAACGTGGCCACACCCGCGCCCAGCCACAGACCCACCCGCCGCCACTTCCGATGGACCAGCGCCCAGCCGGCCACGAAGAGCGTGTGGGCCAGGGCGATCAGGAAGCCGTAGAGGTGCAGGTAGACGGTCAGGGTCATGGCCAGGGCATAGCCGACCGCGGCCCGCCCCGGACGCTCACCGTAGAGGATGCGCCAGAGGCAGAGCGTGGCCGTCAGCGCCGCGGCCAGCAGCCAACTGTACATGCGCGCTTCCTGCGCGTACCAGACCTGAAACGCGCCGGTGGCCAACAGTGCCGCGCCGATCAACCCGGCCGCGCGGGTGCGATGGGGACGCGCGGCCGTCGCAGCCATCTCCGCACCGAGCCGGTAGAGCAGCGCCACGGCCAGCACGCTGGGCCAGACCGACAGGAAACGCACGGCGAAGTCGTTCGCGCCGACAAGCGCCAGCCAGCCGTGGAGGATGACGAAGTAGCCGGGCACGTGCTCGGTGGGCATGTTGGCCAGCAGCGCGCCCAGCGGCTGGTCGCTGCGCAGGAGGCTGATGCCCTCGTCGCTCCAGAAGCTCTGGCCGTCCAGCCGGTAGACGCGGAGGGTGAAGGCGAGCAGGAGGAGGGCGAGCAGGGTGAAACGTGATGCGTGATGCGTGATGCGTGAAACGTGAGGTTTGGTGGGATGGTGGGTCATGGGTTACCTCACGGTGAGTTGCGTCAGGGGGAGCCAGTTGTCGGGAGGGGCGCGTCGCCCGGTCGAGAAGAGGGGGCGCGTGCGCCGTCGGCGGGGGCGTAGAAGCCGGTGTAGAGCGTGTAGACGCCGGGAGCGGCGTCGGGCGATGGTCAGCGTCACGGTGTCCACGATCTCTTCGCCGTCGACCCAACTCCACGTGGGGTTGATGCCATCCACCGGCACGCCGTCCGCCTGCGCCGCCATGCCCAGCACCGGATCGTAGAGTTGCAGGAAGCGGGTGTAGTCGGCGTTGCCGGTCCGGTCCGCCTGGAGGTGCAATGTGACGGCCACTGTGTCGCCGTGCGAATGTGGCCTGCGCCGGGTCGAGCGTGTAGCCGCGTACGTGGGCCATGTCACCCAGGCGCGCCGTCAACGCCACCGCCGGTTTTGGTTGCGCAGCGCCCGCAATCTTGATTGGGTCCAATCGCAGCGCATCCACCGACTGGTCGCTCCCCGCGGCGACAATCTCCAGCCGGTCTTGGCTGCGAAATTCGTACATGCCCACCGCGGGCCAATAGAGGCCGCCCGGCGTCTCACGCGGCACCCGCAGGCGAAAGACATCCGGCTCTCGTTGCTGTGCGCTCCAGAGCGCCGAAGCGGACGAAAACTGGGTCCGGGCAGGTGATCCTCCTGGGCCACGGGCGGCCCAAACGGTCCACCAGATGCACGAAGGTGTGGTCGTTGGCGGCGATGCGTGCGTCGGCCTGCCACTGCAACGCGTAGTCCAGGTACGCCCCTGCGGGCACGGCCAACGTCCCGTCGGGCAACGGCGTCGGACGAAAGCGGCGCACCGTGAGATCGTAGCCGGTGAGGCGCGGCGTCGCCGAAGCGGGCCTCCACGGGCTGCGCCGGTGCGGGCAACTCGCCCGTCTGCACGTCCTTCGCAAACGTGACCTGGGCCACCACGGACGCCGGCATGGACGCCTCGTCTTCGCCAACGGTCAAGGCCAAGTCATACGTGCCGGCCGGCGGCGCGGCGGGCAGCGGCAGGCGATACGCATCGTCGACCAGCGTGCCGGGCGGCCAGTCCGCGGCCGTCGCCGCGTTGAAGATGGGTGTGGGCGCAGGGTCGCCACCGGCTCCCCGCCGCGCTGCAACGTCCAGTGAGCCACCAGCGGGCGCGCCCGGCGTCGCCGTGACATACCAGAACGGGTAGATGTGCAGCCGCCCGTCCGCGGCCAGTTCGGTCCGCACCGCGCAGCTGAGGACCGTCCGCGGCCACGGGCGTCGACGGCGCAGTGACGGCGTACAGGCGCGGGTGTAGACCAATGCCACGACGCCCCACGCGGCCAACGCCAGCGGCGCCACGACCAGCCAACGTCGGCGCCCCGTGCGCCAGACGACGCCGGCCAGCACGACCAGCGCAGCCAAGGTCAGCCAGCCCGGCCACGTGTTGCAGCCGCTGTCCCGGCCCAGCGCACACTGACTTCGTGCGTCCCGGCGGGCACGTCCACGGTCAACAGCGCCAGGTTGGTGCTGGGATACGGCGTCAGCGCCTGCCCGTCCAGCGTGACACGCCAGCCGGGGAAGTGGAAGGTGTGCAGCCGCAGCGGGCCACCCGTCGTACTTGTGACCCGTGCATCCAACTCGAGCAGATTGGCGCGTTGGGACGTCACTTCCAGCGGCGGCGCGGTCTCGTCGGCCGCCGGCGTGTAGCGGAGCGCACGTAGCGCCCAGCGCGGCCGGTACTCGTGCATGAGACTGTTGCCCGGCGCGCCTTCGTCCAACTGCGCGTCGGCCTCGATCTGCACGGCCACGGGTGCGGCCACATCCACCGCCGCGGGCGCAAAGACGTCTGGGTTGTGCAGCCGCGGCAGATGTTCCCAGATGGTGACCGCGACCACCAAGCCGGTCACGCCCAGCGCGGTCCAACTGCGGCTGAACGGAAGCACAATCCCGCCGGTGAAGAGGCAGAGGATGAGCGCAATCACCGAGAGCATGCGCCACGGGAATTGGGCGATGGGCAAAATGTCGTTGCTCAGCCAGAGGGGCAGCGCCCACGCGCCGCCGAGCAGCATGAGCGCCAGCGCCACTGCGCCCAGGTAGAGCCACTCGCCGTCGCGCCGCCGGGCCAGGACAGAAACCGCCCGCGCCCAGCAGCAACTGCACCAGGCCGATGCGCACGGGCCGCGCCGTGGTGTAGTCGAAGACGCCCGGGTCCAGCACGTTGTCCCAGCGCCACACGCTGCGTGGCAGCCACACCGTCTTGGCGATGGTGTAGGCGTAGTCGGACAGGAAGCCCCGCTCGCCCACCAGCGGCAGCCAGAAGAACGCGCTCACGCCCATGGCCAACGCCAGCCCGCCGGCGATCAGCCGCTGCGCCGGCGCCGGTCATCGGCCCGCAGCAGCAGCACGCCGATGTAGCCCAGCAGCACAGGCGGCACAAAAAGCAGCGTGATGTTGTGGGTGAGGGCCAGCCCGCCCAGACTGAACGCCAGCGGCAGCACGAAGCCGCCGGCTCACGCCACGCAGCACGCCGCGCGCTCCAGAAGATCCACGGCAGCAGCGCCAGCGCCCACTTCGGCGATCGCCCCACGGGTGTAGACATTGGTGAGCAGATAGGGCGAATAGAGATGCGCGACACTGCCGGCGACCAACGCGGGCCACGGCTGCTCCACGGCGAAGAGCGCCCGCGCCCCACAGCAACATGCCCGTCGCCCCGAGGAGCGCCAGCCCCACGAAGCTCCACGCGAAGGCATGGTAGAACGGCAGTCCCACGCCGTGCAGCAGCGCCACCAGGTAGTAGGACGCCGGCGCATAGTAGCTGAAGACCGGGTAGCCCAGCCCCAACTGCAACTCCGGCGTCCAGCGGGGGAAGAAGAACCCGGCCCCGACCAGGTCGCTCAACCGGCCGATGCGCACCAGGTGCACCACGCTGTCAGATAACGCGGCAAGCCTTCCGTGGCCAGCGGCAAAAACTGCCGGCATCCCGAGCACGGCCAGCACGACCACCCACGGCCACGTGCGTCCGCCCCCTAGCCTGCGGATCCACTCCATCCAACGTGTTTGAACACGTTTCGCAACTTAGCTGTGGAATTCATTCCACAGATCCGTGAGCGGGTTCATTTCTACCCGACCTTCTGCCCGTCGCTATCACAGATTCATCCCATCACCCGCGGCCGGCCGCGCCCAATTCAGCGCCGAACCCGGCCCGCGCCGCCTCCGCCCGCACATATGCCACCGCCGCCGTGTACTCCGCCTCGTTGGGCAGATGCTCCACCAGCAGCGGCAGATCCGGGTCCAAGCGTGCCAGCGTGCGCAACATGGCCGGATAATCCAGTGTCCCCAGCCCTGGCCGCACCTCCTCCAAATGCACGGTCAACGTGTCGTGGAGCACCATGTCTTTGATGTGCACCGACCGGATCTGCGGCCCCAACGCGTCCACGAACGCATCGATCAGCGCGGTGTGGCCGAAGTAGCGCGCCGGGCTGTTGATCAAATTGACCGGATCGAAGTGGACCCCGAAGCGCGGCCGGTCGACGGCGCGGATCAAGTCCGCGTACGTCTCCACCGAATCGGGCAACATCCACGGCATGGGCTCCAGCGTGTAGTACGTGCGCTGCGGCCCCACACTGTCGATGATGTCGCGCACCGTCGCCACGATCAGGTCGAACGTGTCCGGCGCGTAGTCCAGCGCGTTCGGCCCGTCCCACTTCGGCCCCCGCGACCCTGCGATGTTGACGCAGCAGCGCGCCCCAATGGCGTCGGCCAGGGCGAGTGCGCGCTTGCACTTGTCCAGCGCCGCGGCCCGTACATCCCCATCCGGACTCAGCGGGTTGCTCCACGCGCCCACCTCGGCAATGATGATGTCCGCGGCCTCGGCGGCGGTCGCGTAGGCCTGCACGGTGTCCGCCGGCGCATCCAGGCCCACGGGACAATACGCCGCACGGTACCCGAGTTTGCGCACCGCAGCCACCCATTCCGCAGGTGATGAAAATTGGTCAAAGACCGGTCCGCCCAATCGCATGGTCTTCCTCCTCTATGTTGCCGGCGCGGGCGTCAATGCCCGCATCTCCGTCAGGTCGATGTCGCCGCCGTGTACGCGGCCACATGCGCGGCCGCAATACCCTCCCACGTGAAGAGACGCGCCCGTTCTCGGGCGTTGGTGCGCAGCCTCTCCGCCAGCCAGGCATTGTCCAGCACCCGGGCCACGGCGCGCGCCGCTGCCTCGTCGTTGCCCGGCGCGACGTACATCACGTCCCGTTCCATGGCCAGCTCCGGCAGCGGCGCCTGGGGCGTCGTCGTCACGATGGCGCAGCCGTTGACCAGCCCGGCCATGAGCGTGCCCCGGCGCAGACTCGCCCCGTCCTCGTAGGGCATGAGCAACACGTCGCACGCGTTGAGGTCCGCGGCCACCTCGGCGTCCGACCGGCGTCCGGTCCACTGGACCCGGTCCGTTAACCCACGGGCCGCGATCAGCGCCTCCACCTCCTGGAGATAGGCGAAGTTGCTGGGATCGCTGGCCCCGACGCGCTCGCCGATCATCAGCAGTTTGACGTGGGGATGGCCGGCGACCAGCCGATCCAGCGTGCGGATCAAGGTGAGGCCACCCTTGCTGCGATTCAGAAAGCCGAAGTAGCCGATGACCTGGTCGTCTGCGCCGTAGCCGCGCTCCTGGCGCTGCGCTGCCCGCGCGGCCGGTGACAGCGTCACGCCGGTGATGTTGCTGCCGATGGGGATGCGTTCCAGCCGGTGCACGGGCCGGCCCTGCAACCCCAGGCGGTCGCCCTCGTTCGTGACCACCGTCAGATTTGCCGTGCGTGCCGGGAGCGTGGTCACCCAGCGCCGTAGCCGTTCTCCCGCCTTGGGGAAAAGATAGGGCACGCGCAGGTCGTGGTAGGTCCAGGCCACGTGGAAGCCGGACCTGCGCCACCGCGTCGGCGCCACGTTGATGGCCGGGTGCATGTTGAACGCGGCCGTCTGGTACTGGACGTGCAGCCAGTCGACGCCCAGCTCGCCCGCCAACGTGCGCACCGCGCCGATCATCGACCAGCCCCAGCCGTCCACGACCGGGTGCACCGTGACGCCGTCGTCCGGCGCACTGTCGTCCGGCGCACCGTCTTGCTGCGCCACCCGCGCCGTGATGACGCTGACGCGCACCCCCTGCGCCGCCAGCGCCTGGGCCAGGGCACAGGTGTACGCCCCCACGCCGCCGTCCATGGGCGGATATTCTCCGGTCACAAATGCCACATGCATGGTCAACTCTTCAGCGCCGATTCCAGCGTATAGCCGCGATAGTGCAACTCTTCAAAGCCGTACTGTGACAATAGACTCATGGCCGCATAGTGTTGCATGGTGACAAAAGCCGCCAATTCGCGCAAGCCCTGGCTCGTGGCCTCGTTGATCATGCGAGCCAGCAGCCAGCGTCCCAAGCCGTGGCGCCGCCAGTTGGGCTCCACGTGGAGATCGGCGATCAGGCCGACGGGCTGGAGGCGATCGTCCTGCATGCTCGTCGTGCGCACTAGGCGCGCCCGGGCCAGCCGCTCGGCCCGACGGTAGATTTCGAAGACCCGATCGTCAACGCGGCCGCGGTGGACCAGGCTCAACTCCGCCAGCGACACGTACTCCTCAACGGGCCGCTCCACCGGGCGATGGAGGCAGAAGTAGCGTTCGTCCAGTTGGAAGCCGCAGCGGGTCAACTGCCGGAACTGTTCGCCCCAGTCGCCCGGCAACACGCCCACACCGGCCTGCAGCGACGGGTAGCCCGTGCTCAACCGAAAGGCGCGCAGGTCCACCACCCGCTGACGCCGCCAGTACGCCACCGCGGCCGCCAGCAACTGATCCATCACCGTGTCCACCAGATCGGCGCGCGCGGGCAGGGCCAGAAAGCGCAGCAGCCCCAGGGGCCGGTACTCGGGCAACTCCAGCGTCGCGGCGTCGAAGCCCACCGCCGCATCCAGCGCGCCGATGAGCGCGCCACCGCGCCACGCGCCGAAGCAGGCGTTGTCCTGCCAGCGCACGGTCATCACCGTGGGCGGCTGCGGTTCCAGAATTTCGGTGCGCACATCCGCCACGCTCATAGGGCGCGAGAACGGGGCCAGCGCCAGCAACTCGTTGACCAGCGGCAGCAGCGCCTCCGCATCGTCGAGCTGCAACTGGCGCACCGCGATGTCCGGGACAATGGGAATCACGCCGGCACCTGTGCCTCCAAGTAGCTTTGCAGCGCGTCCTGCTCGTCCAGCGCCGGCAGCACCAGACTGCGCACGTCGTCCAGATCGAGCATGCCGTCGCCCCGGTCGGGGTGATAGAGCAGGATGAGCGCGTTGCCCGCGCGCCCGCTGGTGGAGACGCTCATCAACTGGCGCAGGGCGACGGTGCGGGTGGCGCCGAGCGGAATGCGGCGGGTGATGGCCCGGCGCGTGAGCGTCACCCGGGTCGCGGCCTGGCGCGCAAAGTAGAGCGCCAGCGCCAGGGATGTGCCGGTGAACAGCCCCTCGCCGCTCAACAGGTGTTCCCAGCGGAAGGGCACGCCGTGGCGCAGCGGCGCCAGCAGTTGCCAGAGCAGCATGAGTCCGACCACCAGCCCCGCGCCGGCCAGAAGCGCATAACGTGGGGTGGGCTTGAAGTGACGTGTTTCCTCGTCGCCGAGGGTGAAGGTGGAGTCGATGGTCATGGCGTGTGATGTGATACGTGATGCGTGAAACGTGAAACGTGATGCGTGAAATGTGATGCGTGAAACGTGACAAGGTGTGCGGCGGGGGTCAGGCCGGTGGCAGATGGATGGTTGCCTGCCAGAAGAGCAGGGCGGCAAAGACCAGCAGCAGCGCGCCGCTCACGCGCAGCAGAGTGCGGTACCACCGGTCGTCGAGCAGGTGGCGCGCACCGGCGACGCCCCAGGCGATGGCGATCTTGCTGCCCACCAGCAGTGCGTAGAACCCCAACAGGAAGAGCGCCCCCAGCGCCGGGCTGGTCCGCCACGCGCCGATGAGAATCGGGCTGCCCACACTCAGCCAGAAGAGCCACGGGTGCGGGCTGAGCACGTTGACGAGCACGCCGCGCCACAGATCCTGTTGCAGCGCCGCCGGCTGGGGCGTCAACTCCAGGTGTGCATGGCGGCTGGTGCGCAGCGTCTCGATGCCCAGGTAGACCAGGAGCACGCCGCCCGCCACCGTCAGCCCGATCTCCAGCAGCGGCGGCAGCGCGCTGAAGATCAGCAGCGACACCACGATGATGGGCAGGTCGGTGAGCAGCGGCGCGATGGCCACCCGCAGCCCGGCCCGAAAGCCGCGCTCCAGCGTGGATGTGAGCACCAATGTAGTCAACGGGCCGGGGCTGATCCCGGCGCTGAAGCCGAGACTGACGCCGGTCAGGAGCGCAGAGAGCATGGTCACGAACTCCGCGTCTTGGGCTGCAAATGGATGTAGCGGCGCGACACACGCCACGGCCACTCCAGCGGCGCCACTGTGCGCGCCCAGTTCTGCCGCCGGCGCCACGTGCGCTGGATGTGTCGCCGTGCGTGCCACATCGCCGGCAACCGGCGCAGACCGTCCCAGCGCCCGCGCAGCAATGCCGCATCGCCCCGTGTAAGCCAGCCGTAGAGCGCGGCCAGCAGGTCATAGACCACGATGACGGGCAGGTACAGCGTCAGCCACGGTTGCGGGTAGTTCTTGGCCAGCAGCCACACCTTGTTGCGCCCCAGCAGATAGCTCTTGAACGGCGAGCCTTCCCCGGACGTGGCCGAATGGGCGTGAAGCACCCGGGCCTGCGGCTGGTAGAGACAACGCCATCCCGCAAGACGCGCCCGCCACGCCAGGTCCACATCTTCCAAGTAGGCGAAGAAGGTCGCGCCGAAGCCGCCGATCTCGTCCAGCATGGCCCGGGCGTAGAGCCCCGCACCGCCGCACGGCCCGAAGATCTCGCGCACCGTGGTCTCGGTGGGATCATCCGGCGCCGCCCTGTGCGTCCCAGGCGATGCCCGCCCAATCCAGCGCAATCCCGGCCGAGTTGATGCGGCCGGGATCGTGGGCGAAGAGCATCTTGGAGGCCACCATGCCCACGTCGGGCCGGTCCGCGGCGGTGGCGAGCAACTGCTCCAGCCAGCGTGGGTCCGGCCGCGTGTCGTTGTTGAGCATGACCAGCCACGGCGTCGTCCCCGCAGCGGCGATGCCCTGGTTGCAGGCGGCTGCGAAGCCCCGGTTCTCCGTGTTTTCGATCAACGTGGTCGGCACCGCAAACGCGGCCGCCAACTGGGAATCGCCGCCTGCGAGCCGTCGCGCGAGCCGTTGTCCACGATGAAGAGCGCGAAGTCGCGCCGTGTCTGCTGCGCCAGGCCGGCGAAGAGCCCGGGCAGGTGGTGCAGGCCGTTGTAGTTGAGCACGACAATGGCGGCCGTCGTCGGTGCGGCGGACGTGTCCGTGCCCTCAAGTCGGTGGCGCAAACGCGTGTCGATAGTCACAGTCTGTGACTCTACTCGACCCCGGCGTTCGGGCAAATTTGTGGTTGAGGATGGGGAAGATTGGAGGGAAGAGATTAAGGGAGATTAAGGAGATTGAGAGATTGGCGTGCGTGCCGGGCAAGCAGTCTCCCAATCTCTTAATCTCTCAATCTCTCAATCTCTGTTCTCTTACTGATACGGCGCCTGACCGGTCACTTCGTCATCCTGCACCGCGCTCTGGTACGCGTCCAGTGCATCGCTGCTGGAGTCGACGCGGAAGTTGACGCCGTCGTACCAGGGCGGATCGAAATTGTGCCAGACCACGGCCTGCAAATTGCTGTAGCTCGCCATCTGCGCAAACGCATCGGTGATCCACGCAGCCTTGTCGCCGCCGTCGTCCTCCACCGATGCGAAGTCCGCCAGCATGACCGGTTTGTCGGGATAGCGCGTCGCCATGTCGCGCAGCACGTCGTCGAACAAGTAGTTGAACGTGGCCCACCGGTAGCCGCTGTCGCTGCGACTCTCGCCCCAGTTGTAGCCCACCAGCCCGATCCAGTCCACATACTCGTCGCCCGGATAGTAGTTGTGCATGTCGTTCCACGGCTCCACCGGCCAACTCTGATAGTTGGGCGACCAGATCCAGCGCACGTTGTCCGCACCCTGGCGCCGGAAGATGTCCACAATGTGCCGGTAGGCCTCGATGAACTTCTGGGTGTCCTGCCCGTTGCAGTAGCCCGACCACGAGTACTCCACCAGGTTCATCTCATGCCCCCAACGGAAGAGCACGGTGTGGTCGAACTCGGCCACTTGCTGGGCAAACGTCCGCAGGTAGCTGTCGTGGTCGCCGTCGATGATGCTGTCCAGATTCCAGTTGCGGTCACCGCAGCCGTTGGGGTTGTTGCCGCTGGCGGGAATTGACATAAACGTGAGCATGGGCGTCGCGCCGCGTGCCGCGATCTCGCCGAAAATGACATCGTGACCGACGGCGAAATCACCCAGCGGCCAGTGGGTGTAATAGTGGTAGATCCCGTGTTCCTGTCCCACCAGCCCTTCGAACTCATCGATCAACGTGCCGTAGTATTGCGGGCTGACTTCGGGATTGAGGTACGCGCCGAGGATCACCGGCATCTGCGTTACCTGTACCACCGGCAACAGAATGCGCCGGCCTGCCTGTGGCACCGTCCCTTCGGGCAACGTGCCGGCCACGGCCGGCGTCGGATGCACCAGCACCGTCACCATGACCAGCGTGAGCCATACGCTCACAAAGCGCAATCGAACCATCAAAATCTCCCCTTCAAGTGCATGCAGACATCAACCTGCACATCAAACGTCTCCAACCAACGTGTTCTCAACACGTTTCGCCACATAGCTGCGGAATTCATTCCGCAGATCCCATGGACACACGTCTCGCTCTCTTCCATGGACCCACATCTCACACACGTCCCATGGACACACGAGTCTCCGGATGCGCCGTCACATCACGCGCACATCCCACCGGCTCAAGCGGCCGGTATCATCAATCTATCACACATTTTCTGCATGCAATCGACGCCCACCGGGCAACGCGAATACCGTCGCACAACATGCTCAGTGCGCCCGGCCTACGTCAACCATGCGTCAGGAAATCGGCGGTGGAGAACCCTATTTCAGCACCCAGCGCAGGTACTGCTTCACCTCTTGCGCAAAGGGGCCGAAGCCCTCGGTGCGGATGATGTGCAGCCCGAATTGCAGCCGCTGACGCCAACTCTTGTCGACTCCGCCGTCAAGCGCCCCCGGCTGGAGCAGACGGCGTACCGCCTGCACCTGTTCGCGCACCTGGTTCGACCGCGGCGGCGCCGCCAGCACGGCGGCGCACAGTTGCCAGATGCGCGCCGCGACCTCATCCCAGCGGAAGCGGGCGCTGCGCGTCTGGATGGCGGCCAACTGCGCCGCGGCGCTTGCCGGCTCGCTGAGCAGCGCCCAGACTGTGGCTGTGTCCTGCTCGTGGTCAAACGTGAGGTAGCGGACGTCCTCGCCCAGCACCTCGGGCAGCGACGAGACCCGGGCGGTCAACGTCGGTGTGCCGGCCGCCGCGGCTTCAAACGGGATCAAGCCGAAGCCCTCGGCCGTGGACGGATAGAGCACCAGCGCGGCGTGTTCCAGCAGCCACCGCTTTTCGGCCTCGTCCACAAAGCCCACGTCCACGAAGCGCGCCGCCGTCAGCGGTGACGTCTGCAACGCCGCCGCGATTGGAGCGCCGTCGCCGCCGTAGGCAACGCTGGGCCCGGCGAAGACCAGCTTGCCCGTCCAGCCGTGGCGCGTCATCAACGCCTCGCTCAGACGGATGGCATAGGCTCGATTCTTGTGCAGAAAGTTCGTCCCCAACACCAACATGAACTCGCCGGCCGGAAGCTCGCCGCCCCGTTTGGGCGGATGCGCGGTCGCACGGTGGAAGTGATGGTCCACGCCGTTGTATGCGATACAGGTGCGCCCCTCGGGCACGGCGAGACCGCCTGCCGCGCATCCGCGTACACATCCGCGCCAAGTTGAAGGCGATACCGTCCGCATAGGCAAAGGTCAAATCGGTCATGGTGCGATAGCGCTGCCACTCGGCGTAGCTGCGCTGGTAGGACGGATTGGCGTAGGCGATGAGGTCCAGTTGCATCACCACAAAGCGCCGGGCCAGCGTGCGCAGCCGCAACAGATCCTCGGGCGTCAACGCCTGCAAAAAGCGCACCATCAGGTCGAACTGCGGGCCGGCCAGTTCGTGGAAATCGCCGGCCGGCCGCACGTCATCCACGTACTCCAGCAGCGTCCGCCGCATCTCCTCGGGCCAGCCGCTGCGTACCAGCACCGTCACGTGGGCGTGTTGCCGCGCCAGTGCGCCGAAGGCCCGGATCAACTCCAGCGAGACCACCATGGTGCCCGTGGTCGTGGGGTTGACAAAGGTGGCGTCAATCGCAACCCGCGGCCCCACCAGCGCGGTCGCGGCCCGGTCCAGCGCCTGGGCCAACGGGCTGCCCGGATCGGCGGACTCCTCGGCCACCCAGGCGCGGTACCACGGATAGCGCGCGTCGATGAGCGCCTCGTGGGCGTCCTTCATGCGCTGCCGCTTCTCCTGCCCTTCGGCGGAAAATGACTTGGCCCCTTTGTGGAAAATGAAGAGATCGTCGGCCACCACGTGGACGAATCCCGCCGTCACCGCGCAGCGACAGGTCCACCTCTTCGCCGTAGCCCGGTGCGAAGGCCCAGTCGAAGAAGCCGGTGATCTCCAGCGCCGCGGCGCACGTAGGTGCAGTGGCCGATGCCCGTGGGAATCAACGGCCGCAGCCGTCGTGATGCCGCCTGGATGCGGGCATCGGCTTCCTCCACGCTCAGGTCGCCGGGAATTGTCTCCACCGGCCGGTTGCGCTGGGGCACTGAAACCATGCTGCCGTGGTTGGTCAACGGCGTGGCCGTGGCCACATTCGCCCGCGCGTAGGCCGCCGCGCGCAGCCGGTCCAGCCAGCCGGGCGGATAGAGCGTGTCGCTGTTGACCAGCACCACGTCGCGCCGCTCGGCCGCGGCGAAGCCCAGGTTGCAACTGCCCACGAAGCCGCTGTTGCTCTCCTTGCGGAAGTAACCGAAATTGGGTCCGAATTGCGGCGTCGGTGAAGGTCGCTTGGACGCGGGGATCGGTGCTGGCGTCGTCGATGAGCAGCACCGGCGTCGTCGGGTCCACGGTCGCGGCGAAGCTCTGCACACACCCAGCACGTGCTCGAAGGCATTGAAAATAGGCACCACCAGCGCGGGCGTGGTCGGTGGAAGGCAACCAACCAGGAACGGATGGCGGTTTCCAGCGCGGCGTCGGCGGGTTGACTGCTCTGCACAAAGGTCATGGTTCGGGCTGCGTCCAGCGATAGATGGTCATGGCATAGTCGACCGGGATGACCGCGGCCGCATGTGGTCGTAGGATTGTTCCAGGCGCGCGGTGTGCCACGCAAATGTGCCTTCGCGCGGAGCGCGGCCGTCCATTGGTAGGTCCAGCGGCGTCGCGCTATCGTCGCGCACGACCACGTAGACCGGACGCCCCTGGAGCTTGCCACGCTGCGGCCTGCGCAGCCAGCCGGTCCGGGTAGACGGCCTCCTCCTGCACGTCGAAGGCAGTGAGGCCGTGGAGGTACTGGAGCGGCGTGCCGAAGATCGCGCCCAGGCCCACCGGCGCCGGGTCAAAGAAGAGCAGCACCGCGTCCGCATCGAACTGCGCCGCCAGTTGGTCCAATGCGCCACGCCGCCGGCATCATCCACGTGCCGGCCGATCAAGCGACTATTGTACAGCAACGTCACCACAAGCGCGATTCCCAGCAGCGCCGCGACGGTACGCCATTGTCGGCGGCGCATGCCGGTCCCGCCGCGCCGCCACAGCCATGTAACCCGTAGGCCGCTTCCAGTTGCAGAAACGGCACGACCACCGGCACGTAGCGGCGGAAGGCGTAGATGTGAAAGGGATTGTTGAGCACGTTGTAGACATAAAACAACGTGAACGCGCCACCCACCAGCCAGACCGGCCAGGTGATGCGCCAGGGCGTACAAGGCGGCAAGCACGCCGCCCGCCACGGCCAGCAGCAGCCCCAACGGACCGAGGTACCAGCCCAGGCGCACCAGGTTCAGGTGGTCCGTCAGCGGGATGTCGGTCCCCGCGTACCAATACGCTGCGAAGATCGTCTCGCCCAGCCGCAGGCGCACGACGTAGCCGTAGACCGCGGCCACGACGATCAGCCCCGCCAGCGCGTACCGTGGCCACGCCGCCTGTGCCACGGCCGCCGCCCACCGAGTCAACCGTCGCTGCTGCGTCGCGCTGAGGAAGAGCAGCAGCGCCAGTCCCACGCCGCCCACACCGGCCAGCAACCAGATCTGCGTGCGCAGGAAGGCAAAGACCACGCCGTAGGTGCTCAACGTGTAGGGCGCAGAGAAGAGCAGGCCGTGGAGCGCGGCGTAGCTCGCCGTGAGCACAAAGGGCAGCCAGAACCACCACTCGCCGGGCAGCCGGCGCCGCCCAGCAGCAGGTAGAACGCCCACGCCGCGGGCAGCAGCAGCACGAAGATCATGTCGATGCGCCAGGAAGAGGCTGCCCAGCGCCAGCCCCGCCAGCAGACCGAACAGCCGGCGCGGTGCGTCCTGGTTGGCAAAGCCGATGAAGGCCCAGATGCCCAGCCACGCAAAATATTGGGCGATGGGCCCGGCGGTGGGGTAGCGGGCAAAGTAGAGTTGCAGCGGTGTGAGCAGCACCAGCAACGCAGCCATGCGGCGCCCGCGCCCAGCAGCCGCGCCCGACCATGTAGACCGCCCACACGCCCAGCACCCCCACAGCGGCGTCATCAGCAGGGCCGCACGCAGGCCGCCCAGGCTGTAGGCCACCCCGATCCACAGCGGGTGGAGCGTGTAAAATTGGGGAATGACCTCGTCGGGACGGCCTTCGTCCACGTAGAATCCGGGAAAGCGCAGAAAACGTACCTGCTCCCACGGCGGCAGTTCGCGCATGAGCGGGCGAGTTGGCCGATCCAGCGTCGCCAGCAGCGGCTCGTGGATGAGCAGACTGCCCGTCTTCGCCATGTTGACGCCCACGCTCACGTAGACGCCCGCGTCTGCGCCGCCCAGGATCGTCTCGTGGGGCCGGGCGAAGAGCAGCGCTCAGCAGCAACACGCCGGCCAGGACTGCCCATTCCCGTCGCGGCGTGGGCGCAACGGGCAATGCCCAACTCCATCGCCGACGTCGCCGCTGTCGCCACGCCCCCACCAGCCTGCCCCGCCGGTAACCGCCAGCAGCCCGGTCAGCGCCCAGAGCGAGAAGACGCCGAGCTCCACCAGCGGCATGGCCAAAAGACCCACGACACAAAAGGCCAGCGCCACACCGGCGAAAACCGCATCCAGCGCGTCGAAGCCGGAGGGGACGCGTGTGGGCGCACGGGATGTGACCAGCGCCGCCAGCAGGCCGGAGCCGGTTGCGATCAAGGCCGCCAGGAAGAGCAGCGCCGCGAGCACGCTCATGACTGGCGCACCGGGAAGACGGGCGGCGCAAGAAGATCGGCGAGCAGCGCACCGGCGAAGTCCACGTACCGGCGCGCCACCGCGTCCGGGTCGCACGCCTGGGCGATGTAGGCGGCCGCGGCCCGGCCCATCTGCGTGCGCCGGTCGGCGTCGTCCAGCAGCAGCGCCAACTCGGCGCGCAACCGGTCGGCCTCTGCGGCGTCGGGCGCGATCTTGACCACGGCCGCCGCGGGCAACTCCGCGAACGCGTCCGCGTCGCTGACCAGCGTGGGCGTGCCCGTGGCCAGCAGCCCCAGCAGCGCGGCCGACGTCTCGCCCGTGGACGGGTAGCGCAGGTTGACGCCGATGTCGGCGGCGTCCAGGTAGGCGGCGTAGGTCGCCTCGTCCACAAAGCCGGTGAAGCGCACCATGTCGCTGATGCCCAGCGCGGCAGCCTGCGCCTCCACGTCGTAGCCCTCGATCACCTTGCCCACCACCGCATAGCGCATCTGTGGAAAGTGGGGACGCAGCGCGGCCAGGACCGGCAGGACGCGGTCGATGCGCTTGGTCCACGCGGCGTAGCCGAAGGAGGCGACCAGCAACGTCTCCGGCGCGTAGCCCAGGCGCGTCTTGGCCGCGGCCGTCGCCTTGCGGCCGTCGCGCCACGCGTCGGTGCGCAGAGGCACCGGCTGGTTGACGTGGCGCACGGGCGTGCGCGGGCTGCGGCGCGCCACCGTCCGCCGCGCGTACTCGCTGTGCACCAGCACGCCGAGACTGCGCGCAGCCAGCCGTTCCATGAGCGGAAAGTGCGCGTCATCGCGCTGCGCCGGATCGCGCAGGATCTCCAGCCCGGCAGCGACGCCGCGCATGCCGTCGGCAAAGCCCAGCTCGCGCAGCAGCCCGCCGGGGCGACCGCCACCCACGAAGAGGTCGTCATGGAAGGCGTAGAGGTTGATGTCGTGGAGCACGAGCAGGCCCGGTTGGCGCAACGCCGTGGCGTAGATCTGCCGATGGAAGCGCACGTTGTTGCCCATCTGGTAGATGCAGATGTCCATCCGCTCCCGGTACGCGTCGGTGAAAGTGGCGATGGCGCGCACGGGCAGGTGCACCGGTGTCACCGCGGCCGGGTCGTCCACGAAGAGGGTGACGTCGGCGTGCGCGGCCAGGTGGGGCAGCAGGGTGGCGCTGTAGTCGGCGATGCCGGTGCGCTGGGGCGGCAGCGGCGAGAAGTAGGCAATGCGCATGGTCAGGCCGCGTGCTCGTCGTCGTGGCCACCGTCCGCCGGGGCCGTGCGCTGGTCCAATTGCAGCAGGGCGGCCTGCAACCGACCCACTTGCCGGGCGAGTTCGGTGACGTCGCGGTCGTCGTCGCTCATGCGCTCGTTGATGGCCGCGAGCAGCGCATGGGTCTCCCGCAGCATGGTGTACGTCTCCCGCTGAAAGGTGACCAGCTCTTCGAGTTTCGCATAGACAAGCGCATTGTAGTCGTTCTGCTGCTGCAACAGCGGGCGCACGTACCACGTGGTGGCGATGTTGTTCCACGTGTTGCGGAACCACGCCAGCAGCGGCCCGATGACCGGCGTCTGCGAGGTGAGCGGTTGCTCGACCACGTAGGAGCCGCGTTGCAGGGTCTCCAGCGACGCGGCCTGGTGCGCTTGCGCCTGTTGGGCCAACGCGGCCGTGGCCTGGCGCACCGTGGCCGTTTGGGCGTCTTCCAACTCGGCAATCAGCGCGGCCAACTGATCGGCGACCGCGGCCATCTGCGCGTCCGTTGCACCGGCGGCGCTTGCGACGGCGGACGTGCCGGTGGTCGATGCGGGCTGCTCCATGGTCTCATCTCCTTGGGGCCGGTGGGGCCAAAGCCCCGGCAATTCTTGCAGCACACGCCGGTAGGCGCGCACCAGCGCGCGCTGTTCCCGGGGCGAGCGGCCGGCCGTCCAGGCGCGCTCACCGTCCATGGTGGACGTGGTCAAGGTAACGAAGGGCGTGTGCTTGACCAGGAAGCGCCAGCGACTGGTGTGCAACTGCTCCAGATAGAACTGGCTCTCCTTGCCCGTGGTCACCGACTCGTGGTGGATGACCGGCGGCGTGGGCACGTAGACGACACGGAAGCCCGCCGCCCGCGCCCGGAAGCAGTAGTCCACGTCCTCGTAGTAGAGGAAGAAGGTCTCGTCCAGGCCGCCGATGCGGGCGCGCACGCTGCGGCGGATGGCCATGGCCGCGCCGATGACGTAGTCCACGTCGGCGACCGCGGCCCCGCCCGCCGGAGTGAAGCGTGCGGCATCCGGCTCGCCGCGGCCCAGGTGATCGGTGAGCGCAATCGGTGCGTAGACGAGACCGCCCGCGTGCTGCACCGTGCCGTCCGCGTCGCAGAGGAGGCAGCCGGCCACGCCGATGTCCGGGTCGGCGACCATGGCCGCCACCAGCGTGCTCAGCCAATCCGGCGGCGCTTCGATGTCCGGGTTGACCAGCACCGCGATCTCCGCGTCGGACTGGACCAGCCCCAGGTTGTTGCCGCCGCTGTAGCCGCGATTGGTCGCGCCGGCGATGAGCTGGACGTCGGGAAACCGGTCACGGAGCAAGGTGAGCGAGTCGTCGCTGGACGCGTTGTCCACCACGATGATGCGCGCCGCGGGGTAATCTTGGGCTTGCAGGGAACGCAGGCACGCGTCCAAGTAGGCCTGGGCGTTCCAGTTGAGCACGATGAGGTCGACGGTGGGTAGCGAGTCCATGGCGAGGAATCACAGCGTAGGCGGCGATATCCGCCGCCATGCGGCCGGGTTTAGACGGTCTGTTCCGCGGGCGACGGTGTGGTGTCGGCGGCCGCGCCCGCGGCCCCGTCCGCAGCCGAGTCTGCGGCGGTGCGCCGGCGTTGATAGCCGACATGATGCCACGTGGCCGGAATGTGCACAAGGCCCTCTTCATGGCGCAAAGTGGGCGAGCGCACTTCGAAGCGGTACAGGCGATGGTGGTGATCCATGGCCACCGATGAGTCGTGATTGTAGATGGCCGCGGTCAGTTCAAAGTGGCCCGGGTTGAGCGGCAGCGCGTCGATGGTGTACTCCATCACGCCGCCGCCGTCGATCTGGGGCACGCGGTAGCCCGCGTCGATGGAGTTGGGACCGTTGACGTGGGCGCCGTCACGGCGGTAAATGGCCAGCCCAAAGGTCGGCGTGTCGATGGGTTTGCGCGTCTTGTAATGCACGCGCAGGCGCAGCATGTCACCCGTGCGGAAGTATTCGGGCGTGGTGCCGTCTTTGCCCAGGATCTCCACCTTGGCGATCACCGCGTCGCCGGTGCCCCAGCGCTGGGGCGTGGTCTGGATGGTGAACTCGTCGGGCGGCTTCTCCACCTCGCGCTTGCGGCGCTGCTGGTAGTACCGGTCGTTGGCGTCGGCCAGGTACTCGTCCACCACGCCGATGGACGGTCCGTCGGCGCGCACCAGCCCCTGGTCCAGCCAGATGGCCCGGTCGCACAGACGCTGCACGTCGGCCAGGCTGTGGGAGACGAGGATGATGGCCACGCCCGCGCGCTTCATGTCGTAGATGCGTTCGAGACACTTCTGCTGGAAGACCTGATCGCCCACGGTCAGCACTTCGTCCACGATCAACACGTCCGGGTCGGTGTGTATGGCCACCGAGAAGCCCAGCCGCACGTACATGCCCGACGAGTAATGCTTCACCGGCGTGTCGATGAAATCGCCCAACTCGGCGAAGTCGATGATGCTTTCCAGCCGGGCCTGCATCTGCTTGCGCGAAAAGCCGTAGACTGAGCCGTTGAGAAAGATGTTCTCGCGGCCGGTCAGATCGGGGTGGAAGCCCGCGCCCAGTTCCAGCAGCGACGCGACCTGGCCCCGCAGCGTGATCTGGCCCTCCGTCGGTTCGAGGATGCCGGTGACCAGCTTGAGCATGGTGCTCTTGCCCGAGCCATTGGGGCCGAGAATTCCCACGCTGTCGCCCGGGTAGACGCTGAACGAGACATCACGCAGCGGCCAAAAATAGTCCTGCGGCCGGTGCTCGCGCCGGAACAAGCGGATGAAGCTCTCCTGGAGCGAGCGCTGCCGCTCCCGGTGAATGCGAAATCGCTTGGAGACATTCTTCAGTTCAACGAGCGGCTGTCGCGGCTCGACTGACGGGTCGGTCATGGTTGCCTGCACTCGGCCTTTCACTGGGCACACAGAGGGATTATATCCAACCTCAGATGCTTTACCCAAACCATTGGGCACTCACTCGGGTGGGCGCAGGCGTGGGCACGGGGCAAGCGTGTCGTCGGCACGGGCGTGGCCGGCGCGGTGACCTGGAAGAGCGGCAGCTCGTCGCGCATGCGCGGGTGAGGGTGAAGTGCCGCTGGAGCAGCGCCAGCGAGTCCCAGAAGGGGAAGCGGTGTCTTCCACGTAGTAGACCGGCGTGGCGTCGGCCAGGAGACGGTCGACGATCTGCACCAGACACGGCTCCACTTCCTCCAGGTGATAGCCGGGCAGGTCGGGATCCGGAGGTGGGAATGCGCCGGTAGTTGAGGATGCTGCGGTCGCCGTAGAAGGCGAGATGGTCGCCCAGCGTAGGCGATGAGCACGGCGTCGTCGGGCGTGGCCGCAGCCAACGCGCGGGCACGCCTGCGGCTGCGTACTGCTCGTTGCGCCGTCAACTCTCGGGCCAAGCCGGGCACAGGCCACGCCAGCAGCAGCGCCAGCGCAGCGCCGGCCGCCATCCGCCACTCCATCCGGGGCAGCCGCGCGCCGATTTCGCCGATGGCGTGGCCGCGCCCACGGCGAGGAAGGGCATGGCCGGGAGTAGGAAGCGGCTGTTGATCCCGACCGGCGCAAAGGCGTACATGCTGTAGAGCGCGAGGGTCGTGCCCGCGGCCAAGAGGCAGAGCAGGGCAGTTTCCCGGGCCAGGCGCGTCCAGCCCAGCGGCACCAGGATCAGCGCAAAGCCCAGGTTGCGCCACACGGTGCGTGCCATTTCGATCAGGCTGTGCCCGTCGATGAAGGACGGCCCCAACGCGTAGCGCCACGCGAAGGGGGGCAGCGGATACCAGCCGTGGACGGGCTGTAGCTGGTGACCAACGGGCCGCCGTAGTACACGGTGTTGAAGGCGGGAACCGCAAGCACGCCCAGCGCCACGGGGACGTAAAACGGGTAGCGCGTCCAACTGGTGAAGATGTGCCGGCGCGCCTGCCAGAGGTCGTAGGCGGCGAAGGCCGGCAGCACCACCACGTTGGCATAGCGCAGAAAGATGCTGTAGCCCAGCAGCAGCCCGGCCGCTACCGTGAGTGCGAGCGCGACCCTCCCTTGGCGCTGGCGTCCGGCCAGGAAGACCGCGGCAGCCAGCGTGATCACGAACATGCTGGGCACGTCCGACCAGGCCGCGGTGCTGAACCGCCACAAATCGGGCATGACGGCCACGATGAGCGCCGCCCACCAGCCGCGCCACCAACTGCCCGTTGCGTACCGTCCTAGCAGCGCCGTCGCCGCCACCGCCAGCGCGCCGAGCAGGGGCGTCACCACGTGGACGGCGCCCGCTTGGCCCGTCAAGGCGACGGCCGCGGCCAGCAGTGCGGGGAAGCCGGGCGGAAAGCCCAGGTAGAGGAGATCGCTGCCGTCCCGCTGGATTTGGAACGCGGCCATGGAGAAGACCGGCGCGATCTCTGCGTTGTGGACGTCGGCGTAGGTCGGTCCCGCGCCCGCGGCCATGCGCGCCGCGGCGTAGACATAGCCGATGGTGTCGTTGATGGCCGGCGTCGTGTCGCGCAGCCATAGAAAAATCGTCCCCACCAACAACGTGAGGACGATGGTCAGAACGATGGGGAGGGTCGGGCGGCGCACGGGTGCGCGGTCAACCGCCATGTTTCATACCCTGCCAGGTGGGCAAGCCGGCGTCCGGTCGCGGCGCCGGCTTGAGAGATACGGGCAATCCATCAGTCAATCATGGGCAGAAAGACGTACGCCTTGGCGAAAAAGATCGTGGTGCTGCCCGTGTTGTTGGACGTGTCGGCGTCGGTCCCGCCATCGACCGCCACGCGCACGAAGAACTGTTCGCCGTTCTCGCGGTTGTCGATGCCTTCCAGCGTGTAGCTCACCGTGGCGCGCTCACCGCAACCGGCAAGCTCCACCGCCTGCGCCGTCCCCAGCGGCACGCCGCCGTGATCCGGATCGCCCCGGTAGAAGGTCACGTCCGCAGCCTGGGGCGTCTGCAAGTTGCCGCTGTTGGCGATCTCGGCATGGACCGTCAGGTCGACCGGCCCACCGTCAAAAGGCGGCGCCACCGGTGACGTCCACGTCTTCACCACCTGCACGTCGACCACATCGTCGATGGCGGCCGTGTAGTCTGCATAGTTCTGGCCCATGCTGGACAGCACGTTGCCCTTGTCCTCGTCGAAGAGAAAGCCGTTGAAGCCCTTGTCGTTGGTGCTGTACCAACTGAAGTGCTGCACTAGGCGATGGTCGTCGGCCGGGAAGCCCAGGTCAGCATCGGTGGCGCTGAGCAGGTAGTCGAAGGTGGCGTCCATGTAGGTGTTCACCCGCTCTTCGGTGAAGCATTGATCGCCGTTGGGCCCGCACAGATAGTCCAGGTTCGGCATCAGCGACCCGTATTCGGAGAGATAGAGCGGGGTGTCGCGATAGCCGTTGTCGTACATCCACCGGCGGAAGCGTTCGATGTTGGCGGTGAAGATGCCCAGGTCATCGGTCTGCTGGACGTCGATCACCATGCCGGCGCGGTCGTCCAGCCCCGGTGGAATTTCGGCGCCCCACTGTCCCGCCTGCTCGTTGAGGATGAAGCCGTGGATGCTCCAGCCGTCCACCGGCATGGGCCGGCCGTACTGCTCCTTGTAGGCGGCGAGGATCAGGTCCATGTACTTCAGGCGCAGCTCCGTGGCCTGAACGATGGAGGCCGGGAAGATCTGCATGCTCGGATCGATACTCTTGATCAGCGTGTACAGGTCGTGATAGGCCGTGGCGTAGACATCCGGCTCGATGTCATCCTGGTAGAAGCGTCGGTCGGGCTCGTTGCCGATGTAGACCGGCGCGCCGGCATTGCCCAGGACCATCTCTTCCAGTTCAGCGCCCTTCGGCCAATAGGTGTAGCCATTGGTTGTCTGTTGCAGGCGAATGACCGGAATGTAGCGCATGCCGCTGGGATGCACGGGCGACGGATTGCCGCGATAGTCGATGTAAGTGCCGGCGCGCAGCGGCGCCACGTCGAAGTCCGCAATGCCGCTGATGCCCGTGCCCAGATGCACATTGACGCCAAACCGGCAAAGCGGCGCGTCCGTCGCCTCGGCGGCCGGGGCAGACGCCGCGTGGGCGGACGCCGGCCTCAGCAACAGGATGCCCAGCGCCAGCAGCAGAGTGATGCCCCCGGCCGCAGGCAGCCACCAGCGACTGCGCGGGAAAACTGACCAAAACGTCATGGTGTATTGACCTCGATAAAGACCGGCTGTGCGGTCACGTTCACGGTGAAGGAACCGTCACGGACACCGTCATTGGCGTCGTTCACGGTGGATGTCTGGCCGTGGATGGTGGTCACGGTGGCGGCGGTGCCGGGCAACGCGAGCGCGGCTGCGCCGTTGCCGTCGATGGGCGTCATCCATGCCACGTAGATGGTGCGGCTCCCGGCGTCGTCACGCAGGCGGTAGACCTGCATGGCCGGGTCGCCCGTTTCGGCAGTGCTGAGCACGCCGTCTCCGTGGGCGCCGCTCAGGATTTGGGCGGTGCGCTGGTAGGTCCGGTAGGCGGGCTTGCGGCGCGGCGGATCTTCGTCCGTCACCAATCCATTTTGGTAGGGATACCAACTGGGCGGATCGACAAACGAAAACCAGAAGAGGGTCTGGACGCCGGCTGCAATGGCCTCGGCGTAGAGTTCGGGCACGTAACGCGCCTGCAATTCTTCGGTCATGGGATAACCGGGGTCGTCGTTGCTGTGCATCCCGGCTTCCGAAATCATCATCGGTTTGTCGAGCCCGTGGTCCGTCAAAATGTCGCGAATGTGGAGCGTCTTTTCGTAAAGCCCGGGCCCGCGGGTGGTCCAGGTGGCGGCAAAGGGCGGGTAGACGTGGAAGGAAAAGATGTCGAAGCTGTCGCCGACGTCCTGGGCAAGCACGTCGTCCAGGAATGAGCGCACGTACGGGCCGCCCTGTTCTTCGAACCAGTCGTGGGCCAGGCCGCCGAAGACGATCTTGGCCTCGGGATTGGCCGCACGCACGGCCGGCGCCACCGCCTTCAGCATGTCGGCGTAGGCCTCCGGTGCATAGCCCCACCCGCCCCGGTCATCGGGCGCGGGGCTGCGGTCCGGCTCGTTGTAGAACTGGAAGTGGGTCACCACCGGGGAGCCGGGTAGATCGTCGATGCCGTCGCCGTCCAGTCGCTCGACCACCGCGCCCACGTATTCGGCGAAGTCATCCAGGTTGTCGGCATAGATCGGACCGTTGGTGCTTTCCGCGGCCCACTCCGGTGCAAAGTTGAAGGTGAGCAATATGTTGAAGTTGCCGTCCCTGGCCGCGGCCACCACACGCGCCACGGTGTTCCAGTTATAGTCCGCCGGCGTTGTGTTTTCCGGTTCGACACTGCGCCAGGCCAGTTCATTGCGGATCCAGGTTGCGCCGCTTTCGTTCAACGCGCCCCACTCGGGCAGATCGAAGCCGCTGTAGCCGTACATCTGCGTGCCGAAGGCCGTCTGCGCGCGTGAGGCGTGATAGTAGTTGTAGGTCAAGGGGATATAGAGCGTCGTCCCATTGGTCGGGATCGTCGCGTCCCGTCCGGGTTCCGCCGCATAGGCAGGGGTGAGGTCTTTGGCCGGCGCAAGCAGCACCATGACCACGAAGACACCCACGTAGAGTGCACGGCGCGGGGGTTGTCGATGTTGTTTTGGCGTGTTCACGTTGGTGGGTTGGGGCGGATACCTGTTCGCTCCACACCTGAAGCGACTCCGAATTTGCTTCAGCATCAACGGTTTCTCCTTATCCAGACTGTTGGCTTTGATGATGGGGTCATATCCGTCGGGATTGACTATCGATGCACACGGGGCAAAAATGCATTGTTCACATACGGCGGTTGCCACTCGACGATCGCGTTGGCGGCGGTGTCCGTGATCCAGGCATGGCCCATGCTGTCGGCTTCGATGTCCCACGGGCGGCCATTGGCCGCGGGCAGCGACGAACCACCCACGCCGAGCAAGCGGGTATCGGAGCTGCGGATCAAGATGTAGCCGACGCTGCCGCTCTCGACTTCGCTGAAGAAGACGCGGCGGCGCGTGCCTGCATTGTAGATGCTCAGATTGCTCGCGCCCCCTCCTTCATGGGGCGTCTTGAACCAGCGCCAAAAACTCAACGTCTCGGGTGTGTAGCGTCCCACCGCGTCCGAGCCGCGGACCGCCACCCACGGCCTGCCGCCGGCGTCCATGGTGATGCCGAGCGGCTCGGTGAAGACGCCCGTGGGTGAGATCGTGCTGGCCAGGGCGAAACTGTCATTGTTTACATCGTAACTGACCACAAAGTTGACGTCCGGGGCGGCGAACCAGACGGTGTTGTCGCCGCGTGTTGTGATCTTCTCCGCGCCCGCATCGTGCACGCTCGCGGGCATGTCCACTTCGTCAAAGGTGGATGTATCGGGGTCAAAGACGACGAGCTTATTCGCCCCTTGCGCCAGCACCCAGACACGCCCGTCGCGGCCGATTGCCAACCCGGTCGGTTCACTGGCCGCGGTCGGCAGCACGAACTCGCTGATCCCGCTCTCGAGGTCGTTGGTGTCCAGCCGGGCGAGGCGATTTCCAGCCTTCAACGTGAACCAGACGGTCCCATCGTGATAGACAAGATCGTACGGTTCGCTATTGGCCGTGGGCGGCGTGAACGCGGTGAAATCATCTCCGTTCGGGTTGACTGTCAGCCGGCCGACGAGGTCTTCCGCCGGAAAGGTCATCCAGATGACGCCGTCGTCTTCCAACGTCAGGTTGAGCGGGCTCCAGGGCACCGGATGGCCCACCATGAACGAGGCGCCGGCCACGTGGGCCGCGCCAAGTCCCTGGACGCCGATGAGCAGCGTGATGAGCAGCGCCGCAACACGGATGCCGGTATGCCGCGTCCTCGCCGTCGATCGTCTGTTGTCCATGCCCTAGACTTCCTCCCCGAACGCACTGCTCAGCCGAATGAATACCCAGTAACCAAATGCCAGCATCGCCAGACAGGTGAGCGCCGTGCGCAGGAAGAAATCAAGGTCGGTGCGATAGCCCCAGTAGAGCAGATCTCGGTACATGTTGATGATCGAGGCCATCGGGTTCAGGATGTAGTACAAACGCCGGACGTCCAACTCGGTTCCCAGGACCGTCATCGTCTGCGGCACCAATTCGACCGAGTAGAAGACCGGCGTCAGGAAGAACCACGCCAGCATGACCACATCCATGACGATGATCGTGTCGCGATAGTAGACGTTGAGCGCGCTCAAAAGGAACGCGATGCCCAGGGCAAAACAGGTCTGCATCAAGATGACCAGCGGCAGCAGCCAAAGCCACGGGCTGAAGTTGGCGCGGAAGATGATGAGCGCGGCAAAGAGGATGATCAGCGCCAGCAGAAAGTTGACCAGTTGCGCCAGGACGCTGGCAATGGGCAGCACTTCGCGCGGAAAGAAGACCTTCTTGACCAGGTTGGCATTTTCCACAATGCTGTTGACGCTGCCCATGACGCTGGCCGAAAAGTAGTTCCACGGCAGCAGCCCGCAAAGCAGAAAGATCGGATACTTCTCGATCTGCGTGTTGGGCAGCAGCACGCCGAAGACCACCGTGAAGACCAGCATCATGCCCAGCGGGTTGAGCAGGCTCCAGACGAAGCCCAGCACGCTGTTCTTGTAGCGCGCTTTGAGCTCGCGCACCACCAGGTTGTAGATCAACTCGCGGTACGACCAGAGCGTGGTCAGGCGGGTGAAGATATTCACTTGCCCCGGCTGGGCCGGAAAGGTATGGACGGTTTGCCGCATAGATTGACGATGCTGTTCTGCTGCGCAAGTCGACGCCGGCTGCCTAGGTCAGTTGACGCTCTGCCGCCGGGTTCGACGCGTTCAAAGGTGATTGACGGAATTCGACGACACGGCACGGATGGGGGGCGGCGTGAGTCCCAATGTCTCTTCGTACGTGGCCACGATCATCTGCCCGGCGCGCCGCCAGTCGTACTGTTGGATGGCCCGTTGCCGCAGCGCTTGCCCCATCTGCGCCGCCGCGGGATCATCCAGCGCGCGCATGAGTTGCGCGGTCAAGGCGTCGATGTCGCCCCGCGGGGCCAGCAGGCCGTGCGGTCCCAAATATTCCCGGGCCACCGCCGTGTCGTAGGCGACGGTCGGCATGGCCAACGACATGTAATTCAGCAGCTTGCCCGCGCCTTCCGTCAAGCTCAGCTTGGGCGCCGCGGCCACGTCACCCAGCGCGAGATGGATGGGCGCCAGTTCATACGGCACCCGCCCCGTGAAGCGGACATTGCCGCTGATGCCCATCGCTTCGGCCTTCCCTGCGTAGGCATCCACGCCCGGAAAGCCCATGAGCAACAGGTATACGTCAGGTCGCGCGGCCACGATACGACGGGTTGCCTCCAGCAAGTGGGAGATCCCCTGGTACTCGGCCAGGAGGCCCAGATAGGCGATGACTTTGGCCGCCGGCGGAATGCCCAACCGGCTGCGCAAGGCCGCCAGCGTCGCCGGATCATAGGCCGCGGCGGGCACAAACACATCCGTGTTCACGCAGTCGGGCAGCGGTCGAATTTTGGCCGGCGGACACGCAAATTATCGCGCAGGAGTTGGGCTGCGTTGGCCGACGACGTGAAGATTGCGGCGGGACGGTGATCGATCCAGCGCTCGCCGGCGCAGCGGCCTGTAGACGCGGCCGTCCGCCAGGAAATTGTGGTCGATCATCTCCTCGGTCAGGCTGCCCTGGAAGTCGAAGACCACCGGCAGCCCCGCCAGCTTCCCCAGGACGACGCCGATCAGCGCGCCTTCGTGGAGATGGGCATGGATGACGTCGAAGCGGCGTCGTACCAGCAGCGCCATTGTCTTCAGCCCCAGCAGCGCGTCAAACGCGATCTTGTGGCGACTGGAACCGACCTCATAGTCGCGCCGCCAGGGAATGGGCAACGTGCGCTCGATGGTCAACTCGGGCAGGTCGCGGCCGTTGCGGTACGTGGCGATGGTCACGTGGTGGCCCAGGCTTTGCAGCACACGCGCCTCTTCGAGAATGCGCACGTGGCAGCCGTAGTCGGCGAAAAAGCTCGTCGGCGCAATGAAGAGCACGCGATGCCGGCGCCCCGACGTGCCTTGCTGCGGGTTGTGTTCATTCATCTTGCGGCCTCAATGGAACCCGTCTGCATCATCGCCCCACATTCGCAACCGTCGGCTGCTCGACGGTCATCCCGTCCGTGTCGGTCCGCGCCCAATGCGCCGGACCACAATCAACCATTCTACCGGAGAGCGCAAGTGCGTTCCAAAAACTCGGAAGGCGGCGGTCTCTCTGGTTGGGCGCAGCGTGGCTCGCGCGGTCGGGATCTCGTGGTGAGGCCGTGCGCTCCCTGGCGGCGGAGCGTAGGCCACGCGTGACGTGACGCCTATCCCGCCGTAGGATTGCGGAATGCCTTGCGTAGAACTGCGCGGTCGCCCGGGGCGATGATGCCGGTGATCCACATCACGGCCGCGTAGACCAGGCCCGCGGCCGCCGCGCGCAACGGCCATGCCAGCGGCAGCCACAACGCCAGCGCAGTCACCAGCAGCGTCGTCGCCAACAGCACCGGCAGCCCGCGCACGGCAAAAGGAATCCCCACCTGCCGCGCCAGCCAGCGCGCGGTGAAGACGCCCAGCGCGCCGGCCGCGACCATGGCGATCGCGGCGCCCTCCGCTTGGTAGAAAAGGGTCAGGACCGGGAGCAGGAGCAGCACCGCGCCGATGTGCACCCAGGTGACCATGAGGCTGGCCCGTGTCGCGTGGACCACCATCAACTGGATGACGCCGTACATCTCGGCCAGGAAAAGCGGCGTCAGCCAGAGCAGGATCTGGAAGGTGCGCACCGACGCCAGCGCCTCCGGGCCGTAGAGGAGCGTCAACCCCGCGGCCGCCACGCCGGTGCCGATGCCCGCGGCCGGCAGCACCGCCATCAACCCGTAGCGCAGGCTGACCCGGGAGAGGGTGGCGTATTGCTGCCGCGCCTGGCGGTGGAGCCGGCTCAAGGTGGGGTAGAGCGCCTGCCAGAAGCTCTGGATCAACTTGACGCCCACGCGCACCACGCTGTAGGCGATGCTGTAGATGCCGGTGACCAGATCCGTGGTGACGATGTTGAGCAGGATGATGTCCAGCCGGTGGAGCAGCACGTCGGCCAGGGAGAGCCAGTAGAACGGGCGCAGCTCCTGCCAGAGCCGGCGCAGATCGATGGGCGTGTCGGCTTGGGGCGGCGCGAGAAGTTGCTGCCGGCGCACCAGCCAGAGACAGAGCAGCGCGGAGATCGCCTGGGTCACCACCAGCACGCCGATCAGCAAAGTGACACCGCCGCCCACCAGCAGCACAGCGATGCTGGCCGTCATGATCAGCGTGTTGATGACCGCCTCCACGCCCATGACCAACTCCATGCGTTCGCTCGCCTTGAAGAGCGTCTGCGATGCGGAGGTGACGGCGTAGAAGGGCAGCGACGCGCCCGCCAGCCAGAGCGCGTCGCGTTCCGACGGAGACGGGCAGGAGCACGGCCAGCAACGCCAGTCCGCCCCACGTGACCATGGCCGCGCCTCGTCTGCAACTTGAGCGCCAGCCGGTAGTAGGCGCGCCGTTGGCTGGGCGCGGGGGCCAGATCGAGCACCAGGAGCGTGGTGAGGCCCAGCTCGCTTACCACCTGCGCCACGTTCAAGTAGGCCAGCGCGCTCACGTATTGGCCGAACGCGGCCACGCCCAACACCCGGGTGATGAGCACTTGCAGCACAAAGCTGATGAAGATGCGCCAGAGGCTCGACCCGGCCAGCGACGCCGTGTTGACCATCACGCGGCGCGCCGTCGACGGGGCCGAAACGGAGGCGTCCGTCGGCGCGTCGGGCGCGGGTCGGATGGAGGGCGGCGGCGTGTCATGCATCCGAGGATTGTATCATAGCGGGGGCAATTCGGGCCGCGTCATGGCTCACCGTGCGACGCGGCCGGTGAGGAGAAAGGTGACAAGCCGGTCGCGGCGGTAGAGGCGGTGGCGATAGACGAAGACGGCCAGTGCGAGCAAGCCGCCCACTTCCCAGCCCCACAGCTCCGGCCGCCGGGTGAATGCGTACCAGTAGGCCAGCCCGATCTTCTCCTGCTCCGAGCCGCGCTTGCCCCACACGTGGAAGCGCCAGCCGCGCAAGGGCCAGTAGAACGTGTCGTGAAAGTGCCAGATGCGGTCCAGCACGCCGTGGCCCACGAACGCGGCACCGTAGACCCAGCCGCGCGGCGCACGCCACAGCGTCGCCAGCGCGACGAGTGCGTAGGCGATGAGCGTGTGGGCAAAGAGGACGGCCGACTTGTAGCGGCGGTAGAAGTACACCGTGGCCAGCGGCTTGTCGATGAGGTCCGAGCCCATGGCCGCCAGCGCGACCATGCGGTAGTCCGTGTCCGGGGCCACGTCCAGGTGCTCCTGGGCCAGGCTCAGGGCCAGCCAGGTGTAGGCGACGTGCGACTGGGGCAGCATGCGGCGGTGCCGTTACGCGCCGCGCTCTTCGCGCACGTACGGGACGCCCAACGCCGCGGGCGCACCCACGCGCCGGCGCAGCGCCTCGCGCGAGCCGATCACCAGCACGACGATGGTGAAGAGGTAGGGCAGCATGTTCATGAAATAGCCGAAGGTGGGATTGGCCAGGAAAAAGCCCACGTTCTGCAGGTCCAGCGGCAGGCGGCGGATGGCGCCGAAGAGGTACGCGCCCATGGCCCCACGCAGGGGATCCCAGCCGGCAAAGATGACCAGACCCACGGCAATCCAGCCCTGGCCCGCGGTCATGCCCTCGATCCAGAGCGGGGTGATGGCCAGGCTCAGCGCGGCCCCGCCGATGCCCGCCAACATGCCGCCGAGCATCACGTAGAAATAGCGCTGACGCACCACGTTGACGCCCAGCACATCGGCCGCGGCGGGGTATTCGCCGACGGCGCGCAATTCCAAGCCCGGGCGCGTGCGGTAGATGTAGAACCACGCCACCGGCACCAGCAGGAAACCCAGGTAGACGATCACGTTGTGTTGGAAGAAGATCGGCCCCAGCACGGGGATGTCGGCCAGCAGCGGGATGTTGAACGCGGGCAGCCGGGGCACGTTGCGCACTTCCACCAGCGGCGCACCCAGCACCGCGCTCATGCCCGTGCCCAGGAAGGTGAGCGCCAGCCCGCTGACCACCTGGTCCGCGCGCAGGGTGACGGTGACGAAGGCGTGCAGCAGCGCCAGCACCGCGCCCACGCCCAGCGCCGCCACCAGCCCCAGCCACGGGTTGCCCGTGGCCGCGGTGACGCCGTAGCCCGTCATCGCGCCCATGAGCATCATGCCCTCCACGCCCAGGTTCAGCACCCCCGACCGTTCGGCGAAGATCTCGCCGATGGTCGCAAAGAGGATCGGCGTGCCGGAGCGGACGCCGGCGGCCAACAGAGAGATGATCATTGCTGCTTCCATACCGGTTCCCTTTTGTCTATCGCGGAAATTATAGGCGACAACCGTCCAACGACTCGGATTCCGTCGGTCTGCGGTCCCGACAGGCCGGTGGCTCTATCTCTCGATCCGCACCTGATACCTGAGCATCATCTCCCCGCCTACAACCACAAACAGGATGACGCCCTGCAACAACTGCGCAATGCCCGCCGGCTGAATCTCATCCGCACCCACCAGCAGGCCGCCGAAGAGATAGGAGACCACGATGATCGCGATGGGATTGAGCTTGGCCAGCCACGCGATGATGATGGCCGTGAAGCCGTAGCCCGGCGAGAAGCGCTCCTGCAGGCGGTGGACCACGCCGGCCACTTCGCTCATGCCCGCCAGCCCGGCAAAGCCGCCGCTCAGCGCCATGACCAGCATGATGTTGCGCGGCAGATTGATGCCGGCGTAGCGGGCCGCGCGCGGGTTGTCGCCCATGATGCGGATGGCGAAGCCCCAACGCGTCCGCTGCCAGACCACGGCCAGGATCAGCGCCAGCACGATGGCGAGCACGATGCCGAAATGGGCCGTGATGCCCCGAAACGCGGGCACTTGTTCGCTGAAATCGGTCAGGCGCGGCAGCCACGCATTGGCCGGAAACTGGGGCGTGAGACCGAAACCGCGCTGGCTCCACGGGCCGTACACGAAGTAGTTGACCCACATCGCGGCCACGTAGTTGAGCATGAGCGTGGTGATGATCTCGTTGACGTTGAGCTTGGCTTTGAGCACGCCGGGGATCAAGCCCCAGAACGCGCCGCCGATAAACCCGGCCACGGCCATCACCGTCAACATGATGACCATGGGCGTCTCCGGCGACAGCCAGCGGATGGCGACGCCCGTGGCCAGGAACGCGCCCATGAAAAGCTGGCCCTCGGCGCCGATGTTCCACAGCCGCATGCGAAACGCGATCGAGACGCCCAGCCCGGCCAGGATCAGCGGTGTCGCCTTGATGGTCGTGTCGGACCAGCCGTAGCGGTCGCCGTACGCGACCCGGGCCATGCGTGCGTAGAGCGCCCACGGATCCGCGCCGGCCATGCGCAGCAGCAGCGCGCCCACCACCAGCGCCGCTGCGATCAAAATGAAGGGCGACAGGATGGAGAGCCAGCGGGGCTGTTCGGCTCGCCGTTCAATGCGAATCTGGGTTTTTGGCCGGCTCTGTGGGGCGGATTGTGCGCTCATGACCGACTCTCCTCGGACGCGGCCGGGGCGACGCCGGGTTCCTGTGGCTTGCTCCCGGCCATCATCAAGCCCACCGTCTCGCGGTCGGCGCGATTGCCCGGCACCTCGCCCACGATCTCGCCTTCGTAGAGCACGGCGATGCGGTCCGACAGGACAAAGACCTCGTCCAGGTCCTCGGAAATGAGCAGAATGGCGGCGCCGTTGTTGCGCTGCTCCATGAGGATGTTGCGCACATTCTCCGTGGCGCCGATGTCCAGGCCCCGGGTCGGGTAGGATGCGATGATCACCTGCGGGTTGCTGGAAATTTCCCGCGCCAGGATCACCTTCTGCAAGTTGCCGCCGCTGAGTTTGCGCGACGGCGTTTCCGGGCTGGGGGTGGCAATGTCGAAGCGCTGGATCAATTCCTGGGCGCGGGTGCGCATGGCCCGGCGGTCGATGAAGAAACGTCCGCCCACCGGCGTGTGGCGGTAGGATTTGAGCGCCAAATTTTCGGCCACGGAGAGATTGGGCGCGCTGCCGGTGGCGCTGCGGTCCTCGGGCACGTAGGCGATGCCCGCTTCGATCATGACGATGGGCGGCGCATCGGTGATGGCCGCGTCGCCCACGGTCATGCGGCCGGCGGTCAACGGGCGCAGGCCGCAGATGACCTCCGCCAACTCGCGTTGACCATTGCCCGCCACCCCGGCCACGCCCACGATTTCGCCCGAGCGCACGCTCAACGTGAGATCGCGCAGCGCCGGCAACGCCTTGTTGTCCAGCGCGCCGATGCCGTCGAGCACCAGCCGGGGTGCGCCGGTCTTGCGCTCGGGCCGCTCGATGTCGAAGAGCACCTCGCGGCCGACCATCAGGCTGGCCAGTTCCGGCTTGGTCATCCCCGCCGCGGGCACGGTGGCCACCCAGCCGCCGTTGCGCAACACGGTGATGCGGTCGGCGATGGCGAGCACCTCGTCCAGCTTGTGGCTGATGAAGACGATGGTCTTGCCGTCGGCCTTCATCTCGTTGAGCGTGCGGAAAAAGAGTTCGGTCTCCTGGGGAGTGAGCACCGCGGTCGGCTCGTCCAAGATGAGGATCTGCGCGCCCCGGTAGAGCATCTTGATGATCTCCACCCGCTGCTGTTCGCCCACGGAAAGCTGCCAGATCTTGGCCCGGGGATCCACCGGCAGGCCGTACTGCTCGCCGATCCGTTTGACCTCCGCCTCAATGTCGGCCGTGTTCAACACGAAGCTGACGCCGCGCAAGCCGAGGATCACATTTTCGGCCACGCTCTGCACGGGCACCAACATGAAGTGCTGGTGCACCATGCCCACGCCCGCGGCGATGGCGTCACCGGGCGAGTGGAACTCCACCGGCTTGCCGTTGATGAAGATCTCCCCTTCGTCCTGGCGATAGAGGCCGCAGAGGACGTTCATGAGCGTGGATTTGCCCGCGCCGTTTTCGCCGAGCAGCGCATGGATCTCGCCCCGGGCCGCGCTGAAATCAACGGCATTGTTGGCCACCACGCCGGGAAAGCGCTTGGTGATCTGGCGCATCTCGAATGCGGGCACGTAGGCTTCAGTCATAGGCGGTCACGTGGTGGGCATGTGCCGGGTCTGCCTGTTTACATGAGAGGCAGACCCGGCGTCAATGACGGTCGTGCTATTGAGGGATTTCGGCGTCCGGCACGATGCCTTCGGCCAGCCAACTCATGCAGATGGTGCAGCCTTCGCGGCCCAAGGACGCCCCCAGTTCCGCGTCGATGCCTTCCAGATCCGACTGGGTCAACGAGACGCCGGCGGGAATGATCTCCTCGCCCTTGTTGTCGTTGATGGGCCCGGTGAAGACGTCGAAGCGGGTGAAGTCACCGGCTTCCATCTGGGCCAGCAGATCTTGGACCTGGGGAATGACGCTCTCGGGCACCGACGGCAGGATCTCCTGGCCTTCCATGAAGCCGAGCAGACCCAAGCTGCCGCTGTCCACGTCGAAGTAGATGTCTTCGCCCACAAAGTCACCGTTCATCATGTCGGTGACGATGGAGACGTACTCGGGACCCCAGTTCCAGTACGGCGTGGTGAGGCAGTGCTCCAGGTCCACGTCACAGGCGTTGCGGCTGTCGTAGCCGACGCCGTAGAGACCGCGCTCGCCGGCCACCTGCACCGGGCCGGGCGTGTCCGCGCCGGTGATGACCACGGTCGCGCCGGCCTCAAACATGGACTCAGCCGCCTGGCGTTCCAGATCGGGATCGAACCAGGTGAAGATCCAGCGGATGTCCATTTCGCACTCGGGGCAAGTCTCGCGCATGCCCAGTGCGGCGGCGTTGGCGTGGCGAATCACTTCCGGGATGGGGAAGGGGGCCACGTAGCCGACCCGGTTGCTGCCGTCTTCGGCGGCGCGGGCGCCGGCAATCATGCCGACCAGATACTTCATGCTTTCCATGGCGCCGAAGAGGTTGGAGAAATTGGTCTCGTTCTTCTGGAACCCGGAGACGTGCACGAAGTCCACATCCGGGAACTCTTCGGCTACGGTCGCGGTCGCGTCCATGTAGCCGAACGAGGTGGTGAAGATGGCGTCGAAGCCCTTGCGCGCCAGGTTGCGAATCACACGTTCGGCGTCGGCGCCTTCGGGCACGCTTTCCAGATAGGCCGTGGCGACCTGATCGCCCATGGCTTCTTCCAGATATTCGCGGCCTTCGTTGTGAGAGTAGGTCCAGCCGCCGTCGCCGATGGGGCCGACGTAGACGAAGGCGACGTTGAACTTGCCTTCTTCGATCTCGGGAATCTGGATGGCGCCGGGGGCTGCAGCTTCGGCCGGGGCGGCTTCGGCAGCTTCGCCGTTAGCGGCTGCACCGCTGTCGCCGGCCGGAGCCGCGGGCGCGGCGCACGCGCCGAAGACCAGGGCGACAATGACCAGGAGCGAGAACAGCCGCCACAATTGTGCATTGCGCATGTGCAAAATCCTTTCGTTGCATGGGATGGATTGATTTACCTGGATGGGTTGATGGTGAATCGTTGTCTGCGTTTGCGATGTCCAACCACCTGTGTGCGTGGCGTGCAACGAGGCGTGATCGACAAGTGGAGGACGGCTATGCGTGGAAAAAGCCGGCACCGGATTGCTCCAGTGCCGGCCTGAATACGTCTATCGCTTACTTGACCCTAGGCAGGGCGGCGGCGCGTGACAAAAGCGCCGGCGGCCAGCAGACCCAGAACACCGAGCACGATGGGGAGCGTCGTGCCCACGCCACCGAAGCTACCGCCGGTTTCGGGCAGTTCTTCGGGCGCCTCGGGCGTCATCTCCGCCGCGGGCTCTTCGGCCATCTCCTCAGTCGGCTCCGGTGTCGCCTCGGCCATGGCTTCTTCAGCCATCTCTTCGGTGGGTTCCGGAGTCGCTTCGGTCATGGCCTCTTCAGCCATCTCTTCGGTCGGTTCCGGGGTGGCCTCTTCGGCCATTTCCTCGGTCGGCTCCGCAGTGGCCTCTTCAGCCATTTCCTCGGTCGGCTCCGCAGTGGCCTCTTCGGCCATTTCCTCGGTCGGCTCCGGAGTCGCCTCTTCGGTCATCTCCTCGGTCGGTTCCGGAGTCGCCTCTTCGGCCATTTCCTCGGTCGGTTCCGGGGTAGCCTCTTCGGCCATTTCTTCAGTCGGTTCCGGGGTGGCCTCTTCGGTCATCTCCTCGGTGGGTTCCGGGGTGGCCTCTGCGGCCATCTCTTCGCCGCTTGTGACGGCCACGTTGAACGGCGCCATCACGATCGACTGGTTGTACATGGCCGGCGGGTCGGCATCGGGGAACTCGAAGACCCCGGCTTCACCGTCGTCCACATGTAGCATGGCCCACACCATGGTCAGTTCGGTCAGCGGTTCGTCCAGCGTCACTTCCACGTTCTCGCTGACGCCGGCCGGCACTTCAACGTAGCCCAGAATGGGACCGGGGGTGAAGGCTTCGTCCTTGTGGATGACAACCCAACTGGGCTGCGCGGCTTCCACCATACTGACGACCACGGTGCTGCCGTCGCTTTCCTGGTACTTGCCGGCGATCTTCTGGACCGGCTCGGGCGTGGCCTCTTCTTCAGGCGCGGCCGCGGCGGCCTCTGCTGCGGCCATGGCTTCCTGCACGGCAGGCGGCAGGAGCACGGCGTCGATCACGTGAATCACGCCGTTGGACGCTTCCACGTCCGCAGCCGCGACGTTGGCGTCGTTGACCATGACGCTGTCGCCGTCGGTGGTGAACTCAACCATGGAGCCTTCCAGCGTGATGGTCGAACCCATATCGGCCACATCTGCGGCCATAAGCTTGTCGGGCACCACGTGGTAAAGGAGGACCGCACTCAGCGTCTCCGGGTCTGCCTTGAGGGCGTCGATGGTCCCTTCCGGCAGGGCCGCGAAGGCGTCGTCCGTGGGCGCAAAGACGGTGAAGGGGCCTTCGCCGCGCAGCGCATCTTCGAGGCCGGCGGCCTGGACGAGCTCGACCAACGTGTTGAAGGACCCTGCGGCCACGGCGGTGTCAACGATGTCGGCCATGGCGGCGCCGGCTGCTTCCGCTTCTTCAGCGGCTTCCTCGGTCGGTTCCGGGGTGGCTTCGGCCTCTTCGGCTGCCTCTTCAGTCGGCTCCGGGGTTGCTTCCGCTTCTTCAGCAGCTTCCTCGGTCGGCTCCGGAGTGGCTTCCGCTTCATCCGACGATGACTCTTCCGCCGCCGGCTCTTCGGTGGCTTCCTCGGTCGGCTCCGGCGTCACCTCGGTGATACCGGTCACGGCAAAGGCCACCGTCACCGGCGCGTCGTCGACCATGACCGGCGCATCGGGACCGGGGAACTCATACTCGCCCACGGTGCCTTCGTCCACGTGAAGCATGGCGTAGAGTGTGTCGGTCACGCCGTCCACATCCACGTCCACGGTGATGCTGGCATTGATCCCGTCCATCAACTCGGCATGGCCGATGACGGGACCGGGCGCGCCGTCGGCGTCGGCATGGATCACCACCCAGCCGGGGCCGTTGATGGTGGCGCGGGTCACCTTAACGGTGCCGTTGACCACGTCCTGATCGACGGTGAACACCTCCGGCGAATACTGGGCCAGGACGATGGGTGCCGCCATCAGGATCAGCACGACAACGAGCAGCAAGCTCAGAATATTGCGTTTACGCATTGAAGACTCCTCATATCGATATCGATTGAACGATGAATCAAATGCGATGTATGCCCAAAATGCGGGCTGAACATCGCTGTCATTTTCTTGTCAAAACCGGAAGAACCGTGGATACTCCTGACACCTTGGTTGATGAAGTTTTGGTTGATGATGCCCAGGTTGACACACGTGTGAGATGCTGCGTGCAAGAATGCGTCTGGGTTCACGGCAGTGGATTCACCGGCAGGCATGCCTTGCGGCGAATTGCGTTTGTCGAAATGGTGATCAGACGGTATCTTGACTTGAAGCGGTTGATGTGACCTGTGACAGATACCCTTCGTGTTGCGCTGTTGTGGATTTGCTTAAGATGCCGCGCGAATTGTAGCACATCTGTGTGGACATGCCAACAGTCATTTCGTGTCAAAATGCACAATTCCCGCCCCGATGACGTTGCACATGCACCACAATTCGGAGGATGCCAAGCCCATGTCGGCAG
>JAWKOK010000046.1:0-37724 GCA_041391205.1 Caldilineaceae bacterium
CTACCCTACGATCGCTTCCGCCTACTACAGCTTCACGCAGTTTAACGCTGTGCAGACGCCGCGCTGGGTAGGACTGGCCAACTACAGAAATCTGTTCACTGCCGACGATGTGTTCTGGATGGCCGTTTACAATACGCTGTACTTCGCTGTTGTCTCCATTCCCCTCGCCATCATCTTCGCGTTCGGCTTAGCGCTAATGCTCAACGCCAAGATCAGGGGCCAAGTAATCTACCGTACAATCTATTTCCTCCCTACTCTGGTTCCCGAAGTCGCACTGGCACTGGTGTGGGTCTATCTCTTCACACCGGGCACCGGCATCGTCAATCTTCCCTTCACCTGGCTCGGCTTTCGTGGCCCCTGTTGGCTGACCTGTACGGCTTGGTCACGGCAGACGATCGTGTTGCTGGCACTCTGGATCATCGGCCAACAGATCATCCTCTATCTGGCCGGCTTGCAGGATGTGCCCCAAGACCTCTACGATGCGGCTGATGTGGATGGGGCCAACGCATGGCGGAAGTTCCGCAATGTGACTCTGCCGATGCTCACACCGGTTATCTTCTTCCACCTGGTCACATCTGTGATCGGCGCGCTGCAGTTTTTTACGGTCCCCTTCATCATGACAGGCGGGACCGGCTTCCCCGGCGGGACAACCATGTTCTATTCCATCTACCTTTACAAGAATGCCTTCCAGTATTTCCAGATGGGATATGCTTCTGCCATGGCCTGGCTTCTGTTTATGGTCACACTGTTCATCACGTTGATAATCTTCCGTTCAGCACGTCTTTGGGTTTTTTACGGCGGCTCGAACTGATGCGGGCAACCCTCCCAATGCACCTGACACACGAAAGCGCTCACCTCCACCATGGCCGTTGAAACGAAACGAGCACAGCAACCTGCAGCCAAGAACAGCGAGCGGCTGTCCCGGAAACGCCTACGCGCGATGGTTCGAAGCGTATTCACCCATGCCGCGCTCATTCCGGCAGCAGCCTTGTTCTTGTTGCCTTTCCTCTGGATGTTATCCACGTCGCTCAAGTCCGACGAAATGCTCTATGCTTATCCCCCCGTCTGGATTCCCCTACCCCCCAACTGGATGAATTATCCGAATGCAGTGACCTACATCCCGTTTTTCCTCTATCTACGCAACACCCTGACCATCGCTATCCTTGCGACGATAGGCGCATTGATCTCTTGTTCAATGGTTGCGTACAGCCTGGCGCGCATCCCTTGGCCCGGCCGTAACATACTGTTCATTGCCACCGTCGCGACCCTCATGCTGCCTTTTCAGGTGACACTGATCCCACTCTTCCTGGTCTTCAAGAACCTCGGCTGGGTGGGTGACTTCCGGCCTTGATCGTGCCGCACTTCTTCGGCGGTGCACTCTATATCTTCCTGTTGCGCCAGTTTTTCATGACGATCCCCATGGAGCTTTCCGAGGCTGCCCGCATCGACGGCGCGAGTGAACTGCGCACCTATTGGTCCATCATCCTGCCTCTGGCGAAACCTGCTCTGGCAACTGTGGCCATCTTTGAGTTCATTGCTCGCTGGCGCGACTACCTGGGACCACTCATCTACCTGAACGACCAGGAGTACTTCACGCTATCATTGGGTCTCTATCAGTACAGTTCGCAATACGGTCGCGAATGGGGGCTGTTGATGGCGGCGTCGGTCCTAATCACGCTGCCCATTATCTTGCTCTTCTTTTTCCTCCAGAAAACGTTCGTGCAGGGCATTGCGCTAACCGGTATCAAAGGCTAGCAAACCAGAGTCCGAGCAGTAGACCGGGACAGCCCTGCGCATGTAGAGCTGTCCCGGTCGCGCGTCGTCGCGACACCCCAAACATACACAGGAGAGCTTCAATGGCTGACCACGACATCAAACTGGCATTTATCGGTTGCGGCAGCATTGCCCATCGCCACGTTCTAGCCATGCAGGATCTGAAACAGCGCGGACGCGCCGGCTTCAGCGTGACGGCAGTCTGCGATGCCAATGAAGAGGCTGCACATATGCTCGCGGCCAAGCTCGGGCAGGAGTTTGGCCGAAAACCTGCTGTCTACACCGACTACCGGCAACTCCTTGACACAGAGCGCTTTGACGGCGCTGATCTCTGTCTGCCCCACGGCCTGCACCATAGCGTGACCATCGACTGCCTGGAAGCAGGCATCAATGTGCTCTGTGAAAAACCCATCGGCGTCACCATCAAGGCGGGGCGTCTGATGGCAGAAGCCGCGGACAGAACCGGGCGCGTCCTCGCCATCGCCGTGCCCCATCGCCGGCAACCGGGCCAACGCGCCGCGCACTGGGTTTTTCACGACAGCCGGTTGATCGGCAATCCGATGACCTTCTTTCACCACTACACCCGCCCGCCCGCACCCAAGGTCGAGACAGGGCCGCTGCCGCCCAAAATGGTCTGGCGACGCGATCGGATGATGTCCGGCGGCGGCATGACACTCGACAGCGGCTTCCACTACTGCGACAGTATGCACTACTTCTTCGGTGATCTGGGCAAGGTCTACGCCGAGATGCGTGAGGTCGGATCCGGCACACCGCGCACGGTCCACGAACGGCCTGAGGATTCGATCTTCGTGACCCTGACCTTCAAGAGCGGCGTGGTCGGCACATGGGCGTGGAGTGTCGCGGCGCCGGGCAAACGCCATTGCAGCGTGGTTTTTCACGGCAGCGAGGGTTCCCTGGAAGACCTGACGGAGAGCCCGTACCGGATCTTCCATCTCTTCGAACGCCGGCCGGATCAAGTTGAGGCGGGCCAACTGGTACGTGCGGACGGCACCAGTTACACGCTGGCCGAAGTCGAACAGATGCACTTGGACGCATTGACCGAGACCGAACGGGAAGCACTCTTCCCCGGCGGTACCAGCGACGGCTTCGCCATCGAGATCTGGGATTTCCTCGAAGTGCTGCGAGGCAACCGGGCGCGGCCCGAAGTGGACGGTTGGGAAGGACTACGGTCTCTAGCCATCGGCGATGCCATCTATGAGTCGGCCTTCAGCGGCAATATCATCCATGTAGACGACGTGCTGTCCGGCAAAGTCAACACGTTCCAACAACCCATCGATGAACATTGGGGGTTATAGGAGCCATCACAATGACATACCCAACTCGCCTGCGCGCCCACTACGTGCTCAGTACACACTGGGACCGTGAATGGTACCAATCCTTTCAGAATTATCGCTATCAACTGGTGCGACTGCTGGATCAAGTGATCGAAGGGTTCGAGAATGGCCGCCTGCGCGGGCCGTTTCAGACCGACGGCCAGGCTATCATCCTAGAGGATTATCTGGAGATTCGGCCTGGCCGCCGCGACCAACTCCAACGCCTCGCGCAAGAGGGCAAGCTGGTCATCGGCCCGTGGTACGTATTGCCTGACGAGTTCTTAGTTTCCGGCGAGTCGTTGGTGCGCAACATCCGCCTGGGCCGTGAAATCGCCCGCAGCTTCGGCGTGGAGCCGTCCCAGGCCGGTTTCGTCTGCGATCTCTTCGGCCACAACAGCCAGATGCCGCAGATATTCGCCGGCTTCGGCATTCAAGGCGGCTTTCTCTGGCGCGGGCTGAATCAGACACAGACGCGCCATGTGCGCTGGCGCGGCGCCGATACAACCGAGTTGGCCTGTTATCGTTTCCCCCACGGCGGCTATTGCGACTATACTTTCCAGGTCCGGCACGCCCGCGAGCATGCCAGAATCAACACGACCGACCAGGTCAAAGCAGATCTTCAGCGTTATCTCGAATATGAAGCTGAGCATACCGAAGTGGACCCGATCTTGCTCTTCGACGGCGGCGACCATGAAGAGTGGGATCAGACAACCTATACGGCCATGGTGGAGTACATGGAGGCCAGCAGCGACTTTGAGATTGTGCACACCAGCCTCGATGGATATCTCGATGAGATGCTTCCCCAGGCCGCACGGATCAATACCGTCGTCCACGGTGAATTGCGCGAACCGGGCATCTTCCAGGAGGATCAGCAGTGGGTGATCCCTGGTGTGCTCTCCAGCCGTGTCTGGATCAAACAGGCCAATGCAGAGTGCCAGGCACTGCTCTGCCAGTGGGCGGAGCCAACGGCGACGTGGGCAACGCAGGCGCTAAGTGTTGAGTATCCGCAAGGGTTCCTGGACGTTGCCTGGAAGTGGCTTCTCAAAAACCATCCCCACGATTCAATCTGCGGCTGTAGCATCGATGTCGTCCACGAAGATATGAAATTCCGCTTCAGCCAGTGCCGACAGATCGCGGACAGATTGACGACAGAAGCGTTACGCAGCCTGGCCGCCAGTGTGGAGGGAGAGATCGGCGGCGACGAATTGCGCGTGGTCGTGTTCAACCCGCTCTCAATGCTGCTGGACGAACCGGTCGATCTCATCCTGCAGATCCCGGTCGAGTGGCCGCAATTCAACGAGTTCTTTGGCTTCGAACCCAAACCGGCGTTTCGTATCTATGGTCCTGATGGCATCGAATTGCCGTACCAACGTCTAAGCCAGCACAAGAACCGGATCAAGAAGCGTATTTACACCACCAAGTTCCCCGAGACCTATCGGACCAATGATACGGGCGTCACACTGCGACTGCAGATACCGGCTTCAGGCTACACCACGCTGACCGTACGCGCGGAGGAGGGCGGCCGCCCCACCCGCCACCCGACCACACCAGGGCTGGCGACCAGCGAACGGTCCATGGCCAATCAGTACCTAGCCGTCACCATCGAAACCAACGGTAGTCTGACCCTCACCGACAGACGTACCGGTCAGACCTACTCACGGCTGCTCACATTTGAAGACTGTGCCGACATCGGGGACGGGTGGTATCATGGACAGGCGGTCAACGACCAGACCTTCGTCTCCACCGCCGGTTCGGCTGCGGTGGCGCTGGTGCATGACGGTCCATACCTCACGACATTCCGCATCCGCACCGCCATGACCGTGCCGGCCACGTTCAACTTCGGTGACCGTATGGCCCGTAGCGAGGAGTTGGTTTCGTTGACGGTGGACAGCTTTGTGAGCCTGCGACTCAATACAGACCGGGTCGAAATTCGAAGTATGGTGTACAACATCGCCGAAGACCACCGCCTACGGATCCTCTTCCCCACGGGAGCCCAGACTGAGACCTACCTCGCTGACACGCCATTCGATGTCGTCGAGCGTCCCATCGCGCTAGCATCCGACAACCATCGCTACCGGGAGTTGGAAATCGAAACCAAACCGCAGCAGAGTTGGAGTGCCGTCTTCGACCATGAACGGGGCCTGGCCGTGATCGCAGACGGTTTGCTGGAATCCGCTGTCCGGAACCAGGCGGAACGCACCCTAGCCCTGACCCTCTTCCGCAGCACGCGCCGTACGGTGATGACCGACGGTGAGCCCAACGGGCTGTTACCGGGTAGCATGACGTTTCGCTACTGGATTATGCCTCTCGCCGGCGATGTAGATCGGCCGCGTCTCTGCCGACTTGGCCAACAGCTTGCCGCGGGAATCCGCGATGTGCAGTTGCGCCGAGAGGACATGCAGCTCCATCGCAAGTCAACCGAGCTTCAGCGGACGAATGGTTTCCTCGCGGTCGCAGGTCGGGTCGTGGTAACCAGCACCCGACAGGTCGGCGACGGTGTCGAGGTGCGCCTATTCAACCCGACTGAGAAAGAGGCAGCCGCGACGCTCACAGCCGGACACGGCCGTGGCTGGGCCTCCGTACGGCGCGTAGATCTGGAGAGCAAGCCCATCGGGGACGTGTTAGCGTCCAATGTTAGCGCGGTGACTGTAGCGGTCGCGCCCAAGCAAATCGTGACCTTGCACCTTACACAAGGCTAATCGCATTGAGGTGGTGCGCGTTTGACGCGCTGCGCGTTGCTCACCTCGACCACGGCGGATCGGCTGGGGCCGGCGCAGGCCGTACGTGGCGTCGGCTTCCAGGTGGCCGCGGCGGGCATGGGCATCGCCTTCGTCCCCGCGTTCGCCGGCGTGCTGGCCGAACGGATCCACATCGAAGCCCTGGGGCCGTTCCTGATCGTGCTCTGTCTCGTGCTTGCTGCGCTGCTGGAATTGACCAACGCGCTGGTCCGCCGGCGCACGCCGGCCGCGGCCAACTCGATGACGGTCAGCGCTATCAGCGTGACGGTTCTTGTTGAACAAGCGTGACACGCTGATAGCGATGACCTACACGACGGGTGCGCTACACCGTCGCGTCCACGGCGACCTCGCGCCCCTCTTTCTGGCTGCGGTAGATGCCGTCGAGGATGGCCAGCACCTGGAGCGACTGCTCCGGCGGCACGGGTGACGGTTCACCTGCGGCCAGCGCCCGGGCGAATTCCACGCACTCCAGCGCGTGGGGCTCCATGGGATCCTGGGTGCGCTGCAGTGCGCAGTTGGTGAACTGGCGCGTGGCGTAGTTGGTGTGCAGGAACTCGGCCTTGGGCCAGTGACAGCCGCCTTCGGTGCCGTAGAGCCACATCTGCATGTCCTCGCCCTGGACGTTGTGGTGCAGGAACCAGCTTACCTCCAAGACCAGCGTCGTGCCGTTGTCGAAACGGACGAACGCGGCGGCGAAGTCCTCCACGTCGAAGTCCGCGGGCACGTCGATGTCCTGCCAGGCGCCGAACTGGCCGGGGTGATGGGCCAGACGCGCGTCGGCCACACCGGTCACGGCCACCGGCTGCGGGTTGCCCATGAGCCACAGCGTCAGGTCGAGAATGTGCACGCCGATGTCGATGCAGGGACCGCCGCCGCTGTGGCGCTTGTGGATGAAGGTGGGCGAAACGATGAGGCCGTTGCGGCGCAACATCCAACTGCGCGCGTGGTAGATGTCGCCCAGCGCGCCGGCGTCGATCTCCCGCTTCATGGCCTGGGAGACGCCCTTGAAGCGGAAGTGCTGGGCCGTCATCAACTGCTTGCCCGACCGGTCGCGCGCCGCGATCATGCGGCGGATGGCGTCGGGCGTGGGCGCCAGCGGCTTCTCGCAGATGACGTGCTTGCCCGCGTCCAGCGCGGCGATGACCAGCTCCTCATGGACCATATTCGGCGTGCACACGTCGATGATGTCGATGTCCGGGTCGTTGATGATGTCGGCCGGATCCGTGCTGGTGCGGTCCACGCCGTAGGTGGCGGCCCACGTGGCCAGCGCCGCCCACTGATGTCGCTGCCGGCCACAATCTCCGCGTCGGGCGACGCCTCCCAACCCGGCATATGCGTCCGCGCAATCCCGCCGACGCCGATCAATCCCACTTTTAACAACTCGCTCATGGCGATCCCCTTGGTGTGTGTTTGGTCGTTGATTGGCTGGACATGATGCGTGAAACGTGATGCGTGATCGAGCGATTCGAGATTGGGAGACTGGCAACGGTGCCCTGACCATTCAATCTCTCACTCTGTCCACATCTCACGTTCACGTTTCACGCATCACGTTTCACCCTCCACGCCGAGTATGCCGCACCCCGCCCAACTTGAACAAGTGCGCAAAATTCACTACACTGGAGCCATGCAAATTTTCAGGGAACGGCACGATCATGGCACGACTTGACGCTGAGCAGCGCGCCCGCCTGTGGGCCGTGCTCGTCATCGGCATCCCGGTGTTGTTGCTGGCGCTCTTCATCTTCTTCGCCCTGAGCGGGCGTGAGCTCTTTGCGCGCTGTCCACCCAACTGCCGGGAGGCCGATCTCATATTGGCCAATCTAGCGGGCCAGGACTTCAGCGGCCACGATCTGAGCCTGGCGCGCGCCACCGGCGCCAATCTCACCGGCGCCGATCTGGCGGAAGCCGACCTCTATTTTGCCAATCTGGAAGGCGCACGCCTCAACCGCGCCGACCTCGCCGGCAGCAACCTGCGCGGCGCGCTGCTCAATCGCGCCAGCCTGCAAGACGCCAGCCTGCAACGGGCCTCTCTCCCCGGCGCCCGCTTGATCGACGCCGACCTGAAGAACGCCGACCTGCGCGGGGCCGATCTCGGCGGCGCGACCTTGGACGGCGCCAATCTGCGCGGCGTGCAACTGGACGACGCCACGGCGATCTCCGACCGGTGGCGCACGGTGTGGGCCATCGTCAACGGGACCGCCGACCTGGACGCGCTGGCCGGCGCCAACTTGAGCAAGGCGAATCTGGCAGACGCCGATCTGCGCGGCGCAGACTTGACCGGCGCCAATCTCAGCGGCGCCAATCTCGCCGGCGCGGACCTCACCGACGCGGTGTTGGACGGGGCCCGGCTCCACCAGACGACCGTGGACAGCCGCACGCAGTGGGATCCCAAGTGGGCGTTGGTCCACGCTGTGCTGAACGACATCGAAGAGGGACGCGACCTGCAAGGCGCCGACTTCAGCGGGGCGGAGATGCGCGACGCCTTCCTGGACGGGGCCGACCTCACCGGCGCGGATCTGCGCAACGCCGACCTGCCCGAGGCGACGCTGCGGCAGAGCATCCTGCGCGACGCCGACCTGCGCGACGCCGACCTCCTCAACGCCTCGCTCCGCTATGCCGACCTCACGGGCGCCGACCTGCGCGGCACCAATCTGCGCGAAGTCGACCTCAGCTATATCAACTGGGCGGACACGCAGATCGATGCGCGCACGGTCATCCCCACGCGCATCCGCCAACTCTGGTCGATTGTCAACGAGGGTGGGGTCGACCGGGCACTGCGCGGCGTGAACCTGGGCTGGGCCAATCTGGCCGGGGTCGACCTGTCCGGCGCGGACTTGACCGGCGCAGACCTGCGCAGCGCCGACCTCACCGGCGCCAATCTCACCGGCGCGCAGTTGCAGGACGCCATCCTGGATCGGGCAACTTTGCAGGGTGCGATCATGTTGGACGCCAATCTGGATGGAGCATCACTGGCAGACGCCGACATCAGTGGTGCAATAGGCTTGTCGCCCGCGCCCGCCCAGGAATGATGTCCCGGCAACCGGTCGCACGGCGTCGCGGGCTGCACAGCAACCACCAATCCGGGGAGACTCCCCGCCACGTTGAAATAAGAAGAGCTGATGGACGAAACCACAAGCGTCGCCGACCTGCGCGCCCGTGTCCACGATTTTGTGGAAGAGCGTGACTGGTATCGCTACCATACCCCCAAAAATCTGGCCATGAGCATCGCCATTGAAGCGGCCGAAATCATGGAACATTTCCAGTGGCTCACCGTGGACGACAGCCACGAATTCATGCGCGATCCGGCCAACCGACACGAGGTGGCCGATGAACTGGCCGACGTGCTCATCTACTGCCTGAGCTTCGCCAACGCCACCGGTGTGGACGTGAGCGAAGCCGTCCTGGCCAAGCTGGCGCGCAACCAGACCCGCTTCCCCGTCGGCCAGGTGCGCGGCCACTTGGGCGCCCAGCAACCGCAGGACTGAACTCCCGCAACCCGGTGCCCCCGCCAACGGCGTACTCTGTCGCCCGTGACTTCGATGTGGGACGGCGAAGGGACCGCGGTTGCCGTGAGGCGCATCAACTAACCGCTGACACGAGAGACCATGAACAGACCCGCCATCACCCGCACGACCTGCGCCCGCATCCCCACGGAATTCGGCGAATTTAAACTCTGCCACTATGTCAACGAGCACGACCACAAAGAGCACCTGGCCGTGGTCATGGGCGATGTGAACGCGATGACTGCCGAAAACCACGCAGAGGACGGGGTACTCGTGCGCGTCCCACTCCAGTGCTTCACCGGGGACGTGCTCGGTTCGCAGCGCTGTGACTGCGGCGAACAGTTGGCGCGCGCCATGGCGCTGATCGCGGCCGAGGGTCGCGGCGTCATCGTCTACCTGCGCCAGGAGGGCCGCGGCATCGGTCTGGAGAACAAGCTCCGCGCCTACAACCTCCAGGACCAGGGCTACGACACCGTGGACGCCAACCTCATGCTGGGCCACCAGGCCGATGAACGCGAATACTGGGCAGCCGCGGGCATTTTGGAAGATCTGGGCGTCACCCACGTACGCCTGCTGACCAACAACCCGGCCAAGATCGAGCACCTGCGCGCCCTGGGCGTGGACGTGTGTACGCGGGTGCCCATCGAGCCGACCGTCCATGCCGACAATGCGGGCTACTTGGAGACCAAGGTCGCGCGCATGCGCCACATGCTGGGAATGAGCGCACCGGCGCCGGTCACCGCAGGGCACGGGGCCACGGCGCCTCATGCACCCATGTTGCAGGACTTGCGCACACGGCTGGCACAGCACACGGATCCCCACCGTCCCTTCGTCACGTTGAGCTACGCCCAGAGTCTGGACGGGAGCATCGCCGCCAACCGAGCGCCCACGCGACTCAGCGGCCCCGCGGCCATGGCCATGACCCACGCCCTGCGCGCCGCACATGACGCCATTCTCGTGGGCATCGGCACCGTGCTGGCCGACAATCCGCGCCTGACCGTGCGTCTGGTCGACGGCGCCAGCCCGCGGCCGGTGGTGCTGGACAGCAAGCTGCGCATGCCGCCCGACGCCAATTGATGACCCACCCGGCCGGCGTGGTCATCGCCACCAATGGCCATGACTCCATGCGCGACCGGCAACTGCTGGCCCAAGGCGCGACCCTGCTCGATCTGCCCTCCACAGAGACCGGGCAGATCGACCTGGGCGCGCTGCTCAGGTCGCTGGCGCAACTGGGCATCCGCAGCGTCATGGTGGAAGGCGGCGCGGCCGTCATCGACAGCTTTCTGCGCCCAACTGGTCGACTATCTCCTGGTGACCGTCGCGCCCACGTTCCTGGGCGGCGTCCGCCGGTCGGTGCGGCCACACCGATGCGCGGCCGGGACGCTGCTCCCCGTCTCGCCGACGTGCGCACGCAAACGCTGGGCGACGACATCATCATCAGCGGTGTGCCCACGTGGGCCCGCCGTCCCAGCCTGAAAGCCGACGCCATGCCCGCCATGTCGACGCCGTCGCCGCGGCGCAGCCTCTACTTCGTCGCGCCGGGGAAGTCGAGGTGCGCCGCGAGCCGTGCCCTCTCCCCGCACCCGACGAAGTGTTGGTCGCCACTCAAGTCTCCGCCATTAGCGCAGGCACAGAGCTGCTCTTTTATCGCGGTCAAGTGCCTGCCGACCTGCGCGCCGACGCCACCATCGCGGCGTTGGCCGGCCCCAGCGCCTATCCGCTCAAGTACGGCTACGCCTGTGTGGGCCGGGTCACGGCGTTGGGCGATGCGGTCGACCCGGCGTGGCACGGGCGCACCGTCTTCGCCTTCCAGCCCCACGAGTCCCATTTCACCGCCCGGCCGGCGCAGTTGATCCCGGTGCCGCCCGATGTCCCGCCGGAGCATGCTGCGCTGCTGCCCAACATGGAGACGGCGGTGAACTTCCTCATGGACGGCGCGCCGCTCATCGGGGAACGGGTGCTGGTGTTGGGCCTGGGCATCGTCGGCCAGTTGACCTGCGCGCTGCTGGCCCGCTTTCCCCTGGCCGAGCTGGTGGCAGTCGATGCCGTGCCGGCCCGACGCGCGCAGGCGGCGTTGGGCGTGCGCACGCTATCGCCCGCGGAACTGGCGCAGCAGCCGCCGCTCGGGCCGATCTGGTCTACGAAGTCTCGGGCAACCCGGCCGCGCTGGATAGTGCCATCAGCCACCGCGCGCTTCGACGGCCGCCGTGGTCATCGGCTCGTGGTACGGCGACAGCGCGCGCCGGTGGACCTGGGCGGCGTCTTCCACCGCAGCCGCATCCGCCTTATCAGCAGCCAGGTGAGCACCATCGGCGCCGGCCCACACCGGCCGCTGGGACAAAGCGCGCCGGCTGGACGTGGCGTGGTCCATGCTGCTTGCCGTGGACGTGGATCCGCTCATCACCCACCGGCTGCCGCTGGACGACGCCGCGGCCGCCTACGCGCAGTTGGACCGGGATCCGGCCCACACCTTGCAGATTCTCCTCACCCACACCGCGGTCGCGTAACGCCCGCGGCCCAACCCGAAAGGATCGACCATGTACACCCTTGCCGTGCGGCGCGACTTCGTGGCCCAACACTTCCTCATCGGCGGCGACTGGGGACCGGAAAACCAGTGGCACTCCCACCACTACGTCCTGGAACTGCAACTGGAGGGCGACACGCTGGACCGCCACGGCTACCTGGTGGACATCGTCAACGTAGAGGCGGCGCTGGAAGAGGTGGTCGCCCACTACAAGGACAAGACCCTCAACGAGCTGCCCGAGTTTGCCGGCCTCAACCCCAGCATCGAGCACTTTTCCCGTATCATCTGCCGGCAACTGGCCGACCGCGTGCGCGCCGACAACCTGACCGCGGTCGCGGTGCGCATCTGGGAAAACGACATCGCGTGGACGTCGTATCGCATGGCGCTGGGGACGCAGCACGCCTGACATGCGCGTCGGCCTCGTCATCTACGGCACGCTTGACACCGTCTCCGGCGGCTACTTATACGACCGGCAACTGGTCGCATTCCTGCGCGGGCAAGGTCACACGGTGGAGATCATCTCCCTGCCCTGGCGCAGCTACCCGGCGCACCTGGCCGACAACAACGACCCCGCCCTGCTCCGGCGCCTGGCCGGGTTGGATGTGGACGTGCTGCTCCAGGACGAACTGAACCACCCGTCGCTGGCCTACCTCAACCCGCGGCTGCGCGACCGCGGGAGGCGCTACCCCATGGTCAGCATCGTCCACCACCTGCGCAGCGAGGAAGAGCATCCCGCCGCGGTGATGCCCGTCTACCGCAGCGTGGAGACAAGCTATGTCAACTCAGTGGACGGCTTCATCTTCAACAGTGAGACGACCCGTGGCACCGTGACGCGCCTGCTGGACGCGCCCAAGCCGGGCATCGTCGTCTACCCCGCGGCGGACCACATCGCGCCGCCCGACGCCGCCACCGTGCAACGCCTCATCGCCGCGCGCGGGCGGGACGAGGGGCCGCTGCGCCTGATCGCGGTGGGCAATCTCATCGATCGCAAGGGCATCCACGACGTCATCGCGGCGCTGGCAACCCTGCCGCGCGGCGCCTTCACCCTGGACGTGATCGGCAACGGCGACGTGGACCCGGCATACACGGCGGCGCTGCGTGCGGCCATCACCGAACACAATTTGAGCGACGCGGTCACCCTGCACGGGGCGCTGGCGCACGGGGAGATCGGGCGCCGGCTGGCCGCGGCCGACCTGTTCGTGCTCCCCTCCTACGAGGGCTTCGGCATCGTCTACCTGGAAGCCATGGCCCACGGCCTGCCCGTCATCGCCGCCACCGCGGGCGCGGCCCACGAGATTGTCACGCCCGGGGTCGACGGCTATCTGGTGGCGCCGGGCGCGGTGGACGATTTGGCCGCGCTGCTGGCGCACGTGCGCGCCCTGTCACCCGCGGCGCGCCGGGATTTGGCCACGGCCGCCCGCGCACGTTACGATCGACAGCCGACCTGGCAGATGAGCATGGCGCGCGCCTCTGCATGGCTACACGAATTCATCGCCACCTGGAACCCGGGAGCATCCGCCCCATGACCGAGCCGCTACACCCGTTCGGGCGCTATTTGGCCGCCAAACGCACCGTGGACGACCACGCGCTCAATCGCGTGGTCTGGGCGCGCCTTGTGGAGGAAGTGCGCCGCTTCCCCACCGCCGACACTCTGCACGTGCTGGAGATCGGCGCGGGCATCGGGACCATGGTCGACCGGCTGGTGGAGTGGGGTCTGCCCGGGGCCGCACCCGCGCCCCTGGCGTACTTGGCCATCGACGAGAGCGCGGAGAACATCGCCCACGCACGCCGGCGTCCGGTCCCGTTGCCCGCGCCCCACACGCTGGACTTTCAGCAGGCCGATCTCTTCGACTTCCTGGCGCAACCGGACACGACCGGCCGCTTCGACCTGGTCATCGCCCACGCGTTTCTGGACCTGGTGGACATTCCGTCCACGCTGCCCCGCGTGCTCGGGCTGCTGCGTCCCGGCGGCCTGCTCTACGCCACCATCAACTTCGACGGCGTCACCGCGTTTGAGCCAGCGGTCGATCCCGCGTTGGACGCGCAGATCGAGGCGCTTTACCACGAGACCATGGACGGCCGCGTGACCGATGGCAAGCCGTCGGGTGACAGCCGCACGGGCCGGCATCTCTTCGCCAACCTGCGCCGCGCCGGCGCCACGGTGCTGGAAGCGGGCAGTTCCGACTGGCTGGTCTTCGCCCGGGATGGGGCGTACCGGGGCGGCGAAGCCTTCTTCCTCCACTTCATCGTCGACACGGTCCACGGTGCGCTGCGCGATCATCCGGCGCTGGATTACGACGCGTTCACGGCCTGGGTGGCGGCGCGCCACGGGCAGATCGAGCGGGGCGAGCTGGTCTACCTCGCCCACCAGTTGGACTTTCTCTGCCGCGCGCCGGAGTCGCACCCATGACCGCCACCGCGGCCCGCGCCCGGCGCGACCTCGTCGTCGTGTTGATTGCGTACGTCAGCTTTGTGGTGCTGGGGCTGGCCGACGGCGCACTGGGGGTGGCGTGGCCCTCCATGCGCATGACCTTCGGCGTGCCGCTGGACGCGCTGGGCGTGCTCCTCTTCGCGACGTCGGCCGCGTTCTTGGCCACCAGTTTCAGCAGCGGGCCCATCGCCGCGCGCCTGGGCATGGGGAGCATGCTGGCGGTGGCGTCGGTGTTGCGCATGGTGGCGCTCTTCGGCTTTGCGGCGGCGCCCACGTGGTGGGGCATGGTACTGGCGGCGGCGGTCTACGGCAGCGGCACCGGCCTGCTCGACTCGGGCATGAACACCCATTTCGCCACCCGCTACAGCGCCCGGCTCATGAACTGGCTCCACGCCAGCTTCGGCCTGGGCGCGACCATCGGCCCGCTCGTCATGGCCGCGGTGCTCAGCAACGACCTTGCCTGGCGCTGGGGCTACGTCTTCATCGCCGGCGCACAGACGTTGGTGGCCGTCCTCATCATCGCCACGCTGGACAACTGGCGCAACGACGACGCCGGTGACGGAACGTCCGCGGCCGACGTGACGGCGTCGACGCGCAGTGCGCCCATGCTGGAGACGCTGCGCATGCCGTACGTCTGGGCCAACATTCTGCTCTTCCTCCTCTATGCGGGCACCGAAGTGACCGCGGGCCAGTGGTCGTACAGCCTCTTCACCGAGAGCCGCGGCATCGACATCGCGGTGGCGGGCTTTTGGGTCAGCGTCTACTGGGGCACCTTCACCGTGGGCCGGCTGTTTTACGGATTCATCGCGGATCGGGTAGACTCAGTAAAGGCAGTCCGTTTCAGCATGGTCATCGCCGTGTTGGCTGCCTTGCTGCTCTGGTGGAACATGACAGACCTGATCGGATTTTTGGGCCTCGCCGTCATGGGTTTTGCAGCCGCGCCCATCTTTCCGTTGCTCACATCGACCACGCCGCAGCGCGTCGGCCCGCGTCACACCGCCAACGTCATCGGCTACCAAGTCGGCGCGGCCAACCTGGGCATCGCCATCTTGCCCGGGCTGGCCGGCGTCCTGGCCGCCCGCCTGAGTCTGGAAATCATCGGCCCGTTCCTGTTCATCGCATCCCTGGCCATGTTGGTGTTGTATGAACTGATTCTTCACAGTGAACGGCGTGAAACGTGAAGACGTGAAACGTGATGCGTGAAAGTGGAGGCTGAGAGATTGGAGATTGGGAGACTAGTCGTCGCGTCAACGTCTAATCTCTTAATCTCCCAGTCTCTCAATCACGTTTCACGTCTTCACGCATCACGTTTCACGTCTTCACGCATCACGCACCACCCACAACCCATCGACCCATGCAAAACGACTGGTACGAATTCGCACGGCGTTTCTATCGTGAAAATCAGGCCGAATACCGGCCGACGCGCCAGGGGTTTCCGGCGGATCTGGTCGCGGGGCTGACCTTTGCCGTGGTCAACGTGCCCCAGGCCATGGCCACGGCGCTGCTGGCCGCGGTCAATCCGGTCTTCGGCCTGTACACGCTGATGATCGCCACGCCCCTGGGGGCGATCTTCACCAGCTCGGTCTTCATGAACGTGTCGACCACCAGTGCGCTGGCCGTGGCCGCGGGCAGTGCCATCGACCACCTCCAGGGCGAACAGCGGGTGCAGGCCCTGATCGTCTTGGTCATGCTGGTGGGCATTTTTCAGATGCTTGCAGGGCTTTTGCGTCTGGGCTTTCTGCTCAAATTTGTCTCAACTCGGTCATGGTCGGGTTCATCACCGGCATTGCCCTCCTGATCATCATGGGGCAAGTGGGCGACTTCACCGGGTACATCAGCCCGTTCCAGAACAAGATCCTCAAGTCCCTGGACACGCTGCTCCACTTCGATGAATTCAACATTCCCACCTTCGTGGTCGGGCTGGCCACGGTCGGCCTGATCTACGGTTTTGGCCGCACGAAGCTGCGTCGCGTGGCGCTGATCCTGGCCCTGATCGTGGCCACGCTCTTGCCGCTGATCTTCGGCTGGCAGCAAGTGCTCCTCGTGCGCGACATCGCCGACATCCCGCGCGCGCTGCCCAAGCCGGTGCTGCCCAACCTGTGGATGATCGTGGGTATGTCCGGGCCTGCGTTGGCCATCGCCATCATCGGCCTGGTCCAGGGCGCAGGCGTCAGCCAGAGCTATCCCAACCCGGACGGAAGCTACCCCAACGTGTCGCGCGACTTCTTCGGCCAGGGCGTGGCCAACTTCTTCGCCGCCTTCTTCCAGGCGATTCCAGCGGGCGGCTCCATGTCCGGCACGGCGGTCATAGTGAGTGCGGGCGCGCGCACTCGGTGGGCCAACATCGTCAGCGGCGTCTTTGTGGCGCTGATCGTGCTGCTGTTGGCGCCCGTGGTCGGACCCTGATTCCCATGCCGCCATGGCCGGTCTGCTCATCGTCGTGGGCATCCAATCGATCAAGGTCGACGCCATCGTCACGGTCTACCAGACCAACAAGGTCGCGGCCACAGTCATGTTCATGACCACGCTGACGACACTCATCATTCCGCTGCAATTTGCCGTCTTTGTGGGCGTGGCCTTCTCGATCCTGCTGCACGTGGCCCGCAGTTCCAACCGGGTGCGGGTCGTGCAATTCGTGCCGGTGGAAGGCGGTTTCCCGGAGGAGCGCGCCGCACCGGACCGGCTGGAAAGCAACGCGATCACCATACTGCACGTCTACGGCAGCCTCTTCTTTGCCGGCGCGTCCACATTCGAAAAGCTGCTGCCCACTCCTGCCGGCTCGCGGCGGCCGGTGGTCATCCTGCTCATGCGCGGGCGCGATGAGATCGGCAGCACCTTCCTCGGCGTGCTGCGGCGCTATGCGGACAATGTCAAAGCCGCCGGCGGCAAGGTGATCCTGACCGGCGTCGATGACCAGGTGCGGCATCAACTTGCGCGCACGGGCATGCTGGCCTATTTGGGTGAGGAGAACGTGTTGAATGCCACGCCGCGGCTGGGCGAGGCCATGAACCAGGCAGTCGCCGAGGCCCGGGCGTGGCTGGAAGTGGACGGCAAATAGACTGGATAACGGCGCGTCAGTTCCAGGGCTGTGCCGCCCGCGTCTGCCAATAGACGTCGGGCGGCTGGGCGAGGATGCGTAGACGTGTAGCGGCAGCTTCGTCCCAGGCCACGTCACACGCGGCGACATTGGACTGGAGCTGCTCGACGGTGGCCGCGCCGCTGAGGACGACGTGGGCCCACGGCTGCGCCAGCACCGCGGCCAGCGCCAGGGCATCCACGGTCGTCGCCAACCGGGCCGCTTCTTCTTGCAGCAACCGCAGCGACGACGCGAACGCGGGGTCGTCATTGCGCGGGGTCAGACGTCCGTTGGCCAGCGCCTCCTTGACGATGACGCCCAAACCCGCGTCCGCCGCCGCGGCCAACGCCGGTCCCGCCGACGGTTCCAGCAGGTTCCACGTGGCCTGCACGCTGTCGAAGAGGCGCACACCGTCCACCGTCACGTCCAGCGCGGCGGCCAGGACCGCCCTGGTCCGGCCCGCTCAGCGAGAGGCCGATGCGCACGCCGTCGGCCTTGAGACGGGCCAAGGCGTCGAGCACAGCGGTATTGGTCAGCACACCGCTGGCGAAGGTGGCCGAGTGGATCTGGTAGAGGTCCACGTAGCGGCCGAGACGGTCCTGGGTCTCTTGCCACTGGCGCCGGAAGACCGGCAACGAGTGCTCCTTGACCTCATGCACGTCCGCGTCCACCTGCCAGTCCGCGGTGTAGGTGTAGCCCCACTTGGAGCCGATGGTCACTGCGCCCGGATCAATGTCACGGGCGCGCAGCCAGTTGCCCAGAAATTCCTCGGCGCGACCGTAGGAACGCGCCGCGTCAAAGTAGCGCACGCCCGCGGCCCACGCCGCGTCGAGCACGCGGTCCGTCTGCGCCTGCATGGCGTCCACACCGTACGTCCCGCCCAGATCGGCCGCATGGCCCAGGTTGATGTAGCCGGGTCGCCCCAGCGCCGCCAACCCGATACCCACGCGCGACACCGTCAACCCCGTCTGACCAAACGATCCCATCTCCATACAGACTCCTCACATTAGCCACAGATGAACACAGATGAACACGGATAACTACGACAAACATCAGATTTTGCTTTTTAATCTGTGTTCATCCGTGTCCATCTGTGGCCCAGTCCTTTACACATTGAAGCGAAAGTGGATGACGTCGCCGTCCTGGACGACGTAGTCACGGCCTTCGACGTGGAGGAGGCCGGCGTTCTTGGCGGCGTGCTCGCTGCCCAGCGCATCGAAGTCCGGCCAGTGGACCACCTCGGCGCGGATGAAGCCCCGCTCGAAGTCGGTGTGAATGACGCCCGCGGCTTGGGGCGCCGTCATGCCCCGGTGGATGGTCCAAGCGCGTAGCATGCGCGAATCGGTGGTGAAGTAGCTGATCAGGCCCAGCAGATGGTAGCTGTGCCGGATCACCTGGTCCAGACCGCTGGCGGCGACGCCGGCCAATTCCAGGTATTCGGTCCGCTCCGCCGGGTCCATGCCCACCATGTCGGCCTCCAAGCGCGCGCAGAGCACCACGACTTCGGCCCCTTGTTCGGCGGCGATGGCGCGCACGGTGGTCACGCAGGCGTTGTCCGCGCCCAGGTCGGCCTCGTCCACATTGGCCACGTAGATGACCGGTTTGGCGCTGAGGAAGCGCATCTCCTGGTTCAACGTGTGGAAGGCGTCTGACTCCCGCTCGGGAGAACGCGCCACCGGCACGCCCGCCTCCAGGCCGGCCTTGAAACGCGCGCCAGGTCGAGCACCGGCTGTAGCTTGCGGTCGCCCTTGACCTGGCGCTCCAGCCGCTCCAAGCGGTCGTCGATCTGCTGCAAGTCGGCCAGCATCAACTCCAACTGGACGACCTCGATGTCATCCCTGGGCTGGGGCGTGGGGCTGACGTGGACGACGTTGGGGTCGGTGAAGCAGCGGACCACGTGGACGATGGCGGCCACGTCGCGGATGTTGCCCAGAAACTGGTTCCCCAGCCCTTCACCCTTGCTCGCCCCCTTGACCAGCCCGGCGATGTCGACGAATTCCAGCGTCGCGGGCGTGACGCTGTCATGGGGCACCAGTGCGGCCAGACGGTCCAGCCGCGGGTCGGGCACGGGCACGATTGCCTTGTTGGGCTGGATGGTACAGAACGGATAGTTGGCCACCTCCGCGTTCTGCGCATCGGTGAAGCGCGTTGAAGACGGTGCTCTTGCCCACGTTGGGCAGGCCGACAATGCCCATTGTCAACGCCATGATCGATCTCTCCCCGCGAGATTGGACTGACTCCTGTGCACCAAAGTGTACCGTAGCCGCAGGCGAATCCAAACATTGGGGAAGCGCAAGGCTGGGAGCCATCAAATGCGAGGAGGTATAGCGGGGTCTGTCCCAGTTTGAGGGCAGCCGACGTGAGCTGCCGGTTGAGTTCGCACGCCCGCGCGAACCGGTGGCGCGGTCGCTTGCCCGTTCGCACGAGGGCGTGCGAACTCAACGAGTGGACCGCACAACGGGGACGCTGCCTACACTGTGTCACCGCAGGGGTGGTATAATCCCGGCTGAGGAACGGAGTGTGCATAGTAGATCCCGGCGGAAATGGACCCGCGGTTCCTACCAGAGGTAGAGATGCCGAAAGTCCGCCGTGGTATTGACACCGCAATGAAATCGTGACGCAGTGAGAGGATGTTGCCCATGATCGACCACATCGAAGCCACCATCCGCCAGTCCATCCCGGACGCGCGCGTGCGTGTGGTGGACCCGTACAACGACGGCCAGCACTTCGAGGCCTACGTGGTGAGCGACGCGTTCGAAGGGCTGCCGCTGGTGCGCCAGCATCAACTGGTGCTCAAGTCGCTCAAGGACGAGTTCGATGCGAACACGGTGCACGGTGGCGCTCAAGACCTTCACCCCGGCCAAATGGGAACAGGCCCAGGCCGGCCTGCGTTGGACCTGTAGAACAGTTTGTTGCGTCCATCCGCTCCACCCGGCGGTTTCATCTATCACAGGAGGTATTTCATGGCCACGTATGATGAGACCATCACCCAGATCAAAGACGACGTGAGCAGCAATGCCGTCGTGCTCTACATGAAGGGTGACAAAGATTTTCCCATGTGCGGGTTTTCGGCCCGCGCTGTGCAGATTCTCAATGCGGTGGGCGTCGACTACGTGACCCGCAACGTGCTTGAGGACGAGACCCTGCGCCAGGCCATCAAGGATTTCTCCGACTGGCCGACGATTCCCCAGCTTTATGTCAAGGGCGAGTTCGTGGGCGGCTCGGACATCATGATGGAGCTGTACCAGAGCGGCGAGTTGCAGGGGATGCTGCCGGCACAGGCGTAGCTGCTACGAGGATTGTGCGCAAAATCAATCCGTAGTAACGACTTCAGTCGTTGTTTTCTTGGGAACGACTGAAGTCGTTACTACATTCAAGTTTGGGCGCCGGATCCAACGTGCTTGAGCACGTTTGCCGTACCAGCGTCGAATTCATTCGATGCTGACCCATTCGACGCCGCCTCATTCTTTCCTCTTTACCCTACCAACTCCCGCTGTTGGGCATGCTCGCCCACGGCTCCTCCACGGGCAGCGCCTCGCCCTTCTGCAGCAGCTCGATCGACTGCCCGTCCGGCGACTTGACGAAGGCCATGTGACCGTCGCGCGGTGGGCGCAGGATGGCGACGCCCTTGGCCTGGATGTCGGCGCAGAAGTCGTAGATGTTGTCGACTTCGTAGGCCACGTGGCCGAAGAATCGGCCGGTGGCATACGGCTCCGTCTCGTCCCAGTTGTAGGTCAACTCCAGCGGCGGATCGTCGTCGTTGCCCGCCAGAAAGACCAGCGTGTAGCGCCCGGCCTCGTTTTCGCTGCGGCGCAGTTCCTTCATCCCCAGCTTGTTGACCCAAAAATCCAGGGCCGCATCCAGGTCGAGCACGCGGAACATGGTGTGCAAATAACGCATGGACAAATCTCCCGAGTACAGTGTGGCGTTTGTTTGGGTGAATGGTTGACGCTCGCTATCATACCCGACGCGCACCCGAATCGACAGTGAAGCATCTCCCCAAACCCCACCACCCAACCACCCCAAGACCCCAAACCCTACACCTGCAAACAATCCTCCCCCAACACCCGATCCAACGTCGCCACGAGCCGGTCTGCGTCGGCGTCGGTGAAGACGATGGGCGGCTTGAGCTTGAGCACGTTGTGCAGCGGGCCGTCGGTGCTGATGAGGATGCCGTGGTCGCGCATGCGGTTGGCGATGTACGCGGCGTGGCGCGGGGCCGGTTCCAGCGTCGTGCGGTCCAGCACCAACTCCGCGCCCACGTAAAGGCCCAGGCCGCGCACGTCGCCGATGAGCGGATGGCGGCCCATGAGCTCCCGCAGCCCGTCCATGAGCCGGTTGCCGACACGCAGCGCGTTGGCCTGCAACTGCTCCTGCTCGATCACGTCCAGCACGGCCAGGCCGATGGCGCACGAGACCGGGTTGCCGCCAAAGGTGTTGAAGTACTCCATGCCGTTGGCGAACGCATCCGCGATCGCCCGGGTCGTCACCACCGCGGCCAGGGGATGGCCGTTGCCGATGGGCTTGCCCATGGTCACGATGTCGGGCACCACGTCCTGCGTCTCCCAGCCCCAGAAGTGGCTGCCCACGCGGCCGAAGCCCACTTGCACCTCGTCGGCAATAGTGACGCCGCCCCCGGCGCGCACATGCGCGTACGCCTCCGCCAGGTAGCCGTCCGGCAACACGATCTGGCCGCCGCAGCCCAACAGTGACTCGGCGATGAAGCCCGCGATGCCCCGACCTTGACCCTCCACCTCCTGCACGATGCGCCGGATGTCCTGGGCATAGGCTGCACCCACCTCCGCGCCATAGCCCTTGTGCTCGCCCCGGTACGGGTCGGGCATGAGCGCCTTGTGGGCCCACGGGGGCGCGCCCTTGCCGCCGGGCCCGTCGTGCTTGTAGGGGCTGAGATCCACCAGCGCCTGCGTATTGCCGTGATAGGCCGCGTCCAGCATGATGAAGTCGCTCTGCCCGGTGTAGGTGCGGGCCAGCCGCAGGGCCAGTTCGTTGGCCTCCGAACCGCTGCAGACGAAGAAGACCACCTCCAGCGGCGCGGGGAAGTAGCCCAGCAGCCGCTCGGCGTAGTCGGCGAGATGCGGGTGCAGGTAGCGCGTGTTGGTGTTGAGCACGGCCATCTGCCGCTGCCCGGCGCGCACCACATGCGGGTGACAGTGGCCCACGTGGCAGACGTTGTTGACGCCGTCGAGATAGGCCTGCCCGTGGATGTCGTAGAGGAAGCGCCCGTGGCCGCGCACGATGGTCAGCGGCTCTCGGTAGGAGATGCTCAGATTCGGGCCGAGATGCGCCCGGCGCACGGCCAGGATCTCATCCGGCGGGCGGATGGCGAAGGGATCGGCCACGTGGTCCAAGCCGAGCAACGGCGCGGGATCGGGGCAGAGCGACGACCAGAGCGCCCATTCGCTGGGCCGGGCCACGCCGGGGAAGTTGCCCGAGTCGTCCACGAGATCGGTGATCAGTTGCAGGTGCAGATGGGGCGGCCAGCCGCCGTTCTCACGCGTGTCACCCAGCGCGCCGATGACGTCGCCCGCGGCGACCGCCTGCCCCGGCGTGAGCGCGGTCACCGCGGCGCTGCTCAGGTGGCCGTAGAGCGTGTAGAAGGGCACGCCGTCGCCGGTCACATGGCGCAGGATGACCGTGGGGCCGTAGTCCAGCGGCGCGTCGTTGACCTGCGCGCTGACCACCTCCCCGGCCAGCGGCGCGTGGATGGGTGTGCCCGCGGCGGCGAAGAGATCGAGGCCCAGGTGGACCGTGCGCCGCTCGGGCAGTTCCGCCGACTCTGCCGCAAACTGGGGCGCGGTGTACGCCAGCCGCGCTTCGCAGTAACGGCCCAGCGCCACCGTTGCGTCCGCCGCGGCCATCTCCGCGGCAATGGCCGCGCCCAGCCCGACGCTGCCTGCCTCCAATCGTTGCGCAGAAATCATCTCGCTGTCCACGCTCAGATCCAGGACCAACGGCGTTGCCGGTAGCGCGGGCAGCACCGGGGCCAGGGCGTCACGCTGCGCCGCCAGCCACGCAAGCACCGGCGCCGTCTGCGGCACTGCGGGCAGTCCGCATGCGGCGCGCAGGCGGTAGTGGACCAGGTCGGAGTTCACGTCGGCCAGCTTGGCGAAGAGCTCCCAGATGGGCGCCTGGGAGATCAGCAGATAGCCGTTCTCCGGCGCGGCCTGATGCTGGCGCGCCGCCATGCAGACGCTCACGCACAGGCGCGCGCAGGCCAGGTCGTAGAGCACGGCCAGTTCCGCGTCGGTGAGCGGGTGCGCGGCGTGGTAGCCGGCCACCACGTCGGCGGCCGCGGCCAGCGGCTCCACCTTGCCCAACATGGCGTAGGCCACGGCGATGGCCGCCTCGTTGACCGTGTGGGACCAGACCATGTCGCCGAAGTCGATGACGCCGGTGGCCTGCATGCGCCACTCCCCGTCGAAGTCGGCCATGACGTTGTAATCGTTGCCGTCGCTGTGGATGATGCTCCGGCGCAGGTCGCCCAGCCGCGGCGCGACGTGCGCCCGGTAGCGCGCCAGATAGCGCTCGATGACGGCGCGCTGATCCTCGGGCAGCAGGTCCAGGTTCTCCTCGATCACCTGTTGCGCGTGCTGCAAGTCCCAGTGGAAGAAGCGGTGCGCGGCCGGGTGGTCCCAGCCCGCCAGCCCGTGGTCCAGCCGGCCCAGCAGCGCGCCCACGCTGCGCATCAACCCGGCGCTTTGGGGCTTGACCGTGGCCAGCGGTCGCCCCGGCACGAAGGTGAGCAGCCGCACCGCGTAACGGTCGCCGCCGACCTCCGCCTGTTCGATGGCGCGGCCCGCCTGCGACGGCACCACCGCCGGCGCGACGTGGAGATCCTGGGCAGCCAGCCGGGTCATGGCCGCGTTCTGGAGCTCGAGCACGGCTTCGTCTTCGGCCGGATTGGCGATCTTGAGCACATAGCGCGCCCCGTCCGCGTCCAGGCGGAAGTTCTGGTCGCGCTCGCTGGGCAGGGGCGTGGCGCGCCCGTCGATGCCGTAGAGGCGGCGGGCCAGGACGGCGGCATCCTCGGGCGTGAAGGCAGGCGCGGTGTCAACGGTCGTCACAAGCATGGAACCCTCCGAAGGTATTTGGGACAGATAGTTGTGATGACAAGTCAGGTTTCTTCAAGAAGCCTGACTTGTTCACGGCGCAGCGGTCGGCAGCGGCGTGGGGGTCGCACCCAGAACTTGCGCGGGCAGCACGGTCAGCGAAAGCTGCACGGAGCGGCGGAAACGCTCGGTCAGCGCGGCGTTGATGGCGTCAATGGTGGCGTCGTCCAGCGCGCGGTCGGGCGGCAGGTAGACCACGGCGCGCACGACCGTCTGCTCCATCTGCGGCTCGACCCAGCTATCGGCCACGGTCGCGCCGGCGTCGGCCAGGGCGCGGCGGGTGGCTGTCAGCAAGTCCAGCTCGCGATTGGTGGGCGAAACGGGCAGCATGGGCGCGTCCACCAATGTCGTGACCAGTTCCACGGGCGCGCCGACGGCTTTCTCCAGATCGCGGCGCAAGACGTCGTAGCCGTCTCCACTGGTGCGGCGACCGTCGTAATGCAGCATGGTGGCGCCGATGGTGAAGCCGTTCTCCGGCCCGGTGATTTCGACATCGGAGACCTCGGCCAGATGACGCTGGGCGTAGTCATCGAAGACGGCCTGCACGGCGGCGCGCCGGTTGCTCTCGCGCACGGAGACGACGGTGGCCGTACCCAGCACCACCAGAATCACCAGAAGCGAGAGCACGGTGAGTCGCAGCGAGCGCATGAGCTCACCCCGATCCGGCCGAGGCGGATGGAAGCCCAGCAGCAGGAATGTGACCGCGGCCGCAAAGACGATGGCCACCAGGTTGGTCACGAAGAGCAACATGGCGCCGCCCGCGTCCCCCAAGTTGCCCGCGCCGATGCTGTAGCCGACGACGCAGAGCGGCGGCACCAACGCGGCCGCAATGGCCACACCGGGCAGCGCCGCGGCCACTTCCTTGCGCGAGAGCGCGTAGCCGGCCGCGGCCCCCGACGCCAGCGCCACCATCAAGTCCAGCAGATTCGGCTCGGTGCGCGCCAGGATTTCGCTGGTCGGCCCGTCGATGGGCGAGATGAGCACAGCGACGATGCCCACAAAGACGGCCATGGCCACACCCTTCAGCGTGGCCTCAATCCCCGAGGTGATGATGTCAAACTCGCCCACGACCATGCCCATGGCCATGGCCAGAATCGGGCTCATGAGCGGAGCCACCAGCATGGCGCCGATGATGACCGCGGCGCTGTTTTGCATGAGGCCGAAGCTGGCGATGACGGCGGAGAGCACGATCAGCACAAAGAAGTCGACCGACGGCACCGCGGCCTGACGCATGTTGCCGACTACCTCCGTGCGCCGGGCGTCGGTGAGGGAGGGCATCGCTTGGACGAAGCGATCCACCGCACGGTCGAGTTCCAGCGAGCGCCGGTGCATGTCGGCGCACGATCAGGGTGGGTTGCGGCGTCTCGGTGGCGATCTCAGGGCCAGGCCGTTGTAGACCGGACGCTCCAGCATGGCGGTGGACGGCGCGCCCAGGATCAGCAGATCGGCTTCCTCGGCCGCGTCCATGATGCCCGAGGAGACCGACGCCGCGCGCACGACCTGGGCGACCAAGGGCGCGTCGTCCGCTGCGGCTGCGTCCGGCTCCCCGTCATCTGCTGCGCCTTCGGCGACATCGCCCTGGCCGGCAGCGTCCCCGTCATCGTCGGACTTGGCCGCGTCCGGCGCCGGATCCCGCAGGACCACGGCCTCGCCATACGCATCGCCCATGCACGTGTGCAGGGCCTGTTCGGCCAGTTCATCGGCGTCGTCGCGGGCGTTGTCGGCCACGGTGATGACATGCACGTCACAGGCCGCGTGGGCGCAGAGACTGCGGGCCAGGTCAAAGCCATAGGTCGCGTGGCGTCCGCCCGCGGTGGCCACCAGGATGCGGCCCTGTTCGGGCGCAAACGTCCCGTGCAGCACGGCCACGTCACACGGCGCGTAGCTCAGCAACAGGTTGAGAATGTCCTCGCTGGCGGCGCGGCCGCGCAGACGTCCGCTGCCGCCCACCAACACCAGGTCGCACGCTTCCTCACGGATGGATTCCAGAATGCCGTCGGCCAACGACGGCGCCAGCCGCACGATGGCACGCGGCTCAGGACCGTCGTCCTCCAGCCCGGCCAGGACCGCGGCCAGGAAGCGGTGTTGGTCGTCCGCATCCTCGCGCTCGCTCGGTGTGGTCAACGAAGTGCGGCTGACCATCACGCGCAGCACCAGCACCTCCCCGTCGCGCGCCTGGGCCAGCGTCTGCCCGAAGCGCACCAGGTCCAGCGCAGTGTCCGGGTTGCTGACACAGACCATGACGCGGAAGCGGTCCATGTGCGCGGCGGCATCGCTGTCGGCCACCACCGTTTGCTCGCGCCGGATGGCCTCGGCATGGGCGCGTCCATACGCGAAGTAGGCGACGAGACCGACGGCCAGCCAGCCCGAGGCGAAGAGCACGCCTTCGGTCAGCAGCAGCGTCGCCAGTGCGCTGATGACCACGACGAAGCCCGGGATCAGCGGGTGAAACGGCAGCTTGAAGCGCCGGCTGTCGGCGAGATTCGGCTTGCTGCGCAGCACGTCGGGAATGTGGATCATGAAGCTGCTCCAGAAGAAGAGCAGCGCGGCCAGCGCCGTGAGCGTGGGGGGCGACAGGAGCAGGAAGAGCAGCGCGCCCAAAACGCCGCCGACGACCACAGTGGCCGTGGTGGGCGCCTGTCCCGGCGAGAGGAACCGTGCCGACGTGGGCATGAACCCGTCTTCGGTCATGGCGTGGAGCAGGCGCGCACCGGCCACCATCACCTGGGTGATGCCGAGCAGATTGATGCCGACGCCCAGCACGATGAGCGCCAGCACCCACAGACCGGTCTGGCCAAAGGCCGGCGCCCCGGCGATGAGTCCGTAGAGAGGCACGTCGCGCTGGACGAGGGCGGTCGGCGTTTTCAACAGGGCCCAGCCCACCAACGCGCCCAACACGGCGCCCACGGCCAACACGGTGGCCAGACTGGGTGGCAGCGTCTTGAGCGGCCGGCGCACGCGGCCGCGCATGTCGACCAGCAGCAGCAGCCCCCAATACGTGGCGCCGATGAGCATGCTGATGCGCAGCACGTAGGTCTGCATGGTGAAGACCGTGTCCAGGGGGACGGTCATGTTGCTGGTCCAGGCGCGTCCGATCACGAGCACCACCACGAAGACGGTGGCGGTCAGGACCAACACGGTGCGCCGGCGCCACTGTGCGCCCGTGGCAAAGAGGACCAGCGGCGCGGCCACGGCGATGGCCAGGACCGTCAGCAGCTTGACGCTGATGGTCTCCTGGTTGAGGACGGTGCCCAGGAACAGTTCCAGGTAGAGCGCCATGCCGTAGCCCAGCAGCGCGATGAGCACGGCGTAGCCGCCCAACAGCAGCCAACCGGTGATGAACCGGTGCCAGAGCACACTGCTCGTGCGCACCAGGGAGTAAACGCCCTCCCGTCCCGGCACCACCAGCGCTCGCTCCACGTAGGTGGCCAGGAAGGGCAACGCAACCACGGCTGCCAGCAAAAATGCGCCCACGATGTTGCGCGTCGACGCCGTCACGAAGACGCCCATGAGCGTGAAGACGCCCAGGCCCACGGTGATGGTCAGGCCAATGGCCACCGGCTCAGATCGGGCCGATGACGTACAGTAGCGGACGGTGTAAGCAGGCGGTGTCGGCGACGAGTTCTCGTTCATGATGACGCGTAAAGCCGGTGCCGTCACCTTGGCAACCGGCGCGGGAGAAAGCGGAGAATTGGCGGGACCACTTTGACTTCCCGGAAGGGATCAAGCGGGTTATCGAACTGCCGGAACTGTTCGACCCTTCCGGAAGTCCCCAGACGCGACGCCTCCTCACCGCAACGGCCTGGGACCCACGCATCGTCGGATACGCATCCCCGGGGCCGGGTACTGACCTTATGCTCTGGCGACGGTGCGAAAGGCCGGCCTGATGCAGTGGGCGTCGGGGTCGCTTCACCTTCGCAAGTGGTCGGCTACAGTGCCGTCCTCGCCAGCGGGCGGCGTCTCGGCGGAGCCACCGTCGGCGGCGCCGTCCTCAGCGGTCGCGGTGGGGGCGACCTCTTCAGTCGGCGCCACGGTCGGCGCGACCGTCGGGGCCGCGCCCGCTTCACCGATGAGCACGGGCAGGGTTGAGGCGGCGCTCTGGCCGTTCTCGTCGGTCACCTGGAGCGTCACCTGGTAGGTGCCTGCCGTGGCAAAAGACGCGCTCGGTCTGCACGCCCTGGCCGGTGGTCCCGTCGCCGAAGTCCCACACGTAGTTGACGATGGGCGCAGACGCGACGGTCTGGCTGGCGTCGAACTGGACCGGTTGGCCGGCCGGACGCTGCTCCGGTGCGATGGTGAAGCCGGGCACAGGCGCGGGCGGCACGGTCACTTCCGGCGTGGGCGTCTGTGTGGGCGTGGGGGTCGCGACCGGCTCGACCGGGTCGATGCGCACCTGGATGGTGGCGGTGCCGGACAGCCCCTTGTCGTCGACCACGACCAGCGTCACGTTATAGACGCCGGGCTGGGCGTAGACATGGGTCACGCGATCGCCGGTGGAGACGGCGCCGTCGCTGAAGGTCCACTGGTAGTTGACGATCTCGCTGCCTTCCGCCGCGCGCGACGAGGTGCCGTCGTAGGTGAGTTGCTCGCCCACCAGGCCCCGGGTCGGGCCGTTGATGCGCGCCGCGGGCGGCTGCGTCACCGCCGGGCCCTGGTAACCCACGTTCAGGCTGATGAGCGCCGTGCCCGTGCTTTCGAAGTACTCCACGACCACCTTGTGGGAGCCGTCTTCCACCTCGATTTCGGCGGTGTAGTTGCGCGCCGGGCCTTCGCTCCAGCCGTTGATGATCAACTGATCGTCCACAAAGACGCGCACGCCGTCATCGACCCAGACGCTGAAGCGGTAGACGCCGGCCGGCGCGTTGCGCTGGATCGTCCAGCGGGCCGAGAAGTTGTCCGGCTGGACCTCGGGCGCGGGTGAACCCGTGCCCCAGTTGAAGTCGATGACCGCGTCATTGCGCACCAGCACCGGGTCGCCCTGAAGGTCGCGATTGTTGAAATACTGGCCTTCCCAGTCGGTGATGACCACGGGCGGTGCCGCCGTTGGTTCCGGCAGCGGCGGCGCGGCGATGATGGGCAGGTTGTCCACGTCGCTGCCCGTCATGAGCTGGGCAAAGACCCAGCCGCTCCCCTGGGGCGACGACGGAATGCGGATGGCGTACCACTGGCCGTCCTCGCTGATGCCGATGGCCTCGGCCGCCTCGCCCTGGTTGAGCAGACCGATCACCGGGTACTCCTGGGACGGGCCGCCGCGAATGTTGGTCGGGCTGATGGCGATGACCGTGGGCTTGCCCGCCTCCGGCGTGGGGATGATGATGATGATGCCGCCGTCCGGCTCGGACGGCGAGGACGGCGTGGTGACTTCCGGCGTGCTCAGCTCGCCCGCGGGCGTGGTCGCCGTGGCCGCGGGGATGGCCGCGGACGTGTCGTCGCCCCCGCCGCCCGCCAGGCGCATGACGCCCCATATCAGCAGGCCGACCACCACGACCGCCGCCACGATGATGCCGACTTTGGCGCCGGTGGACAGTGCGCTCCAGCCGGAATTCGATTGGTTTTCCATGGGTTCTCCTCCAACGTTGCGGTTGCTGATGTGGACGCGCCGGGCAACTCCTGCCTCGCCCCGGCGATCCGGACCTCACGCGGGTCCGTTTCCGCCAATCTATGTGCGCCACACCTTACCGTTTTTGGCGAAAGATTTGAAATCAGACGCGACAAGAAAGTCTAACACGGGCGTGGCGAGATGGGGGAGGATTGGGCAGGACTGAAGTAAGGTGGGGCGCAGGGGCGAGGGCGGTCAGAGTGAAATGGGGAGATGCCTGAGAGATCTGTCGGGGAAGATTGGTGAGTGAGACTGGAGATTTCTCGGGGAGATTGGGGGCGATTGGGGGATTTTTGTTGGCTGTCGTCGAAGGCGACCCTCTCACCTTTCCTGTCCTTAATCTCCGCCGGCGTTGATCAATCTGTTCCTTTGTTGTTAATAAATCTCGCCAGACGCGTTATCACGCCCCCAACACCATGCGCAACGCCGGTAGCAGGATCTGTCGCATTTGTATTTATTCTTCACCATGCCGAAGCCCTGCATGAGGGCCGTCGGGGGCGGCATTCGGCTGTGGCTCGGCGGCACAGTGCCACAACTGCTCGGCTGTCGGCGGTTTCATTTCGCCAACGCTGATGCTCTTGGGTGACCGCATTTCCGCCCATGACGGTTTGCACGACCCAGCGGGGATGGCGCTACGCGATGTCGGTTTTTCCTGTCCTTCGTAGCGGCCTCGCCCACCATGAGCCGATGGAAAACGTGGGGTTCCGCCCACGCTGAACCCAGTTTTATGCGGCATCTTGCAGGTTTTCATCTCAACCGTGCCAAGTGGCGACCTCGCAAACCCTTGGGATGGCCGTCGTAACTGGGGCTTGCCCCACGATGGCGGGCACCCGTCAAGTCCTTGAGCCGGCCCCGTCTGGCTCCGACTTGACATCGCCGTCCAGCAAACACTTCTTCCCCTTGAGGCAATCTTTTGCTGCCCGCAAATGCCGGAAGGGGATCTGGCCCCCTCCGTTCGCTATCCAGTATCGCCTGCCGGATCTGGGGAAATTGCATTGCGATTGTTCTCGCGTCGGATTCTGCAAGATTTGTGGATATTTGGTGGGCATTTCTTCTTCCACGAACTGCGTATCCGTTGCGGATGCGCCAGCGTGCACGTCGGCTCTTCGGCGCAGTTGGTACCAAACGAATTTGGTTCGGTGAGTGGTTGAAACCTGGCCGCTCGTGACCCCACCGCAGGCCGCGGCGCGGTGCCGTCGTGAATTGCGTGGTCAGCATCCCATCGTCCTCGAATAGCGCCGCCTCATAACCACTCAGGCTTCAGGGCCGTAAACTGCGCAGCCCCTCCATGCGATTCCAGCATGATGCGACGTATTGGCTATGCCTTTGAGGCGCTGAGCCCCGCGACGCGGTGACGCCTTGTGGCCCACCTGCTTCGGCAGTGAGCCACACGTTGGAAGGGGAATCGCAACCCAATCGGGAAAAGGTCCAATTGGCCGGGTCAAGCTAACCGCGCCGTCAAGCACGCCCCCGTCGCGATCATGACGGTGCCCTGGACGGTCCGCGCTCACTACAACTGTAACGTCACTGGTTCTGGATGGTTTGCTGGGGGCCATGCTGAACTTCCCCAAACTGACCCTCTTCTTGCCCCACACAGCCGGGAACCACTCTATCCGCGTGCGACTCCCCCCGGCGTCCCATGTTTCGCTTTGGTCAGACGCACAAAGTGGAGATGAGGCGCGGCCGGATCATGCCCTGCTTCAACAGATGGGAGTTTGGATCGTCATCTGCCCAAAACCCCTTTGGCTGTCCCTCCTTGGACACCGGGCAGCGGCGCGTCTGCTCCAGTTTGGCGGAGAAGTACCCGCCGTCCATGTCCAACGCGACAGCACGGCGCGCTTTTGAGCCTGGACCATGTTACTGCCGAGGGACCAGGTCAAGCTGGGCAAGTCAAGTGCGCGTGCCCGCCTCGCCCATATGCGTTGCGAAACTGTCGATGACCGCGGCCGCCTCGTCATGCCGAGGTCCCGGGCGGTGCCGCTCGGCGAGGGGCGAATTAACCCGGAAGTGCTGGATGGCGCATAGGAGCGCAGGCTTTGCTCTTCACTCGTGCCCACACTTTGGCACGGTTCACCACGCTCCGGAGACGGCTCGTGGGAATGATCTGCCCTTGACAGTCGCTTCGCGCCGCCTTTCTTGCTCTTCGTCATATTTAGTATGAAACCGCCTTTTTCCCCATGTCCACCACCGGATAATTAATTTTTTGTCCAGTGTGCGATCTACCCGTTGTGGATCGTGTTCATTGACTGTTTTTCTCTGTTGCCTCGCCCGTGCTGGATTTTCAATCGTGACGTTCAAATTTTCCGCGACCTGTAATGCGTGTCGTCGGCAGTTCCGCCTCCCGGCGCAAAGCGTTCCCCCCGTTCGGCGGCCATGTCCCTCCGTCAACGGTCGTCCTACCAGAACATTACTTGATGTGAGCATTCCTTTGTGATCTCAATGGTACTCCGCGGCAACTTGCTCATTTAGGCGCCACGTATTTCCTGGCACTCAAGTGTGGGTTACATGCCCGATGCCCTTTTACCGCCCAATGGATTTCTGCAGTCCGTTGAGTTGCGGGCTGCGTCGCTTGCTGGTCGATGATCCTGGGGAGTCCACAAGCCTTTGCGGGACAGTCCCGCCACGCCACCAACGGGCGCAGAGCGCCAAGGCGTAGATCTGCGCCGGCTGGGAGACCGTCGGCATAAGGACGAACGCAATGCGTCGGCTGCTGAGTTCGCACGCCCCGTGCGAACGGGCCAGAGCCTTGCCGGTGCACAGCGCTTCGCACGAGGGCGTGCGAACTGAACGAGGTTTCAGCCGCAACGGGCGCAGAGCGCCCAGGCTTGCGTGCCGACGGAGACCGTCGGCACGAGCCGGCGCCCCTCGCAACTCGCCCCTCGCCCCTCGATCAGGTACAATACCCACAATTTCCACCTTCACCTTCACACCAAGGAGCCGCTATGTCTACATCGTTTGGGGCCGAACTGGAGGCCCGTCTGCTACGCTACGTTGAGATCGACACCCAGAGCGACGAGACGTCGTCCACCACGCCGAGCACGGCAAAGCAGTACGATCTGCTCAACCTGCTGGCGGAGGAGCTGGCGGCCCTGGGCGCGCCCGACTTCAACCTGACCTACTACGGCGCGTTCATCGCCACGGTGCCGGCGACGCCCGGCCACGAAGACGCGCCGACGGTGGCCTTCCTGGGCCACGTGGACACCGCGCCCGCGTTCGACGGTACGGGCGTCAAGCCGCTGGTCCATCGAAACTGGGACGGCGCACCCATCGCGCTGCCCGACGACCCGGCCCGGGTGCTCTATCCCGAAGACTTCCCGTATCTGGCGGACAAGATCGGCGAGGACATCATCACCGCGTCGGGGACGACGTTGCTGGGCGCGGACGACAAGGCCGGCGTGGCCATCGTGATGGCGCTGGCGGGGCACCTGCTCCAGCACCCGGAGCTTGCCCACGGCCCCATCCGCATCTGCTTCACGCCCGACGAGGAGATCGGCCGCGGCGTCCACCCCGACCTGCCCCGGGATCTGGCCGCGGACTTCGCCTACACGCTGGACGGCGGCGAGGTGGGCGAGGTGGTCTACGAGACCTTCTCGGCCGACAAGGCCACGGTGACGATCACGGGCGTCTCCATCCACACGGGCACGGCCAAGGACAAGCTGGTCAACGCGCTGCATCTCGCGGCCAAGATCATCGACACGCTGCCCCACGTCACGCGCACGCCGGAGACCACCGACGAACGCCAGGGCTTCATCCACGTCTATGCCATGCGCGGGAGCGCGGCCGAAGCCGAACTCCACTTCATCCTGCGCGACTTCGAGCTGGACGGGCTGGCCGCGCACGGCGATCTGGTGCGGCAAGTCTGCGCCACGGTCAACGCGACCGAGCCGCGCGCTCGGATCACCTGCGAGATCACGCCTCAATACCGCAACATGCGCTACTGGCTGGAAGACGACATGCGCCCGGTGGAGCTGGCCCGTCAAGCCTGCCGCGCCCTGGGCATCGAGCCCCACTCCGTCCCCATCCGCGGCGGCACCGACGGATCCCGTCTCACCGAGTTGGGCGCCTACGCCCAACCTCTTCACGGGCATGCAGAATCTCCACGGCCCGCTGGAATGGATCGTCCAGACATGAAAGTCGTTGCACGATGTGTCTGGACTGGCGCGGCTGGGGAAGAACAGGGGTAACGGCAGGATTGAGGATTAAAGATTGGGGGTGCCGCCATGCGCGCGTGCCACCACGCCCGGACGCAAAAACAGTGCGAGCGACCTGGCTCGCCGTCGCGCAACTTCGTGTGCATCCCCAATCTTACATCTTCCGGACGAGACGCCCACCTTCTCCAGCTCGCCGCGCAGATCTCCACCGCGCAGGCAACAAAATCCGTCTCCGCTCCAAGAGCAGACCCACCCCGCCGCTCCATCCAACGTGTTTCCAACACGTTTCGCAACATAGCTGTGGAATTCATTCCACAGAGCTTCATGTCCACAAGCACGCCCGCTATCCCCCAACTCTCCGATTTCGCCATCCCGGTTGCACCATCCTCTGCCGGTGCCACACTACCTCCCGTTAAACACACCTTGACACGCTGACTCCACCTCGTGCCCGTGGCTGACGACTCTGCCAGGACGAACCCTGCGCCGTGAATTCCTTCACCCCGCCATCCACACCCAATCCAGCGACGCGCGCATTCTGCGTCGCTGCTTGAAGCACCGGTGCCCGTCGTGGCCGCGCGTGCTCGGGGCGTACCGCTTTCGCTGGCCGGGACCGGCATTTCGCTGCTCTGGCCTCAGTTCATCCGCTGGATCATCGACCGGGGCATCCGCACCGGCGACGTGCGCTTTCTCGTCTGGTCCGTGGTCCGGCCAGTTGGGCATCACCCTGGTCAAGGGCGTGCTCACCTTCTGGATGGGCCGCTGGTCCGCAGGTCGTCTCCCAAGGTGCGGCCCATGACCTGCGCGCCGCCATCCACACCAAGCTGACCGAACTCTCCTTCGGCTACCACGACCGCACCGAGACCGGTCAACTGCTCTCCCGGGCTATGCAGACGAGTGAATCCGCTTCTCACCGGTTTCCGGGCCACGCTCAACATCGCCGGCGCCATCGTGCTCATCCTCAGCACCTGCAGTCGTCCTCTTCACCATGAACCTGCGCCTGGCGCTGCTGAGCATGGCCATGGTGCCCTTCCTGGCGCAAATCGGGGCTGGCCTTCGGGCGCGCTTTTCCGCCCTCTCGTTGATACCTGGTAAAACCAACTGGCCGTGCTCACCACCGTCATCGAGCAGAACCTGCGCGGCGCGCGGGTCGTCAAAGCCTTCGCCCAGGAAGACGCGGAGATCGCCGCGTTCGACCGGGAGAACCGGCAGTGGTTCGCCTACGCCGCCGAGTCCGTGCGCCTGCGTGCCAACATCCCGCTCATGGACCTCATCGCCAACATCGGCACCGTGGTCATCGTCTGGTACGGTGGCCGTCTGGTCATCACCGGACAGCTCACCCTGGGCGAGCTGGTCGCCTTCACCACCTACCTGGCGCAACTGGTGCCGCCCGTGCGCCGCATGGGCATGATCATCCCCGTCTTCGCCATGGCCCTGGCCGCGGGCGAACGCATCTTCGAGATTCTCGACACGCCACCTGATGTGGCCGACAGCCCCGACGCGCAGCCGCCGCCGCCCATCCGGGGGCGCGTGCGCTTCGACCACGTCTCCTTCGGCTACCTGACCAAGCACCGGGTGCTCCACGACATCTCGGTGGACGTGGAGCCGGGGCAGTCATCGCCAAGCGACCGGCGCGGGCACCGTCCTTCATCAACCTGATCCCGCGCTTCTACGACCTCGACCGCGGCGCTGTCACCGTGGACGGCCACGACCTGCGCACCGTGACCATCCGCTCGCTGCGCGCCCAGATCGGCATGGTGCTCCAGGACACGATCCTCTTCGCCGCCACCATCCGCGAGAACATCGCCTTCGGCCGGCCCGACGCGACCGACGACGAGGTGATGGAAGCGGCCCGGTCGGCCCAGGCCCACGACTTCATCATGCAGATGGACGACGGCTACGACACGCACATCGGCGAGCGGGGCGTCACCCTGTCGGGCGGGCAGAAGCAACGCATCGCCATCGCCCGCGCCCTCATCATGGACCCGCGCATCCTCATCCTGGACGACGCCACCGCCAGCGTGGACACCGAGACCGAGCGCCTCATCCAACTGGCGCTGGAACGGCTCATGGAGGGCCGCACCTCCTTCATCATCGCCCAGCGGCTGAGCACCGTGCGCATGGCCGACCAGATCCTCATGCTCGAGGAAGGGCGCATCACCGCGCGCGGCACGCACCGGGAGCTGCTGGATGGTTTCCGCCGCTCACGCGCGCAGATCTACCGGGGTCAACTGGAGATGGTGCGATGAGCTTTTCCATCGGCAGCAGCGGCGCGGGCATGGCCGCGCGCGCCTAACAGCTTCGGCAAGGAAGAGGAAGGCGCCGCGCTCAACCGGCACGCGGTGCGCCGGATGCTCGGCTATCTGCGCCCCCATCGGGGCAAGACATTCCGCGCCGGCACCGGTCATCCTCACCTCCGCCATCTCCTTCTGGCCGTGCCCTTTCATCGGCCGCTCATCGACCAGCACACATCGCCGTGGGCGACCTGACCGGCCTCACGCGTATCTCGCTGCTCATCGCCGCGCTCTATCTCGCCCTGGCCGCGGCCACCGCGGGGCAGACGTATCTGCTCTCGTGGACCGGCCAACGCGTACTCGCGTCCATGCGCGAAGGGCTCTTCCGCCATCTGCAGGATCTGCCCGTGGGCTATCACGACACCCACATCATCGGCGTGACCGTCTCGCGCGTCATCAACGACGTGGCCGCCATCAACGAACTGCTCTCCCAGGGGCTCATCACCCTCATCGGCGACATGCTCGTGCTGGGCGGCATCATCGTGGTCATGTTCACCATGAGCCCGCGGCTGGCGCTCTACACCTTCACCGTGCTGCCCATCATGCTGCTGGCCACGTGGCTCTTCGCGCGGCTGGCCAAGAGCGCCTTCCGCCGCACCCGGCGCACCATCGCCGCGCTGGTCGGGCGGCTGGCCGAGGACATCACCGGCATGCGCGTGATCCAGGCGTTCAGCCAGGAGCGCGCCGCCCGCGCCCGCTTCGAGGAGGTCAACGAGGACAACCGCCAGGCCAACGTGGACGCCATCTCGCTCTCGTTCGTCTTCCTGCCGTCGGTGGAGTTCCTGGGCATGGTGGCCACCGGCATCGTGCTGTTGGCCGGCGGCATGGCCGTCATCAACCAGACGCTGACCATCGGCGTCATGGTCGCGTTCCTGGCCTACGTCACCCGCTTCTTCCAGCCCATCCAGGAACTGAGCCAACTCTACACCACGTTGCAGGCGGCCATGGCCGGCGGCGAGCGCGTGCTCGAGCTGCTGGACACCGTGCCCAGCGTGCCCGATCCGCCCGACGGCGCGGTCATGCCGCGCATCCACGGGCACATTGCGCTGGAGGATGTCACATTCGCCTATCGCAACGGACCGACGGTGCTCCATCACATCAACCTGGACGTGGAACCGGGTCAAACCTTGGCGCTGGTGGGGCCGACGGGCGCGGGCAAGACCTCCATCGCCAACCT
>JAWKOK010000047.1:0-37294 GCA_041391205.1 Caldilineaceae bacterium
GCAAGCTGGGCCAACTCCGCAGCCTGGGCCATGCTCTCCTCATCGACCGGTTTACCGGCCAGCGACTCCCCGGCTTCGGGCACGAAGAGCGGACGCGGCGCCACCGCCGCCAGCGCGATGCGTGCGCTTTCAAACGTGGTCCCGTCGGCGCTCAACTGGACCGACGCGCCCACACCCACCACGGCGATGTCCATCTCGTTGCGCGGGATGAAGCGCAGATACGCGGCGCCGAACCCGGGCTTGGGCGCGGGCATGCGCATGTTCACCAGAAACTCGCCCGGCTCCAGGACGGTGCGCCCGGGTGCAATACAGAAATCCTCCACGGCCACGTCGCGCCGGCCATTGGGACCGGCCACGGTGCACACCGCAGCATGGGCGATGAGCGCCGGGATGCCGTCGGCCGCGGGCGAGGCGTTGCACAGGTTGCCGCCCAAGCTGGCCCGCCCCTGAATCTGCACGCCGCCGATGAGATGGGCAGAGTCCATCAGGCCGGGATAGGCCGCGGCCACCGTCTCATCGTCGTACATGCCCTGGCACGAGACCGCCGCGCCCAACACCAGCCCGCCGGACGGATCGTACGTCATCTCCGCCAACTCGGGGACCTGTTTGACATCAACCACCAGTTCGGTTGACAGCCGCCCTTCGCGCAACGCCACCAAGAGATCGGTGCCGCCGCTCAACACGCGGGCGCTGCCGTTCTTCTCGGCCAACAACGCGACGGCTTCGTCAACGCTCTTGACACGAGCATAGTCGAAGGCTTGCAAGAGACTACCTCCTTGTTTTGGCTAAACAATTTCACAATGACATGACTGCGAGCAAGTGATACAACTCAAACAACAGGACAGGGTGCACAAACACCCTGTGGCGGAGAACACATCCAGAATTTTCGGCTGGTCGGCCCGGTGCAGAATACGTTGGATTTTGCCCATGTCGCGGCGCTCAACCGCAGCCGCCACAGTGACATCCGACGATCCAAAACCGGCTCGAAAGCGCGGAAGCGACAATAGTGTACCGAAATCACCGACCCAGGTCAAAGCGCTCGCCATGATTGGACGCATCTCAATTGGGGGCCACTCTCACTTTGGGGGCAGACTTCCCGGAAGCCCTCGTCCGAGACTCCTGCCACAGCGGCTCCCGTGAGGGCTTCCGGGAAGTCTACCCCGAATTTGTGATGCACCCACAGCGCGATTCACGCTTGACAGCACCCAAGAGTCCGTTATGATAATGGCGTGCGCTGCGATGCCGGATCAAGTTCGTATCCTGCCGACAATAACCGCCTTTGGCGCCAAAGACAGTGAGCGATATCCGATGGCCGTGACGACCCGCACCTTGGAATTGGAAACCAGCGGCAACGCCGACGTGCAGGACATCACGCGTCTCGTCGCCGAAGAGGTCCGCGACAGCGGCACCAACGCCGGCATCGTGGCCGTCTTCGCGCCGTCCGCCACCAGCGCGCTGACCACCATCGAGTACGAAAGCGGCTGCATCAGCGACCTGCGCCGGCTCTTCGATGAGATCGCAGACGCCAATCGCCACTACGCCCACAACGCACGCTGGGGCGACGGCAACGGCCACAGCCACGTGCGCGCCGCGCTGCTGGGCCCGTCGCTCACCGTGCCCTTCGTCGACGGCAAGTTGGCGCTCGGCACCTGGCAGCAGATCGTCTACGTGGACTTCGACAACCGCGCGCGCCAGCGGCGCGTCGTCTTGCAGATCATCGGCGAATAGCCGGCGCAAACAAACGCAGCGACACCTCAAGTCGCACCAATCACATTCACCAGGGACTGCCCCCGACATGGCCCTACTCTACTGCTCCATTTCCTATCTCATCGGCATTGGTCTGGGACGCTACCTCTGGCACGCGGGCGTGCTCACGTGCGCCACGCCCACATGGCTCTGGCTCGTCCCGCTGGCCGTGCTGCCGCTGACGCCGTTCATCAACCGCTTGACGCCGGCGTCACCCCAACCGTCGGTTGACCTGAGATGGCCCGCGCACGCCGGCTTTCGCGCTCCAAGTGCAGGCATCCGTCCCGGGTGGATCGCCGCGAGCGCTTGCTGTCTGGCGGCCGGCGCGTTGCGCTTCGCAGCCGGCCCGCTCACGCCCTGTTGGACGCCCCAGGATCTCGCCTATCACAACCTGCCGGCCGACCGGGCCTACGACCGCGCCGCGCCCACCGTCACGGTGCAGGGCTTCATCAGCAGCTATCCGCTGGCCAGCGACACCAAGCAGCGCCTGGAAGTGACGGCCGCGTCCATCACCGCGGCGGGTGTGACGCAGCCGGTCGCGGGTACGCTGCGGCTCAACACCGGCGTGCGCACGCGCTATGTCTATGGCCAGCCGGTACGCCTGCGCGGCCGCCTGGTGACACCGCCCGACTTCGAGGACTTTTCCTATCGCGAGTACCTGGCGCGCAAAGGCATCCACAGCCTCATGTACGGCGCCGAGATCGACATCCTCCCCGGGCCGCCGGCGGGCAACCCGGTGCTGCGTGGGCTCTACGCCTTCCGCGCCCGGGGCGAAGCGCTGCTTAACCGGCAACTGCCCGAACCCTACGCCGCGCTGGCCAACGGCATGCTGCTGGGCATCGAAGCGGGCATCCCCGACGACCTCTACGACCAGTTCAACCTGACCGGCACCAGCCACGTCATCGTCATCTCCGGCTCCAACGTGGCGCTGATCGCGGGCGTGCTGCTGGCCGTGGGGACGCGGCTCTTCGGCCGGCGCTACGCCGTCATCCCCGCGCTGATCGGCATCGCCGCGTTCGCGCTGCTGGTGGGTGGCGACGCCGCGGTCATGCGCGCTGCGCTCATGGGCGGCCTCTTCGTCTACGCCACGTCCATCGGCCGGCGCAGCACCGCGTTGGTCAGCCTGGCGCTAGCCTGCTGGATCATGACGCTGGCCAATCCGCTCACCCTGTGGGACGTGGGCTTCCAACTGAGCAGCGCGGCCACCGCGGGACTCATCCTCTTCTCGCCCATGGTCACGGAGACGTTCGGCCGCATCTTCCCCGGCATCGGCGGCCCGCTCACCCAAGCCACGCCGCCGCGGACGCCCACCGACCTGGTGGGGCAGGGCAAGGCCGCCTTCCGCGGCTTGATCGAAGACGGACTGCTCATCACCATCGCCGCCAACATCACGACTCTGCCGCTGGTGGTCTTCTACTTCGGCCGCCTCAGCCTGGTGAGCCTGCTGACCAACGTGCTCATCGCGCCGGTGCAGTCGTTCATCATGCTGGGCGGTACCCTGGGCGTCATCGTCGGCGTGGCCGGCGCGCCCTGGTTGAGCCAAGTCATCCTCATCGTGCCGTGGCTCAGCCTCGTCTGGACCGTGGCCATGGTCCAGTGGACCGCGGCCCTACCCGGCGCCAGTCTCGACGTCGCCGCCTACGGCAGCGGCGCACTGGCAGTGACCTATCTGCTGCTGGGGCTGACCCTCACGCGCGGCAGCCTCACCGCGTGGGGCCGGCGCTTTTTGCGCGACGGACTGGGCGCAGCCGGACGGCGGCTGGCGTCGCCGGTGGTGCTGGGCGTGGGCGGCATCGGCTGCGTGCTGGTGTGGATGCTCGCCCTCTCCCAGCCCGACGGCCGGGTCCACGTGCACTTTTTGACATCGGCCAGGGCGACGGCATCTTCATCCAGACGCCGTCGGGCCGTCAGGTGCTCATCGACGGCGGCGCCAGTCCCCAGGCGCTCTTCAGCGAACTGGGCGCGGTCATGCCCTTCTGGGACCGTGACCTCGACGTGCTCCTGCTCACCCATCCCGACGGCGACCACATGAACGCCCAGATCGACGTCCCCGCACGCTTCGACGTGGCCCACGGGCTGGACACCGCCGCCGGCCAGGCCAATCCCGACGCGGCGCCGTGGCGGCGCTGACGCAGGCCGAGGCCACGGTCCACCTTCAGCACACCGGCGGCCTGATCGACCTGGGCGACGGCGTGGCGCTCTGGGTGCTCTGGCCGCCGCCGGGCGGTTTCGCCCACGAGCACGCGGACAATGAGAACTCGCTGGTGGTCAAGCTGGTCTATGGCGACTTCAGCGTGTTGCTCACGGGCGACGCCGGGCTGCCCAGCGAGGAGATGTGGCTGCGCCGAAACCTGCCGGTACAGTCCACCGTGCTCAAGGTCGGCCATCACGGCAGCAACAGCGCCACCGGCGCCGACTTCGTGCGCGCGGTCAACCCGGGCGTGGCCGTCATCCAGGTGGGCGCGGACAACGACTACGGTCACCCCACCGACGAAGTGCTCGCCATGTTGCGCGGGCGCACCGTGCTGCGCACGGATCAGGACGGCCGCGTGCACGTATGGAGCGACGGCCGGCAGATGTGGGTCGAAACGGAGCGTTGACATCGCCGTGCGGCTGTGCTAAAATCGGATTTATTAAAACGTTTTTGAACAATTCCCGTTTTTTCCAAACAAACCTTTCCTATCATTGAGCGACACAATGACCGTGTCCATGCATGCACATTCGGCCAATCACCCTTTTGGGACCGTGTGTTGCGCCCGGCTCGAAGCGTTATGCCGCTGCCGGCCCGGCGAACCTTTGCCGAGCCGGCAGCGGCGTCTTTTGTTCACGTCGTTTGATGGTCGATGCACTTTGATTCCAACCCAAGAAAAGGAGTGTATGTATGCGCAATGGTGTTCGCATTTCACGCTTGCTGGCTCTCACGGCGCTCATCGTGGTGAGCCTGGTGCTGTCTGCCTGCACGGTGGCGTTGCCGGAAGAAGGCGCGGCGTCGGGTGCAGGCGGCGCGGCCGGTGACGCCGGCGCGGGCCAATGGTGTTCGGGGGTTGACATTGTCTTCTTCCCCGGCGGACCGGCCGGCGGTGTCTTCGCCAACAACGTCTACAACGGGGCACGTCAGGCCGAGGCGGATCTGGGGCCGACGGTGCAGTACATCTTCTCCGACTGGGATCCTCAGAAGATGATCGCGCAGTTCAAGGAGGCGGTGGCCACCGGGCCGGACGGCATCGCGGTCATGGGCCACCCGGGCGACGATGCCTTCTCGCCGCTCATCGACGATGCGGAAGCCCAGGGCATCATCGTGACCAGCCAGAACACCGAGTTGCCTGCGTCCATGGGCAAGTATCAGAGCGGTGGTTTCGGCTACGTCGGTGCGGTGAACTACACGGCCGGCTACAAGTTGGGCAAGGAGATCCTCAACCGCTACGATCTGGCCGAGGGCGATCGGGCCATGGTCTGGGGTCTGCTCTCCCAGCCGAGCCGCGGCGAACGCACCAAGGGCGTCATCGACGCGTTGGAAGAGGGCGGCCTGGTGGTCGACTACTTTGAGATCGATGCTGCCACCAATGCCGATCCCAGCGCGGGCACGCCCACGTTCACCGGCTATGTCTCCGCCAATCCGGACGTCAAGGTGGTCGTGACCGATCACGGCGGCTTGACGGCGACGCTGGAGACCTATCTCAAGGCGGCGGGCAAGGGGCCGGACGACATCATCGGCGCCGGCTTCGACCTGTCGCCGGCGACCATCGCGGCCGTGCGCGGCGGCTGGACGGATCTGGTCATCGACCAGCAGCCGTGGCTCCAGGGCTACCTGCCGATCCTCCAGATCTGCCTGAGCGAAGTCTACGGCTTCTCCGGCCTGATGGTGGACACGGGCGGCGGCTTTGCCGACAAGGACAACATCGAGTTCCTGGCCCCGTTGGCGGAGAAGGAAATTCGGTAGAGAGGACAAGATTGAAGAGTAAAGATTGAAGATTGGTGGGGCGCACGGTCGGGGCGAGAACGAAGTGATCCCCTTGACCGGATCCCAATTTCGTTGCGCTACAACGGACGGCGGTCGACCCAATCTTCAATCTTTATTCTTGCGTCGTGACAAACATCCCGCGCCACTTTATCACTCACTTTTTCGGAGCCGCCTATGCCTGAGCCAACAGTACGGCTGGTGAATGTCTCCAAGTCGTTCGGCGAAGTCAAGTCGTTGCGCGACATCAACTTCGAAGTCTACCCGGGCGAGGTCGTCGGGCTGCTGGGCGACAACGGCGCGGGGAAGTCGACGCTGATCAAGATCATCACCGGCTATCACCGGCCGGACCCCGGCGGCGAGATCTATTTTCACGGGCAGAAAGTCGACCATCTGACCGTGCCCAAGGCGCGCCAACTGGGGGTGGAGACGGTCTATCAAGAGAAAGCGCTGGCCGACGATCAGAGCGTCTGGCGCAACATCTTCATGGGGCGCGAACTGTCCAACAGCCTCGGCTTCATGGACATCAAGAAGATGCGCGCGGTGACCCAGACGCTCATGACCGAGCACATGGGCTTCACCTCCAAGGCCGTCAACCCGAACACGCCGGTGCGCACCATGTCCGGCGGCGAACGTCAGGGCATCGCCATCACCCGGGCGCTGCACTTCGAGGCCGAGCTGGTCATCCTGGACGAGCCGACCATGGCGCTGTCGCTGTCGGAGACGCGCAAGGTGCTGGATTTCATCGCGGGGATTGCCAAGGCGGGCAAGGCCGGCATCTTCATCGACCACAACATCTTCCACGTCTACCCGGTGGTGGACCGCATCGTCGTGCTCGACCGCGGCATGGTGGCGGGCGAATTCAACAAAGCGGATGTCACGCTGGAAGAATTGATCGATCGGCTCTATCTGGTGGCGCGCACGGGGCGTTTGGCCGCCGCGAGCGGAGGTGACGCATGACCGCCGAGACCGCCACCGTCGCCAAACGGCGCGGCCGCCCACCGCTGGTCAACTGGCTGCGCGCCAACGCGCTCCAGGTGGGCATCACCATCGTCGCCATCATCATCTGGGCCATCTTCGCCATCGGCTCGCCCGAAACGTTCTTCCGACGCAACATCTACCAGGCCTTCATGTCGACCACGCCGTTCTTCGGCATCATGGCGCTGCCGCTGACGCTGGTCGTCATCACGGGTGAGATCGACCTCTCGTTCCCGTCCATCATGACCATCAGCATGTGGGTCTTCGCCGCGGTGCTGGTGGCCACACGCAACCTGGCCATTGCGCTGGCGGCCATGCTGCTCATGGGCACGGCGGCCGGCATGATCAACGGCATCATCATCACCAAAGTCGGTGTTCCGTCGCTGGTGGTGACCATCGGCACGAGCTTCTTCTGGCGGGGTCTCGTCAAGGTGCTGACGGGTGGCAACGGCATGTCGCTGCTGCCGACGCGGGAGACGTTTTTCTACGAGGTCTTCGTGGGGCGGCTCTTCGGCGTCATCCCCATGCAGATGATCTGGATGATCGTCTTCGGGGTCACCTGCTGGCTGATCCTGAACCGTCATCGCTTCGGCGCACATGTCTACCTGACCGGTGACAACGCCGAGAGCGCGCGGCTCATGGGTGTGAACGTGGATCGCACCAAGATCATTGTCTTCGGCATGGCGGGCTTTGCCGCGGCCTTTGCCGGGCTAATTGCCAGCCTCGAGGTGACCTACTATTGGCCGACGCTGGGCGAGGGCTACCTGCTCAACACACTGTCGTCGGTCTTTCTGGGCGGCACGTCGGTCTTCGGCGGCACGGGCACCATCTACGGCACCTTCGTGGCCTCGTTCATCATCGGCGCCATCAACGCGGGCATTGTGGCCATCGGCATGTCCGGCTTCTGGACGGAGTTGATCTACGGCTTGATCATCGTGCTGTCGGTGGTGGTGCAGACGATCGTGGGACGGCGGATTCGCTAAACGTGATGTCGATCTGCTGATCCATGGATCCACTCGCCCTGGGACTGGCGCTGTCGTCTGCCGCCGTGCACGCCGGCTGGAATCTGTTGGCGCGGGCGCGCGGCGCGGCCAATCCGTTGCTGCGCGTGCCCGCCGTCACCACGGCCATCGGCATCATTCCGGCTATTCTGCTGCAACATTGGGTAGCGCCTTTCTCCGGGCAGGTGTGGTTTCTCCTGGTGCTTTCCGGCATCTTTCAGGCGTGTATCACGCCGGCTTCTGACGTCTGGCTACCGCACCGGCGACTTCACGCTGGTCTACCATACTGGCGCGGGCGCCGCCGGTGCTGGCCATTGCGTTGGTCGACGTGGTGCGCGGGCGCGCACCCACGCCGGTGCCTGGCTGGGCATGATCCTGGTGGTGGTCGGCTGCGCCGTCATTCCCCACACGTCGCTGCGCACCTTGCGGCTGGCGGCCTATCGCAACCGGCTGCCGTGGATTGTGGTCACTGCGCTGGCCACGGTCGGCTATTCCACCGTGGACAAGCTGGTGGCGGAACAGATTTTGCTCATTCCGTGGGCGCGGCGACCTACTACCCTGGCAGATGGCGTTCACCGTGCTGCCCTTGTTCCTGCTGCTCCGTTTCTCCTGCGCCACCCCACCGGGCTGGAAGAATGGCGCCACGGCTGGATGTGGCCGGCGGTGGTGGCGCTGGGCGTCTTCGCCTCGTACTGGCTCATCCTTTGGGCCTATCAGGTGAGCGACCGCGTGAGCTACGTGGTGGCGCTGCGCCAGTTCAGCATCGTCATCGGCGTGGCGCTGGGCGCCTCTTCAAGGAACCGGCGCCGGGCATGCGCATCGGCGCGTCCCTGGTGATCATCGCGGGCATGCTCTGCATCGCGCTGGGCGGCTGATGCCGGCGTCAAGTCTGCCGGTGTCAAGTCTGCCGACGTCAAATCTGCCATGAACCGGTCCTCGTGCAGATTTGCACAACCGTTACGACGAGTAAATATGCATACTTTGAATGCACTTTTCGCATACACCCAGGCGCATCTTGCGCCGGAAGCTGCCATGTCGCCTGACTATTCCGCTCTGAGCAATCGCATCAAATTGCTGGCGCACCCCGAACGGCTGCGCATTCTCGACGCGCTGCGGCGTGACGCCGAATGTGCATATCTGGAAGCGTTGCTGGAAAACCGCAGTTTAGATGTGTCGCAGCAGTTGCGCCTGCTGCGGATGCCGGTCTCATCATGGACGAAAAGCAGGGGCAGAACGTCTTCTACCGGCTGGTGGACGCCGATGTGGCCGCTTGGCTTGACGTCATCTTGGGCGCAGCGGACGGCAACTTCCCGACATGGTGCGCCACAAACAGCTGATCCTGCGCCTGCCCGAAATGTGCCACGGACGGAGACCGTTTCCGTCAATCTCGCATTTGGGGATTGACCGGGGTATTTTTTTGCCGCAATACATGCGACCTGCATGTAACACTTCTGCCGTGGAGGAGCAACGTCATGGCCGACGGATTCGTCCCATCCTTAGCCCGAGCCATCATTGCCGGACCAAGCACAGAAGACACCCCTCATTCACACCAAACCGACCTGTGGCCATGGAGATCGTCATCGGCGCGGGCACGTATTATGGCCGGCGGCGTGGGCCGGAGCCGCTGGCGACTTGGGTGACATTTGACCTGCTTGGGCTTGAGGTTGGTTTCGCAACTGGGTGAGGCGACCGCATTTTTCGTCTATGACGTGCCCAAAATCCTCCTGCTGCTCGCCGGCATGATTTTCCTGGTGACGGTCGTGCGCACATTCTTCAGCGTGGAACAGACGCGCCCTGTTGGGCGGCAAACGCGGCCGGCACGCACCGCTTGGCCGCCATGCTGGGCGTCGTCACCTCGTTTTGCTCCTGTTCGCTGCCGCTCTTCATCGGCTTTGTGGAAAGCGGGATTCCGCTGGGCATCACTTTTCTTCCTGATTGCGGCGCCCATGGTCAACGATACCCGTTGGCCATGCTCTGGGCTCTTCGGCTGGCAGAATGGGTTGTACCTGACCACGGGGCTGATCATCGCCGTGGTCGCCGGGCTGGTGATCGGGCGCATCCCCTGGATAGAGCGCGGGTTGAAGACTTCGTTTGCAGGTCGCGGTCGGTCAGACGGCCGTGCACGCGGCACGCCCCACATGGCGGGAACGCTTCGTCACCGGTTGGCACAGCACGCGAGATCGGGACGGTCTGGCTCTACGTAGTCATCGGCATTGCCATCGGCGTGGCCATCCACGGCTATGTGCCGAAGATACGCTGGCCGACATTCTCGGCAAGGGCGCGTGGTGGAGTGTGCCCGCTGCGGTCGCCTTTGGGCGTGCTGTTGTATTCAAACGCAGCGGGGATCATTCCCGTCGTCCACGCATTGATGGAAAAGGGCGCCGCTGGGCACGGCATTGGCGTTCACAGATGAGCGTGGTCGCCCTCAGCTTACCGGAAATGATCATTCTGCGGCGGTGTTGGCCGCGCTTAAGCTCGCGAGATCTTTAGGGTGGTGGTCAGTGGGCATCATCCTGACGGGCTATCTTTTCAATCTGGTCATTTGACAAGGAGCAGCAAAGCCATGGAAATCAAAGTTCTGGGCACAGTTGCCCCAACTGCAAGAAGACCAAAGCCGTGGTGGCGGCGGCGGTGAGCGAGCTAGGCATCAACGCCGCGGTCGAGGAAGTGACCGACCTGGCGGATATCATGGCCTACGGTGTCATGGCCACGCCGGCGCTTGTCATTGACGGCGTCGTCGTCGGCAGCGGCGGCGTGCCCACCAAGCAACAGGTCGAGCAGCTACTGCGCGCGGCACAGGCATCCTGACATCCGTTCACAAGGAGAATTCGGCCATGTCCACTGTTGCTCCCACCGCGTCGGCGGCACAACCGCGCGGCAGACGCCTCTCCCGCCTCGACCGCTATCTCACGCTCTGGATCTTTTTGGCCATGGCCGTCGGTGTGGCGTTGGGCTATTTCGTGCCCGGCGTGGAGGATTTCATCAATCGCTTTCAGGTCGGCACGACCAACATTCCGATTGCCATCGGCCTGATTCTGATGATGTACCCGCCGTTTGCCAAGGTGAAGTACGAGGAACTGCCCGAGGTCTTCCGCAACACCAAGATTTTGGGGCTGTCGCTGGTGCAGAACTGGGTGGTCGGCCCGATCTTGATGTTTGTGTTGGCCGTGGTCTTCCTACACAACTACCCCGAGTACATGATCGGGCTGATTCTGATCGGTCTGGCGCGCTGCATCGCCATGGTCATCGTCTGGAACGAACTGGCCAAGGGAGACACCGAGTACGCGGCCGGGCTGGTGGCGTTCAACAGCGTTTTCCAGGTGCTCTTCTACAGCGTCTACGCCTACATCTTCATCACGGTGCTGCCGCAGATGCTCGGTTTGCAGAACGCGGTCGTCCACATCGGCATCGGCGAAATCGCGCAGAGCGTCTTCATCTACCTGGGCATCCCCATGATTGCCGGGTTCGCCACGCGCTTTTTCCTGTTGCGGGCCAAGGGGCGGGCGTGGTACGAGACGCGATTTCTGCCGCGCATCGGCCCCATCACCCTCATCGCGCTGCTCTTCACCATCGTGGTCATGTTCAGCCTCAAGGGCGACCTGATCGTGACCATCCCGTTGGACGTGGTGCGCATCGCCGTGCCGCTCATCCTCTACTTCGTGATCATGTTCCTGGTCAGTTTCTGGATGGGGATCAAAGTGGGTGCGGACTATTCCAAGACGACGACGGCGGCCTTCACTGCGGCCAGCAACAACTTTGAACTGGCCATTGCCGTGGCCGTGGCCGTCTTCGGCATCGGGTCGGGCGTGGCCTTCGCCGCGGTGATCGGTCCGCTCATCGAGGTGCCCGTGATGATCGCGCTGGTCAATGTGGCGCTGGCGTTCCAGAAGCGGTATTTCGCCCAGGAGCTACAGCCGCGCCCGTGGCCGTCATCGCCGGGGCCGAGGAAGCTGTCCACCCCGGTCGTAATCCGATGGATCCACGCACGTGTGCGTACGAGGAGGTCGCCGCGACCTCCCCTTTGTGATCGAACTTCTCCTACGGCACCAGCACAGACCCGGCAAGAGACGTGCCGCCGCATCCTCCGCACTCCATGGTGAAGTCCAGCGTCAATTCGATCCCGTCGGTAGCACGCGCAGGATGCCGGCGATGCTGGGCACCGGGATGTTGAAGTCCTCCAGGAAGGTGGACAGTGTGGCGCTGCCGGTAGGCCGGTCGCCCTCCAGCATGGCCGTCACATCCCAGACCACTTCGCGCGTCGTCTCCTTGACGGTCATGTCACCCACCAGTTGGAAGTCGATGGGTTCGCCCTCAGCCGGGTCCGCGGGGAAGCCGCGCACCTCGGTCACCTTGAAGGTGGCCAGCGGGAAAGTGGCCGACTCCAGCCAGCGGCTGCGAATGGCACGGTCGCGCCGGCTGCGGTCGCTGCGCAAGAGACTGACATCCACCACGAACTCGTCGAAGGTGCTGGCCGCGGGGTCGGCGTAGTTGAGCGTCAGGCTCCCGGTGATGGCAGTGGTGCGGCCGATGGCGGTGACCAAGGCGTTGTTGTCGCTGATGAAGACCTCGTTGATGGAGTAACGGGCTTCCGACTCCTCCGGCACGATGACGAAGGTCTCGGTCTCGCGATCGGAAGCGGTGTCCAGCGCTTCGGCCGGCGCGAGCGCCGCGGCCGTTTCTGTGTCCGCGCCGGCGGCCGTGGCCTCCGTCTCGGAAGCGGCGGTGGGATCCGGCGTCGGTGCGAAGACGGCGTTGCGACCGTGGGCGTTGCGGCGGCTTCCGCCGAGCCGTCGGCGCGGAAGCGGCCGGCGTCGGCGGCTTGCCGTCCACACGCAGCCAGCAAGCAGACCCGCAGTCAACGTGGCGGTGATGGTGAGCATGATTGTTCGATGTGTCTTCATGATTATCTTGGGTCGATTGTCACAATCTCGGCATCGGACCATCAGGGCGTGGCGAACCGTTTTGGACATGGGCAGGCTCTTGAGCCACTGGGCGATGGCCAGCAGTCAGCATCGGTCAGCTTGCCGGTGGCGTTGTCGACCGCGCTTCATGCCGGCGTGGGCCTCGAAGCCGTCGGAATAGACGCCGGTGGCCAGGAAGTCGGCGATCTCCTCTTCGGTCCACAGACCCAGCCCGGTTGCCTCATCCGGCGTCAAGTTGGGCGCCACCGTGTCGCGGAAGGGCGCGCCGGCCAGGAAGAGATCCATGTCGGGCGAACCGTCCTCGTTGGCGGGCGTGTGGCACATGCCGCAGCGCACCAACGACGCCGGGTACTGGCCGCGATCCGGGCCTTCGGTGGGCGCCACGGCGGGCGGCAGGGTCGCGGGCATGGCGAATTCCGGCTCAAAGCCCAACTGGCGGTCGGGGATCTCGTTGGCCACCGGCTCCAGCGAGCGGAGATAGGCGACGAGATTCGCCGCGTCTTGGTCGGCCATGGCGCTGAAGTGGGGCATGATGAAGAGCGCCCCGCCGCCCGCCCGCTTGCCGAAAACCCGGATGGAGTCGGCAAATTTGCCTTCCTGGTCGCTCAACCCAGCGATGCCGGTGGCGTCCGGCGTGAGGTTGCGGCTGTAGACGACACCGAAGTCGCCCTCAGGCGTTGCCGCCCGCCAGTGCACCTAAATGCGCGGTTGAAGTGACAGCCGCAGCCCATGGCACGTTGAAGATGTACTCGCGCCAGCCGCCGCGTCACCCCGCGGAGCAGCGCGGACTCTTCCGCAGGCACCGCGGTCTCCTCAACGACTGCGGTCTCCTCGGCAACGACCGTCTCTTCCGGCATCACAGTCTCTTCGGGCGCTGCGGTTTCGGCGACAGTGGCCGCCGTGTCTTCTTCCGCAGCAGGCGGTGCGGGCAACGCCACAGGTGCACACGCCGCCAAGGTCAACGCGACGACGACGGCCGGCAGCGCCAAACTCCAGCGGGGCCGCCGGGAAAACAGTCTGCGGCGCAGTGTCCAATGCTCGTGGGTCATAGATGGCTCTCCTTGATTGGGTGGAATGAAGCTCATTGATGGCGGGTTGCATCCGGCAGATCGCCACGATGTTGGCCGGCTGCACAAGCGCGGCCATGAGGGGAACGTCGGAATGCTTTGATGTGGATTGGATTGATTTCGAATCGACGGGCAAGCGTAGGTGTGACGGTGCGCGGCGGGCGGGGCAAAAAGGGTTCATCTCAATCTGGGGGCAACGACGCGCGCTGCCTGTTGAGTTCGCACGCCCTCGTGCGAACGGCTGTGCCAAAGCCGGGTCGATGCCACCGTTCGCACGCCCTCGTGCGAACTAGACGGATGTCTGCCCCAAATCTGTGATATACCCGGGCAAAAACGGGCGCTTGGGTTCGGCCCGGCAGCGTGCTACACTCTGGGTCATGGAAAAACAGTCATCCCAAGGAGGATAGTCCCATGTACGAGACCGACCAATACGAAGGTATGATCGCCGAAACCGTCACCATTACCGGCGCCAACGGCGACGAAATCTACGCGTACCTGGCGCGCCCGCTGGGACCGGGACCGTTCCCCGGCATGGTGCTGGCCCATCACATGCCCGGCTGGGACGAGTGGTATCGGGAGGCGACGCGCAAGTTCGCCCACCACGGCTACGCCACGATTTCGCCCGACCTCTACCACCGCGTCGGCCACGGCACGCCCGAAGATGTGGCGGCCAAGGCGCGTGCCCAAGGCGGTGTGCCCGATGACCAGGCTGTGGGCGATCTGGCCGGGGCCATGCGCTTTCTGCGCAGCCAGCCGACCAGCAACGGCAAAGTCGGCATCTTCGGCACCTGCTCCGGCGGACGCCATGCGTATCTGGCCGCGTGCCGGGTGCCGGGCTTCGACGCCGTGCTCGATCTCTGGGGCGGCCGCGTGGTCATGACGCCTGACCAGCTTACCGAAAAGTCATGGTCGCGCCCCATCGACTACACGCCGGATCTCTCCTGTCCCATCCTCGGTCTCTTCGGCGAAGAAGACCAGAGCCCCACGCCCGAACAGGTGGCCATCCACGAGGCCGCGCTCAAGGAGCACGGCAAGGAGTACGAATTTCACATGTACCCGGACGCGGGCCACGGCTTCTTCTACTACAACCGGCCCAACTACCGGCAGGCCCAGGCCGTGGACGGCTGGGAGAAGATCTGGGCCTTCCTGGCCCGCACCATCGGCTAGTGTCTGTCGCCGTTCCGTGATGCACGGGTTAGAAACCCGGCGCTGACAGCGAGAAGTGCCCTCAGGCACTAGTTCTGAGTCGCTGAGGCGACTTGTCGCTGTCAGCACCGGTTTCCAGCCGGCAAACAGCGAACGGCAACAGATCGGCGAAACCGAGAGACAATCTCCCAATCGCCAATCTCATTTCTCAGGAGCAACCCACCCATGTGCACAATGATCGCCAAAGCGCGTCGACATCGCCGGCAGCGGCAAAGGGGCCGGCGGCTGGTTCACGTTGGACCAGGCGTACGTATCCTTCGACCATCCGTTCAACGCCCGTGGAGCACGCGCTCAACCTGGACTTCGTCAACGAAGCCGCAGGACCGGCGCGTGTCGCGGTGGAGCGAGCCTGGAGGCGGCCCGGGAACTGGTCGCCACCATCCAAGCCGTCATGGCCGAAGCCGAGGCCGGCGGCTACACCGACGCACCGTCAGGCACGGTCGCTGTCACCGCCGGTTCGAACTCAGGTTGATGGAACGGGAAGTCAATCGTCGGCAGGATGACCGGCGCGGGGAACTGTCGCTCTGTTCACGACAGATCCCCGCGCCGGTTTTGCTGCAGAGGGTCTTGCTACAGATTCGGAATTTCGCGCCCGTAATGCCGCGTGCCCGCACGAGCAGATAGAACGGCACGTCACGCGCCTGCCAGTAGTCGGCGGCCTGGTTGAAGATGGCCAGCGCCGTCTCCCACTGCTCCGGTGCGGCGTCGGCAAAGTTGGCCACATCATCCCACAGGATCACATAGCCCGTGCCCGGCGCCCATGTCATCTCCGTGAGGCACTCTTCAAGCGCGTCCCAGTTTTGGCCGAAGTAGGACGGGAAACCCAGCGCCACGGCAAACGCATCCAGAAACGACGCCTTGTCCATCACCGCCGCACCGTCCACATAAAATGCACGCCAGCCCTGGTCGGTGACCTCGTCCACGATGGATTCCGGCTTGGCGCGAGGTCAACTGGTAGATGCCGGGCGTCAACTCGCCGCTGAAAGGGGTTAGTAGTGTGCTCATTCGATCACGATCCATGAGAAGCTGTTGTAGTGGTCGTCGGTATAGTACAACTCGCCGGCCTCGCCGCCGACAATGCGGCGCGCCCCCGGTCATCCGACCCCGGCGTCTCTACCGTGTACTCGCGGTAGTAGCCCTCGGGCATGGACGGCAAAATCCCTTCCCGGTTGAAGAACGTGCTGCCGTCTTTGGAATACGGGAACGGACCGCCCTTGGCAATGAGAACGATCGTTTCCAGCGCCTCGGGCGGCAACTCGGCCAGGGCGATGGTCTCCACGCCCGGCGGCGGTTCAAGCGCGGTGCCGTCTTTGGCATCATCCGCCTGGGGTGCGGCCTCGGTCGCGGCGTCAACGGCCACCGGCGCCGTGCGCGCATCCGCAGGCGGGGCGGCCGGGGCAGGCGCGCCGCACGCCATCAGGTTGACGGCCGCGAGCAGCAGGACGCTCGTCAGCAAGAGAGGTGTAGATGCCAATCGCCGGAGCGCGTGGACAAGTCGCATGCGTTCATTCCTGTCGTGGATTGGGTCAAAGCGTTCAACGTCGCAACTGTGCGTGGGTGGATTGTACACAAGAAGTCCGGCTTTTTCGAAAAAGCCGGACTTCATGCGCGGGATGGCTCAGCCGGCGTCCAGCTTATACGTGGGTGTGCACCATGCGTTGCTGGGCGCGCTGCTGGAGCGACGTCACAGCCAGCACCACCGTGAAGAGGAACGCCTGGGCCAACACGATGGACGCGCCGGACGCCACATCCACGTAGAAGCTGAGATACATGCCCACAAAGCCGGTCAACATGCCGATGGCGACCGACAAGAAGATGATGCGGTTGAAGCTGTCCGTCAGCAAGCGCGCGGTGATGGCCGGGATGACCAGCGCCGCCGCGATCAGGGTCACGCCCAGGATCTGCAGCGCGGCGATGAGCGCCGCCGCCAGCATGAGCGCGAAGAGGGTGTCGATCCAGCCGGTCTTCACGCCATAGATGCCGGCCACTTCGCTGTCAAAGGTGGTGAAGAGCAGTTGCCGGTAGATGAAGAAGACCATGACGGCCGTCATGAGCGACACCCCGGCGATGACCCAGAGATCGCCCGTGGTGACGCCCAGCACGTTGCCGAAGAGCGCGGCGTCGAACGAGCGAGTGAAGCTGCGATACCGGCTGATGAGCGCCACGCCCACGGCAAAGCTGGCCGTGGTGATCACCCCGATGGCGGCGTCGGCGTTGATCTTGGTGGAGCGCACCGTCTTGTTGATGAGCAGAGCGGAGATGAAGCCCCACATGCCCGCGCCGATGTAGAAGTTCCACGACATCACATAGGCCACCACCGCGCCGCCGAAGATTGCGTGGGAGAGGCCGTGGCCGATGTAGCTCATGCCGCGCAGCACGATGTAGACGCCGATCAGGCCGCACAGCCCGCCCGCCATGACCGCGGCCATGGTGCCGTTGCGGAAAAACTCAAACTGGAATGGTTCGAGCAAGAGATGCACCCTCGGCCTCGCTTTCTTCCTCAGGAGACTGGTCGATGTCCAAGTCGGCAGGCGCCGCGCCCCATGCAGCCGCCGTGCCGTTGCTTTCCGCAGGAGCGTCGATGTCCCCGGCATCGCCGGGCACGTGGCCCGGCACCGGGTTGGGCAGCACGTCGGCCAAGCTGTGCTCGTGGGGCTTCTGGTAGATGAGCAACATACCGTTGTGGCGCACCACCTCCATCTCGCCGCGGTAGGTGGCCGACAGCGTCTCCGCGGTGAAGACGTCCACCGGCGGCCCTTGGGCAATGACGCGGCCGTTGATGCAGATGGCCCACGGCACATGGGCCGCGGCCATGTTCAAGTCGTGGGTCGTCATGAGAATGGTCATGCCGTCGCGGTTCAAGTCCAGCAGCAGATGCAGCATCTTCTCGGCCGTCTGCATGTCCACCCCGGAGGTCGGCTCGTCCAGCACCAGCAGATCAGGCTGGGCGATCAAGGCGCGCGCCAGGAAGACGCGCTGCTGCTGGCCGCCGGAAAGGTTGCGGATGTGGTTCTGGGCCAGATGCGCGACCTGCAAGCGCTCCATGACTGCGTACGCGTGCTCCCGGTCGACGCGGCTCGGCCAGGGCCACAGCCACGTGCGCCGCACCCGCCCCATGAGCACCACCTGCTCCACCGTCACCGGGAAGTTCCAGTCGATGGTGTCCACCTGGGGCACATAGCTGACGTAGGGCGCGGGTTCGCCGGCCAGGGCGCGTCCGCCCACCAGCACCGACCCGTGGTTGGGTTTCTGCGTGCCCAGGACCAGCTTCAGCAGGCTCGTCTTGCCCGCGCCGCTCGGCCCCACCACCGCGGCAAATTGGCCCCGGTGCAAGTGCATGTCAATCTCACTGAGCACGGGAACGTCGTTGTACCCGAACGTGACGTTGCGTAGTTCAACCAGTGGCTCCAATGCGTCACTCCTGGGCTTGCTCGACAGCAGTATCGCTGCCGGGAATGTTCGACGTGTCGAAGTCGGCGATGATGGACGGGTCGCCGCCCAGCGTCCGGCCATGGTCTGCAAGTTGGCGACCATCATGCCGATGTACGAGTGGTTGGCGTCACCGGGCGCCGGGCAGATCGTCGTCACGCAGCGTGTCCACGTAGACCGCGCCGGCCTCGTCCGCAATCTGCTGCAGCACGGGCGAGGGGAAGACCTCCGAGCCGAAGATGGCGGGGAGCGATTGCTCGCGCAACTGGGTGATGAGGTCCGCCACCTCGCGCGCCGAGGGTTCGGCGAAATCGGCCGGCTGAATCGCGCCGATGACGGTCATGCCGTAGTCGGGTGCGAAATAGGCCCACGAGTCATGGTAGGTGAGCAGTTTGCGGTTCGCTTCGGGAATCGACGCGACGGTGTCGCGGATGGCCACGTCCAGGGCCTGGATGCGTTCTTCCAGCGCGGCATAGTTGGCGTTGTAGTAGTCGGCGTTGGCGGGGTCCCGCTCGACCAGCTTGTCACGTGCGATCTCGGCATAGCGCAACGCCAGGAACGGGTTCGGCCACAGGTGCGGATTGGGCTTGCCGTCCTCCGCGGGGAAGGAGAAGTCGTAGACGTAGTCGCCGGGCTCGATGGTCTGCTCGCCCAGCAGCACGATCTCGGCGCCGTCGGCCAGGTTGGCCTCGGCCAGGCGCAAGGTCGGCTCTTCCAGTTGCAGCCCGTTGACAAAGATGAGGTCGGCTTGGGCCAGCAGCCGTGCATCCGACGGCGCGGGCTCGAAGGTGTGGGAATTGACGCCTTCGGGCACGATCCCGATCAACTGAATCCGGTCGCCGCCCACGTTGTAGATGAGATTGGTCACCGGCGACACGGTGGAGACCACATGCAGCATCCCGTCATCCGCAGCCGCACCTGCGGCAGCGTCCGCACTTGCATTTTCCGCCGCGCCGTCGCCCGCAGGGGCAGGCGCGGCCGGCGCACAGCCGGCAAGCAACAGCACCATCACAAAGAGTCCGGCCGCAACGGCATGGATGGACCTGGTCATCTCTATTCACTCCGTCTTGTGTCAAGAATCGTCCCCAACGTACCGGCTAGATGCGTGCGCTGCGTACGGCTAGATCGCCGCACCGGACTGGTCAGGCAGATTCGCGCTGGTTAGACTGCCCAAGGCAGTTGCGAGACTTCGCAGGTGCTAACAGTATACGGAGTTGGGGTCAACGTCTGTCGACTGTCTCACAATCGGGGAATGAGAGACAAGGGAGATTGGGAGATTAGAGATTGGGAGATCGGCGCGCGTACCGTTGCGCGCCCCACAATAACACTTAACAACTTACCATTCACCAATGAGCAATACCCCGCCTATTCCTGGCGCGCGCACTCCTCACACAGCCCCATGACCACCAAATGATCCACATCGGCCTCGAAGTTGTGGTCGCTGCGCAGCCGTTCCACAATCGGCGCAAAGAGATCGTCCGGCAGCTCGTAGCTGTGTTTGCAGTTGCGGCAGACGGCATGATGATGGTTGGCATGGTCCTTGAGTGCGTAGTGCACCGTGGTCGTGCCCATGCGCGCTTCGGTGACCAGGCCCATCTCGCGCAACAGGTCCAAGGTGCGGTAGACCGTGGCCAGGCTGATGTACGCATTGACGGCCTGCACCGCGTTGTAGATCTCCTCGGCCGTCATGTGGCCGGGCAGCTGCTCGATGGCCTCCAGGATGATGGCGCGTTGCGGCGTCACGCGCACGCCGCGCAGCTTCAGATCGCGTACCAGGTTGCCGTTGTCGTTCATAGCGCCTCACTGCCCTGTTGTCGACGATTTGCTTTCGCATGGATTTGCAATTGAGAATCATTTACAATGATATCATGGGCAACTGCCGCGACCAACTTTTGCGTGGCACATTCGACAATCGTTCGACATGACGGGTGACACTGGATGCTATCATCCGGCAATCGCCGGTTGCCACGCCTACAATCGAGGCACGAGAACGCATGACGCACAGGGAACGAAACAGCATGGCAAGCGACAACCCGGCAAGCGAACCCGCGCCAATTGACCGCATGGTCCAGATCCGCACCGACCCACAATCCCTGGCCCTCCACGTGCGCGAGTGGCCCGGCGACAGGCAACCCTTCGTGCTCGTCCACGGGCTGGCCAGCAACGCCCGCACGTGGGACCAGGTTGCGGCGCGCTTGCCGCGGACGGCCACCGGGTGATTGCAGTGGACCAACGGGGCCATGGTCTTGCGGACAAGCCCGATGACGGCTATGACTTCGCCACCGTGGCCGAAGACCTGCGCCTGCTCATGGACGAGCTGGGCGTCGATGCACCTATTCTGGCCGGTCAGTCCTGGGGCGGCAACGTGGCGTTGTCTTCGGCGCCGTCTATCCTGAACGGGCGGCGGGGCTGGCCTTTGTGGACGGCGGCTTTATCGACATGCAGATGCGGCCCAACGCAGCGTGGAGCAGGTCGCGGTGGATCTGCGCCCGCCGTCGCTGCTCGGCATTCCCCGGGTCGACATCGCTGCCCGCATGCGCCACTTTCACCCGGAGTGGGACGAGGCCGGCCTGGAGGGTGCACTGGCCAACTTTGAGACGCTGGCCGACGGGACCATCCGGCCCTGGCTCACGTTGGCGCGCCACATGACCATCCTGCGCGCGCTGTGGAGCAGCGGCCCGGCGTCTTCTATCCCCTGGTGCAGGCGCCCGTGGTGATTGCCGCCGCGGCCGACCACAGAAATCCCGAATGGATGGCGATCAAGGCCGCACAGGTTGCGGCGGCGGCCGAGGCTCTGCCCCGGGCCTCCGTCCACTGGTTCGAGGAGACGGATCACGACATTCACATGCACCGGCCTGCGGCTCTGGTCGATCTCTTCCGAGACGAGTTGGCCCACGGCATCTGGTCGCCGCAACCCGCGCCTGCGCCGTGATCGCCGGCGCTGTCATGCCCGCAAGTGGATGGCCGGTAGGCGTAACCGGCGGCCGCGAAGCCCTGTGCCGTGTGGTGCGGGGCTTCTTGCTGTCCGGCCAAAATTGCAATTGTTCGCAGGTACGATCACTTTCACAGATTCATCGACCATCACGGTAGCCTGTGTTTCCCGGCACAACGAGGCCTGATGGGCAAGTTGACACAGGAGTTCGGCATGAATTTCAATCCGGGACCGGTTGTCCTGCTCGGATCCGGGGAGACGTCACCCAACATCCGCAAGGTCTACGATCGGTTGTTTCGCCGCCTGGCCGCGCCGGTCCATGTCGCCATCCTGGAGACGCCGGCGGGGTTCGAGCCAAACTCGGCGTTTGTGGCGGGCCAGATTCGGGACTACGTGGCCAAGCGGCTGCAGAACTATCGGCCACAGATCACCCTGGTCCCCGCGCGCAAGAAGGGCACCGATCTCAGCCCGGATGACCCGGCGCTCCTCCCGCCGCTCTATGCCGCCGACGTGCTGCTGACCGGGCCGGGCAGTCCGACCTACGCCGTGCGCCAGTTTCAGGAGAGCCTGGCATGGCACACGCTTCAGGCCTGTCACCGGCTGGGCGCGACCGTCATCTTTGCCAGCGCGGCCACCATTGCCAGCGGCGCCCACGCCCTCCCGGTCTACGAAATCTACAAAGTCGGCGAGGATCTCCACTGGAAACCGGGGCTGGATTTCTTCGGCAGCTACGGTCTGAATCTGCTCTTCGTGCCCCACTGGAACAACAACGACGGCGGCGTCGACCTGGACACCAGCCATTGCTACATCGGCACGGCGCGCTACGATGAGCTGGTTGCCATGTTGCCCGCGCCGCCGCACACGCCGACCATCGTGGGCATCGACGAGAACACGGCCTTGGTGATCGAGCCGGCGGCGGGCGAATGTTGGGTGCAGGGACCGGGCGGCGTGACCGTCATCCGGGATGGAGACGCGCGCCACTTCGGCGGCGGGACCACCTTCGCCGCGACCGAGTTGGGGCCATTCCACCTGCCGGATGCGGCCGCCGGTCTGCCCGCCGAGGTCTGGGCCGACACGCGCGCCGCCGTCGCGGAGGCGCGCCGGCAGTGCGCCGCACAGCCCACGCCGCCGGATGCGGTCCTTGCTCTGGCCGAGGCGCGTCAAGCGGCGCGCACGGCACGCGACTGGGCCGAGGCCGACCGTCTGCGCGACGAAATCATCGCGGCCGGATGGACCGTGCAGGACACGCCGGACGGCCCCGTGCTGGAACCGGTGCTGGTACCCTCAACACAAAGCGGCGGTGCAAAGCAAAACTGGGGCCACAGATGAACACGGATGGACACAAAAAAACGAAAAAACCACGGATTTCCATCTGTTTTATCTGAGCGCCCGGTTCACAAAAAATAGAACGAATGCAAACTAGCGCTTCCGTGCTTTTTATCTGTGTTTATCGGTGTCCATCCGTGGCCTGCTGTTGCAGTTAGCGGCGGGGGGCTTCGGGTGGATTGGGGGCCAGGTCCATCTCTTGTAGCAGGCCCGTGAGGGCGAAGTTGCCGCAGAGGGAGAGCATGGCCGGGGTCAGGATCAGCAGGGGCAGCGTCAAGACGAGACTGAGCGCAATGAGCACGAACTCGAAGAGCGCCATGAGCAACGAGTAGAGGGGATGGCGCAGCGCCAGCAAGAGCGCGTTGCGCACGGTCAGGCGCAGGCTCGGTTCGTCCTGCTGCCAGAAGAGCGGGAACAGGTACTGGACGACCAGCAGCGACATGAAGAAGAGCCAGATCCAGACGATGGCGAAGTAGCGCAACACGCCCACCGCCTGGGCGTAGAACCAGACGTTGAAGGCCAGGGCTGCGGGCACCGCCAGCATGATGAGATAGAGCACCCAGCCGCGCCAGACTTCCCGGCGCGCCCCTTCCCAGAAAAAGCTGCTGTCCACCCGCCGGTAGTTGGCGGGCTGGTTGAACACCCGGTTGAGGCCCATCATGGCGGGCGCGGCGGTGACAACCAGGACTTGGCCTCCCCACCAGAGCAGACTCATGTAGACGCAGAGGAACAGTTCCTCGTACGTCGCCTTGAGCACGCGCCCCATCACTGTAAATGCCTTCATGGTCGAACTCGCTTCAATGGTTCGTCACTTGCGTTGAATTGGTTGCCGAACTGTGCCGTCCACACCGGCTGCACAATCGCGCCGATTATACCACAGGAGGGGCGTACTTCCGGGAAGGGGACACATGAGCAGGGTTGTCAGACAGATCGCATGTCCCCTTCCCGGAAGTACGACATCTGCGAGAAGTCGGACTTCTATGTCTCCCCGATCCTTTGCATCTGCTCTGGGGTGCCGCTATAATTTCAAAGGTTTGCAGTCAATGGGCATTTACCGAGTGAAGGACGGACCGTTCATGAGTGAGTCACCTCGCAAGATCCTGGTGGGCGTCGCCTGGCCCTATGCCAACGGCGAAAAACACATCGGCCAGATCGCGGGCGCGTATCTGCCGCCCGACATCTTCGCGCGCTACCAACGCATGGCGGGCAACGAACCGCTCATGGTCAGCGGCTCGGATACCCACGGCACGCCCGTCACCTTGAAGGCCGAGGCCGACGGCGTCCCGCCCCAGACGGTGATCGACACTTATCACGAGATGTTCGTGGACGGTTGTCTGAAGATGGGGCTGACCTTTGACTGGTACACCCACACGGACACGCAAAACCACTGGGACGTCACCCAGCAGATGTTCCTGCGCCATCTGGAAAACGGCTACATCTACAAGGACGTGCAGCGCCAGTGGTTTGACCCGCAGGCCGGCCGCTTTCTGGCCGACCGCTACATCGAAGGCACCTGTCCGTTCTGCGGCTATCCGGACGCGCGCGGCGACCAATGCGACAACTGCGGCCGCATCTACGACGCGCTGGAACTCAAGCAGCCGCGGTCCAAGCTCACCGGGAACACGGACCTGGAAATCCGGGAAACTGAGCACTTCTTCCTGGACATGGGCAAGATGAACGAGCCGCTGCTGGAGTGGATTGCCGAAGAGAAGGAGCACTGGCGGCCCAACGTGCTCAACTTCACCAGGGGCCAGCTCGAACTGCGCGAACTGCGCGGCCGGCCCATCACGCGCGACATCGAGTGGGGCATCGCCATTCCGCTGCCGGGCTACGCCGACAAGCGCATCTACGTCTGGTACGACGCGGTCATCGGCTACCTGAGCGCGCCCATCGAGTGGGCGAATGTCATCGGCGAACCGGATGCGTGGCGCGCCTGGTGGGATGCGGACGTCAACCCGGACGCGCGCATCTACAACTTCATCGGCAAGGACAACATTCCCTTCCACACCCAGATCTGGCCGGGCATGCTCATCGGCTACAACGACGGCGAGGGGGGCGACAAGCTCAACCTGCCCTACGACGTGCCCGCCAACGAGTACCTCAACCTGGGCGGCCAGCAGTTCAGCACCAGCCGCGGCCGGGTCATCGGCTTCAACACGGTGCTGGCCGAGTTCCAGGCCGACGCCTGGCGCTACGTGCTCACCGCGCTGGCCCCCGAGACCAGCGACGTGGAGTTCACCTGGCAGGATTTCATGGACCGGGTCAACAATGAACTGGTGGCCAACTGGGGCAACCTGGTCAACCGGGTGATGGGCTTTGCCTACAAACGCTTCGACGGGGTCATCCCCACGCCGGGGCCGCTGGACGCGACGGACGAAGCGCTCCTGGCCGACATCCGGGCAGGCTTCGACCGGGTGGGCACGCTCTATGACACAGTCAAGCCCAAGGCCGCACTGACCGAGGTGCGCAGCCTGAGCCAGCGGGTCAACCAGTATCTCAACGAGAAAGAGCCGTGGAAGCGCATCAAGGACGACCCGGCGGGCGCGGCCACGTCGGTCTACGTTGCGCTCCAGGCCATCGACTGGCTGAGCCTGCTCTGGGGCCCGATTCTGCCCCACAGCAGCGAGCAGATCCACACCATGCTCGGCTACACCGACCCGATCTTCGGCCGCCAATACACCCAGCGCGCCGAGGACGCACGGGGCACGCACACGGTCCTGCGCTACGACCACGGCCCGGCCACAGGGCGCTGGGAAGCGGGCGTGCTGCCTGTCCGGGCAGGCCATGGCCGCGTCACACCGCTCTTCCAGAAGCTGGACGAGGAGATCATGGCGGCCAAGCTGGCGCCTGCGGACGCGTAAGGAACGACCACGACACCGTGCTCGTTAACACCCGGCGACATTCCCTGCGTAGACAGACCTGATCACAAACCAGGTTTCTCGGAGAAACCTGGTTTGTTTGACGGGCGATTCAGACGGCCGATTCGGACGCCAACCGACCCATGCAAACCGCTCCGCCTACGACAATCGAGCGCATTCCGCCCCAGGCCTACTCGTCGCTGCAAGCCGCGGTGAGCGCAGGCCATTTGACCTTCGACCGGCTCTACCTGCCCCGGCCGCGTCGCCTGGGTGGCGCTCGTCCTGGCGACGTACCTGGCGCTGGGGTCGCTCTACGCGCTGCGCACGCCGGACTGGCAGGCGCCCGACGAACCCGCGCACTACAACAACATCGCCCACATCGCCCAGACCGGGACGCTGCCCGTGCTCAAGATGGGCGACTACAACCAGGAGCTGCTGGATTTTCTGCTCTACACCCACTTTGCGCCCAAGGTGCCCACATTGCCCCTGCGCTACGAAGCGTACCAGCCGCCCTCTACTACGTGCTGGCCACGCCGATCTTCTGGCTGACCCAGGGGAATCTGCTGGCCCTCCGCTTCTTCAACCTGCTGCTGGGCGCACTGGGGTTGTGGCTGCTCTACGCGGGTGTGGCCACGGTCTTTCCCAACAAGACGCTGATCAGCGGCGGCGCGCTGGCCTTCGCCGCGCTGCTGCCCATGCAGATCGCCGTCGCCGCCGCGGTCAACAACGACGTGCTGGCCCAGGTCATGGTGGTGGCGGCCATGTACGTGCTCCTGCGCTGGATGCGCACCCAGTTCCACGGCACCGCGGCCCTCGATAGTCGCCAGTCGACCATGATGCTCATCCTGCTCGGGTTTCTGCTCGGCTTGGGCATGGTCACCAAGATCTACGCCTACCTCGTCCTGCCCGTGGCCGTGGCGACGGTGGTCTTGGTGGCGTGGCTGCGTCCCCGGGTGGGGCGTCCCCTGCGCGGCCTGGAATGGTCACAGTTGCGCCGCAGCATCGCGCGGCGCTCTGGGTCGTCGCACCGGCGCTGACTTTGTCGCTGCCCCTGTGGCTGCGCAACATCAGCCTCTACGGGCGCTGGGACATTCTGGGGTTGCGCTGGCACGACGCTGTCGTGAGCGGCCAGCCGACCACGGCCGAGTGGATCGCACGCTTCGGCCTGCCCGACTACATGGAGCGGGCGCTGAGCTACACCTTCCAGAGCTTCTGGGGCGTCTTCGGCTGGATGGGCGTCTTTATGGACAGCCGCGTCTACACCGCGTTGCTGGTCTTCACTGGCGTGCTCTTCCTGGGCGTGCTCTGGGCCGTGGTGCGCATGATCTCCGGCCCGCCCGACACGGACATGGACCTGTTCCAGACCAGCGTGCTCATGCTCTTCGGTCTGCTGCTCCTGGGCGTGACGGCGAGCTATCTCTGGTACAACATGAAGTTCGTGCAGCACCAGGGGCGCTACTTTTTCTGGGGCATGTTGCCCATCAGCGTGGTGGTGGCGCTGGGCTGGCGCGAGGTGCTCTACCCGTTCCAGGGCCTGATCACCGGTCTGCTGGCCGGTGTGCTGGCCCTGGCCATCGCCCTGGCCGGCGTCATCAACCAGACCATGGACAAGTGGACGGTGCTCACCGTCGGGCTGACCGCGCTATTTTTGCTCTTGCAGCCCATCCTGCTCAGCGGCTACAATCCGTACGTCATGGCCAGGCTCAAGCCGCAGACGCGGCGCCGTCTGCAACACGGCGCCGTCAACACCGGCCTGGACGTTGTGCGCACGCTGGCGTGGGCGCTACCGTTCATCCTGCTCGCGCTGGTGAACCTGAGCGTCGTGCTGCGCCTGATTCCCCAGCAACTCGGCCGTTGATCCGTGTGACCCGCTGCGTCATTTTCTGCGTCCCAAGGACTTGACCGACATGTACACCACGACCACGCAAGCGTCCGCCCGCAACCGTGCCCAACTTCGCCCCAATCCGCTGGACTTCGCCGCCATCTTCGCCGGGCTGCTGCTGCTCGCGCTGCTCACCGTGGTGGTGACGTGGCAGTTCTGGCACGTGGACCGCATCTTCACGGGCGCGACCATCGGCGGCGTGCCCGTGGGCGGCTTGACCCGCGGCGAAGCGGTGGCCAAGCTCAGCGCCGAACTCCAGGGCTATCCGCTGGCGCCGGTCAGCGTCTACGCCGGGGAGCGCCAGTGGCCGCTGACCATGAGCATGTTGCAGCCCGATTTCGACGTGGCCGACGCGGTCAACCGCAGCTTTCTCCTGGGGCGCGACGGCAGCATCGCTACGCGGCTGGGCCAGCAACTGAGCTCGCCCTGCGCGGCTGCGGATCACGCCGCCGCTCACCTTGACGACGCCGAACTGCGCTACGCCGTCAGCCAAATCGCGGCCGATGTGCGCCGACCCGGCCGACCCAGGTCGCGGTCAACGGGCTGACCATTCCCGCGCAGCCGGGCGTGGATGTGGACGAGGACGCGACCGTGGCCGCCATCACCCAGGCGCTCCAGGAGCACGCCGGCGGCGCGCACGTGCGCGTGCCCCTGGCCACGGTGGAGATCGCGCCACCCCAGTTGACCAGCGGCGGCGCGGCCGTGGACGCACTGGCCGGGCCCGCGCCGCTGCCCCTGGTGCTGCACGATGCGCGCAGCGGCACCGAGGTGGCGCTGGATCCCGAGGTGCTGCGCGCGGTGGCCTTCTCCACCACGCCGCTGCGCATCGACCGCGACGTGCTGCGCGCCCATTTGACCGCGCTGGCGGCGGAGATCGACGTGCCGGCCCGGGACGCGCGCCTGCGCTTCAACCCGGCCACCGGCGGCCTCACCGTCATCCGCAGCAGCCAGCCGGGCCGCCAACTGGACATCGACGCGACCATGACCGCGGTGGAGACCGCGCTGGTGGACGGACGCCGCCAGGCCGAGTTGGTCCTGGTGGAGACCCAGCCGCGCGTCGACATGAACCGGGCGGCCGAGATGGGCATCCGCGAGTTGGTCGCCAGCGGCACCACCTACTTTGCGGGCAGCAGCGCCGCACGCATCCGCAACATTGAGGTGGCCGCGGAGAAGTTCGACGGCGTGGTCATCCCGCCGGGCGAGATCTTCAGCTTCAACGAATTTGTGGAGGACGTGACCGCGGCCAATGGCTTCGAGGATTCGCTCATCATCTGGGGCGACCGCACCGCAGTGGGCGTGGGCGGCGGCGTCTGCCAGGTGAGCACCACCGTCTTCCGCGCCGCGTACGCGGCGGGCCTGCCCATCGTCGAGCGCTACAACCACGGCTACGTGGTCTCGTGGTACGGCGAGCCGGGCATGGACGCCACCATCTACACGCCCACGGTCGATTTCCGTTTCCGCAACGACACGGGCGCGTACCTGCTCATCGAACCGGTGGTGGACGGGGCGCAGGGTGTCATCACCTTCAACCTCTACGGCACCCGCCCCGACCGCCAGGTGACCATCGGCGAGCCGGTCGTCACCGACGTCAAAGCGCCCGAGCCGCCCGTTTACGAAGTGGACGAGGACCTGGCCACGGGCGAGAAGCAGCAGGTGGAATGGGAGCAGGAGGGCATGACCGTGACATCACCACCATCGTGGAAAACGGGACCACCCGCATGACTCGATCACCAGCGTCTACCAGCCGTGGCGGGCCATGTACCTGATTGGTCCCGGTACGTTGGCGCCTAAAGCAAGATCCGGGCGCTGGGGAGGATGAGGAGGGGTAGTTAGGTTTTGGGGTTGTAGGAGTGGTGGGGTGTTGCGGTCGTCGATTCGATCAGGGTGAAGGACAGGACGCGGCGGGGGATGGGGTACAGGGCGGCGAGGATGGGCAAGACCAGGGCAGGCCAGAGGCCGGTGCGCCACGACGGCGGCGCAGACAGAGTTCGACCGTCGGCACGCCCGCCGGGACCGCCAACGCCCGCAGCGCCCCGGTGGCGGTAGATCGGCGTTTCCGCCCCGTTGACTACGGCATGCCATCCCGGGTACCAGACCTCGCTCAAGAGCAGCAACGCGCGGGGGCGTCGGTCTGCCACATCCACACGCAGATGGGAACTGTCCAGCACGGTCATCTGCGCCTGTTCATCCCGCCGCGACCGCGCCGGTGAAGTCAACGGCCCCGCGCTCTCCACCACGGCGCTGCGCAGATCCAGCTCACTTCGTCGAACCCGCTGGATTGGCCGCATCAAAGTGGCCGGGCGCCACGGTGATCACATCGCGCACCAGCCACGCCCGCGGCATGGCAAGATCCTCGTTGCGATAGACGGCCAGGTCGCCCGGCGCGTCGAAAGCCAGCGTAAACTTGCCCTCGGGCAGCGGCGTGCCGTCTCGCGCACCAGCACATACTTCACGTTGAGCATGTCGTAGCGCGGTCTGGCGGCCGCCGTCGCCTCCCACAGCCGGTCCCACTGGCGCAACAGCAGCGGATTGGCGATGCCCCACACGTCGTCCAGCCCGTAGAGCGCGGCCGTATCCGGCTGCCACAGATCGTCGATGTCGGTGCGCGCGTCGATGCGGAAGAGATCCGGGTCGCTGCGCAGGAAGGCGATCAACTCGGGGTGGCTGAAGCCGCGCGCCGGGTCGGTCAGGCTGATGTCGGTGTACGCACCCACTTTGCTGTGGTCCAGGAAGAGCAGCGCCACCAGGAGCACCGCCGCGGCAGTGCCGCTGACCACCCTGCGCCGCAGCCGGCGATGACGGCCCACGTGGCCAGCCAGAGACGCGGCGAAAACCAGCGCCAGCGCCGTCACCGATGCACGCAGAAAGATGGTCGGATCGTCCTGGGTCAGCATGAGGGCGACGTAGGCCAGGGGTAGCACCACGCCGACCAGGATCAGCCCGCCCACGCCCAGAAAGCGAACATATCCCCGCCCGCCCCACTGCCCGCCGTCTCCTGTGTCAACGTCGGCCACGCGCCGCGTCGAAGCTGCGCACCACCTGGTCCAGACCCATGCCGCCCAGGACGGAGAGCGCAAACGCCCACAGCACGATGGCGCGCGCCGGCGCACGGAAGGCGGCGAACCCGGGCAGGAGCACGGTCAGCCAGCCGTGGACAACCGCGTAGACTCCAGCGCGGCCAGCAGCCCGAAGAGCGCCACGGCCACCCACGGCCACAACTGCGCGCCGAGTACTTCGGTGCGAGAAAGACGCGCCCAGCGCCAACAGCGTGGTCACCCCGACGAACGGCGTCTCCACCCGGTCCCACAGTCCCAGTGCAGCGCAGGCGCGCCCGAAAAAGCCGGGCGTGACCGTGCCGACCAAGGCCTGGGTGGGGGCAGAACCGGCTGATGGTGTCCTGGTAGCGGAAATCGCCGCGCGCTCGGTGAACCCGCGCGGGTCATCTCCAGGGACGGCAGCAGGATGGAAAGCGCGGTGAGCAAGCCGGTGAGCAACGCCACGACCAGGAGGTGGCCAGAGGCGTCCAACGGGGCACGATGACGCCTGCCGGGTCACGCGGCGGGATGACGGCGCAGGTCAGCGCGTAGACGCCCAGGGCGGGCCGATGTAGTAGCTGCTCTGCGCGTGGCCCGCGTGGCCACGGCAGGCAACGGCCATACACTCCAGCGCAGGCTGCGCCGGTCCAGCGCCAGCACAAAGCGGCGAAGATCCACGGCAGCCAACTGAGCACGGCGATGAGGTTGAGGTTGCCCAGGTGAATGAAAAGGGCGTCGCTCAGCGCGAAGGCCAACCCGCCCAGGAACGCTCCCCGGTGGCGCGCCACAGGGCGTCCGCCCGGTCGCAGCACGCGCAGCAGGACGTAGACGCCCAGCCCGGCCCAGTAGAGATGGCCGATGGCGAGCCACTGCATGGTCTTGTAGTCGAAGTCCGGCCGCAGCAGGAAGAGGACCGCGTTGACCGGGTAGAGGAAGCCGGCTTGGATGTCGCTGATGAAGGGCGCGCCGCCGTAGAGATGGGGATTCCAGAGCGGCAGCACGCCCTGGCTCAACTGCTGCGCGGCGAAGCGATAGGTGGGAAAGAGAAAGCTGACCAGATCGCCGCCGTCGGCCGGCTGGTAGACGTCGCCGCTGACGGTGCGCCAGAAGAAGCCGAGGATCAGCCAAAAGAGCACGCCGCCGGCCAGGACGTCGGGGGCCACCCGTGTCTGGTCCACGGCGCCTGCTTCCCAACTGGATTGTTCACGCAGGTGCAGCACGGCCCACACCGCCAGCCACACTGCGCCAATGATCGCCAACCACAACATAGGCCAACCCTCGTGTTCCCAAATGGACCGACATGGCCCAGTATACAATCGCCGGTGACGGGAAGCCAAAGGCGTGCCGTGCGGGTTGGGCGCTGTGCTATACTGGCGGGTGGAGCGTGGGGCGTGAAACGTGAAACGTGAAACGTGAAACGTGATGCGTGATGCGTCTAATGTGATGTGGGGGATGGAGACGATGGACGGCGAGCAGGTTGGTGGCGTGGGCGAAGAGATCAGCGACGGGGCCAAGATCGTCAGCGTGGCGGAGATGCAGGCCATCAGACAGGCGGCCGACATGCTGGGCCCTTAATGCGCGGCCATGATGGAACGAGCGGGCCGCGCGGTGGCCGACGTCATCGCACATCCTTCGGCACGACCATGCCCACGGTGCTGGTACTGGCCGGTCCGGGCAACAACGGCGGCGACGGCCTCGTCTGCGCGCGGCATCTGCATGAGGCCGGCTTTAGCGTGCGCGTCTATCTGTGGAAGCGGGCGGTGGATACCCTCCACGACACCGGCGGCCACTTCGCCCGGCTGGAACACTGGGCGTCGCCACACGGCCCACAACGACGACGATCCCGCCCTGACCACCTTGCGCTAATGGCTGGGCGCGGCCGGCATTCTCGTGGAGCCGCGCTGCTGGGCACCGGCGCCAACCGCTTTATCGGCGGCGCCCTGGCGGAGATCCTCTCCCAGGCTTGCCCGGGCCGGCGCGGCGCCGTTGACCGTGGTTGCGGTCGACCCTCCCAGCGGCCTCAACTGCGACAACGCTGGACCCGCAGACCCTGCCCGCGGATGTCACGTCATTGCCTATACGAAGCACGGTCACTACAAATTCCCCGGTGCGGGCGCAGTCGGCACGCTGCTGGTGGCCGACATCGGCACCGATCGGCCCTGGCAGCGACGTCGTGCCTTCGTGCTGGATGAAGCCCGGATGCGCGCCTGGCTGCCTCGCCGGGATGCCGACAGCCACAAGGGCACCTTCGGCAAGGTCATGCTGGCCGTGGGCAGCCGCAACTCCGAGCGCGGCCTATCTGGCCACTGCCGCGGTGACCCGGCGCGTGGCTGGGCCTGGTGACCGGGGCGGTGGCCGAGCCGGTCTGGCCGCTGGTGACCGGACGGCTGGCCGAACCCACCTGGCTGCCTTTACCGACGGGCACAGGCGACGCCGTCAGCACCATCGCCGCCGAGGCCGCCGCCGTCGTGCAAGAACGGTTGGCCGGGTACGATGCCCTGGTGCTGGGCTGCGGTCTGGGCACGGCTGCCACCACCCGCGAGTTCGTCAAAGCGCTGCTGCATGCGGGCACCTTTCCGGCCACGATCATCGACGCCGACAGGCTCAACAACCTGGCCCGGCTCCCGGCGTGGCCGCGCCTGCCTCCACAGATTGTGCTCACACCCCATCCGGCCGAGTTGGCGCGCCTCTGCGACCTGAGCGTGACCGACGTCGTGGCGCGCCGGTGGGAGCTGGCGCGGGAACAGGCCGCGGCGTGGAACACGGTCGTGCTCGCCAAGGGACCGTACACCGTCATCGCCGCGCCGGACGGGACGCTGGCCGTGCTGCCCGTAGCGACCCCCGCGCTGGCCACCGCGGGCACGGGCGACGTGCTGGCCGGGATCATCGGCGGGCTGCTGGCGCAAGGGTTGACGCCCTTCCGCGCGGCCTGCGTGGGCGCATGGCTCCACGGCAAGGCCGGCGAACAGTGCGCGACGGAGATCGGCCGCGCCGGCGTCATGGCGTCGGACCTGCTGCCGCGCCTGCCCCAGGTCATCCACGCGCTGAGTGCAGCGTGATGCGATGGACACGCGGCGACCTTCCCGGAAGCCCACGCACGCATCGAGTTTCTCGTTGACCCCGTGTGGGCTTCCGGGAAGGTCTTCGTCGTCGCGAATGCAAGCCCCAACGGCCGCAAGAAGTTCGCACATGGGTTGATGTTGTAGTAACATGCTCGACGGTGAGCCGTGTTTTGGCGGTCGATGTGTGGAAGCAGGTTGTTGGTTCATGATCGAAGCGGCAGAGAGCCTGAATCCCGAAAACACGCGCATCATCGTCGATTCAAGCAGCAATGTCCCGGCTGCGTGGCAAGCGCAGTACCGGATGCTCGAAGTGCCGACGCTGGTCAATTTCGGTGTGGAGTCGTTTCGCAACAACGTGGATCTGTCGGCCGCGGCATTCTACACTCGCTTTGCGGCCCATCCGGACGATGTCCCGACCACCAGCCAGCCGCCGCCCGCCTTCTTCGCCGACGCCTATCGCCGGGCATTTGATGAAGGCGCGGCCCACGTCATCGTCGTGACCATCACCCGCAAGCTCTCCGGCACGTACAACTCGGCCGTGAGCGCGGCCCAGGAGTTTGGGCCGGAGCGGTTTTTGCTGTGGGACGGCAACACCATCAGCATGGGCAGCGGCTGGCAGGCGCTGGTCGCGGCCCGTCTGCTTGACGGGGGCGTCAGCGGCGCCGACCTGGTGGCGACCCTCACCCGAGTGCGCGGCGCGATGGTCGGCTACGCCGCGCTGGACACGCTCAAGTACGCGGCCCTCAGCGGGCGCGTGGGCAACGTCCAGGCCGGCTTGGGCAACCTGCTCCACATCAAGCCCATCTTGGAGATCCGCGACGGGCGGGTGGACGCGATCAGCCGGGCGCGGGGACGCAAACGTTCGCTGCGCGAGATCGTGGAACGTTTCAGCCACGACCTGGCCGGGCAGCCGGTCAACGTGGCCGTGCAGCACGCCAAGCACGCGGCCGATGGCGCAACCGCACTGGCCGACGAACTCCGGCAGCGGCTGGATGTGCGCGACCTGACCAGCGGCGACATCAGGCCCCGCCATCGCAGCCTGGGCAGACCGGGCGCCATCGGCATCATCGGCTTCCCCGCAGCGTCGGCGCAGCCCTGCGTGACCGAGTGGCTCCTGACAGGATCCAGACGTCCCGCCGGAGACGGCCGCCGGACAAGTATCTATCCGGAAATACCAGTGCGCAGACGACGTTGTTACCCAAACAGCCAAGACAAGCCGGTCTGCTGTGAATTTCCGGATAGGTTCCTAAACTGTGAACGCAAACGCCGACTACTTCTATCAGGATGATAGCGGCGATCGGATGGGAGAAAGTGGTAGAGAATGAACATTGCGCTGGATGCTATGGGCGGCGACTACGCGCCCGAAGAGACCGTGGCCGGCGCCGTGCTGGCGGCCCGACTGGAACGGATCACCGTTTCGCTGGTGGGCCCGCCCGATTTGCTCCAAGCCGAACTGGCCAAACACGACACCACGGGGTTGGATCTGCCCATTGTGCCCGCCAGCCAGGTCATCGAAATGGGGGAGAAGCCGGCCCAGGCCGTGCGCAGCAAGAGCGACAGTTCCATGGTCGTGGCCTGCCAGATGGTGCGCAGCGGTGAGGCCCAGGCCTTTGTCACCGCGGGGAACACGGGCGGCGCGCTGGCGGCCGGCATCCTCAAGATCGGGCGCATGCGCGGCATCATGCGGCCGGCGCTCATCACGCCCTTCCCCACGCTCAAGGGCTTCTGCACCGTGCTCGACGTGGGCGCCAACGCGGACACCAAGCCGGAGCACATCCAGCAATTTGCGGTCATGGGCACGATCTACGCGCGCACGGTCTTGGGCGTCGCCGAGCCGACGGTGCGGCTGTTGAGCAACGGCGAAGAGGCGGGCAAGGGCAACCAACTGGTGGTCACGACCTACGACCTGTTGACCAACACGCCGGACATCCACTTCGAAGGCAACATCGAGAGCAAGGAAGTCTTCCAAGGCCTGGCGGATGTGGTGGTGACCGACGGCTTCACCGGCAACATTTTTCTCAAGACGGCGGAGGCCGCGGGCAGTGCGCTCCAGCGGGTCATGGTCGAGGAATTGAAGCGCGACCCCATCAGTGCCATCGGCGCCATGCTGGCCACACGTGGGCTGAACCGGGTGCGTAAGCGCGTGGACGACAGCGAGCACGGCGGCGCAGTGCTCCTGGGGCTGACCGGTCCCGTGGTGGTGGCCCACGGCCGCAGCAACGCCACCGCCATCCGTCACGCCATTCGCCTGGCGCGCAACACCATCGACCAGGGGCTGACGACGCAAATTCAGGAGAACATCAGCCACCTACAGCCGGAAACCAAGGAACTCCCGCTCACAGAGCCGACATAGCGCGATGTGGCGTAGATACCACGGCGGACAGTCGACCTCGGCGCCACGGATGGACTCTGTCGACCCATGTCCGCCGGGATTTTCTGGAACCCTCATCAACTCATATTTCACAGCGAATCAAGGCACGCATGAAAGTCTACCGCAACCTCAAAACGATTCAGAGCAAGGAAAAATTCGGCCGCCGGCTCAGCTTGGCGGGCCTGTTGGTGTTGATGCTCGGCCTGGTGGTCAACTTCACGCCCAACTGGTTTCCGCCCGATCAGCCCGCGCCCCACGCCCTGGGCGCGTTCCTGCAACAGTACTGGACCTACATCAGCATGGCGTCGCTGGTGGGCGGCTTCCTGCTGGCGAGCATGGGCAGCTACTACATCAACCGCTTTGCGCGCCGCCGTTGGCCGGGCAGCAAGCTCATCGAGCGCCCGGACGAAGTGCTCGAGCGCAGCATGAAGGGCTTCGACGACAAGTACGCCTACTTCTCCTACAGTCTGCCCGCGCCCTACATGCTGGTCGGGCCGTCGGGCATCACCATCCTGGCCGCGCGCAGTGACAAGGGCCGTGTCGTGGTGAACGGCGAGAAGTGGCGCGAACCCTTCAGCTTGAGCCGCATCTTCACCGTCTTTGCCCGGGAAGGCGTGGGCAACCCCGTGCGCGATATCGCCGAGCAAGAGCAGAAACTGCGGGATCTGCTGGCCCAGGCGGATGACGGCGTCAAAGACGCGTTCCAAGAGGTGCCGTTCAACAGCGCGGCCGTCTTCCTGAACCAGGACGTGCAGTTGGAGGTCGACAATCCGGATGTGCCGGTCCTGCGCGCCGACCAGTTGAAAGACTTCGTACGCAAGCGCGGCAAAGAGGTGAAGATGCAAGCCTCCACCCTCCGCGAGCTGACCGATTATCTGGTGTCGGTGAGTGACTATCAGAAGGATGAGGAGGGGTAGAGGAGAGATTGGAGATTAAGAGATTGGGAGATTTTTCACCGGCGATGCGTGTCCCGAATTTCTAATCTCTTAATCTCCAATCTCTCAATCTCCCTTCCCCCGAAACCCCAGCTTGCGCTCCTTCAAGCTCACGTACCGGTTGCGGCCGATGATGATGTGGTCGAGCACGCCGACGTCCAGCAGATCGCCGGCGGCAACGATGGCTTCGGTCACGCGCACGTCTTCGGGGCTGGGGGTCGGGTCACCGCTGGGGTGGTTGTGGACGACGACGATGGACGCGCTGTTGGCGCGCACCGCCGCCTTGAAGACTTCGCCCACGCGCACGATGGCCGCGTTGAGGCTGCCCGTGTAGACCGTCTCCACCCGGGTGACCCGGTTTTTGGTATCGAGCAGGACGGTGCGCAACTGTTCCTGCTCCAACAAGCTCATTTCCAACATCAGCAAGTTGGCCACATCCGCGGGCGTGCGAATCTGCGGCCGGTCCGCCGGCGCGGCCGCGGCGAGGCGCCGCCCCAGCTCCACGGCGGCCTGCATCTGGGCCGCCTTGGCCATGCCGATGCCGTGGACCTGGCAGAGTTCGTCGAAGCTCGCCTGGGCCAGGCCG
>JAWKOK010000048.1:0-36914 GCA_041391205.1 Caldilineaceae bacterium
GACACCCAGCAGGAAGAACTCAATCTGGACGCCCAGCAACGCAAGCAGGTGCGCACGAATTTGAGCCGGGCCAAAGAGACCGTCGGCGCGCGCCTCATGGAGACCTACAACTGGCTCATCGTCCCCGAACAGCCCGACCCCACCGGCCCGGTCCAGTTCCAGGCCTATCGCATCAGTGGAGCCGACAGCATCTTCACGCGCGCCGCACGCAAGCTGCGCCAGAGCGGCATGCTCATCACCGAGTGGGCCCCCACCATGCTCAACATGGAACTGGAGCGCTTCCTCTGGCGCGACCAACCCCACGTCAAGCTCAAACAAGTGTGGGATGACCTGGCCCGCTACTGTTATCTGCCGCGGCTCTTCAACCAGGACGTACTCCTGGACGCGGTGCGCGCCGGTATCAGCGCCGCGGATGCCCCCTTCGCCTATGCGGACGCCCTCGACGGCCAGGGGCGCTACCAACGCCTGCTCTACCGAAGTGCAGGCACCATCTACCTCAACGACGCTGCAACGCTGGTCCGGCGCGAAGCCGCCCAAGCGCAGCTTGACCGGGAGGCGGCGGCTATTCCCGCGCCGACCGGCGGTGGGGTCGGCAATCCCGGTCCTATGTCCAACGGCGGCCCGACACAGGAAGGCGATCCGACGCCCAAGCCGGTGCCTGCTCCGCTAAAACGTCGCTACTACGGTACCGTCAGTCTGAACCCGCAGCGGGTCAACCGCGACATCGACACCATCGTCCAAGAGGTCATCGAGCATTTAATTCAGGAAACCGGGAGTCACATTCGCATCACGTTGGAAATCGCAGCCGACCATCCGGAAGGATTCTCCGACACGACCGTGCGTGCTGTCGGTGAGAATAGCCGCACCTTGAAGTTTGATGAGTACGGGTTTGAGGAGAGCTGATGAATGACGCGAGCCGGCTGCCGCCATTTCTCAGGCGTGCAGCCGGCTCATGCCTTTTGAAAAGTCTCGTAACATGTCAAATGTCCCTTGACCAATCAACCGGAGCACCGTAGACTGAATCTTACTGGAAAATAAGGTCGGCCGGATATTGGACGCGTGCGGCCGGCACACCTGATCGCCCGCAGTGGCCGGCGTTGGGCATGATCTCGATCCCACATCCTTGCCGCGCCACCGCGATCGACGACATTTCATCACCTCCAACAGCCTGAACACCTCAACCCCCGTCCGCTTCTCCTGCATGCGGGCCACACAACGTCAGATGAACGAGGCGGGTCGATCCCACACCCCTGATCTGCCATCCGCATCTCAGGGATCAAACGGCGACGACGGTGGCACCCTTACGGAAAATGACGTGGAAGCCGCCCAGAAGCTCGGCAGCAGACTCGCCGAGACGATTTCGGTTGCACGTATGAACGGTGACGAGGTACATAAGAAGAACACTGTACGCATCTTCGACCATGCCGGGTTTATATGCATTCCATAGTATGTGTCTAACCAGCTACCGCTTCAACATTGCCATTACTACTCTAAGCGCAATGCTCTATGCGTCATCACATGTTGCTTTTTAATCCGATACGAACGTTGTATTGAGGTGTCGAAGCTGTAACTCGACGTCCGCGAGCTAAACTGATGGTAATGGACACACTGTTTTTCCCATTTGTGGATTTAGAGAACTCCTGTTATTTGTGCCGAAATGTACTAGACGATCTTCCGTCTGGCACGGATGGACAGTTTTCTTTGGGGCAATATTTGGGGCAGACGCTTCTGGATAAACGTTCCTGTGCACCGATGGTGTGAAACTTATGACAACTGAACTCGCTATCCTAAAGATCAGAATCCATAAGGGAAAAGACAGAGGGATATCAGGTGGAACTACGAATGACATCTATCACTCGTCCATGGATTGATTTCCCTCAAATACGTTTTCGATAGATTCTTCACTGCCCCAACAAGAATTCGGGCGAGTGATATTCCAACGGATGATGGAGAACCGGGTGAGTTCAGTGAGATATGGAAGAGGTTCCAGACTCAGAGCCCACAGCGTTTACTCGCCCTGGATTTCAAATTCAATGCTCTAGAGTTGCACAAATGTCCCTTTGGGAATACATGTGTGTGAATCCGTGAGGGAAGCATTTATGAAATCTGCACAGGTCAACACACGCCTTTTTTCCTTGCGAACTCACGAGTCCGCATCGGTTCTCCCATATGACACCCAACCCCGTACACATCCTGGTATCCATTGCCGCTCCTAAGACTCTTTGAGGAAAATGGACTATCCGCCATTGACTATGATGAAGAGCTAAGTGTGCGCTTACACAAATCTTTGAACCGTTCAACGCCAAGATCGAGGCTATTGCTCCACCCGTCACTCTACCCTCGCGTTAGAGAAACATTCGCCTGTACCCTGGTTTTCATGTGTTCTTCATCACCTTGGACACGCAAGGATGACCCTGACCAAGGCACTGTTTTGTTACTCGCTGAGGACAACAATCGCGACATCTTCATGCTACTTCCGCCGAATTGTGATATATTTAAGTCCTTGGCAGCTCATTCCAGATGTTGGTCGCACAACGCTGGCTTTGGCAAGTTGTCATTCTGGTACGGAGGGCATGGCCAGGCATACAGTGGACTTGCTCAGAACTTAATGTTGTCAGGGATACCTGCTGTTGTCGCTATGCAAGGGTGAGGTCGTGCCTGAACTTGTTCGCACATTTTCACGGACATTTTATCGTGAACTTCTAGATCACGGCTTGTTGATCTTGCTGCCAACACCGCGCGCATGCAGTCAAGGCAGATGGTCAAGTTGCATATGGTGCTCCAGTTGTATTCTGCCGACAGGGCAAATTGCAGGTTGTTTGTATTTAAGAAATCAACTCTGCTAGTGGAATTGTCTGAATGGAAATCGATTCATGTAGAATTCCAGAGGAGACTTGAAGTTATTGACTCGGCTGTGAGCATGATGCAATATGGTTTCAACTTCAGGGATTTATAGACGATTCTAGCGTCACGTCTGCCACGTCTCAACCGTGGAGAGCGCTTAAAAAGAAGCAGGAGTTAATAATATCGATTTCACAATCTGCTGATTTTGTATGTGGATTCTCAATATTAGAACGACAGTGCCTTTGCCACCCATGGTGTGCAGCGAACGGATACCGTGATTACGAAATCCATGCGAAAATCCTGTCGAATTCTATTTCAGTTTCATATGATCTGGCGAGAGCCGATATGGATCCGAGCACAATGATGCAAAAGAAAATTGAAGGCTCCGCAGTTAGAACTGCTAAACTTCGTCACATCTGCCCTGTCCCATTCGATCAAAGTGACAGTGCGATTTCTTTCGATCGTCAATGCATTGCTGGAAGAAGAGAATGTCTAGCTCACCAGCCCATCTGATTACCAGTGCTGATCAGTTGCTCGTTGAATCCAAATCTGATAGTCGGGAGGAGGCCAGCGTAGAGCAAGCCACAGCGTTGGTCGCCGAAATCGTCGATGCGGGCAACCGGGCATCGGATCCGAACCTCCGAAGTACATTAGCGATCCGAAGCGCAGAAATTGAGCGATCTCGTCTTTGCGCAAACCGGTGTCTACCCCCGGCAAGAGCATACTTCCGTTTGATGGATTGCTTATAGAGAACGACGAGGCTGTTGGCTCGTAGGCTCGGCGGCATCCTCGCCAGCATGATCTCGATCGTACGCATTAGAGGTGACAATGTTCATGGCCGTGACACCCGCACAGTAGACCAGATCGCTACCATGTCTTTCCCGGACAGCCTCTAACTCTCCCAGTGCACCGGAATCAATCGACGTCGAGAATCGTAAAGAGATTGAACTCGTAATCATCAGAAGTGTGGCTCGACGTGCCATATGTGAGGAACTGATTGCGCATTGGCAGTACCATTATGCGCTCATCAAGCGCATGCGTTCAATCATGCCGGCTTTGGAGCGCATCCTGATGGACCGCGATGGCAGCTCAGTCGTCAGCGGCTTGCCGCATGACGTGATCTTGCCGTTAATCAACGTGGCCAATGCCGGCGAACTCACACCGATTCATATTGTCGGTGCCCGCCGTATCTATGCTGGATGACGCTCGTCTCGTCGAGCGGGATTTCTCCAGGCATGACCTGACCGCGCCCGATGCAGCGCGCCGATCTGACCGGTGCCAAGTCAACGGGCAACACTCACCACGTCAACGGCACAGAGGTCAACTTCACCGCGGTCGACCGTTCTATGCGAACCTACAACGGGGGCAATACCATCCATGTGGTCGGCACAGAGGGGCCAACTTGACCATGGCCGACCTCACCGGGGGCCGTGACTTGTCTCACAGCGACCTCACCGGCCGCGCTTCAGTCAGGCTGCTGGCCTTTGCGGCCAATCCTCGCTGGCGATGAGTTGAGTCTGCCGACCTCGGCCTGCTCCTATTCAATGATGCGACGGTGTGGCCGGAAGGCTTCGAACCCCGCCGCTACGGTGCGCTCGCGGTCCGCGCACGGTTTCGCCCGTGCGTCGCCAAGTCGGAATCGATCTGTCCGGAGCCGACCTCCGCGCGTCCAAATTCCCCAACGCCGACTTTTCCGGCGCAACCTGATGGGCGCGTAATCTCCTCGACGGCTGATCTATCGGGCGTCGATCTACGCATGTAACTTCACTCGGGCCGACCTCCGGAACACCAACTTGGTCGAAAGGCGCGCCATGATAAATTCACCCGGTGGCCTGATGGCTTTGCCTTTCGGCAAGTCGGCGCGCTCGGGCCCTGACGATGCTGACGAACGCCCGCCTAGAGCGCTAAATGCACCGGCCATGATCTGCGCAGCGCACATCTTGCGGCTGCCCGCTTACCCGGCGCCAACCTTGTAGATGCCGATTCACCGAGGCCAACCTGACTAATGCAGACCTCGCGCTCGCAAAGCTTGGGAAGGCGTTCATCGTACGCGACCTTGTCGCGCGCTGATCTGCGCGGCGACGTGATCTCTCATTACACGCGCTTGGTGCGTTCTGTGCTCAACGGTGTTCGTGCGAGGCGAAACGTCGCGGATGCCAATCTGCATGGCTCCAGCTTCATCCGTTTTACTTGCTCCGCCGCGTGCTCCACGCGGACTTCGGTCAAGCCGATCTGCGCGACGCTAACTTGACCAATGCCGACTTGACCAGCCAATCTGGCCGCACACCAATCTCGCCGGCGCCTACCTTGCCGGCATGCAATTTGACCGGTTCGTACCTGGTGAGCGCCAATCGGTCCGGCGCCAATCTCGCAGGCTGCGACCTGACAGATGCCAATGTGACGGCTGCAATTTTAACGGCGCAAAGTAGCGACAATGCCAATCGTCTGGTTTAAGTGTCACCATTCCATTTCAGCGGATGCGGCACTTGCAGATGCCCCTATCCGGCCAATCATCGGAAATAGGTGAAACATCACATTCATCAAAAGCCCTGCCGCAGCCGTCCACAAGACGCCGTCATTGATGGGCCAATTCCGCGTCCATGGCTCCAGTCCCTCTTGACCCCGCCGATTTCCATGTCCGACTCATCATGCTCACCGCATTCACCTGATCGCGTATAGGTTCCTGGGTCGCCTATGCCACATCGTCTAGCGTGCATATGTCGGCATGTTCACCCCGGAACCACCGCTGCCGCCCTGCTCATACAGATTTTGCAGACCCTGACTCCTTGCGCCAGTCATCTATTATCTTGTCTGTGATGTCGAAGATACTGCCAATTATTTCTACCGACGAAGGTCACGCGCTGCAGCAGGCGGATTCCGACGTGATCCAAGCGTCACTTTGCTGATCCGCTGTTCCGCATTCCAGCGCCGTCGCCAGTTTCGGTGTGGCGCTGGTCAGCGTCAGGTATCCGGAAGCTTGGGCGCGCCAACCACCTGTTCAAGCGCCATTGCTGCCTGGCTGCTGGTTTTATTGTCGCACCCCTACCGTCTGATGCCGAGGATGAATTAGAGGCGGATTTTGGTCCAAATGGGATAACCCGCCGAACCTGCTCCCCAACAAAAAGCAGCTGGAGTTTTCGGCTGCCGCTTCAACCTGGAAACCCACTTCCCCTATTCACCCACCGCCAACTCGATATCCTTGCACCAGCGATGCTCGTCGGCGATGCCGTGCTGGCCGAACTCGACGGCTTCGGCGCAGGCGCGGCGGCCGGCTGTAAACACGGCGTCACTGCCGGTCGTCGCCGGCGCCCGCCAGCTGGCGCACCGTCGAGCAGACGTCGATGGTGTGTCCTTCGGCGAAGGCGTGCGTGCTGCTCTGGGCCACGCGTACGTGCAGGTCGAACATCTGCCCGTCCTCCCAGCAGACGCCGTGCCCGCTCACAGACCGCCCGCCGTCCTGGGTGATCGTCAGCGGCGAGGCGATGCCGAAGGACGACAGCGGCGCCGAGCAAGCACGCTCGTCCGGGGTCGCGGCGTTCGGCGCAATAGCGCGGTGGGCGCCGGCGTGATCTGGCCGAAGACCAGGGCCAGCACGCCCAACAGCGTCAGGGCGAGCGCGGTCGTCGCGACCACGGCGGTGATGTGGCGCATATTTCTTCGCATAGTATTGTTCCTTTCCTCCAATGTGTTCCTCCGCACCGTTGCGCCGGGACCAATCGCGCAACGACATGCTGTCATGGTAGCAGCCGTGTTGGTGTACATGTACATATCGATCGCCAAGTCGGGGCACACGCGGAGGCATTTTCTCTGGACGGAAGTGGCCGGCGCGGCGGGCGGACTTCCCGGAAGCTCCTCGGTGAAACGCCCCCAGAGGCATCTGGTGAGGGCTTCCTGGGAAGTCCGCCCCACAGCGCTGTATACCGGCCTACTGGGGACGTCCGCTGGTGATGAACACGGCGATGATGCGGGAGGCGCCCACGGCCAGCGGCGTGAGCACGGTGATCACCAGCGTGCGCAACATCTCCGTGTTGTAGGGCCAGGTCCGGGTGAGCTTGAGGCGGTCGTCGATCACGGCCCAGGCGCTGATGCTGGATTCGACCTGCGCGGTGTTTGCGCCCTGGGCCGTCAGGGCAGTCAGCTCGCTGTAGGCCTGGGCGATGGTCGCTTCGGCCTCTGCACGGTGACGTTTCTTGTGCGCGGCCAGCAGGCGATGGGTCGGCCACATATTGCTGAAGAAGACCGCCAGCGTGATGAGGATCAAGGTGGCGTAGATGACGAGGTTGGGCCACTGCAACATGTCGTCGCGCCCGAAGATGAAGAAGAGGCTGACCGTGGCGCCGCCCACAAAGGCCATGGCCAGCAGCAGGCTCTGGCGGCCGATGGGTTCAAACGGCGTGATGTCGAAGACGTTTACGCTGAGCGGCTGCCGGGGCAACGCCCGGCTCAGGTGCGTGCCCTCGACGGCCCGATAGATCAGCCAGCCCATGCTGCCGTACATGAGCATGAATGCGATGAAGAGGTAGAGGTCCAACGGCGCACGGGTGCGGGGCACACCGTACAGGCCAAGCTGGACCAGGACGCCCAGGCCGAACGCAAGCCAGGGTCCGCGTCTCCCGGACGCGGTCGCTTCGTCCACCAGCGCCGCATACGCCGCGTCGTCGAGCTGGGACAGCGGACGAAGGGCGGCGGCAATGCGCCCATCCATGCTGCTGAGCCACGGCGCCATGATCAAGTTGTAGAGGATCATGGCCGACGGAAACGCGAGAATGCGCCAGGAGCCGTCGTTCAAGGTTTGGCGCAGCGTGCCCGCGGCCAGGGCGATGCCGAAGGGGAGGAGCAGCCACAGCGCCACCGCCGGCACCGTCAACCGGCGCGGCCAATGACGCAGACCCGCGGCGAGCGTGTCGAGGAAAAATCGGCTCTTGTGCATCATGATCACCTGCTCCGGGGAAGAGGGGGCCGTTGAGGACGCGCACTTGACGGTGTGCGTGGCGTCCCGGTGACGCGGCTACTGCTCGTCACCGCGCCCGGCGGCCTTGCTCTTGCGGTCGAGACTTCGGCCCCAGTAGTAGACGCCCAGCCCCGCCAAGAAGATGCCCAACCCGATGGGTCCGCTCCAGAAGAGGATCAAGAACCATAGCAACCATTCTTGCATTTGTTTCCTCCTAATGGTCACATTATTTGAACTCCGTACAATCGTCCAGTGCAAAAACACGCTCGATTGTACGGAGTTCAAGTGACTTATCTATAGAGTGATGCCAAGACATGGACTGTTTAGTCTAGCCCGGACGGACGGCCCGACGCCAGGGGCAGATGGCCCCACTTTCATAGGTTGATTGGCCCAATCCGGTTGCGCGCGCCCGGTTTGACCTTCATGCGCAACCGTACTACACTTGGAACCTGCGTATCCATTCCGCGTCCACCGCGTGGCAGGCCGTGTTTCTTCTGCCAAGGCGCCTGAAATGACGCCATGTCTTCCGTCGTCGTGGTCGCGACCCAATCACCAATAGACACCGCAACACACACCGCCGCAGACGACTTGCTATGATCACCAAATGGCGCGCATCGGGACCGTTCACCGCCTCCAGTGCTCTCTTCTCCGGCCTGCTCGACGAGACACGTCTGTTCTTGTGGACCTACGCCGAACAGCGGGGCACTGTCGCCAAACGGGTGGAGACCACCAAACAACTGCTGATCGAGGGCCGTCTGCCGCAACGGTCGCGCGCCAGCCGGGCCAGCATCGTCAGCCGCATCAGCATGCGCTTGACCAGTTGGCATCCCCCCACTTGGGTGCTGGACGATTTGGCCACCTTCGCCGGACGCACGTCCCCGGCTAGTCTGCAAGCGGCCCTGCTCGTCCACGTCTGCCGGCAGGATCCCCCGCTGTACGCACTCGTCCAAGAACTGGTGCTGCCCAGGTGGCACGGCGACGACCACGCCATGGTGACCATGGACGTCCAGCGCTTCCTGATGCGGCCGCCGGCACACCCGGAGGTGCGTACGTGGACCGGCACGACGCGGGCGCGCTTCTGTGGCATGGCGTTGACCATTTTCCGCGACTACGGCCTGCTGGAAGGCACCTCCCGCAAAACGATCGTTGCGCCCGACGTGCCCACCGAAGTCGCGGCCCACGTCTCCCGTCTGCTCGAAGCGGAAGGCGTGTCCCATCGAGACGTCGCCGCCCATCCCGACTGGCGTCTGTGGCTGGGGATGAAGCCCAGGCACAGCGCACTGACCGAACTTGTCGTCAGCCAGCACATTCTCACCTACATACCACGCCGGAATTTTGGCACTTGTGCCTCTGGCGGTCCTAGAAAGACGTCCCTCCTTGATCCAGCTATTTTCCATCTTCATCAACATTCTCCTGCCGGTCTTCGCCCTGGTGGTGACCGGCTACGTGGCCGGACCTCGCCTCCAGTTGGACGCGCACGCTGACCAAGTTCGCCTACTACGTGCTCGTGCCGGCCTTCATCTTCAATGTCTTCAAGGACGCGGTGATCCCGGCGGGGCTGGCGGCGCGCATGGCGCTCTTCATGACGCTGGCCACCCTGGGTGTCGTGGTCATCGCCTTTCTCGTCGCCCGGCTCATGGGGCATCGCGGGCAGATGGCCGCCGCCTACGTGTTGGTGGCCGCATTCGGCAACGTGGGCAACTTCGGGCTGCCCATCATCCAGTTCAAGCTGGGCGACGACGCGCTGGTGGCGGCGTCGGTCTTCTTCCTCGTGGGCAGCACCGCCGGCTTCACCATCGGCGTGATCGCGGCCACGTGGCACCAGGGCAGCGGGCTCAACGCGGTCTGGTCCGCCTTCAAGACGCCGGGCATCATCGCGGTCTTCCCCGCCTTCGCCGTCAACCTGCTCGACGTGCCGGTGCCCTCTTTCTGGACCGGGCCGTGGGTCTGCTGGCCGGCGCGCTCATTCCGGTCATGTTGGTCACGTTGGGCATCCAACTCTCCGGCATGGGCCAACTGCGCCTGGGCCGGGACGAAGTCGTGGGTGGCACGCTGCGGCTGGTGGCCGGGCCGCTGCTGGCCTTTGCCCTCGCGCCGCTGCTGGGACTCACCGGCGTGGAACGGGGCGCCGGCATCATCCAGATGAGCATGCCGGTGGCCGTTCTCGCCTCGCTCATCGCCCTGGAGCACGATCTCATGCCCGACTTCGTGACGCGCACCGTGCTATTTTCCACCATCGCCAGCGGCGTCACCCTGACTGTGGTGCTGGCCCTGATCTAGCGCCTGCCGCCAACTCGGGGAAGTCGCTGCGGCGACTTCTCGTTGTCAGCGCCGGTTTCCAACCGTGGCAAATGGCGCCGCGCCAGGATCTCTGCGTGCACCGGTTTCCACCCATGGCAAACGGCGCCCCAATCACGGGCGGGCGATCGCAAAGATCGCCCGCCCGTTTTCTCGCCTGCGTTGCAGCGTGAAGCCGATTACGTCAGTTCAGGTCCGGCAACCTGCCGGACGATCCGGTGACCAGAGATATCACGCTGGTCGCTGGACTCTGCGTTGCGGCGTGAAGCCGATTACTCCAAGCCGGCCAGGTAGTTGATCATCAAGTTGAGGTCCTCGGGGCTGACCAGCGTATCCAGGCCCGGCGGCATGGTGCCGGTGATGCACGGCCCGGTGGGACAGTCGGGCGCGGTGAAGGCGGTGGGGTCGACGATCGACTGGTGGATGTACTCCAGGGCGCTCTCCCGGCACGCGCGTCGCGGCGGTCGTACCGATGTGGGTGAGATCCGGGCCGATCTGGCCGACCGCGCTGGGAATGCCGGGAATCACGTGACAGGCGATGCAAGTGCCGCTGAGGAACGCAGCCTGCAATTCATCGGTCACCGGCACGTTGTCCATGGGCGTCACTCCGGAGGTACGCCTGCGCTCGCCTCTTCGGCGGCTGCTTCCCTGCGGCCGGTGCGGCGTCGGTCGCTGCGCCTGTGTCCGCCGGCGCGGTTGCGGTGTCGGCTTCTGCGGCCGCCTCACCTGCGGTCGGCGCAGCTGCCTCACCCGCAGCCGCATCAGTCGCCGGTGCGCTTTCCGGTGTGGCTGCCGCCCACCTGCGCCCGCTTCCGCCGTCGGCGCAACGGCAACCGGGACGGCCTGCACATCGCGGTCGACGGATGTCATCATGGCCTCGGTGATGGAGACGCTCAGAATCGCGCCGGAGAATAAACAGCAGCAAGATGCCGCCGACACTCATGGCGATAATCAAGGACCGTGGACTTTCGCTCATTTCCTCACCCCGTGGTATTCGTGTGTGCGTCGGCACCCCTGTGCCCGGCGACCGCCGCGCGGGCCGGTGTCGCTTGGTCATCGTGTAGGTCCGGCGCATTGATTTTGGTCGCACATCTCGACCAGCCGCGAACAACTCGTCCCTATGTCGCTTTCGACGGGTCGGCAGACTGGTGGCGCTATTATAACAATGTGTAAGAACGGCTACAAAAAGGGCGCTTTCCGGCGCGCATTCTCGGCCTGTACCCGCCTTCTCGGCCGTCATCCGGGCGCGGCGCGCTTGTGATACACTTGGGAAGACGATGCAATGCGCCGCCGCGGCAGGCCGATCGCCACTGTACACGGACGGCGCGCAGTTCAGGGAGCGGCGATGTTTATGCAGCGCTGGCGGCGGCCAACTGGCGTGCCTTGACCACCGCCAATATCCATTTCAGTGCCGGGGTTGCCCGCGCCGCGCTACGCCGCTGTGTCGCCGGCCCGCGGTTGCCCACCTGGTCGTGGACCTTCGAGTGTATCGTGGCCGGGCTGGCGGCCACGCTGCCCCAGGACAGTGCCGGCGGGCTGGATACGCTGCGCGCGGCCGTCGACCAGGGCGGTCTGCTGGCCATCCCCAACGCGGTCAAGGTCACGGATGCCGTGGCCGCGGGCGTGCCCGTGGAGTGGCTGCGAGGTCCCCGGTCGGCCACGGACGCGGTGCTGCTCTATCTGCATGGCGGCGGCTATCTCTTCGGTTCGCCCCGCAGCCACCGGGCATTGGCCGCGGCCTTGGTCCAGGCGACCGGCATGCAGGCCCTCTTGCCCAGCTATCGCCTCGCACCCGAGCATCCCTATCCCGCGGCGCTGGAGGACGCGTGGGCGGCCTACTGGTGGCTGCTCGACCAGGGCATCGCACCGGAGCGTATCGTCCTTGCGGGCGAATCGGCCGGCGGCGGCTTGACCATCGCGCTGCTGCTGGCCCTGCGTGACGTCGGACTGCCGCTGCCTGCCTGCGCGGTCTGCATTTCGCCCTGGGTGGACATGACCCTGTCGAGCCCTTCGTTGCACACGAATGCGGCGACCGACTACTTAAATCTCGCCGGGCTTCGGGCCGCGGTGCCGTTGGTGCTGGCCGGCGCCGACCCGCACACGCCCACGATTTCGCCCGTCTTCGCCGATCTCCACGGCCTGCCGCCGCTGTTGATCCAGGCGGGCACGGCCGAGCTGCTCTACGACGATGCCCGCCGCCTGGCCCACCGGGCCGCGGACGACGGCGTAGCGGTGCAGTTCGAACCGTGGGAAAACATGGTCCATGCGTGGCACATTCTCTTTGCATTCGAGCCGGCGGCGCGCAGTGCCATCCGCCGCATTGCCCAGTTCGTCCACGGCCACGTTCACGTGACGTCCATGCCCCCGTTTGGCGGCGCGCCCGCGCTGTCACCCCGGCAGCCGTCTGCGCCGGAAGGAGTTCATCATGTCTGACATTGCCGCGCGCATCCACATCATGCAAGGGGACATCACCCGCGTGGAGGCGGATGCCATTGTCAACGCGGCCAACAGCACGCTGCTGGGCGGGGGCGGTGTGGACGGTGCCATCCACCGCGCGGCCGGGCCCGAGTTGTTGGCCGAGTGTCGCACGTTGGGCGGCTGTCCCACGGGCGAGGCGCGCATCACGGGCGGCTACCGTCTGCCCGCGCGCTACGTGATCCACGCGGTGGGGCCGGTCTGGCGGGGCGGCGACTACGGCGAAGACGACCTGCTGGCCGCGGCCTATGCCAACTCGCTGGCGCTGGCCACCGAGTATGCGGTGGAGACCGTCGCCTTTCCGGCCATCAGCACCGGCGTCTACGGCTTTCCGCTGACCCGCGCCACCCGCATCGCCCTCACCACCATGGCCGCGCACCTCGCACGCCATGACCTGCCCGCGCGCGTGCTGGCGGTCTGTTATTCCGCCGACGACCGCGCGGTCTATGAAAACCTCTATGCCGAGTACTTTGGGGAGTCAAACCATGCCGAAGAATAAACGCGTTGTCTTTTCCACCGATCCCACGCCGGAGCCGCGCCGTGAGGTGCAGCTTCCGGCCAATCCGCCGCGGCGCTGGGCATGCAGAAGGGCAAGCCAGTGCGCGTCTGGCTGGAGAAGAACGGCCGCGGCGGCAAGACCGTCTGCGTCATCAAAGGGGTGGTGAGCCCGCCCAGCGGCAAAAAGGCGCTGCTCAAGGAACTCAAGAGCAAGCTGGGCACGGGCGGCGCGGTCAAGGGCGACGACATCGAGATCCAGGGCGACCACCGCGACAAGATCGTGCCCATGCTGCGCGATCTCGGCTACGAAGCCAAGGCCGCGGGCGGGTAAAAACGGAGCCACAGATGGACACAGATAAACACGGATTAAATAAAAAATACGGATTTTAGCCAGATTCTAGCAAGTGGAATTGTAGAAAAAATCAAAGCATCTGTAGTTATCTGTGTTCATCTGTGTCCATCTGTGGCTTTCGTCTTGCACGTCACCGGCGTGGTTACTTACTCACCTCGATCATGACCTTCACGACCCGGTCTTGGTAGTCCGCGTTCATGGCGTAGGCTTCCGGCGCCTGGGCCAGCGGGAAGCGGTGGCTCACGATGCCGTTGAGGTCGACCTTGCCGGTCGTGGCCAGCTTGATGCTGCGCGGATAGACGTGCTTCATGCGCCGTGACATGCGAATCGTCAGCCCCTTGCGCCGCGCCGTCGACGCCTTCATCTCTAGCTTGTCCGGTCCCGGAATCCCCACCAGCACCAGCCGCCCGCCCCAACGCGCCATCTCGGCCGCCTGCTGCACCGAATGGTCGGCCCACGCCGCCTCGATGGCCACATCCACGCCGCGGCCGCCGGTGGCCTCGCGCACAAACGCAACCGGATCCGTCTTGTCGCAATTGACCGGAATCGCGCCGTAGCTCGCCGCCAACTCCAGCCGCCAATCAAATTTGTCGCTGATGTAGATCGGTTCCGCGCCGGACAGCTTGGCCAGTTGCAGCACAAACAGGCCGATAGGACCCGCGCCGATGATGGCCACACTGTCTGCCACCTTGATCTTGGCCAGATCGACCGCGTGAATGGCCACGCCCAAGGGTTCCAGCAGGGCGGCCGCGTCGTTGTCCACGTTGTCGGGCACGGGGAAGCAGGTGTGCGCCGGCATGATCATGTATTCGCACAGGCTGCCCGGGTCGGGATAGAGGCCGCAGAAGTGCAGACGCCGGCACAGATTCGGGTGGCCTTGTTCGCAGAGTTCGCAGCGCCCGCACGGCTGCGCCGGATCCACGGCCACGCGTGTGCCCGGCATCAGCGGCGCGAAGTTGCCGTCCAGCGCGCCCTCGCCCACGGCCTCCACCACCGCCGCAAATTCATGCCCCAAAATCAACGGCTCCTGCACGTCGGTGTCGCCGATGCGCGCGTCCACGTACGTGTGCAAGTCGCTGCCGCATATTCCGACCGATGTGACGCGTAGCAGCGCCTGCTCCGGCCCCGGTGCGCCGGGCGTCGGAATCAGCGCGGTGCGCAGATCGCGTGTGCCATGCAATTGAGCGGCCAGCATCGTTTCTTTCATTATTTCGTCAACCTTTTGTTTGCATTTTCGGGTGAATTACTTGGGAAAAATTGGGGCTTCGTAAGACGGAATGTAATAAATCTTCTGTAAGATGGAGTGTGAGAATGTAGAAATCTTGCGAAGACAGGCAGAAACGTTTGTCCTCACAAGACCATCGAATACTTCAACGCAGCCCTCCACACAATAGGATCGTTCTCGTGAAGACAGGTTTGGTCGAGGGCGAATTCGCGCTTCAACTGCCCGGCGCGGCCGCGTTGGCCGGCACGGTCGCCATCGTCTCCGTCAACGAAACCCTGCCCGCACTGGGCGTCGGGGAACAGGCATTTGCGCCCCGGCTGGTCGACTACACCGCCGTCACGTCGCCGGCGCTGCTCGCCGCGTTTGCGGGAACCGGCGTCGTCAGCCTGCCCACCCGGGTCCATGCGCATTGGCAAGCGGCCGGGGTCAATTCCAACGTGGACATCAGCCTGCGGACCACGGGCGATCCCCATGTGGACAGCGTCTATAACTATGCCATCCCGCGGATCGAATTGCAAAAGCTGACCAATGACGTCGATGCCGACCGCGTCGACCAGGCGGAGGTGCCATTGGCTCTGCTCGATCCCTGGCGCAGCCGGCAGCGATGCCGGCCACTACTGCAATCTCACGCCCACCGCGCTGGAGCTGGTCAGCTTCCGCGCCGTGCCGGTGGATGACGCAATCGAACTCCGGTGGCGTAGCGCGCTGCGCACCGGCACGCTCGGCTTCCACGTGCTGCGCGGCGCCACGCCCAGCGTGACCGAGGCCGTGACAATTACAGTCGACATGGTTATGGCCGAGCTGGGTGCTGCCGACGGCACACAGGCGTTCACCGTCACGGATGCCGACGCCGCGCCCAACGTCCTGCATGACTACTGGCTGGCCCAGATCGAACTGAGCAGGCGCCGCATCATGCACGGGCCTGTGACGGCATCATCAATGAACGCGCGACGGGCCATCTGATGTACTTGCCGCTGGCCAACATACCGTGATCTTCTGAACGTTCCGCCGCGCGCGCAGGGCCATGGCCCGGCTGTACAGGCCACTGCCCTGCGCGGTTCCTCACGCGACTTCTCCGTTACAGGTGCGGCTTTGGGAGGTTGCACACGGGCCGTGCGCGAAACAAGACACCTTTGCTATCGTAATCACGCAGTTTGTTACCATTATTCATTAATAAAAACAGAATTTGCTGACCGATTTTGGAAATAAACGATCTGCGTGGTATTCGCAACTCTCTATGATCGATTCGATAACGATTCCTGTCTATCCTGAGGCCAGGCAAGATAAGCAGTATCTGTGTCCGCAATGACAAAGGATGAAGATCATGAAACTCCACATGGCCAAAATCGTCAATGCACTCCTCGTCGCCGCCATGTTACTGGCCACGCTGGCCGGCAACGTACGCGCCGAAACCATCAGTCACCGCGATTCGATCCCCGAATCCTATCTGCCCATCGACGACGACCTGGTGGTCCCCAAGTTCGATGCATCGCTGGGCATCTTGACCGGTGTCGAGATTTCCGCCACCGCGACCCTGACCGGCACCTTTATCTATTCCAATCCGTTGAATCGTCCCATCGCCATTGAGGGCAATGTATCCGGCAGCATGCAACTGGATCTGCCCAACGCAACGGTCCTCAACGGGGAAGAGGCGATTCTAGGCATCGACGAACCGCTGGACGCACTGGGTTCCGCCGAGAAACGTTTCGTCCACGACATCAATGTGCACGGCGTCTACACCGCACCCGCCGCGCTGGATGCCTTCACCGGCAACGGCACCGTCGCCTTGCCCACCCTGGTCTGGGCACGCTGGCAGGCGTCGGGCATCAACTCCAACATCGACATCCAGCTGCGCACCATGGGCGCGGCCGCGGCCGACGTGACCTATGTCTACGCCATTCCGCAGATCAACTTGGAGAAGCTCACCAACGGCGTCGATGCCGACACGCCCAATCAGAGCGACGTGCCCCAGATCGCCCCCGGCGAGCAAGTCATTTGGACTTATCTGCTCCAGAACACGGGCACCGTGGCCGTGCCCCGAGACGCCGTCACCCTGACCGACAGCGACCCCGGCGTGACTCCGGTCTTCGACTCCAGCAGCGACGCCGGCGCCGACGGTTTGCTCTCCCCCGGCGAAACCTGGCGCTACACGGCCACGGCCCCCGCGCTGGACATGCTCGATCCCGCCGCCACGGCGGACCACGACATCGTGCCCGGCTGTGATGAGGACGGCGCCGGCATCTTTGGCGAGCGCAACACCTACGCCAACATCGGCACCGTGGTCGTGCCCGGCAACGAGGACTCGGACCCCAGCCACTACTGCAACCCGGCCGATCCGGCCATCGACATCGAGAAGAGTGTCAACGGTGTCGACGCCGACAATCCCGACGCGGCGACGGTGCCCCAACTCAACCCGGGCGCCCAGGTGACGTGGGTCTACATCGTGACGAACACGGGCAACGTGCCCTTCACCGGGAACCAGGTGACGGTGACCGACAGCGACGCGGCTGTGACGCCCATCTTCGACACCGCCAGCGACGACGGCGACGGCGTGCTTTCGCCCGGCGAAAGCTGGCGCTACACGGCCACAGCCCCGGCCCTCAACCTGAACGATGCCGGCGCCACGCAGAATCACACCGTGGTCCAGGGCTGTAACGAAGACGGAACCGGCGACTTCGGCCGGCGCAATACCTACAAAAACATCGGCACCGTCACGGTGCCGGGTGCCGAGGACACCGATCCGGCCCACTACTGCAACCCGGCCACGCCCGGCATCGACATCGAGAAGCATGTCAACAGCGCCGACGCCGACAATCCCCACGACGTGACGGTGCCCCAACTCAACCCGGGCGAGCAGGTGACGTGGGTCTACATCGTGCGCAACACGGGCAACGTGCCCTTCCGCGCCGCCCAGGTGACGGTGACCGACAGCGACCCCGCCGTGACGCCGGTTTTTGACGCCACCAGTGACGACGGCGACGGCGTGCTCTCCCCGGGTGAAAGCTGGCGCTACACCGCCACAGCCCCGGCCCTGGACCTGAACGACGGCGACGCGACGGCGAATCACACCGTGGTCCAGGGCTGTGACCGCAACGGCACGTACGTCTTCGGCACCCGCAACACCTACGCCAACATCGGCACGGTGGTGGTTCCCGGCAGCGAGGACGATGACCCGGCCCACTACTGCAACCCGCCCCATCCGGCCATCGACATCGAGACGGCCACCAACGGCGTGGACGGCGACGATGCCAACGACCCGGCCATCCCGCACCTGCCCATCGACGATGCGGTCAACTGGACCTACGTGGTGCGCAACGACGGCAACGTCACCTTTACGGTGGACCAGGTGGTGGTGACCGACAGCCATCCCAACGTGACGCCGGTCTACGATCCCAACAGCGACGACGGCGACGGCCTGCTCTCGCCCGGCGAGAGTTGGATCTACACCGCCGTGGGCACGGCCTTGGACCTGGACAATCCGGTGGCCACGGTCAACAGCACCATCGTGCCCGGTTGCAGCGAGAACGGCGCCAACCCCTACGGCACGCGCAACACCTACGAGAACATCGGCCATGTCTTCGTGCCCGGTGACGAGGACGCCGACCCGACCCACTACTGCAACCCGGCCAATCCGGCCATCGATATCGAGACGGCCACCAACGGCGTGGACGGCGACGATCGCAACGACCCGGCCATCCCGCAGATTGAGACCAACGATCCGGTCTTCTGGAGCTATGTGGTGCGCAACGACGGCAACGTCACCTTTACGGTGGAGCAGGTGGTGGTGACCGACAGCCACGCCGGCGTGCATCCGCTCTACGATCCCAGCAGCGACGACGGCGACGGCCTGTTGACCCCGGGCGAGAGCTGGCGCTACACCGCCGTGGGCACGTCTCTGGATCTGGACGATCCCAACGCAACGCAAGGCAGCACGATTGTGGACGGGTGCACCGGTGTCGGTTCCGGGGAACCCCGCAGCACCTACGAAAACGTCGGCTTCGTGGTCGTGCCCGGCGACGACGATAGCGACCCGACCCACTACTGTAACCCGTTGGCCACCGACACCACCGTGGACGTGCCCGCCATCGACATTGAGAAATACACGAATGACGCCAATGCCGATAACCCCAGCGACGCCGACGTGCCGGTCCTGGATCCGGGGTCCAATGTGCTCTGGGAGTATCTGGTCACCAACACCGGCGATGTGACCTTCGCCTTGAACGAAGTCCAGGTGACGGACAGCGACTCTCGCCTGAGCCTGCAATGGCAAGCCGCCAGCGATAACGGTGACGGCCTGCTCTCGCCCGGTGAAAGCTGGCGCTACACCGCCCGCGGCCTGGCGCTCTCCCTGACCGACCCGGCGGCCATCGTCGACGTGACGGTCGTGGACGGCTGCTACGGTGACGGGTCCAGCGTGCGCCCCACCTACAACAACGTGGCCACGGTCACGGTGCCCGGCGCCGGCGACACCGACGCCAGCCACTACTGCAACCCGCCGCTGCCCACTGCCGTGACGTTGCACAGCTTCCGGGCCATGGCCAAAGACGGTGGGATTGTGGTGGAGTGGACATTCTCGAATCCCATCAACAGCCTGGGCTTCCACGTCTTCCGCAGCACGACGCCGGCCTTCAAGGACGCGGCCAAGTTCACCAATCGCATGATCGTGACGGAAGGTGTGGCCGGCGCCAACGAGATGCAGACGGTCAGCGTCAACGACCGCTTGGTGTTGGAGAACATCGACTACTACTACTGGCTGGTCGAATACGACGCCAACGGCACGGAGACCCGCTACGGACCGGTCAGCGCCAACGCGGCGCTCCAGGGTACCCAGCACATGGTCTTCCTCCCCCTGGCCGTGCGCCGGTAGGCGGGGAACGTTGCTTACGGCAGAATCCCCAATTGCTCCGCCTCTGCCACCGCCCACGCGGGAATCGGCGTAGGCGCAGCCAACGGGGGTAGATCGGCGAGGGCGCTTGGGCTGGTATCCACATGCAGTTCCCGGCTCAAGCGCTCCGCCACCGTCTGCAAGACCTGTACCCGAGCAAACCGTTTATCGTTACCGGCGACAATGGTCCAGGGAGCCTGGGCCGTTGTCGTTTTGATGAGCATGTCCTCCACGGCCTCCTCGTAGACGTCCCACTTGTCACGGTTGCGCCAATCCTCGTCGGTCAACTTCCACGACTTGAGCGGCCGGTTGCGCCGGTCTTCGAAGCGGCGCAGCTGTTCTTCCTTGCTGACGTGCATCCAAAACTTGAAGACGATGGTGCCGAAGTCGACCAACTGGCGTTCGAACTCGCGGATCTCCTGGTAGGCGCGCCGCCATTCCGCTTCGGTGCAGAAGCCCTCCACCCGCTCCACCATGACCCGGCCGTACCAACTGCGGTCGAAAATGGCGATTTCGCCCTTGGCCGGCAGCCGTCGCCAGAAGCGCCAGAGGTAGTGCTTCTCGGCGTCATCGCCCTTGGGCGCGGCGATGGGGTGCACCTTGTAGCCGCGCGGGTCCATGCGCTCGGTCAGCCGGGCGATGGCCCCGCCTTTGCCCGCCGCGTCCCAGCCTTCGAAGACGATGACCACCGGCCGGCGTTGCTGGTACACCTGGTATCCCAGCAGACGAATGGCCGTCTGGTACTCGTTGACCAGACGCTTGTACTCCTTCTTGTCCAGCGTTTGAGTCAGGTCCACGATCTCAAGCATCGGTCTCCTCCAGCATGATGCGCGCCTCGACGTCACCCTTGGACGCGGGATCGGCCGCCGGTGCAGGCTCTGTCTTTGCCGCACGTTGCTCGCGCTTTTTCTTTGACTTGGGCGTTTTTGGCGATTTTTCTGCCTTGGGTTTCACACCCTTGGCTTCATGAGCGGCAGCCGTCTCGGCAGCGTCGTCGTCCCGGTCATCTCCAGTCTCGGACCCTTTGGCCGCGGTCTGCGCCCGTTTGCGCCGCTTCTTGCTCGTCTTCTCCCCTTTGCCCGGCGCCGCCAGTTCCGCGTACGTGGGCAGCGACGCCGGCGCCTCGCCCAGCGCTGTTTCCAGCCGGCGGATGATCGTCGCAAAGACATGCCACGTCTTGTAGTTGATGTCGGTGGAAGGCACCACGTCCCACGGCGACGTCGGTGCTGGTGCTGGCCAACATGTCAGCAGCGCGGCGGCATACTCGTCATACTTCTGGTGGCGCGCCCAATCTTCGGCCGTCACCTGCCAGGCGGTCGCGGGGTCTTCCGTCAGCAGGATGAAGCGGCGCAGTTGCTCGGCCCTGTCGATGTGCAGCCAGAACTTGCAGAAAATTGTGCCGTCATCGGCCAGCGTGCGCTCGAAGCCGTTGATCTCCTCGTACGCCCGGATCCAATCGGGGATGGGCGTGAGCCCCTCGACGCGCTCGATCACGACGCGACCGTACCAACTGCGGTCAAAGATCGCGATCTGACCGCGCCGCGGGATCTCCATCCAAAAGCGCCAGAGCCAGGGCTTTTGCTGTTCGTGGGTGCGGGGCGCCTGGGTGGACAGAACCTTGAAGCCGCGCGGGTCCAGGCGCTCGGTGAGGGCGCGGATCACGGTGCCTTTGCCGGCCGCGTCCCAGCCCTCGAAGAGGATGACCACCGGCAATTTGCGGTCGAAGACTGTGCGCTGTAGCTCGTAAAGCCGATCCATCTGTGCGGCAATCGCCTGTTTGGCCGCACGCTTGGGGAGTGCAAGACTCAGATCCACTTCATCCAGCATGACGCCTCCTTTGTTTCTGATGGGCGAGCCATGCTGAGGCCTCGGCAAACTGCGCTCGCTACTCCTGTTGCGGGCGCTTGAAATAGGCCTCCTTCTCGCCGCAGTTGATATCCACAATGCCCACCATCTCCCAGCCGTAGCGCCCCACGATCGTCAAAAAATCGCCGAGCACAGGCTGGGCCTTCCACTGTTCCAACGACTGCCCGTTGAGCGACTTGGGCCGCAGCCCGTGATGGTCGCCGAGCACCACGGTGAGATACTCCCAGACTGCCGGTGCGCCGCGGTCACTCGGTGCGGGTGACTTGGCAGGCGCCGCTTTCCCGGGCGCGGGTTTTGTGGCCTTGCGCGCCGGCTCGCGGCGGTGCGTCGGTTGTGCCGCCGATGTCGCCCCCGGTCTCCTCCCCGGTGTCGCCCAGGAGCGCGCCCAGCACGTCCGGTGTCGCTTTGCGATTACTCATCCGTCAGTATCCTTTCGGCCAACGCCTGATAGTCTGCCGCGCCGTGGGAGCGCGGGGCATATTCGAAGATGGTCTGCCCGTAGCCGGGCGCTTCCGACAGCCGCACGTTGTAGCGCACCGGCGGACACAACTGGGTCGCGAAGTGGGTGGCCAACTGGCCGTAGATCTCGTCCGACTTGCGCACGCGCCGGTCCATGAACGTGGGCAGCACGTAGCGTAAGGTCAGCTCCGGATGGTACCGTTGGATGGAGTCCAGGTGGCGGCGAAAGTCGAGCAGACCTTGGAGCGCCAGCACCTCCAGCGCCACCGGGGCCAGCACCTCGTCGGCATAGAAGAGCGCGTTGATGGTCAGCGTGTCCCAGCCCGGCGCGGTGTCGATGATGACGTAGTCGTAGCGGCCGGCCAGCGGCTGCAACGCGTCGGCCACGGTCTGCTCGCCGCCGAAGTCCTTGCGCGCGATTACCCGCTTGAGCCCGGCCAAGCCCGGCCCGCCCGCCAGCAGATCCAGCCCCGGCCGCGCCGGTGTGACGGCCTCGGTGACCGCGGCCTCTTGCATGGCCACCTCGGCCAGCCCCGCGGCGGGCGCCGCGCCCAACATGCGTCCGGCCTGCCCCTGGCTATCCATGTCCACGAGCAGCACGCGGCGCTCAAGCGCGACCAGCGCCGCCGCCAGATTTACCGCCGTGGTCGTCTTGCCCACGCCGCCTTTGGAAAGTGCCACCGCGATCTTGCGCATGATGTGTCCTACGGTTGAAACCGGTGCTGACAGTGAGAAGTCGCCTCAGCGACTGAAAAGCGTCGGTTGAAACCGGTGCTGACAGTGAGAAGTCGCCTCAGCGACTGAAAAGCGATGCTCGGACACCGGTGCTTCAACATCAATACTTCACGCGAAATGCCGCGCTGCACACGGCACCATTGTGACCCAACGCAATTGCGTCTGCGTGCTCGCCCGGTTCTGTCCGGTTGCTCGGTCCCACGTTCTGACTGCTCGGTCCCACGCTCTGACTGCTCGGTCCCACGCTCTGCGTGGAGCCGCACGCCACGACGCTCCGCGTCGCCCGCCGCGCCTTCCCCCATCCTTGCACCGGACAACGATCCCCGGGTATATTGTCTCCGGAATCACCGCCATTGTCCACCACCGTTTGGAGCACATCCATGGATGCACCCACCGCCCACGACGCCACCCTGTCCGCGCTGCTGGAAAAATTCGCCCAGGCCGACTGCTGCTGGTTCAGCAGCGTGCGCCCGGACGGCCGCGCCCACCTCGCGCCCATCTGGCACGTCTGGCACGCCGGCCGTGTCTACGTGGTCACCCGGGACAAGTCGGTGCGCGCCCGCAACGTGGCCCACAATCCCCACGTCAGCGTCGCCCTGCCTGACCCCATGAACGTTTTCATTATTGAGGGCACGGCCGCGCCGGCCCCGGACACGGAGGCCGCGCTGCAACCGCTCTTCAAGGCCAAGTACGACTGGGACATCAGCACCGACGCCGACTACGACCTGATCCTCGCGGTGACGCCGGTCAAGCTCATGGCCTGGGGCGACCACGGCGAGGGTCGCTGGCAGTGGAGCGACGGCGCATGAGCGCAGCCGCCGCGGCCTTTCCGGTCGATCTCCAGGTCCACTCCACCTGCTCCGACGGCACCGACAGCCCGGCCGACCTGGTCGCGCTGGCCGCGGCCCGGGGTGTGCACGTCCTCGCGTTGACCGACCACGACAGCGTGCTCGGCGTGGATGAGGCCATGGCCGCGGGCGCGGTGCACGGCGTCACCATCGTGCCCGCGCTGGAGTTCAGCACCACCAGCGAGCGTGCCCGGGATTTTCTGGACATCAACATTCTGGCCTACGGCATCGACCACCACGACGCCGGTCTACTGGCCATGCTCCAGCGGATCATCGACAACCGCGTCGAACAGAAGATCCGCCAGATCGAGCGGCTCCAGGCCTACGGGGTGGACGTGCCCGTGGACGCGGTGCTGGCGCGCGCCGGCGGCGTGCCCGGCCGCGTCCACATCGCCCAGGTGGCGCTGGAACGCAACCCCGACCGTTTCACCTCCATCACCGACGTCTTCAACCAATATCTCGCCGCGGACGCGCCCAACTCCACCTACGTCCAGCGCGCCTTCAGCCTGCGCGTGGAAGAGGCCATCGACCTGACCCACCAGGCAGGAGGCCGGGCCGTGCTCGCGCATCCGGGCAGCTACACGCGCGTCCAGGATGTGGACGACGTGGTGGCGCGCTTGGCCGCGGCCGGGCTGGACGGCCTGGAGATTCGCTACACCTACGCGCACAACCGCGGCCATCGTGGGGCCACGCCGGCGCAGGTCGCCGCGGTCATCGCCCACTTCGACCGGCTGGCCGACGCCTACGGTCTCTTCAAAACCGGCGGCAGCGACTACCACGGCGCCACCAAGCCGGGCATCGCCGTGGGCGACGCCGGCCTGACCGCGGCCGAGATGGAACGCGCTCGCGCCGACCTTCACTGCGAAAGACAAAGCTGAGCCACGGATGGACACAGATGGACACAGATAAGGCAACAACACAGATTTTCATCCGATTTCTCGGGCGTCGATTGAAGCGGCCGGAGAAATTGAATCATCTGTGTCCATCCGTGTTCATCTGTGGCCCCCGCATTTCAGTCACGGATGAACGCAGATGAACCCGCTTGCCAATCGCCCGACTTGGATTGAAATCGACACGGCCGCGCTGCGTGCCAACGCCGCGCAGTTGCGCCGCATCATCGACCCCGACGTCATGCTCATGGCCGTGGTCAAGGCCAACGCCTACGGCCACGACGCGGCCCTGGTCGCCCCCGCGGTGGAGGCCGACGTGGACCGCTTTGCCGTGGCCGCACTGGCGGAGGCCGTGGATCTGCGCCGCCGGCATCACGCAAGCCCATCCTCGTGCTCGGCTACACCCCGGCGCGCTGGCCGCAGACGCGGCGCCTGGACGTGCACCTCACCGTCTACGACGCCGCCAACGCCGGGAACTCGCGGCCGCCGCCGCGCCGACCGGCGCGCCCGTCACCGCGCACCTCAAGGTCAACACCGGCATGAACCGGCTGGGCGTCAACGTGGCCGACGCGCCCGCGCTCCTGGCCGATCTGCACACGGTGGCCGGTCTGCGCGTCGAGGGCATCTTCACCCACTTCGCCACCTCGGACCTGACCGACAAGCAGCACGCCGCCGCCCAGTTCGACCGCTTCGCTGCGCTCCTGGGTGACCTGCGTGCGGCCGACCTTTGCCCGCCGGTGGCGCATGCCGCCAACTCCGCCGCCATCCTCTCCATGCCCCAGACCCACCTGCAGATGGTGCGCAGCGGCATCGCGCTCTACGGCCTGGACCCTGACGTGGACGAGACGCCGCTGCCGCCCGGCTTCACGCCCGTGCTCACGTGGAAGGCGCTGGTGGCCCAGGTGCGCGACCTCGCGCCCGGCGGCGCGGTCAGCTACGGCCGCGAGTTCATCGCCGACCGGCCCATGACCGTGGCCGTGCTGCCCCTGGGCTATGCGGACGGCTTCCCACGCAAGCCGCTCAACTGGGGCAGCGTGCTCATCCGCGGCCGGAGCGCACCCATTCTCGGCCGGGTCTGCATGGACCAGACCATCGTGGATGTGACCGCCATCGTGGCCGCCACGGGTCCACTGGCCATGGGCGACGAGGCCGTGCTCATCGGCCGCCAGGGTGACGCCGAACTCAGCGCCGCCGAAGCCGCCCGCCGCACCGGCACCATCAACTATGATGTGACGAGCCGGATATTGGCGCGAGTGCCGAGAATGTTAAAAAACAGGATTGAAGAGTGAAGATTGGGGTGACTGGAGATTGGTGGAGATTGGGAGATTGGGTCGGCGCGTCCATCGCCCCCTGCAATCCGCCCCTCGCCCCCCAAAGGAGTTGATCCATGAACCTTGGCGTCTGTGCGCAACCTGAGGCGGCGGAGGTGTTGGCCGCGGCCGGCTTTGACTACATCGAAGTGAATGTGGTGCGGGATTTGCAGCCGGAGGTGCCGGTTGACGCACTGCCGGCACAACCCGCCGCGCTGCGTGACTTGCCGCTGCCCGCGCCGGTGGCCAACGTCTTCCTGCCGGGCGCGCTCAAGTTGACCGGCGACGCCGTGGACCTGGCCGCGGCGGAACGCTACGTGCGCACCGCATTCGCGCCGCCGCGGCCGGCATCGCGATCATCGTCTTCGGCTCCGGCGCGGCCCGGCGTATCCCCGACGACTTTGACCAGAGCGTGCCTGGGCGCAACTGGTCGACTTCGGCCGCCTCATCGGTCCCTTGGCGGTCGACCACGGCGTGACCATCGCGGTGGAGCCGCTCAACTACGCCGAGTGCAACGTGCTCAACACGGTGGCGGAGAGCGCAGCGTACGTGCGCGACGTGGACCACCCGGGCGTGCGCCTGCTGGTCGACGCTTACCACCGGGCGCGCAACGAGGAGCCGACCGACGCCATCGTCGCCGCGGGCCGCTGCTGGTCCACGCCCACATCGCCACCTACGCCAACCGCCTCGCGCCGGGCCAGGAACCGTGTGACTTTGCGCCCTTCTTCGGCGCGCTGCGTGGCGCGGACTACGCCGGCGCACTCTCCGTGGAAGCCCGGGGCGATGTGGACCTCGCCTGGGCCCAGGCCACCCACGGCGCGCTGCAAGAGTTGCTCGCCGCCCGCCGCGTAACGCCGCCCATGACGCCACCCGCGCCGGTCCACCTCCACGTCCACTCGGTCTACACGCTGCTGGGCGCGACCGCGTCCGTGGACGCGCTGGCCGCGCGCGGCGGCCGACGGCATGGGCCACCTCGCGCTCACCGACAGCCACGCGCTCTACGGCGTCATCGCCTTCGACCGGGCCTGCCGCGCCCACGGCGTCACGCCGCTGGTGGGCATGACCGTCAACGTGCAGCCGTTGGACGGGGTGGACAGCCTGGGCGTGGCCACGCCGGGACAACTGGTGCTGCTGGCCGCGGACGCCGACGGCTATCGCTCGCTCTCCCGCCTCTCCTCTCATCTCCAAGGCGCGCCGGACCGGCACGAACGCATCGCCCGCGGGGTGGACTGGGCCACGCTCAAGACGTGCGCGGCGGGCGTCATCTGTGTCGGCGGCGGGCGGCGCGGCTGGGTGACGCGCGCTGCGCGCCGGTGATCGTGCGCTGGCGGCGCGCTACGCCGGGATGCTGGGCGGCATTTTCGACGCGCGCACGTATCTCGCGCTGGAGTTGCACACGCCCGCGGACCACGATCTGGCCGTCGCCACCGCGGATCTAGGCGCACGCTTCGGCCTGCCCACCGTGGCCGTCCAGCCGGTCTACTGCCTGGAGCGCAGCCACCAACCGCGCCTGCGTCTGCTCACCGCCATCGACCGCAACTGTCGCCTGGAGGACGTGCCCGCTGACGCCCTGCCCGACGCCAACGACTCGGCCGTGACGCTCCACTGGCAGACGCCCGGCGAGATGGCGTCCCGTTTTGCGAACTTCCCTGACGCGTTGGCCATGACTCACACCATCGCCGCGCAGTGTCAACCCGCGCTGCCCGACGGTCGTCCCGTCTGGCCTGTGCCGCACCTGCCCGCCGCCACCACGCCCACCCAGGCGCTGCGCACGTTGGCCGAGAAAGGGCTGGCCAAACAGTACGGGGCGACGCCCGATCCCGCGATCGTGGCGCGTCTGGACCGGGAACTGGCGGCCATCGACGCGCAGGGCTTCACGCCCCTCTTCCTGGTGGTGGCGGACGTGGTGGGCTACGCCCGAGAGAAGGGCGTGCCGGTGAGCACCCGGGGCAGCGTGGCCGACTCACTGGCCGCGTTCTGCGTGGGCATCACCACCGTGGACCCCGTGCGCCACGACCTGCTCTTCGAGCGCTTCCTCAATCCGGCGCGCGCCTCTCTGCCGGACATCGACCTGGACTGTTGCAGCCGCCGGCGCGACGAGGTGCTGGAGTACGTGCGCCGCCGCTACGGCGAGGAGGAGACCGCGCTGGTGGCCACCATCTCCACCATGAAGCCCAAGTCCGCGGTGCGGGAGACGGCCAAGGCCTACGGGCTGGACGACGCGGCCATCACGCGGCTGGTCAAGCTGCTGCCCGGCGGCTGGCACCCCGACCCGCGCCGCCGGGACAAACGGGGCGTGGACGACGTGCTGGCCAAGCTGGACGACCCGCACCTGCGCCACGTGATCCGCGCCGCCTACGAACTGGTGAGCCAGCCCCATCACATGAGCATCCACCCCGGCGGCGTGGTCATCACCCCCGGCCCGGTTACCGACTACGCGCCGGTCCAGTGGACGGTCAAGGGCTTTCGCATCACCCAGTTCGACCACGGCGACGTGGAGGCCATCGGCCTGCCCAAGCTCGACCTGCTGGGCATCCGCGCCCTCACCGTGCTGGCCGACGCGGCCGCGCTGGTCCAGGCTCATCACGCGCTCGACTTCACTTTGGAGGCCATCCCCCTGGATGACGCCGCGACCGGTGACCTGCTGGCCCGGGCCGAGACGGTGGGCGTCTTCCAGTGCGAATCCACCGGTGCGCAGCGGACCCTGCGCCAGCTCAAGGCGCGCACGGTGCAGGATCTGGCCGTGGCCAACGCCTTCTTCAAGCCCGGCCCGGCCACCGGCGGCATGGCCCAGACCTTCGTGCGCCGCTACCGGGGCGAGGAGCCGACCCGCTACCTCCACCCCGCGCTGGAGCCGGTGCTCCACACCACCAAGGGCGTGCTCATCTTCCAGGAGCAGGTGCTGCGCATCGCCACCGAGATCGCCGGGCTGACGTGGGCCGAGGCCGACCACCTGCGCCGGGGCATGAGCAAGTTCCAGCCCGAGGAGATGACGGCCATGCGCGCCCGCTTTGTGGCCGGCTGCCGGCGTCCTGCGCCGGACGGTCCCGGTTTCGCCCAAGGCCAGGCCGAGACGCTGTGGCAGCAGGTGGAGGCCTTTGCGGGCTACGGCTTCAACCAGGGCCACGCCACCGCCTACGCCGATGTGAGCTACCGTTCGGCTTACCTCAAGGCCCACTGGCCCGCCGCGTTCCTCTGCGCCCGGCTCCAGGACTGGGGCGGCTTTCACCACCAGGCCATCTACATTGCCGAGGCGCAACGGCTGGGGATCGCGGTGCGGCCGCCTCACGTGAATCACAGCGGGCGTAAGTTCACCTTGACCTTCGACGCTGACGCGCCCGTGCTGTGGATGGGGCTAGGCCAAGTGCGCGATCTGCGTCGCCAGGCCGTGGCCGGCATCATCGCGGCGCGGCGGGAACATCCCTTCACCGGCGTGCGCGACCTGCTGCTGCGGGTGGAGTTGCAGGCCAAGGAGGTGCGCCATCTGATCCAGTGCGGCGCGCTGGACGGCTTGGGCGCGAGCCGCGCCGCCATGTTGGCCGAGGCGGGCGACCTCTCCCGGGCCGGCAGCGCGGCGCAGATGGCCTTCGACTTCGGCGCGCCCGCCGTGCCGCCCGAGGACGTGGCCGCGCGCCTCGACTGGGAGCGCCACATCCTGGCCTGCCCGTCAGCGTCAACCCCGCCGCGCTGGTGACGGACCGGCCTGCCGACTGCGTCGCCCTCCATGCGCTCCACGACCGTCGCGGCCCGCGCGTGACCACCGTGGCCGCGCCTCCCCGGCTGGACCGGCGGCAAGGGCTTCTTCATCGGCGACGGCGCGACTACCTGGTCGCCATCCCGGCCGACGGCATGGCCGCTTCCCGGCCCTGGCAAGCGCCTCGCTGCGCGGCCGCATGCAGGGCGACGCGGGGCGGCGAGTGGTTGGCGGTGGAGGAACTGCGGGTGGCAGCGTAACCCGTTGAGTGCGCACGCCCACGTGCGCACGTGGAAGGGCGACAACGAATTCAGATGGGAACGAATTTCGGGGCGGAGGTCATGCCGTCGACGTGGCAAGACACACTGTTGAGTGCGCACGCCCACGTGCGCACGGGAAGGACGACAATAAATTCAGAGGAGAACGAATTTGGGGGCGGAGGTCATGCCATCGACGTGGCAAGACACACCATTGAGTGCGCACGCCCACGTGCGCACGTGGAAGAACGACAACAAATTCAGATGGGAACGAATTTGGGGGCGGATCACCCTTGCCCCGCGTGACGGGGTGGATTGGCGAAGATCGTCGTCACCAGCGAATGAATTCGCCGCTGTTACGGCAAACGTGCTCAAGCACGTTGGGCGCACACCGCAACAGGCTTCCAGCCTGTTTTCCGTAGCAGGCGACGGTTTCAACCGTTGCCGTGCCTCTGTTCTGCTCCTGCAGACCGCAATATCGCCGTGAAAGGAATGATGGCATGACTCAAGATTCCAGCGTCGGGGCTACGCCCTTCATCCCCGGCCGTGATCTATGCGGCGCGTTCTACCACGAGGCTGTCGCGCCCCTCCTGGCGGACTACGCGCCGGGCCTGCCCCATGCCGCCGCGCTCATCGGCTCCGGCTCGGAGGTGCTGGGCTTCGACGACGCCATGTCCACCGACCACCACTGGGGCCCCCGTGTCATGCTCTTCCTGACGGAGGAGGACCACGCGGCCCATGCCGCTGGGATCCACGAACTGCTGCGGCAGCGGCTGCCCACCTCGTTTCGGCTATTCGACAAATTTCTCCGCGCCGATCCCAATGACAGCGGCGTGCAACATCTGGTCGAACTTGACGCAGGGCCGGTCAACCACCGGGTGACGCTGTCCACCGTCGCGGCATTCTTCCAGGACTACATGGCCGTTGACGTGGCCGCGCCGCTCACCCCGGCCGACTGGCTGACGATCCCGCAGCAGAAGCTGCGCACTGTCGCCGCGGGCAGCATCTATCACGATGACATCGGCTTGACGGAGGTCTGTGCTCGGTTCGCCTTTATCCCCACGACGTGTGCCTCTACCAGATGGCGGCCGTGTGGGCGCGCATCGGCCAGGAGGAGCATCTCATGGGCCGCCGCTACGCGGGCGACGAACTGGGCGCGGCGCTCATCGGCGCGCTTGGTGCACGACGTGATGCAACTCTGCTTCCTGCAGGAACGCGTACGCACCCTATCCCAAATGGTTCGGCACGGCCTTCGCCCGCCTGGACTGCGCCGACGCGCCCAGTCGACTCTGGCCGCCGCATTGGCGCGCACGTGGCAGGACCGGGAGGCTGCGCTGGCGCCTGCCTACGAAACCGTGGCGCGCCAACACAACGCTGGGCGTCACGCCGCCGCTGCCTGCGACGACGCGGCCCTTCTTCGGACGCCCGTGGCAGGTCATCGCGCTGCACGGTTTTGCCGACGCGCTGGTGGACGCCATCGCCGATCCCGCGGTCGCCGCCATCGCCCGGCGCACGCATGGGCGGCATCGACCTGATCAGCGACAACACGGATCTGCGCGAAGACACGGAGTTGCGCCCAAAATTGGCGGCGCTGTATTTGTGACGGATGGGATCGACGGATGCCGGGTGGCGGTCCACAAACCAGGTTTCTCCGAGAAACCTGGTTTGTGTTTGCAAAGACTGGTGCCGGGTACCTTAGCTCTCGTCCCGGTCAGATGAAGCGAGGCAGATTTCCACCGACGCAGAGCCAGGGGACGCAGGGCTGTTCGTGGCGTGATCGTGATCTGGCCTGAGCGCTGACGCGTCCTGCGGCCGGAGGTGCTGCTCTTCCGCATGGGCATCGGCACGGCCGGCAATGATGGTCGCGGCCAGGACGATCAGGGTGGACAGTACAATGATTCCGAATGCGACGATGATGGCTACCATGTTGGACTCATGTTCAATATCCTCCTCCGGCGAAGAACCCGCAGCGCAAAGCGACAACACAGAACTGTGGGTGGGAGCGTCTGCACGCCGATGGGACCCGGCCATTGTATCACAATGCCCCACACGCGCCGTTTGACCTTGTCATGAAAACACGCCAAAGTGTCCCTTGCCGGTGGAATTGTCCCCACAATTTGGTGGCTGCCATGGATTCGTGGTCTCCGTGTAGGGAAATGGTCCGATTTCTGCGGGGCCTGCGCAAGACTGACGCGTGTTGTGGTAGGGCGATGGCATCTGTGGCGTAGCGTAGCCGTCTCGCTTGCATCCAGACACGTCTGTCTTTGTCGGCTATGCTGCTTGGGAGCCACGGAGAAGATCGGCTGTAACCATCAGTTTGAGGATAGACCGTGGAACTCAAGCATCATCCCACACATCACGCATCTTGAGATTTCACGCTCTGGAGCAGTGTCTGCTTCGTGGCTTGTTTGTATCGCCGCCATCTTCTACGTTGGTGACGCCACAAACCAACCAGCTCGCGCAGTGAATTGGCCTTGACCGGCCAAGCGAAAGGAGCAAGGAACGTATGATGTGGGTGATCGCAACTTGGTTGACCCTTTCGGGACTCGCCTCGGTTTGGTGTCTGGCTGCCTGTGTTGTGGCCGGTCGCGCCGATCGTGTTGAGTATCGGACAGGGAAGAAAACCGCAGTCAGCATCCCCCGATCAGGTCGAAATCCAGCACAGCGCGCGATTTCGCTAGCACCGCAATTTGCTCTCCCCTACACGCAGCTTGAACCGGCCACACAGCGTGTCGCCCGGCGCCGCCTGCCACGCGAGTGAGTTCTGCGTCTTCCCGGCTTCTCCGCCACTGATCCGATCCGTCCTGCCGTTTCCGCCCGGACGCCCACGGCGTCGTCACACCGTGTGGACTTAGAACCCATCCGGATATTCACCGCAGACCGGCGTGTCTTGGCTGTCTAGGCGACCACGTCTTCTGTGCACTGGTGTCTCTGGATAGGTACCTGGGCCTGAAAAAGGAAGAAGCCCTTGCCGTCGGCAAGGGCTTCTTCGGTGTTGTCCGGTAGCGTCGCTTAGAGGAGAGCCTCAGAAGGTGACGCTACCGGACGGATACTAGTCCTATGATCCATTCGCATCACCTCCTTTATTATAAGATAGCGATATGTAGGCTGGGCCGTGACGCTCGTCACTATATCTTGTCTAGAACAACCGTGCGTCTCGCGCCAGCTGCGCAGAGTATCTCACAAGGCGCTGCTGTCAAGTGCGATTTTTTGACGATACGAATGTCTCGCGGCGGAGGGTGTGAATCACGGCTTCCGGCAGACAGCCGAAGCGGAGTGGAACTCCTGTGGCGCCTACACCGGCCGTGGTGTACCCGTGGAGGCTGCCGTAACGCCAGGCGCCGCTTAACATAAAGTCCGGCGCATACGCGTTTTTCTGCATAATGCGCCCGCCGGGCAGGCAGATCTGGCCGGCGTGGGTGTGGCCCGCCAGCATGAGATCGTAGCCGTGGGCGACGGCGGTCAAGTAGAGATCGGGCGTATGCGACAGGAGAATCGCCACGGCCGCGGGCGGAAGCATAGCCGCCGCGCGCGGCACATCGTCGGTGGCGTAGAGCGCGGCATCGTCCACGCCGGAGAGATAGATGGTCTGCCCGTCGCGCGTCAAGGGCACCGTTTCGTTGAGCAGAAAGCGGACGCCGGCGTGCTCCAGCGGCGGCACCATGGCGAGAAAGTCGTGGTTGCCCAGCACGGCATAGGTCGGCGCCTTGGCGGCGCGCACCAACGGCAGCAGCGCGGCCACAGTCTCGTCCGTGCCGCCGATGACCGACGCGCGCAGATCGCCGGTAATGACGAGCATGTCGTAGTCCTGGCGCCACTGATCTTGTGAACCACCGGACCCAGCGCCGGGTCCAAGTCGATGTGCAAATCGCTCAGGTGGAGGGAAAGCCGTCGAACACCGGCGGCAATTGCGCCAGGACAACGTCATGGTGCGTGACCTGCACGTTGAGGAAATTGCGATATCCCCGCGCGTACAGTCCGACCGCACGCAGGCCGTAGCGCAGGACCAGGCGCTTCCACCGCCCGTTGGCCAACATGGGCCAGCGTTGCTCGTTCCGCGAGATGACACGGGTGCGCTCACGCTCCGTCAAGAGGCGCAGACGCACGCCGGCTTCACCCATGCGCGCCACCAAGTCGGCGTAGAGCGGTGGGATCTGTAAGAATGGCGCATCTTTGGTTTGCGTGGCCATTGTCTCGCTGTCAACCCGCTTTCGGTCTGCCTGCTCGCTGCCGGGCAGGGCGACAATGTCCACTCCGTTTTGACGCACGGTGCGTTGGCTGATGGTTTGCATAAGCGCAATTTTACATCCGATGACCGGTATGCTAAACTTCGCGGCAAGGTTAATGACCTTACGTCGACGTTGACCAATCGCTGATAGTTCCTCAAATGATGGAAGGGGGCGCATATATGGCAGTCCAAGTGAGTGTTCTGCGAAACGAAATTGCCCAGGTGCGCCTGCCGTTGGCATTCTAGCCTCGCTTCACTTCGTTTCGTCCCAACTCTGAACCAATCGATTCGCACGCTGTGCGCGCCTCTGTGATGTCGCGCGCCGCGTGAATGCGTGTAGTCGGCGGGGGCATTGCTGCCCGTGCCGGCCCGCAGAGAATTGGTGGTGGGGACGAAGCTTTGTGAACGCAGCCGCAGGTCACTTGGGTGATCTGCGGCTTTTTGATTGGCGCACCAGACACGGTACGCGCACATGCGTGCGTATCGGCCGGTGGCCGCCCACGGCGGGCGGCCATCATGCACATGCAGCCACGGGAAGTCGCCCGTGGCTTTTTTTGTTGGCACGTAATCTCTGGAGAACCCAACGGTGACGACGAATCTACCGCTCGGACAGAGCGATATGCACCACGAGCAGTACGGCGACTACGCCGCGCACTACGATCCGGACTATGCCGAGGCATGGTCGCGCGCGCCGGCCAAGCCGCGCAAACGGAAGCAGACCAAGGGACAGCAGGAAGAGGTGGCCGCGTTGACCGATGCCGCCGAAGGGCTGGAGGCCGGCTTCGAAATCAGCTACAAGCCGGCGCGCCACGAAGCCATCTGGCTGCTCTCTTCGCTCCAGGCTTTCTACGACCAGGCCCTGATCACCGATGTGCAGGCCCAGGTCAAGGGGGGCAAGGAGGCCAGCGTCTATCGCTGCGCCGCCCATCCCACGCTGGACATGGAACACGTGGCGGCCAAAGTCTATCGCCCGCGCAAGTTCCGCAACTTGCGCAACGACAAGATGTACCGGGAAGGCCGGCGCGTGCTCGACATCAACGGGCGGCCGGTGAAGGAAGACGACGTGCGTGCCATGCGCGCGCTGGAGAAGGGGACCGCCTTCGGCGCACAGTTGGCCCACACGTCGTGGCTGATGCACGAGTTCAACACGCTGGACCGACTCTATCGGGCCGGCGGCAGTGTGCCGAAACCCATCGCGTCGGCCGAGAACGCGTTGCTCATGGCGTACATTGGCGACGCACAGATGGCCGCGCCCATCCTGCACAGCGTGACGCTGGCGCCGGACGCGGCGCGCCGCCTCTTCGCCAAGGTGGTGGACAACATCGAGTTGATGCTCACCCACAACTTGATCCACGGCGATCTGTCGGCCTACAACATTCTCTACTGGGAGGGCGACGTCACGCTCATCGACTTCCCGCAGGTGGTCAACAGCCGCGACAACACCCACGCCCGCCGCATCCTGGCGCGCGATGTGACGCGCATCTGCGACTACTTTGCAAGCCAGGGTGTCGACTGTGACGCACGCACGCTGACCACCGACCTCTGGAACAGCTACGCCTATCGCGATCCGTTGGACGAAATCGCCGACTTTTCGCGCTGGGAAGAGGCTGAAGAAGAGGAGTGAAACGGCAAGATTGAAGATTGAAGATTGGGTTGGCGACCTTGGCGGAATGTGCGGCGGTTGTCGTGGCATACGCCTTCAGCATCCACACAATCCGCTGCGCGACCCCAAACGCCGGCACACCCAATCTTCAATCTTCAATTCTGCCTTTCCAATCTTGCCATTTATGCTCTCAACCTACAGCCACACCCGCGCCGCGATATTGTGCTTTGGGGGATGGGGTCTGCAGACCGCGTTCCATCTGTTGCCGCGCTTGCAGGCGGCGCAGGAGCAGCGCGCCGCGTTGGAGGCCGTCGGGCCGGACCTGGGCGATGTGACGCGCATCGGCGCGCTCATGCCCGAGTGGGCGCTGGACGCGGACGACACGGCGCGCTTCAGTCTCTACACGCCCGCGCTGGACGGCGAACTGCCGCCCTACCTGGTGGAGCGTCTGCTGGATGACCTGGTGCTCGACTTCGAGGCCGCGCCGCTCACGTCCGCCGAAGTGCGCGCCGACGGGCTGCGCAACGCGCTCCTGCCCTATCTCGTGGACATCACGCCGCCGACGTGGCACGAGGTGTTGTCGACACGCCGCCGGGCCGGCCGTCGCCAGCTCTTCCGCGCGGCCGCGCAGTTGAGCGAACCCACAGCGCGGCTGCTGGAAACCCACGTGGTCGATCCCATCCGCGTCGACAATCTGGACCCCGACGACCCCTTCGTGCAGACCACGCTCTACGTCATCGCACCCCTCTTCGAGCCGCTGGCGTCGGCGCTGGTCTGGCCGGTGGTGAGCCGGCTCATGGAGCGGGTGGGCCGGCGTCATCTGTCCCAGGTGGTGGGTCTCTTCGCCACGGGCAGCTACGCCATCGACCAGACCCGGCCCATGGAAGACGGCGCCAGCTACGCCACGCTGGCCGAGTTGGAGGCGCTGGCCGGGTTGCGCGGTCTCGACAGCGAGTCCCACGCCGCGTGGCGCAGCTTTGTGGCCGCGGCCGACCCGATGCTGGCCGAGCAAGTGGGTGCGCAACTCTTCGACTTCGTCTATCTGCTGGATCGGGAAAAGACCAACCAGAGCCTGGCCCACGACAGCCACGAGCTGGCCGTCATGGCGTGCAACGCGCTGGAAGCCATGATCGTGGGCGGCGGCAATCTCTACATCCAGGAGCAACTGGGCATCGGCCTGCGCACGGGCGACGGGCGGCCCTACAGCCTCATCGGCGCCGCGGGCGACTACGTGCCCGTGAGCCAGGTGCTCCACGCCATCAGCCGCCAGGAGGAGAGCCGGCTGGTGCGCGAGTGGGTGCTGCGCTCCACGCCGAGCGCGCCCAATCCGCTGGTGCGCACGGCCAAGCCGCCCGCCTTCAGCACCCTGGAAGAACTGGGCTTTGACCAATCCCACGCGCTCGCGCCCGTGACGGCGCGGTTGCCCAACCTCTTCGCCACAGAGTCGCCCCAACAGGTGGACGAGTTGACCGTAGCCCACGACTACATCTGGCCCG
>JAWKOK010000049.1:0-35074 GCA_041391205.1 Caldilineaceae bacterium
GGATTGCTCCTGTGAAATGGACAACGAACACCGCACCGTGTAAACTTGCCTTTCATTATACACGGGTTCGCAGCCGACCGCGACGGGTTTTCACAGACCGGGCCCCACTTCCCGGAAGCCCTACGGCATGTTCCGCTCACGACAGATCTGTTGAGGGCTTCCGGGAAGTGGGGATCCACAAGGAGCGCGCGATGAAGAAGTCACTTGTCCAACAGCAGTTCGGGGCCCATGCCCAAGCCTATGCAACGAGCACGGTCCATGCCAAGGGCGCCAGTCTGGCCCGTTTGGTCGATCTGCTCGCGCCCCAGCCCACCTGGGCCGTGCTCGACGTGGCCACCGCGGCCGGGCACACGGCCTTTGCCCTCGCGCCCCATGTGGCGAGCGTGGTGGCCAGCGACATCACGCCCGAGATGATCCCCGTGGCCCAGCAGGTCGCAGCCGAGAAGGGCATCACCAACGTCACCTTTCGCACCGCCGACGCCGAGGATCTGCCCTTTGACGCCGCCCAGTTCGATCTGGTCACCTGTCGCATTGCGCCCCATCACTTTCCCCATGTGGATGCGTTTGCCCGGGAGGCGTACCGGGTGCTCAAGCCGGGCGGGCTTCTGGCCGTGGTCGACAACGTGGTGCCCGGCGGCGATGAATCCACGCCGGACGGCGAGGCGCAGCAGGCCGCGGGCGCGTATGTGAACGCGTTTGAGCTGCGCCGGGATCCCAGCCACGTGCGCTGTCTGAGCCAGGAGGAATGGCGTGCGCTCCTGGCCGCGGCCGGCTTCACCCTGCGCCATGAGGAGACCGCGCCCAAACGCATGGCGTTCGACCCGTGGGTCAAGCGCATGGGCGCCGACGCGGCCGCGCAGGCCGCCATCAAGCGCATGTTGCTCGACGCGCCGCCCGCGGCCGCGGCCTTCTTCGCCGTGGACGGGGTGGACGGCGACGCCGCCAATCCGCTGGCCTTTCATCTGCTGGAAGCCATCTTCATCGCACAGAAGCCGGGTGAGTGAGGCCGTCATGCTCGAACAACCTGTGACACCCGGCTTGCAACGTCGCCTGACCGGCACGCTCTTCATCTCCGAAAGCCTGTTCAGCGCCTCGGTCATCGCCAGCTTCACGCTCATGCCCATCGTCGCCCAGGGCTTGACCGGCCGCGACAGCCTGGCCGGCATCCCGTCGACCATGATGCTCATCGGCCAGGCCGCGGCCGCGTATCCGCTGGGGCGGCTCATGGACCGCTTCGGCCGGCGCACCGGGCTCTCCATCGGCTACTTCATCGCCGCCGCGGGTGCGGTCCTGGCCACGCTGGCCATCGGCTGGGGCGCGTTCGTCGGCTTCATCTTCGGCACCTTTTTGTACGGTGTGGGCCGGGCCGGCGGCCTGCAAGCCCGCTTCGCCGCCGCCGAGATTCGCCCCACCGCGCAGCGGGCCAAGGCCATCGGGCTGCTGGTCTTTGCCGGGACGGTGGGCGCGGTCGGTGGGCCGCTGTTGGCCGGGCCGTCCACGGTGTGGGCTTTGCGCGCCGGCTTCAACGAGCAGATCGGTCCCTTTGTGGTGGCCGCGGCCTTCTTCTACCTGGCCTTTCTGCTTACCTTCATCTTCCTGCGCCCCGACCCCATGCGCGTGGGTCAGGCCGTGGCCGCGGCCGAGGACGCCGCCGCCGGCACCACCGGGCAGACGACGCGTGAGCCGCGCACGGTGCGCGCCATCTTCGCCACCCAACCGGTGCAGTTGGCCCTGGCCTCCATGATGATCGGCCAGTTGGTCATGACCTTGATCATGGTGATCACGCCGCTCTACATGAAGCAGCTGGGCTACGCCACGCAGCAGATCTCCTGGGTCATCATGGCCCACACCCTGGGCATGTTTGCCTTTTCCAGCGGCACCGGCTGGCTCATCGACCGGGTGGGCCGGGTGCGCATGATCGTGGCCGGCGGCGTCCTGCTGGTCGTCTCCGCGGTGATGGCGCCGCTCTCCACCGCGCTGGTGCCGCTCATGGCCGCGCTCTTTCTCCTGGGTCTGGGCTGGAACTTCTGCTTCATCGCCGGCTCGTCGCTGCTGTCCGATTCGCTGGCCGCCAACGAACGGGGCCGCACCCAGGGCACCAACGACATGCTCGTCGCGCTCGCGTCCGGCACCGGCAGCCTGAGCACCGGCACCATCTTCGGCTTGGGCGGCATGGCGCTGGTCAGCAACGTGGGCCTGGTCATCGCCGGCGCGCTGCTGCTCTTTGCCTACTGGGCCACCCGTCGCCACGCGCCGGTGCCCGCCGCGGGTGACTGACGCCATGGCCGGCACCATCACCGCGCTGCGCGTCCAGAAGAAGAACAAGGAACGCGTCAACGTCTACATCGACGAGAAGTATGCCTTTGCCGTGGGGCTGAACACGGCACTGGACCTGCGCAAGGGGCAGCAACTCACCGACGCGCAGATGGCCGAACTGCGCGCCGCGGGCGAGGAGAACAAGGCCTACCATCAGGTGCTGCGCTATTTGGGCATGCGCCCCCGCAGCACGTCCGAGGTGCGTCGTTACCTGGCGCGCAAAGAGTACGACGCCGCGCTCATCGACCACGTGGTGGCGCGGGTGACGGGTGAAGGCTATCTGGACGACCAGGCCTTCGCCGCTTTCTGGGTGGACAACCGCACCCGCTTCCGCCCGCGCAGCGCCCGCGCCCTCCGCCACGAACTGCGCGAAAAGGGCGTCGCCCCCGACGTGATCGACCAGGCGTTGACCGAGTTGGACGAAAGCGACGCGGCCTGGGATGCCGTGGCCGGGCGTCTCGACCGCTGGCGCGACCTGGACGAGCGGGAGTTCGCCCAGAAGCTCATCGGCTTCCTCAGCCGCCGCGGCTTCTCCTACGCCGTCGCCCGCGCCACCTGCGACCGCGCCTGGGAGCAACTTCAGAGCGACGCGTGAGCTCGCGAACAACTACAAAGGCTGAGCCACAGATGGACACAGATGAACACGGATAAGACAAAAGCATGAGATTCATTTGTTTTGTCTGTTGATCCTGCTTTCCTCCCGAAAACTAAATCTATTCCTGTTTTTTCTATTAAATCTGTGTTCATCTGTGTCCATCTGTGGCCCAGTTTTTGCTTTTTCCCTGGGCTCATGTGGCTGACGGCAGCGCGGCATGCCAGTCTGGGAAGGCGGGCGTGGGCAGGAGATCTCGGCGCAGGCGGCTGACGTCGAAGCGGGCGGGGCATGGGGCAGGGGCGCATCAAACTGCGGCTCGCCCAGTCCCAGACGGGCGTAGGCGGCGCGGTAGAAGTCGCCCCGGGTCGGGCAGGGCGGCGTGACGGCCAGGGTAACAGGGCGCCGGCGCGGCCATGCGCACCGCGGCCACGATGGCGCGGCCGCGTCGTCGTAGTGGATCAGCGGCAACGTCCGGTTGGCCGGGCCGGGCTTGGCGCTGCCGCGCTGGGCCAACGCCGCCCCCGGGCCGCGGCCGGGACCGTACAGCCCGCCCAGCCGCATGACCACCCCCGCTCGCCCGCCCACGCCCGGAAGTCCGCCTCCACCGGCGGCGATGCTTTGGGCGCGCGTCGGTGTCCGGCAGGGGTGTTCTCGTCCACGACGCCGCGCGGCACGCCGTAGACCCCGTGGTGCTCACCAACACGACACCGCAGCGCGACCAGACCGCGCATCGCCAGTTGACGCACCGCATCGCCCTGCCGCGCATGGCCCGGCAGCGCCAGCACCAGCACGCCGTCGTCCGGCAACGCAGACGGTGCGCCCGTGCGCACCGGATGCCGGCCGCGCCAGCGCGGCGTGTCGCGCCGGTGTGGCCGTGTAGCCCCAGACCGATCCGGCTTGCCAGAGCCGCACCGATGCGACTCCCCAGTTCCCCCGCCCCAGACGATCAACGCCGTCATGGCATCTCCTCCACATCTTCTAATGCAATGCTTATGTTTGCCCGCTTGACATCTGTGACGCAGTGCGTTATACTGCATTTGTAACGCACGCGCGTCAGGCGTGGTCCACAAGGACAGTCCTGCTGCGGGTGCGAATCAAGATATCGCATTAAGCGAACAACCTGCGATACCATTTCGCGGAAGAAGGAGAGTATCATGAACGTCACGAAGGATGTCAATCTGCGCAACGTGCAGGAACAGGTCGGGGACAACGTACAGCAAGCCCGGAAGTTTGCCCATCGCAGTGCGTTGGCCTACATTGGCCTCTGGGGCCTGGCCTATGACTTCGCGAAGGACAGCTATGCCGGCAGCATCGATCTGCTGGACAAGGCCGAGGAGCGGGGCGAAGGCATCGTCCGCGAGCTCAACGAGCAGCTTGACCGCTACCAGGAGCAGGCGACCGACGAGGCCAAGAAGGCGCGCTCCCGGGTAGAAGGCCAGGTCGAAGGCGTGACCAAGACCATCACCAGCAACACCGAGACGCTGCAGAAGAACGCCAACAAGGTGCTGACGCGCATGGGCATGGCGGCAGGCGACATGGCCGCCGACGTCGCCGCCACGGTCATCGAGGTCAAGTCGGAGTTGGCCCCCTTCGCCGATTACGATGAGATGACGGCCAAGGAAGTGACCGACAAGCTCAGCGAGCTCAACGTGGCCGAACTCAAGGTGGCCCGGGCCTACGAGGCCGGCACCAAGAACCGTGTGACGGTGCTGCGCCATATCGATGAGTTGCTCGCCGAAGCCGAGGCCAAGGTCGCGGCATAACCGCAAAATCTGCTGGATATTCGGCCCGGAAGATGCATCTTCCGGGCCGTTTTTGATTGGCGCGCGTGTGTGCCACACCATTGACCAACCGCAACGAACCGGCTACAATCGCCGCCATGTCACCCAACACACCGCCCGTCCTCACCGCGCAGACCTTCGCCGCCGCGGTCGATGCCTTGACCGCGCAGGATGACGTGCTTGCCGCCACCGTCGCCCGTTTTGGTCCGCCGCCGTTCTGGCAGCGCGAACCGGGCTTCGGCACGCTGCTCCACATCATCCTGGAGCAGCAAGTGTCGCTGGCCTCGGCCAAGGCCGCGTATGACCGGCTGTGCGCGGCGGTGGATCCGCTCGCGCCCGCGGGCGTGCTGGCGCTGGACGACGACGCGTTGCGCTGCATCGGCTTCAGCCGCCAGAAGACCGCCTACGCGCGCACACTGGCGGCGGCGCTGGCGGACGGCGTCCTGGACCTTGACCAGCTCCCTGCGCTGGACGATGACGCGGTCTTGGCCCGGCTGACCGCGCTCAAAGGCATCGGCCCGTGGACGGCCAACGTCTACTTGCTCATGGCGCTGCGCCGCCCCGACATCTGGCCCACGGGCGACCTGGCGCTGGCCTTGGGCTGGCAGCGTGTGGCCGCCCTGGAGGCGCGGCCGTCGCAGCAGGAACTGGCCGAACTTGCCGCGCGCTGGCAGCCGTGGCGCGCAGTGGCGGCGCGGATTGTGTGGCATGGGTATTTGAGCGGGGCGTGAGGCGCGAAGACGTGAAGGCGTGATGCGTGAAACGTGAAGCGTGATTGGGGGTGGGTGAGCGGGGACGGCGAATCTTGTGTCCTCACTCACCCACGTTGCTGGTGGCGGCTATTCGTCGTCGACCAGGCCGTTGCGTTCGATGACGGTGCGGTACCAGCGGGCGCTCTCCTTGGGGATGCGCTGCTGGGTGACGTAGTCCACCCAGACCAGGCCGAAGCGCTGGGTGTAGCCCTTGGCCCACTCGAAGTTGTCCATGAGCGACCAGACGAAGAAACCCGCCACCGGCACACCGGCTGCCATGGCGCGTGCACCGCGGCGAAGCGATCGCGCAGGTAGACGCGCCGGCGCTCGTCGTGGATGCGTCCATCCGCGCCGGGGCCGTCGCTGTAGCTGGCGCCGTTCTCCGTCACGTAGAGCTTGGGCGCGCCGTACTCAAAGTGGAAGCGACAGAGCAGTCGGTAGAGGCCGTCGGGATAGATCTCCCAGTCCATCTCCGTGCTCGGGCGGGGCTGGCTGGACGACGGCGGGTTGGTTGAAACGCGCCTCTTCGTCGCGCACCACCTCACGCGTGTAGTAGTTGACGCCCAGGAAGTCCAGCGGCGGCCGCCATCGCCTCGAAATCGCCCAACTCACAAAGTCCAACCCATTGGGCAGATAGCCGCCGTCTCGCATGCGGCCACCATGTCCGCCGGGTAGTGGCGCCCGAAGACCGGGTCCAGGAACCAGCGGTTGGTGTAGCCGTCGGCCCGGCGCCGTAGGCCAGGTCCGCTTCGCTGCGCGAGGCCGGCTGCGGCATCGTGAAGTTCAGCGTGATGCCCACCTCCGCCCCGGACTGTTGGCGCGGATGATGGGTGTGGCCATACCGTGGGAGAGGAGCACGTGGTGCGCCGCACGGAACGCAGCGGCCAATCCTGCCAACCGGACGCGTGCTCGCCGATCTGGTGGCTCAAGAAGGCCGCGCACCAGGGCTCGTTGTGGGTGATCCAGTGCTTGACCCGGTCGCCCAGATGGCGGGAGACCACGTCGGCATACTCAGCGAAGGCGGCCGCGGTGTTGCGCACGGTCCAGCCGCCCGCGTCCTGCAGCACCTGGGGGAGATCCCAGTGGTAGAGCGTGACGAAGGGCGTGATGCCCGCCTCCAGCAGACCGTCGACCAGCCGGCTGTAGAAGTCCAGCCCCTTTTCGTTGACCGTGCCCACGCCCGCGGGCAAGATGCGCGGCCAGGCGATGGAGAAGCGGTAGGCCTGGTGGCCCAACTCCTGCATCAGTTTGACGTCTTCGCGCCAATGGGTGTAGTGCATGCACGCCACATCGCCGTTGCTGCCGTCGATGACCTTGCCCGGCGTGTGGGTGAAGCGGTCCCAGATGGATTCGCTCTTGCCGTCCGCCTGCCATGCGCCTTCGATCTGGTACGACGAGGTCGCGGTGCCCCAGGCGAAGTCTTCGGGAAACGCCAGATACTTGCCCATGCGTGACGCTGCCTTTCTTGGTGTGAAGCGTCGACTCAGATGCGATCCACGTCGTGGGAACCGCTCTCCCGCACCCCGGCCGGCGTGATTTCAATAAATTCGGCTTTATCCTGCAACTCTGCGATGTTGGTCGCGCCGCCGTAGCTCAGCCCGGAGCGCAGGCCGCCCACCATCTGGTAGAGGATCTCGCTCACATTGCCGCGGTAGGGCACCACGGCCTCCACGCCTTCGGGCACGACCTTGTCCCAGTCGGCCTGATCTTCGGCGCTCTCGTCCTGTCCTTGCTCCGCCTTGCGCCGGCCGATGGCCGCACCCAGGGATGCCATCCCCCGCACCACCTTGACCTTTTGCCCGTTGCGGATGACGGGCGAACCCGGCGCTTCTTCGCAGCCGGCAAAGAGACTGCCGATCATGACCGTGTCCGCGCCCGCGGCCAGCGCTTTGACCAGATCGCCCGACGTCTTGACGCCGCCGTCGGCGATGACGGGGAGGGCGCGACCGGTGTCCGCGATGCCGGCCACGCTGTCCATGATCGCGGTCAACTGGGGCACGCCGAAGCCGGTCACCACCCGTGTCGTGCAGATGGACCCCGGGCCGATGCCCACTTTGATGGCGTCGGCCCCGGCTTCGGCCAATTCGCGCGCACCGTCGCGCGACGCGACATTGCCCGCCACGATCTGCGCCTCCGGGAAGGTGCGCCGCAGGTTGACCACCATGTCGATGCAGTGGTCCGCGTGGCCGTGCGCGATGTCCAGCACCAACACGTCCACGCCCGCGTCCAGAAGCGCTTCGGCCCGGGCCATGTCGTCGGGCTTGACGCCGATGGCCGCGCCCACGCGCAGACGTCCCCGCGGGTCCACCACAGCCTGAGGATATTGCTGCGCCTTGATGACGTCCTGGGCCGTGATCAAGCCCACCAACTCGCCCTGCTCGTTGAGCACGGGCAGCTTCTCCAGGCGATGTTCGTAGAGCACGGCCCGGGCCGCTTCGGGCGTCACGTCCGGCCCCACGCTGACGATCTTGTCGTAGGGCGTCATCACATCCTGCACCTCCAGCCCCTGATGCGGCGCCAGCAACAGGTCGCGCTGGGTGATGATGCCCACCAGGTGGCGTTCGCCGTTGGTGACCACCAGGCCGCCCACGCCCTGCCGGCGCATGAGCGCGTGGGCCTGGGCGATGGTGGCGTGCGCGTCGATGGCGTACGGGTTCTCCACCACGAAGCCCTGGGCGCGCTTCACCTGAATGACCTGGCGCACCTGCTGCTCCACCGTCATGAAGCGGTGGAGAATGCCGATGCCGCCGTTCTGCGCCATGGCGATAGCCATGCGCGCTTCGGTGACGGTGTCCATGTTGGCGCTGACAATGGGGACGTTGAGCGGGATCGATGCGGTCAACCGGGTGGCGGTGTTCACATCGCCGCGGAGGCAAACGGCGACCGCTTGGGGACCAGCAGCACGTCGTCAAAGGTGAGACCTTTATGACTGCGAATGATCATGGCGCCTCCTCAGTTCGTGGCCGGCGTATGCGCTGCCGTGGTTGACGTTGCCCGCCCGTTGATGCCCAGCGCCGCATCGAGCACCTCGTCCACCGTGTCGACCAGGATGAATTCCAGTTTTTCGCGCACGGCCTCGGGCACGTCCTCGATGTCGGCCTCGTTCTGGCGCGGCAGGATGATGCGCTGGAGGCCGAAGCGGCCGCGGCCAGCACCTTCTCCTTGACGCCGCCGATGGGCAGCACCCGCCCCCGCAGCGTGATTTCGCCCGTCATCCCCAGGCGCGGCTGCACGGGCTGCTTGAGAAGCAGGCTGGTCAACGCCGTGGCCATGGTGATGCCCGCGCTGGGGCCGTCCTTGGGGATGGCGCCCGCGGGAATGTGCAGATGGATGTCGCTCTCTTTGAAGGTGTCGGGGTCGATGCCCAGCGCTTCGGCCCGGCTGCGCACATAGCTGAGCGGCCTGGGCGCTCTCCTTCATCACGTCGCCGAGCTGGCCGGTGAGCGTGAAACGGCCGTCGCCCTTGGCCCGGGTCGCCTCGAAGAACATGATGTCGCCGCCCACCGCCGTCCATGCCAGGCCGACGGCCACGCCGGGCGCCTCCACCCGTTCGATGATCTCCTCGCTGTGGACGGTGCGCTTGCCCAGGTAGTCGACCACGTTGGACCGGTCCAGCACCGTGGTTTCCGGCGCTTCGTCGGCCGCGACCTTGGCTGCCACCTTGCGGCAGATTTTGCCGATTTCGCGCTCCATGTTGCGGACGCCGGCCTCGCGTGTAGCCTTGGACGATCTCCGCCAGCGCGTCTTCGGTGAAGGTGATTTCGTGGCTGCGCAGCCCGTTTTCCTTGATCTGGCGCGGAATCAGATAGCCCTTGGCGATGGCGATCTTCTCGCGCTCGGTGTAGCTGCTCAGTTCGATGATCTCCATGCGGTCGCGCAGGGGCGCCGGGATGGTGTCCAGCACGTTGGCCGTGGTGATAAACATGACCTGGCTCAGGTCGAAGGAGACGTCCAGGTAGTGATCCCGAAACTCCCGGTTCTGCTCCGGATCCAGCACTTCCAGCAGCGCGCTGGACGGGTCGCCGCGGAAGTCGCGTCCCAGTTTGTCCACTTCGTCCAGCATGAAGACCGGGTTTTTGCTCTCGATGCGACGCAGGCTTTGGATGATGCGCCCGGGCATGGAGCCGATGTAGGTGCGCCGGAAGCCGCGGATGTCGGCCTCGTCGCGCACGCCGCCCAGGGCCAGGCGCACGAACTTGCGGTTCATGGCCCGCGCGATGCTAATGCCCAAACTGGTCTTGCCCACGCCGGGCGGCCCCACGAAGCAGAGCACCACGCCTTCTCGTTCACGCCGGATCTTGTCGCGCAGATCCTCTTCCTCGCCTTCTTCCTTGCGTTCGGCGCGCAATTTGCGCACGGCCAGGAATTCCAGGATGCGATCCTTGATCTCCTCCAGGCCGTAGTGGTCCTCGTTGAGCACCATGCGCGCGTGACCGACGTCCAAGTTGTCTTCGGTGATGCGCTGCCACGGCAGGCTGACCATCAGGTCGAGATAGGTCTTGATGACGCTGTACTCCGCGGCCTGCACCGGCATACGCCGCATGCGATCCAGCTCGCGCCGCGCCTCCTTTTCGGCCTCTTCCGACATGCCGGCCTCGGCGATGCGGCGCTCCAGGTCGTTGATCTCGGCCATCTGCTCGTCTTCTTCGCCCAGTTCCTTTTGGATGGCCTTCATCTGTTCGCGCAGGAAGAACTCGCGCTGCATGCGCTCCATTTCGCCGTGGGCCTCGGACTGGATCTTGCGGCCCAACTCCAGCACTTCCACTTCCTTGTTGAGGAGTTGCGTCAAGCGGCGCAGCTTGTCGTGGACGCTGTCCATCTCCAGCAATTCCTGCGCGTCCTCGACTTTGATGCGCATGCTGCTGGCGGTGAGGTAGGCCAACTGGCGCGGATTGTCGGCATTGATGGCCATGACGGCCAGTTCCTCGGGCATCTGCGGCTCAAGCTCGATGAGCTGGCGGAAGAGATCTTCCACCGTGCGCACCAGCGCCTCCATCTCCAGCCCGTCTTCGATGGTCTCGGGGAGCGCTTCCACCCGCGCGCGCAGATACGGTTCGCGCTGCACGTACTCGGTGATGCGGATGCGTTCCAGGCCCTGCACCAGCAGACGCACCGTCCCGTCCGGCGTCTTGAGGACGCGATGCACCTGGGCCGCGGTCCCGACCCGGTTGATCTCCTCCGGCCCCGGCTCATCGATCTCTTCGTCAACGCTGCTCACCAGGGCAATGATGCGATTTTCGGGGAGATTGTCCTCCACCAGGCGTAGGCTCCGCGCCTGGCCCACCGGCAGCGGCAGCCACATCATGGGGTAGACGACGACGCCGCGCAGCGGCAGGACCGGCAGATCGTCCGCCAAGACGTCCGGCGGCTCCTCTAGCTCGACGTCGAATTGGTCCAGGTAGTCGTCAGATTCGTAGAGGACCTCATCTTCCTCGTCTTCGTCCCAGTCGTCCAGCCCAAACGTTCCTAATCCGTTTCCCATCGATTCTTACTCTTCTCGCGCCAAGTCAACCGTGCCGCGCGCGGTTGACCGATGATCTGTTTGACTCTCTTGTTTTGCTTTCATTTCGTCATGATGAACGCGCCGATCATTGTACCACAATGCGCCGCAATATCGTCCATTTTCGTGGCGTAGGGGGTCCGCCCCAGATTCGGTGGGGACTTCCCGGAAGCCCTCATGAATCACATAGGGAGCGAGTGTGCCGCAGAGCTTCCGGGAAGTCCCCACCCCACGGCACGCGCCCGGTGGCTCCACTGCGGCATGACCGGGGCGTGGTGGTATAATCGGCGCGTTGCCGTCCACTCCACACGCGTGCCGGCAGCGATCGTGGACCGTTTTGGGCAGAGACGGCGCACCGACACCGCGGCGCCGCTTCCGCGCCCCATGACACGTGAAAGACCGCCGATGAGTTCATCCCGGGCCGACTTCCTGGCCGACAGTGTGACAGAGTACGTTGCCGCGTTGGCGGCACCCACGCCGGCCCCCGCCGGCGGCAGCGCAGCCGCCGTCACCGCGGCCCAAGGCGCCGCCCTCCTGGCCATGGCCGCCGCCATCACCGTGCGCCGAACGTCGCCCATGCCCGCCGCCACGGACCTGGCACGCGCCGGCGATCAGGCAGCCGCGGCCGCCGAGCGTCTGCTGGAATTGGCGGTGGCGGACAGCGCCGCGTTTGAGGCGCTGCTGGCCGCCCGTCGCGCCGGGCGTGCCGGCTCCTCGGAACCAAAGGCGGACGCCCAAGCCGCGTTGGCCGCGGCGCAGAGCGCGGTGATCGACACGCCGCTGGCCGTCTGCCGCACGTGTATCCAACTGCTGGATGATGCCGCCGCGCTGGCTCGTCATTATCGCGTCCGTTGCGCCCGACGCGTGGGCGGGCGTCCAGTTGGTGGTGACCGGCGCGCGCATTTCCCTGGACAACGCCCGCATCAACGCACGCATGGGCGGGCCGACGGATGACCGCACGGCTGCGTTACGCGCTGTCGCGGTCACAGCCGCCGAACTCACCCGCGCCTGGGACGCAGTGCAGGCCGCGTTCGCCTTTCTGCACGAGGACGAATGAGCGTGACACCGGTCTCCAGCCACGAACATGGCCCGACCTCCGGCCCCACTTCGCCCCGCGCGCTCGACCCGCACGGGCGCGGGCGTGTACACCTGGCCGTACTGGCCGGCTACGCCCTGCTCACCGTCGTCATGACGTGGCCGCTGGCGCGCCAGGCGACCACGGCCATCCCCGGCGACAGCTTCGACGGCTGGCAGAATTACTGGAATCTGTGGTGGATGAAGCTGGCGCTGGTGGACCGTGTCCAGAGCCCGCTGGTGACCGACATGCTCTACGCCCCCACGGGGGTGAGCCTCTACTTCCACACCCTCAACCCCTTCAACGGCCTCGTCACCATGCCGGTGCAACTGGCCGCGGGTCTCATCGTGGCCTACAACAGCGTCGTGCTCTTGAGTTGGGTGCTGGCCGGCTACGGTGTCTTCCTGCTGACGACGTGGGTGCTGGCGCAGACGGAACGCGGCGCGGGCAATCGCTTTGCGGCCGACGCCGCGGGCTTTGTGGCCGGCGCAATCTTCACGTTCGCGCCCCTGCACATGGCGCACCTGCTGGGCCACATGCAGGTGATGAGCCTGGAGTGGATCCCCTTCTACGTGCTCTTTCTACTGCGCGGCATGCAGGCCGCGGCCCACGGTGGCCCCTGGCTGCGCACGGCGCTGCTGGCCGGGCTCTTCCTCGCCTTCGTCGGTCTTTGCGACTGGTACTTTGTGCTCTATCTCTTCTTCTTCACCGCGCTGACGCTTGTGTGGGCCGGCGTGCGGTGTTTGTGGAGGTGGCGCCACAGTGGTGTCGGCAACGCCGTGCGCCGGCTGCTCCCGGTGATCGGCGCGCCGGTGGTGGCGGGCGCGGTCTTTGTCCTGCTCCTCAGCCCCATGCTTGTGCCCATGGTGCGCGAGGCGACCCGCTTCAGTTTCATGGTGCGCCCGCCCACCGACCTCTACGTGCTCAGCGCCAGCGTCATGGATTTCCTCGTCCCCAATCGCCTGCACACCCTGGCGCGACCCGCGAGTTTCGCCTGGATCGGCAACCAGATCGCGCCGGTGAGCGAGCGGACCATCAGCGTCGGCTACGTCGCGCTGATCCTGGCCGTGGCCGGGGCGTGGCGCGGCCGCGGGCGCAGCGGGCTGTGGGTGCTGACCGCGCTCTTCTTTTTTCTCATGGCCTTGGGTCCGCGCGTGCATCTGGGCAACATCACCTGGGACGACATCCCCACCGACGCCGGTGCCGTGCGCAGTTGGACGCTCTTCGGCGTGCTCAACGCGACCGTGCCCTTCATGCGCATCAGCCGCAGCGTCAGCCGTTACGCGCTCATGGTGCAGCTCGCCCTGGCCGTCCTGGCGGGCATGGGCGCGTACGGGTTGTTCGTGTGGCTACGTCGCAGCCCGGTGTGGCGGGGTGTCGCAGCGGGCGCCGCGTTGGTGCTGGTCCTGGGTGAGTACTGGGTGGCGCCCTATCCCATCAGCCCGCCGGACACGCCGCCGTTCTACGCTCAACTGGCCCACGAAGCGGGCGCGGGCGCAGTGCTCAATCTGCCCATGAACTACGATCGGCCCGGTTACCTGCTCTACCAGACGGTGCACGGACGACCGCTGACCGTGGCCTACATCAGCCGCGACGATCCGCGCACGTTGACGACGCGCGTGCCGCTGTTGCAGCACTTGCGCCACCTGGGCCCCGACATCATCGACGCGGATGTGGGCGCCGTGGGCATGACGGTGCTGGACGATCTGGGCGTGGAGTATGTGGTGCTGGATCGCTACAAGATGCCGGACGGGGATGAACGTGACGTGACCGAGGCGCTGGCCGCCGCCGTCTTCGCCGGCCACGAGCCGGTCTATGGCGACGAGCGGCTCACGGTCTACCGGGTGCAGACGCCGGCGGCGCCGGTGGCCTATCCGGTATTGGGTGCGACAGGATGGGGTCCGCTGGAGGTGGAGGAGACGACGCGTGCGCGGCAGATTGTGGACCGGGAAGCGACGTTGGAACTGCGCCATCTCGCGTTCGACACGGCGCCCACGCTCTGCCTGCGCTATCGCACGTTGCCCGCCACAGAAGTGGCGGTGGCAGGCGTCACGTTGCCGCCTACCACCGCCGATGCCACAGCCCAAATTGTGTTAACGGAGGACAACCTTGCCGATGGCCGCGTGGTCCTCCGTGCAACGCAGCCCGATGCAGTCTGGGTCAGCGGCGTCCAGTTGACCGCCGACCCTGCCACTCAGTGCTTCTCTTCCACGGAGACCGGCACGGTCAAACGATAGCCCACGCCGCGCACGGTCTGGATGTATTCCGGCCGGCGCGGGTTCGGCTCGACCTTCTGGCGCAACCGGCGGATGTGCACCCGCAGCGTGTTGAGCTTCTGCTCCAGCGACTCGCCTTCAATGTGTGCGCTCAACGCTTCAAAGTCCACCGCCTGTCCGATTTTGCGATTGAGTTGCTGCAGGATGGCGAACTCGGTGGGCGACAGCAGCACGGCCTGGTTGCCATTGTGGAACTGGCGCTTGGTCGTGTCCAGCCACAGACGCGTGCGCTGTTTCTGCGTCGGTGGGCTCTGCCGCGACGAGCGCATGATGCGCAGCAGAAGCTCCGTCGAGTCGTAGGGGGTGCAGACGAAGTCGTTGGCCACATGCAGGAAAGCCTGCACGCGCGGTTGTTGCAGATTGGCCGGCGCGATACAAATCAGGGGCACATCATAGCGCACGCGATATTCTTCGATCTCGATCATCGCGTCGGTTTCCATCTTGTCCAAATTCAGCAGGATGAGGCTGGGCGCGCCCAGGTCCGACAGGATTGTCGTGAGCGGCATCTGCTCCTTGGGCGTGTAGGCCGGGACGCCATGCTCCCACAGAAGTGTCTGCAAGGACCCTTCACCACTGTTCGTGTTGCCCAATACGAGCACGTAACCGTTGTTGGCACCCAGGGTTGACGCATCGCGTAGGGCGGCCTGGAATGGAGGGGAGGTGAAAGGGGCTATCTGGCTCAACATTGGTGCTACTCTCCTTTGGACCCGGCTGAGTTGACCGGTGCGGTTGCCCTACATCGTGACGATATAAATAGAAATCGTGACGATATAGGTGAAAGATGTGACAATCGCAAGATTCCGGAACGTGGAAACGGAATGTGGCTGTGGGGTTGAAGCCCTGAACAAACGACTGTCGTCCGACAAAGCCGATAACTGTGCGTTCTGATGTCTCTAGGGTAGCAGGGAATTATTACAATCCATATAACGGGGAGGATGCCGGTGTGGCCAAGGAACGGAATTGGGGTATTGCGCGCCATGTCCGTGCACAGATGCGGATGCAGCCTGTAATTGGTTTGGAGCGGATGCGGCTGAAGGGAGTCAGAATAGTCCGGCAGCAGTGTACCGACGAATCTCCCCAATGAGGAGACACCGTCAGTTTTGGGCCGTCGGGGTTGATGGCGGGGAGCAGGCGTCAGTGGCCGAGCACTTCGACGCTCTTGTCGCGCGTGTGATGAGTCAGGGTCGCATGGCCGAAGCGGGCCAACAGGCGGCGCGCATGATCGCGTCGGGTGCGCATGCGCGGCTCCTTGCAGTCCCAGGCGCCGGTCACCTGATTGATGACCAGGAGTGAGTCACCGAAGATGTTGACGACCGCGGTCTGCGGCGCCGCGTGGCTGTCGGCCAGCCGCTTGAGGATCGCCTCCAACGCGGCGATGAGCGTGTCGTACTCGGCCTCGTTGTTGGTGACCTGGTCGCCAAATTGCAGTTGCACGATCTGCTGAGCCTGGCCCGGCCAACGCAGTGCATAGCTCCCGTAGCCCCGCCCCGGATTGCCCCGGCTGCCCCCATCAAAGATGACGACGATCGGCTGTTCCGGCGCTTGCCCCGGCACCGGTGACATCACATTGGGATCGGCATCCGTCCCTTGCCCGGGGCCGCCCACCACGACCTTGCCCCGGATGGGTGATTCGTAGTGCGCCGGCTCCGCCGGGGCCGCTTCGGCGATCACCCGTGTCGGCTTGCCGGTTGGCCGCGGAAGGCGCGGCGGGCGGCGTGGGGTGGTTCGTCATGCACGTCTTCCGTGGCAACGCCGGCCCGCGCCCCGCGCGCCGCCGCCGTTGTCGCCTGGCGGCCGCTTCGCCCAGCGCCGCGCGACCCGCAGGCGGTTCTGGTCGGTGAGCAGCTCATCCTGCACCAGCAGACCGCTGACGCGCAGCCGTCGCTGCAAGCGTCGGCGCGTCGGGGCTCAACTGGCGAATGGCCGCAAGCACCGCTTGGACGTGGGGATGAAACGGAATCTGGTCGTCCATGGTCAATTCAAGGCTGGTTCAACTGCCTGGCGTTGGCGGCGGCGCGCGCGGGCTTGTTCCCAGAGATAGAGCAGATTGGCCGCGTGGAACTGCTGCACCATGCCGCCCAACGGAATGCGGCTGCGGTCGAACTGTTCGATATCGTGCTGGAGCAGGTCGTGCTTGGTGGCCCCTTCGTCCAGCAGGCGCGCCACCAGCGCCTGAATGCTGTCCAGGTAGCCGATGCTGACGTCGATGCTGCTGGTCACCTCGCCCCGCAGCAGGATGTCTCCGTGCCCCTGGACAATGCTTCCAGATTGTACTCGTACAGATTGGCCAGCGAGCGCTTGTACACGTCGATGTCGCTGGACGGCGAGGCGATGTACGGCACCGGCATGATCAGATCGCTGGCGAAGAGCACCTTGTCCTCGCGCACGTGCACTGCGCAGACATCCGGGCTGGGGCCGGGGGAGTGGAAAATGTGCACGGTCTTGCCGCCCAGCCGGATCAGCATGCCTTCGTTGAAGACGACTTTGGGCAGACGGATTTCCACCTCGCGCAGTTGGGGCGTCTGTTCTTGGGCTTCACGCAGGGCGCGTTCGCCCTCCGTCGCCAAATAGTCACGCGTGTTACTCGTGGGCAATCAGCTCGGCTTCGGGAACAGGTATGAGCCGTAGACGTGGTCCGCATGGCTCAAGGTGTTGATGACGTACTTGATGCCGGCGGGGCAGATCCGCTCGGCAAAGTCGATCAGTTCGCGTGTTTCGGAAGGAAAGGGCAGGGTGTCGATGACAATGCCGCCCTCCGGTGTCACCACCAATCCGGCATTGACTTCCAGGTACAGTCGACTGGTGAACACCCAGGTGTCATCAGCGACGCGCGTGCGAATCACGGGCACGGTCTACTCCTTATCGGCTGGGCGCAGCGAGCGCGATGAATTCATCCATGACTCCATATTGGCTGGAGTGTAGCACAGAGGCAAATCCACCGTCAAAAAAGTTGACATAAAGTTATTTTGTGGCACAAAAAACATGGCGTGACCGCGACGGTCACGCCATGTGGTCATCATGCAAGACTCCGCAGAATCGTGTGGACAGTGGGTGCGAACCTGAGTTCGCAAGTGGGCGCCGGCTGGATGCTTCCGTCTTGCCCAACCCCCATGGAGTCGGGCTATCACATTCACACCGCTTTGCCAAAGCTCCCATATTTAAGGTGTTGGCTCGCCCCGTGTGCCATCCGATCACGGAAACCGCAGAGTCACCTGTACTATAGCATAGACGGTCAAAGTCGACAACACGATATCCGATCCCGGGCGCATCTCATTTTGGGGGCAAGAGTTCGTTTAGTTCGCACGAGGGCGTGCGAACTGGACGGATGTCCGCCCCAAATCTGTGATGCACCCTCCGATCCCATTGGCCTAGCTCTTCCCGCCGTTGCTCCGACGCTGGGGCGTGCGCAGTTGGATGTGCAATTCCTCCATCTGCCGCTCGCTCACAGGACTGGGCGCATCCACCATCAAATCGGTGCCCGCCGCGGTCTTGGGGAAGGCGATCACGTCGCGGATGCTGGTCGCTTCGGCGAAGAGCGCCGCCACCCGGTCGATGCCCAAGGCAATGCCGCCGTGGGGCGGCGCGCCGTACTGGAAGGCTTCGATGAGATGGCCGAACTGGGCGTTGATCTCGTCCTGCTGCATGCCCAAGGTGGCGAACATGCGGTCCTGCAAGTCCGAGCGGTGGATACGAATGCTGCCGCCGCCGATCTCCCAGCCGTTCATGACCACGTCGTAGGCCTTGGCCAACGCCGCGCCCGGATCCGTTTCCAGCAACGGCCAGTCTTCGTCCCGCGCGCTGGTGAAGGGGTGATGGACCGCAGTCCACCGCTGCTCCTCGTCGTCGTACTCCAGCAGCGGAAAATCGACCACCCAGCAGAAGGCCAGTTGCTCGGTGTTGATAAGTTGGGCGCGGCGGCCGATTTCCAGACGCAGGTTGCTCAAGCTCTGGGCGACGACGCCGGGTTGGTCGGCCACCAGCAGGATCAGGTCGCCGACTTGGGCGCCGCCGGCCGCGATGATGGCGGCCACTTCATCGTCGTGCAGGAACTTGGCGATCTGGCTGCGCAGCGCGTCGGCCGCGTAGACGCCGTCGGCGTCGGGCGCGCCGGTGACGCCGATCCACGCCAGGCCCTTGGCGCCGTACTGTTTGACGAACTCGGTCATCTCGTCGATCTCGCGCCGGGCCAACGCCGCGCCCTGGGGATAGACGATGCCTTTGACCTGGCCGCCGCCGGCCACCGCGTTCTTGAAGACGCCGAACTCACTGTTCGCCACCTCCGCTGAGACGTCGAACAACGGCAGGCCGAAGCGCAGGTCCGGGCGGTCGACGCCGTACTTGTCCATGGCGTCGGCGTAGGTGATCACCGGGAACGGCACCTCTTGGATGGTCTTGTCGCTCACTTCGGCCACCAACGCAATGAGCATCTCCTCGATGAGGGCACGAATGTCCGCCGCGTCCACAAAGCTCATCTCCAGGTCCAACTGGGTGAACTCGGGCTGGCGGTCGGCGCGCAGGTCTTCATCGCGGAAACAGCGGGCAATCTGGAAATAGCGCTCGATGCCGGCGACCATCAAGAGTTGCTTGAGCTGCTGCGGGCTCTGGGGCAGCGCGTAGAACTTGTGAGGGTGGAGCCGGCTGGGCACGATGAAGTCGCGCGCGCCTTCGGGCGTGCTCTTGAGCAGGATCGGCGTCTCGATTTCCAGAAAATCGCGCGCCGACAGAAACTCGCGGATGAAGCGCACGATGTTGTGACGCAGCACCAGGTTCTCGGTCATGCGTTGGCGACGCAGGTCCAGGTAGCGATACTTGAGCCGCAGCCACTCGTCCACGTTGTCGGCGCTGCCTTCGCCCGTACCCGAAATGTAGAACGGCGGCGTCTTGGACGGATTGAGGATCTCGATTTGGTCTACATCGACTTCGATCGCGCCCGTACTGAGGTTGGGATTCTCAAAGCCTTCGGGTCGTTGTCGTACGGTGCCGTGCACTTGAATGACGTATTCCCCGCGCGTCTGGGCGGCGATGCGATGAGCCTCGGGCGATGTCTCCGAGTCAATGGTGACCTGGGTCACGCCGAACCGATCGCGCAGATCGATGAAGATGAGACCGCCGTGGTCGCGGCGCCGGTTGACCCAGCCGGCCAGGGTGACGGCCTCCCCGATGTTGTCCTGTGTAAGTTCACCGCAAGTATGCGTTTTCATAAGTTCATCAATCCTATTGGTATGCTGATTGCCTCGTTGCCGCCAAATTCCACCAATTATAGATGTCGCGTTGACAAGTCGCAATTTCGCGCACTTTCGCGGGCATATCTTGTCTTCCAGCCGGGTCATTGAACAGTTTGGACGGAATCCGGGCGGACGCCGAACAGAGTGGAATGATTGTGTAGACTTTGAGCAATAAATGAGTTACCTGCGCCGTTATTGTCTTGTCGCGTTTGGCGTGCGCGTGGTATCCTTGTGCTGATTGGTTTCTGTGGACCAAACAGCAGCACTCTCTCTCATTCAGCGCAACCGGAATGACGGCGACCCCCGATCCATAAATCCGCCATCTTGGTCCTGTGTTTGGGATTTCGGAAGTGGATGACATTGACTCATGGCTAAGTCCACCCAACGTGAACCCATGGGCCGCGTCGACAAGGCGTGGCTGGAGATGGATCACGAAACCAATCAGATGATCATCAACGGCGTGATGCTCTTTGACGCGCCGCTGACCTATGCGGCGGTGCAGGATGTCTTCGCCCAGCGCATGGTCGAGCAGTTTCCGCGCTTTCGCCAGCGCGTGGTGGAAGCGCCACCCGGCTCCAACCGCTTCTTCTGGGAAGACGATCCCTTCTTCGACATCCGTGCCCACCTGCTGCACATCGCGTTGCCCGCGCCGGGTGACATCGCCACCTTGCAGCAATTGGTCGGCACCTTGATGAGCACAAGCCTGGACCGGTCCAAGCCGGTCTGGGTGGTCTACCTGATCGACAACGTGGACGGCGCCAGCGCCTTGTTTGCGCGCTTTCACCATGCCATCGCCGACGGCATCGCCTTGATCCAGGTCATGCTCTCCATGACCGATACCGACCCGGACGCCGCGTTGCTCCCTGTGCTTGACGTGCCGGACGTTGCGCCACGCAACGGCACGGGTGGCGGCTTGGTCGGCAGTGGGGTACGTTTGGTCCGGCGCACCGTGCGCGGGGCCGCGGGGCTGACCGGAACCGCGGTGCGCGGCGGTCTCCACGTCGTGCGCGACCCCAAGGATGCGCTGGACGTCGCCCGCGGGGCCGGCATCGTCTCGGCCGCGAGCGCGGCCGTGTTGGCCCGTCTGCTGCTGATCCCGCCGGACCGGCCGTCTGTCTACCGGGGCGAGTTGGGCATCGCCAAGCGCCGTCTGGTCGGAGTCCGTGTCGTTGGCCCAGGTCAAAGCCATCGGACGGGCCACGGGCGGCACGGTCAACGACGTGTTGATCGGCGCGCTCACCGGGGCGCTGCGTGCGGACATGCTGGAACGGGGCGACGATCCCCACGACGGCGACTTGCGCGCCATGGTCCCGGTCAACCTGCGCAAGGCCGGCGCACAGTTGACGTTGGGCAACCAGTTCGGGCTGGTCTACCTCTCCTTGCCGGTCAGTTTTGACGACCCGCTACGTCGCCTCTACGAAGTCAAACGGCGCATGGATCTGCTCAAGCAATCGCCGGAAGCGGTGGTCGCGTACCAGGTGCTCAATCTGTTGGGCTACATCCCCGGCGAGATTGCCGCCCGCGGCGTGGAACTGTTCGCGGCCAAGGCCAGCGCCGTGCTGACCAATGTACCGGGCCCGCAGCGACCGCTCTACTTCGCGGGCAAGCCCATCCGGCGCATCATGTTCTGGGTGCCGCAGTCGGGCGACATCGGTCTGGGCATCAGCATCATCAGCTACAACGGCAACGTCACACTGGGATTGGTGATTGACGAAAAGCTCTGTGCCGAGCCCGAGCGAATCCTGCAGCGCTTTGTGCACGAGTTTGACGTTCTGAGTTCACTGGCCGACCACCTCAGTCGTTTCAACGACAGCGAGTAAGTATCACGTGTATAATAAGACGATCTTGATTGTCGATGATGATCGGGACATGCATGCTCTTCTGCGGGCACGCCTGGAAGCTGAAGGCTACAACACCATCAGCGCGTATTCGGGCGAACAAGCGCTCGACCTGATTCGTGAGCGTGGCCTGCCTCACCTCGCGCTGGTCGATATCTACATGCCTGGGATGAACGGCCTGGAATTTTGCCGCCAGCTACACACGTTTACCGACATTCCCGTCATCATGTTGACGGCTGAATCCGCGTCCGACGTGATGATCGGGAGTATCGAACTCTTTGCCGAAGACTACATCGTCAAGCCGTTCAATGCGCGCGAACTGGTTGCACGGGTGCAGCGCCTCATGCTCCGCATCCGCTCCTTCGACTACGTGACCGAACCGGTGATGCGCATTGATGAGCATCTGGCGATCAACTTCGGACGCCAATACGCATTGGTGGACGGTGAGCAGGTCGATCTGACGCCCACTGAGAGCAAATTGCTCTACATTCTGTTGAGCAACCTGAATCAGATCGTCACGTTGGAGTTCCTGCTGAATCGCCTTTGGCCCCGTCAAGAAGTGTTCGAAGACGCGCTCCGGGTTCACATTCATCGGTTGCGCTCCAAGATCGAGGACAAAGCCGCCGACCGTGTCTACATCATGACCGAACGGGGGCTCGGCTACCGGCTCACTGTTGCCAATCCGCAACTGATTCGTTACGACTTTTCGCACCGGGAACCGTAATGCTCGCTTCGGCAACCTCACGGTTGTCGCATTCGTCGTGGCGCATGTTTTCATTGTATACGGCCAACGGTTCGACCTGATTTTTTTCCGGCTTGCATCACCAACATCGCACCCAGGTTTGTATCAACGTCAAGCTGTTCGACTCACCAACGTGAATTGCGGACTCTTGTCAGGGAATTCACACCACATCGAACCAATCCGCGAAAAGAGGGCATTATGGCAGAAAAGAAGAAAAGTGCAGAGACAATCGACGCCAAAGATCTGGGCGTCACCCAGGGCGCATCAACGGAAAAGCTGGAACGAATTCGAGAAATTGTCTTTGGCGCGCAGATGCGCGACTACAACCAGCGCTTCGAGAACATTCAGCGCGATCTGGCCCGGCTGCAACAGGAGATCCAACGCCTGACCGAGCAGATGGCCGAACAAGGACGCCAACAGAGCAAGCAGGTGCGCGACGTGGATGACCGCCTGGTCGCTAAATTGCAGGAACAGTCGCGCCAGTTGACGCAGCAGGTCACCGAGCTGGACAACCGCGGGAGCGCCCAACTGCGCGATGCGGATCAACGTCTGGGCGACCTGATCGCCGACGTGGACAAACGCTACGGCCAGAAGACCTCCGACCTCGACACCAAATTCTCCCAACGGGCGGACGATTTGCAAAAGCTGTTGCACCAAATTGAGGACAGCATCCGCACCGATCTGCGTGAGAACACCGAGACGCTGGGCGCAGCCAAGGTCGACCGGATCACCCTGGGCGATCTGATGGTGCAGATGGGCAAATCCCTGCGCGAACACGAAGGCGACGGCATCGTCATGGACCTGCTCGAGGAACTTGCCGACGAGATTGAGTAAAGAAGCGAGCATGCATCGTTGACTCGGCAGATCCGCGCACGCGGGCGTCGATACGCTTCCCAATCCATGCGAGCATTCCTGTGACCGAAACCACCGACCGCGCATCATCCATCGATCCTGCTCCCCCCAGCGCACCGTCGCCCGCCACCGACCACGACGAGGGCGAGGCGCTGGAGTTGTTGCGCGCCATTCTGCTGGAACAGTCCCGCGCGCGCATGGTGGAGTTGCAGGGGGAGGTCAACCGCCTCCAACATCTGCTGGAAATGTTGGAGGAGCAAGTCAACGACGACGACGCACTGATCGCCACCATCCAGCCCGTGATCGCCGACGCCATCAGCAGCAGCATCAGCGACTCGCGCGACGAAATGATCGAGGCGCTCTATCCCATCACCGGCCGGCTGGTGAGCAAAGCCGTGACCGAAGCCATGCGCGATCTGGTGCGCAACATCGACAACCAGATGCGCAACGCCTTCAGTCTCGGCGGCCTCAAGCGACAGATGCAGGCCCGGGCCGGCGGCGTCTCCCAGGCGGAGATGGCCCTGCGGTCGGCGCTACCGTTTGTCGTGGAAGACCTCTTCCTCATCCATCGCGACAGCGGCCTGTTGATCAGCTATCTCGCACGCACGGGCCACGCCCAGTCTGACTCGGACCTGATCAGCGGCATGTTGACCGCGATTCGCGACTTCGTCCAGGACGCGTTCGGCCGGGGCGAAGCGGGGCAACTGGAGGAGATCGACTACGGCGACCTGCGCATTCTCATCGAGGCGGGCAAGTACGCGTACATCGCCGCGGTCGTGGAAGGCTTCGAGCCGCTCGGCTACCGCGGGCAAATGCGGGACGTGCTCTACCGCATCGAACACAATCACTTCCGCCACCTGCGCCGCTATGACGGCGATGCCACGGCGCTTGCGTCCGCGCAGGAGGAGATGCGCACGCTCATGGTGGAGCAACTGCGGAGCCGCGATGCAGGCGCGGCCGCCCGCGAAGCGTCACGTCTGGCCGAACAGCGGCGCACTGCCTGGACGCCGCGCACCGTCTTCTTCGTTCTGCTCTGTTTCGTCGTGTTGCTTCTCTTCCTCTGGCGCATGTGGTCGCTGTTCGGCGCGGCCTTTGACCTTGCGCTCCTGACCGATCTTTGGACACTATGATCAGCAAGAAAATCTGTCTGCTCGGTGACTTCGCCGTCGGCAAGACAAGCCTTGTGCGGCGCTTTGTCTACGACCGCTTTGAAGACAAATACATCAGCACCATCGGCGTCAAGGTCAGCCGTAAGAGCCTGGTCGTGGCCGGCGCGCCCGCCTCCGGCGGAGGCGCTTCCGGACAGGGGGCGCCCGTCGAGATGTCGCTCCTGATCTGGGATCTGGCGGGCAGCGAGGAGTTTGACCGGGTGCGCGCCAGCTACGTGCGCGGTGCCGCCGGCGCGATCCTCGTCTGCGACCTGACTCGCCGCCAGACCTTCGACAGCCTGCCCCAATATCTGACGGACCTGACCGCAGTCGTGCCGGATGTCCGTGTGGCCGTCGTGGGCAACAAATCCGATCTGGTCGATGAACAGGCGCTGTCGCCCGAGGAACTCACGACGTTTGCGGCTCAGCTTGAGGCCCCCGCGTACGTCACCAGCGCCAAGTCCGGCGCCCACGTGGACGACATGTTCCGCCACCTGGCGCGCGCGATGTTGACATAACGGCTGCGTTGCCATGAATCCGGAGATTGTTCAGCCCATTCTCTCCCGCAAGCGCATCGCCTACGCCCGTGTCGATGCCGCGCTGTGTCTGCGCGCGCTCGGCGGGGACGACACGCTGCTCGGCCTCGCGCCCGGGGACATCGGGCAGCCGCTGGTGGTCGTGGTGCCCGAATTGTTCGGCAGCGAGGCCCAACTCCACGCCGTCATGACCGGCGAACTTCCGCTCATCACCGTGCCGCGCGTCAACCGTGACGGCCCGGACGGCGATGTCTGCTACCTCGATCTCTCCGTCTTCCCCAGCCGGGACGATGACGCGGCTGCCCTGCTCGTGGTCGCCGAAGACGTCACCGAACTCGCCCGGGCCGAGCAGATGCTGACCCAGCAGCGCAACGAGTTGGCGCTCCTCCGTGACCGGCTTGCCGAGCAAAACATGGCCCTGGCCGCCGCCAACGCCGAACTGCGCCAACTGGACCAACTCAAGTCCCGCTTCGTGACCATTGCCGCCCACGAACTCCGGTCCCCGCTGGCGACCATCTCCGGCTACGTGGACCTGCTCTTCGAGGAAGAGATTTGCGGTCCGCTGAGCGAGATGCAGCGCACGTCGCTGGACGTCATCAACCGCAGCACGGCCCGCTTGCTGCACATGGTGGGCAATCTCCTCGACTTGACCCGGATCGAGGCCGGGCGCTTGGACTTGACCTTGCAGCCCGTGGAGATTTCGCCACTGGTGCATCAGGTCATGCGCGAACTCAAGCCTCTTGCGGAGGACAAGCGGCACGCGCTTGAGGTCACCGTGGCCGACGACCTGCCGCTGGCGCTGTGCGACGGCGAGCGCGCCCTGCAGGTGCTCCACAACCTGGTCGCCAACGCCATCAAATACACGCCCGACGGCGGCCACATCGCCGTGGTCGTCTGTTGCGACCAAGAGCCGACCTTCATCCGCTTCCAGGTCAGCGACACCGGCATCGGCATTCCCCCCGAAGAGCAGCAGCGGCTCTTCGAAGCCTTCTTTCGGGCCGGCAATGTCTACCAGGTCGACGCCCGCGGCAGTGGGCTGGGGCTCGGCATTGCGCGCTCGCTGGTCGAGCTCCACGGCGGCGCGCTCTGGTTTGAATCCACGCCGGGTCAAGGCTCCCACTTCTACTTTACCTTGCCGGTCGGCGAACCCGATTAGGGTTTGGACACGGCCTACAAACCAGGTTTCTCGAAGAAACCTGCTTTGTGTGCGCGATGACTCTTCTCCACTGCTGCGGAACCCGCGCTGCCGCGCCGCCGTTTGGCACAGGGGACAGAACATATGTTACAGTCGCCTCCGCGCAAATTTGGTGGCGTCCTTCAGGCAAGATACAATGTAGGTTATGCCTTTAACACTTCATGCTGCATGGTTGCGTGCTGACGCGCCATTTCCTGACGGTCAACTGTTCTTTTGGGCGGAAAACACCGACATCATTCCCTCCACCGAGCGCTCGCCCGGCACGAGCAGTGCGGGTGCTCCCACCGAACGCAACGGTCGCGTCCGCGCAGCAAAGCTACCATCACATCCATTTCAAGCGTCTGTGGGCCAGGTGCGCGCATTGTTGTTGGAGCTTGCGCCCAGCCTTTCGTCCACGACGCTGCAACTGGTCACCACCACGGCGTGGCTGCCCAGTGGAGACGGCGCGCCGTTGGCCCGGCGCAATGTCCTGCACCACTCGGTGGTCAACGGCGCCGACAGCGGTGAATTGACCGCCGTGGCCCCCGCTGCGCCGGCGTTGGCCCAATGGCAACTGACCGGCATCCAGGTGGATCCGCTCACGGCGCTGACCGCACTGACCCACTTGGACCATCAATCCAGCGGACGCACCGTCCAGGCGCCCGGTTCCTGGCGTCGCCTGCGCCTGGGCAACGACTTGCTCTTCTGGAGCAACGCGGCCAAGGTGGCGCTGGAAATTCTCGTCGGCCAGCACTATCTCCCCGGCCTGCAAGCCGACGGCATGGGCGGTTTCCACGGCGCGTGGCAGATGGCCCTCTTCGAGCCGCGTATCGAACGCCAAGTGACCCAGCTACTGCGCGCCATGCCGCCTGTCTGCCGCGCCTACGACCTGGCGGACTGGCGCGATGCACCGTCGGCCGAAGCGCTGGGCGAACACGTCCTCAGCACGCTGGTGGATGTGGCGGCGCGGCACTGGGGCCGGGCCGAACTGCCGGACCGGGCGGATTCGCCTGCGTCCCTGTGGATGCTCAATCTGCTGACCGAGCACCGCCACCTGATGTTGGGTCCCCAGGCCGCGCACGAGTTTTACGCCGACTGGCGCAATTGGACCGACCAACTGCGGGTGCCGGCCGATGCCAACTTCCGCATCTGCTTCGTCCTGTACGAACCCGAGACCGGGGCAATCGGCGACGACACCACTGCGCAGAACGGGGCACGCAGCGTCGATTTCTGGCGTCTGCGCTACTACTTGCAGGCTCGGGACAATCCTGCGCTTTTGGTGCCCGCACGCGAAGTCTGGGAAACCCAGGAGAACTCGTTGCGCGTCGGCGAGCGCCGGCTGGACCGTCCCCAGGAACGGCTGCTGGCCGGGTTGGGCATTGCCAGCCGCCTCTTTGCACCCATCGAACGCAGCCTGCGCAGCCCCCAGCCGGAAGAGGCGCTGCTCACGACTGAGGACGCCTACAGTTTCATGCGCGAGATCGGCCCGCTGTTGGAAAGCAGCGGCTTCGGCCTGATCTTGCCCGACTGGTGGCGCAACAACGAACGCGCCCGCTTGGGCCTGCGTCTGCGCATGCAGGGTGCGGACCCAAGCGGCGACGACCTGTGGGGCGACGAAGATGATGACGCTGCGGGCCGGGCCATCCGCTACCGGTGGCTGTTGACGCTGGGCGGCGAGCCGCTGTCGCGCGCCGAATTCGACGAACTGGTGGCCAAACAGACGCCGCTGGTCAACCTGCGCGGGCGCTGGATCGAACTCGACCCGGCCCAGGTGGACGCGGCCAAGGAGTTCCTCAACCGGCGCCAGACCGACGGCTCCATGAGCTTCCTGCGCTCCCTGCGCATGGCCCAGACATTCCACAAGCACGCCCAGGCCGCAGGGGACGACGGTCAGGCCGGTCTGTTGGACGACGCGGAGACGCGCCAGACCCTGGACATCCTCAAGGATGTGCCGGCCCAGTTGCCCCTGGAAGAGGTGGATGTGGAAGGCTGGCTGGAGGTGACGCTGGCGCGGCTGCGCCAGCAGGACCAACCCCAGCAGATCGCTGAACCGGGCGGCTTCGTGGGGTCGCTGCGCCCGTACCAGCAGCGCGGCGTCGGCTGGCTGGCCTATCTGCGCAAGCTGGACATGGGTGCGTGTCTGGCCGACGATATGGGCTTGGGCAAGACGATCCAGGCCATTGCCCTGCTGCTCCACGTGCGCGAGGAGGCGGCCAAGCACCATGTCAACGGCAATGGCACCGGCAGCGGAGCGGCAACGGCGGCGCGACACGTGTGCCGCCCGCGCTGCTCATCTGTCCCACCAGCGTGGTGGCCAACTGGAAGCACGAGATCGACCGCTTCGCCCCGTCCCTGCGCGCGTTGACCCACCACGGCGTCAGCCGGCTCAGCGGCGACGCCTTCTGCAAGGCGCTGGCGCGCTACGACCTGATCATCACCAGCTACGGCACGGCGCGCCGCGATGTGGACATGCTCGCCCAGGTGAGTGGAGCGACCTGATCCTGGACGAGGCCCAAAACATCAAGAATCCCCGGGCCAAGCAGACCCAGGCCGTGCGCAGCCTGCAGGCAGGCAACCGCATTGCGCTCACGGGCACGCCTGTGGAAAACCAACTGGCCGAGCTCTGGAGCATCATCGAGTACCTGAACCCGGGCTACCTGGGCGGCTTCGAACATTTCCGCAAGGAATACGTCATTCCCATTGAGCGCTACAACGACGACGAGCGCGCCGCCGAGTTGCGCCGTCTCGTGCAGCCGTTCCTCTTGCGCCGGCTCAAGTCCGATCCACGATCATCTCCGACTTGCCGGAAAAGAACGAGATGGTGGTCTACTGCGGGTTGACCAAGGAGCAGGCCGAACTCTACGAGACGACCGTGCAGACGACGCTGGACAAGCTCGATCGCAGCGACGGCATCCGGCGGCGCGGTCTCGTGCTGGGGCTGGTCACCAAGCTGAAGCAGATCACCAATCATCCGGCCCACTTCCTGCGTGAAGAGGAGCCGTTGTCCCGGCGCAGCGGCAAGCTCGACCGTCTCACGGAGATGTTGGACGAGGCGCTGAGCGTGGACGACCGCGCCCTGGTCTTCACCCAGTTTGTGGAGATGGGCCATCTGTTGCAGCGCCATCTGCGCCGCGAGTTGCAGACCGACGTGCTCTTCCTCCACGGCGGCACCACGGCCAAGCAGCGTGACGACATGGTGCAGCTCTTCCAGAGCGAGAAGGGTCCGCCCATCTTCGTCCTCAGCCTGCGCGCGGGGGGATCCGGCTTGAACTTGACCCACGCCAATCATGTCTTCCACTTTGACCGCTGGTGGAATCCCGCGGTGGAGGACCAGGCCACCGATCGCGCCTTCCGCATCGGCCAGACGCGCAACGTGCAGGTCCACAAATTTGTGGTGGCCGGCACGCTGGAAGAGCGCATCAACCAGATGATCGAGAGCAAGCAGGCCCTGGCCGAAGCCATCGTCGGCAGCGGTGAAGAGTGGCTGACCGAGTTGGACAACGAGCAGTTGCGCGACCTGCTCATGCTGCGCCGGGACGCGCTGTAGCCGGCGCGCGGCGGAATGACCAAACCGAAGGCGCTGCGGGAACATGCGTTTTGTAGGTCATCGCTACCAGCGTGACGTTTCTGGTCAACCAGGTCATCCGGCAGGTTGCCGGACCTACGTAACTCCCGTTGTGCGAAGTGCTGATGAGTAATGGTGAGATGAGCCGCCCATGAACGGTACAACACAGACGTCAAACCACTGGTGGGGACGCCGCTGGCTCCAGTTCTTGCAGGAACTGGCGCTGGTCGGCGATGCTGCCGATGTGGCCAAGCAATTGTCGGGCACGCGCGTGCGCCAACTGGAGGTCGGCCCCGGCCAGATCGACGCCACCGTGCACGTGCGTGAGCGCGGCGACTGTCAGGTGACCATCAAGCTGCCCGTTCTGGACGACGCCCAATGGGAAGCCGTCCTCGACGCGCTGGCCGGGCAGGCCATCTTTTCGGCCCAGCTCTTGGCCGGTGACATGCCCCAGGATGTGGAGCGCCTCTTTGCCAAGGCGGGCGCGCGCCTGTTGCCCACCGACGCCGAGATGCCGTCCCACACGTGCAGTTGCTGCACGCCCGAAGAGACCCTCTGCAAGCCGTTGTTGGCGACCTACGTGGCCGTCGGCGAGATGCTCAACGACGACCCGTGGCTGCTCTTCCGCCTGCGTGGCCGGGACCGGCAGCAGATTTTACGGGGGCTGCGCATCCGGCGCAATCGCCTGACCAACGTGAGCGGTGAGACAGCCGGGACGGACGCCGGCGCCAATGTCTATCGTACCGACGGGGAGGGCGGCGCGGCGCCGAGCGTACCAGAATTGGCTGAGCAGCTCGACACCTTTTTAGGGCGGCACGCGCGCCCGGTTGAGCTTGGCACCACATCGCCCGTCCCACCATCGAACTGGCCCTGTTGCGCCGCCTGGGTCCGGCGCCGTTTGACAACCGCTTCGACGCCTTTGGCACGCTGGCCGCAGTCTACCGGCGTGTCACCGGCGGCGCAGACCATGCGCTGGCCTTCGCACCCGAACCGGAAGCCGACGCCGCCGAGGGCGAAGGCGTCGAGTAGCGCCTGACCATCACCGGCGGTCGTTCACCCTCGAGCGCCCTGAACCAACTGCCCTACGTCCTGTCGACCGAACTGGCGCGTGCCGCAGGAACTCCTGCATCCATGAGCGCTTTGCCTTTTCTGCCCAGGCTCGGCCGCAGGAGACGCGCCGTCCCCGTTGATGCGGCCGCGGGCACGGACGTGGATCGCTTCGCGACGTTGTTGGCGCGCCCGCGCTGTTGGAGCAGGCCCGGGATAACGTCCCGTTGCCCGGCGCCGCTGACCGCCCTGGCCGACATGGCCGCAGGTGTGGACGCCCTCTTTGCGACCCACTGCGAAGAGTTTCGCAACGCCATGGAGCTGGGCGACAGCATGATGTGCGCCACCACCTTCACCGTGCGCCACGTCGCCGCCCTTGCTGGAGCAGGCCGCCGGAGGAATTGGGTGGGACGCTGCTGCCGCTCCTGCCAGCCTGGGCATGGAGATCACCCGCGTGGCGCAGCTGACGCCCGCGAACCATGCTGCGATCCAGACCATCTTCCGGCAGAACTCTACCCGCTGCTCATTCCCCAGGCCGTGGATCGGGCCATCCATTCCCCGGCTCGAAGACACGGCAAACTCAACCTGCTCTCGTGCAACTGCACCCGCCGTCAGATGATGTCGCTGATGGGCGGCTCGCTCTTCGCCGTGCTGATGTTGCCCACAGTGGCGCCGCGTTGGATTCCGTACCCGCCCCAGCCCCAGTGTGTCCCTGCGTCGCTACGTCTGGATCGAGGATCTGCTGGAGCACTTCGCTGGGCAGTTCTTCCATGGCATCGAGGTGACCCGTTTACCTCTTCCGCGTGCTGCTTTACCCGGCCCGGACAGCGCCAAGCCCTTGCGCAGCGACATCGTGCGGCTTCAGACATCGGCGCGCCCATGGCGCGGGGTATCCGTGTGGCTGGCCAATCATCTGCGCCTGCCCGCACACGGTGGTGCGCAACCAGCCGCCTCTCGCCATGGCCGACCTGCACGAACTGAGTGGCGCTGCTGCCTGCTGCCGCCCCCCTGTTTTCCGGCAGGCCGCAGCCCGAAGATTGTAGCGAGATCTTCTTCGGCCACATTCGATAGCGCCGGACTTCCGGGAAGGGGTCAGGCGCGTTCGGTCACCCGAGATTTTATGACCCCTTCCCGGAAGTCCGGCGCCGACGACGTATCCGGCGGCGTCGATGCCGGTTTGACACGGGCGCAGGCGCTATGGTAGCCTGTGAACAAATGTCGCAATTTGACAATCAAATTCGAGCATTGCGTTAACGACGACGGCCAGGAAGCCGGCGCAGCGTTACCAGAGAGTTGCCGGTTGGTGCGAGGCAACAGCGCCGCCGCCCTTCAGCACCGTCGCAGCTCCCGGCAGGAAATGGCCGGGCGGTCAACACACCGTTATCGTGGAATGAGGCAGAGTTTGGGGTCCATGCCGGGCCGTGCACACCGGCGGTGACCGACTGACTTTGCGAATTCAGGTGGCACCATGGAATCCCTTTCGTCCTGAGCGACGAGGGGATTTTTTCATTGGCAGAAGGAGATGACCCCATGTTGGACATTCGCTGGATGCGTGAGCACCGGGCGGAACTGGCCGAGGCCATGCAGAAGCTCAACGCGACCGACGCACCCTGGGAGAAGGCGCTGGACCTGGACGAGCGCCGGCGTGAGTTACTGGCGCGCGTCGAAGCCCTGCGCGCGGAGCGGAACGCGGGCAGCAAGGACATCGGCGTCCTCTACCGCGAGAAGAAGGTGGACGAGGCCAACGCGCTCAAGGCGCATGGCCGCCATCGGTGACGAGATCGATGGGCTGGACGTGGAACTGCGCGCCGTGGACGAGGCCTTCACCGACGCCATGTTGCGCATCCCCAACCCACCCGAGCCGGACGTCCCGGTTGCGCGCCCGACGAGAGCGGCAACGAAGTGGTGAAGGAGTGGGGCACAGTCCGACCTACGACTTTCCGGCAGGCCGCACTGGGAGATCGGCCCGAGGAATTGGACGTCATTGACTTTGAACGAGGCGCCAAGCTGTCGGGCAGCCGCTTCTACATGCTCAAGGGTGCGGGGGGCGCGCTTTGCAGCGGGCGCTCTCCAACTGGTTCCTGGACGTGCACGTCCAGCGAGCACGGCTTCACCGAAGGTCACCGCCCTTCGCCCGGTGCGCGAGCACTGCATGGAGTCAGCACGGGCAACCTGCCCAAGTTTGCCGACGCCCTCTACTGACGCGGAAGAGGACTACTGGTTCATTCCCACGGCGGAGGTGCCGGTGACGAACATGTACCGGGACCAGCAGGATCATCGAACCGGGCGTGTTGCCCATCTGCCGCATGGCGGCGCCCACTTCCAGCGAAAAGATGTCTGCAGGCAAAGACGCGCGGCATCAAGCGCGTGCACCGGTTCAGAGGTGGAGATGGTCAAGTTCGTGGAACCGGCGCACGGGCGTGACGAACTGGAGTCGCTGACCCAGGCAGGCGAAGAGCTGTGCGAGCGGCTGGGCTACCCTACCGCCGCATCGCCATTGCCACCGGCGACCTCTCGTTTGTGGCCGCCATCAAGTACGACATCGAGGTCTGGGCCGCCGGCTCGGGCAGGTGGCTGGAGGTCAGCTCCTGCTCGCTCTTCCGCGACTTCCAGGCTCGCCGCGCCAACATCCGCTACCGCCCGGAGGAAGGAGCGCGCCCCGAGTACGTCTACACGCTCAACGGCTCAGGCCTGCCGCTGCCGCGCATCATCATCGCCATCCTGAAAATTACCAACAGGCGGACGGCACCGTGATCGTGCCCGAAGTGCGTCCTACATGGGCGGCCTGGAGGTCATCGGCGCCGGCGGCGTGATCGGGCCGAGTTCCCGCACAAATCGAAGCGTCACCGTAGCGGCCGTGCGTTGATTCAGCGCACGGCCGCTTGTTTGTGTTTGCCCCATGCGCGTGTAGAGGCCACTTACAGAACAAACGGCGTTTGCCCCACGTACACTCTGCCCAGAGCCGGCGGGGACAAACGGAATGGCGGCAGCGGTGTCGCAACCGGGAGGCGACTGCGCGACCGGCCGCACCGACGCCGGGCCGACAGACTTGGCCGAGTAAGGAGATCACCATGCGCGATGCTGCGCTGCGCGCCAAAAAGGACGAGTACATGGTGCCGCTGGCGCAGAGCTTCTTCGCCACCGTTCATCCCAACGTCGTATCGCTGATGGCCATGGGCGTGGGGCTGCTCGCGGCCGCGGCCGTCATCCAGGAACGCTACTGGCTGGGGCTGCTGCTCTGGCTGCTCAACCGGATTCTCGACGGGCTGGACGGCGTGATCGCCCGGGTGCACGGCAAACAGAGCGACTTCGGCGGCTATCTCGATCTGCTCTTCGACTTCGTCATCTATCTGGCCATTCCCATCGCCTTCCTGAGCGCCGCGCCCACGGTCTTCAATCTGTGGGCCGGCATTACCCTGATCTCGGTCTATGTGCTCAACATCATTTCGTGGACGGTCCTGGGCGCGCTGCTGGAAAAACGGTACATGCAGAGCCCGTCACGCCTCACCAGCATGGAGATGCCCACGGGTCTCATCGAAGGTGCGGAGACCATCGCCGTCTACACCCTCTTCTTTTTCTTCCCGGGGTCCATCGGCTACATCTTTTTCATCTTTGCCGCGCTGGTCCTCGTGACCGCCGGCCAGCGTGTTCTCTGGGCCGCCCGGAATCTGTGACGTCAACCAATGGGCGCCGGCCATCGACAGGAACGGCACGAAAGGCAATCGCATGAGCACATCCGCAAACAGTGACGTCCAAGACGCACACGTGGCGCCGCCCGCGTCCCAGTCGTTTCTGCTGCGCCACTGGCAGAAGCTGGCCGCGCTGATCATCTGGATTGCGCTAGCGGTGGGGGTGGCGTGGTACGTGCGCCGCAGCGACAGCGGCTTCGCCGGCGCGCTGCTCAACCTGGTCTACCTCATGCAGAGCAGCGCCTGGGGACCGATCATCTACATCGTGGTCTACGCCCTACGCCCGATCACCTTCCTGTCGGCGGCCGCGTTGACGATCTCGGGCGGCTTCCTCTTCGGGCCGCTGTGGGGCGTGGTCTACACCGTGATCGGCGCCAACACCTCCGCCATGGTCGCCTACGTCATCGGCCGCTACTTCGGCCAGGGGCTCATCAACCCGGACGGCTCGGACGGCATCATCCAGCGCTACGCCCGGCGCATGCGTGACAACAGCTTCGAGACGGTGCTGATCATGCGCTTCATCTTCCTGCCCTACGACCTGGTCAGCTATCTGGCGGGCTTCCTGCGCATCAACTGGAAGGCGTTTCTGCTGGCCACCGCGCTCGGCTCGATTCTGGGCACCCTCTCGTTCGTGTGGCTGGGCGCCTCGGCCTCGTTGGAGGATATCGAGAAGCTGATCCGCACCGGCGAAATTCCCAGCCTCAACCCCGCAGTGCTCATTGGCTCTGTGGTGGTCTTCGCCGCCAGCCTCGTGTTGTCACGCTACTTCCGGCGGCGCGAGGCGTCCGGCGGCGATGCCGGGGCATGACCGAAAGCTTAATACTGAAGAAGGAAATGAGACCATGAACCCGCGCATGACAGAAGCGACCATCAGCCCCGACGGCGCGGCCGCGCAAACCGACGCGACACCCGCCGGCATCGTCGTACCCCCCATGGACGAGTATAACCGGCAACTGGTTGCCA
>JAWKOK010000050.1:0-35004 GCA_041391205.1 Caldilineaceae bacterium
CGTTGTGAGCGATATCCTGGGTGTGGAGGTCGTTACGTGACTGGGCTTGCCCCATTCTCTATCGGTTCCGCAGCGCTGGAAGAGCGCTTTGAGTTCCTTGAACACATCGGTCAAGGATCGTTCGGTGACGTATGGAAAGCACGCAACCGCAGCACCGATCAGATCGTAGCCGTAAAAATCCCTCGTGACCAGGAGCTCGGCGAAGAAATTCTGCGTCATGAGCCCGACATCATGCGTTCGCTCGATCATCCGCACATCGTGCGGGTCTACGATTTTCACACGATCGGTTCCAACTGCGTTATCGAAATGGAATATGTCGAAGGGCATAATCTGGCCGATATGCTCGACGCCGTAAGTCGCGAACAGCCGCTTACCTACACGCGGATTCTTCTGTGGACCGAACAGATTCTGACGGGTCTCGAAGCAATCCATCAAGCACAGATCATTCACAACGACATCAAGCCCCAAAATGTGTTGGTCGATGTGCGTGACGAGGCAAAACTAGTGGACTTCGGCACGAGCCGACGTATTGAGGATGTGTGGGTTTGGACTAGACGTCAGGGTACCGAAGCATACTGGGCTCCGGAAGTAGCTTTCGATAGCCGCCGCAGCTTCGTCAGCGACATATATTCTGTCGGTGTGATGCTCTACGAGATGGTAACAGGGCGGCTTCCATATCAATCCCCATACGAGTTGGCTTCTGGGCGTACTATCTCCCGTCCTCGTGAAGTGAACGCCCACGTGCCGATTGAGTTGGAGAGAATCATCCTACGCGCAATGGCCCGGGATCCACATGAACGGTATCCAACCTGTACATCCATGCTGGCAGATATTGTGGGGCTGCAGCAACGGCTTCAATCCGCGGTAGAGTCAGCGAACCGGGCGCGTATCGAGCGTAGCGCCGTCCCGCTATCCCGTGATAGTTCATCCCCTTTGTACTACCTGGAGCGTGCCAAGTCGCTACTTGCAGCAGATGATCTTGAACTCGCTGCGACAGCTGCCGAAGTCGCCGTCGCACGCAGCGGTGATCATCCGCTCTACCTGCGCTTGCTCGCAGGAATCTACTACAGGCAGGGCTACCTGAAGAAGGCGCTGGAAACCTACGAAAAAGCCTATGCGGCTCTTCAGCGCGGAGAACAAGTGCATAATATCCACAGGCAAGAAGTGCTGGAGCGTCTGGCCGATCTATACTTGAAGCAGCATGAGTATGCAAGAGCGGTTGAGATGTACGAGCAACTCGTCCTAATTACGGACAAACCAATCCATGCCAAGTTTCGATTGGCGGTTTCGCTCGGCCTGGACGCAGACTACCGGCGAGCGATTCGGCTGTTTGAAGAAGTTCGCGCGGCCCGACCGGATGCAGCCGTCGTCTATGGAAAGCTAGGATATGCGTATGAGCTCTCCGGAAATTTCCGTCAAGCCCTGTCATACTACAATCAGGCTTTAGCGATCGATCCTGCGGAACTATTGAGCCTTTATCAACTCGGGCGTTATTTCTGGATAAGCGGTGACAAAGCGCGCGCGAAAATATTATTTGAGACTGGACATAAATGACACTTCGGGCTATTTTGCCGACCTTCTCTCGAATACGGCGAGTGATTTGGCTGTGCCGCTTTATGGATTGTCGCCAGCATGCTCTCCTTTTTCTGTCTCGGTATTCTTTGTCTTCGTTTGTGACCACCTGCAAACTGACTTTTCACATTATCCTCAATTTTTCCCTCACCTGTGCGCTAGCGCACAGCACGGTCGGCCGCTCTGCCACGATCCTCCCGCACACCGGTTGTCGCAGCGGTTTTCTGAGGGGAGGCATCGCCATGGCTGCATTGCATATTTCCATGCTGGGCCGATTTCAGGTTTTGCGTAACGGCACAGTGCGCCGGTTCGGGGGCAAAAAGAGCAGAGCTCTTCGGCTACTTGCTGACTCATCGGGCCACGCCGCATCATCGGGAAAAACTTGCCACGCTCCTCTGGCAGGATGCGTCTTCCGCCCAGTCCCGCCAATATTTCCGCAAAGCGTTATGGCAATTGCAGACTGACTTGGACAATGTGGTCGGTCGTCTGCCCGTCCTCATCGTGGAGCCGGAGTGGATCCAGGTCAACGCGCGCGCCGACCTCAAACTCGATCTGCTGGACTTCGAAGAAACCTTTGCGACCGTGAAGCACTGTGCGCCGGCCCAGTTGACGGTCGACCACGTGGCGCAAATGGCCCGGGCCGTCCAACTCTACCACGGCGAACTCCTTCAGGGCTGGTATCAGGAGTGGTGCGTCTACGAGCGCGAGCGCATCCAGCATATGTACCTCTTCATGCTCGACTCTCTGGTCCAATCGTGCATGCGCGATGGCCAGTATCAGCGTGGGATCGAGTACGCCACGCTGGTCCTGCGCTGCGATCCCGCACGCGAATACACCCACCGCCAACTCATGTATTTGTACGCACTGTCCGGCGACCGCACCAGCGCCATTCGTCAGTACGCACGATGCGCCGATATTCTCCGCAAAGAACTGGGTGTCGAACCGGCCGCGACGACGCAAGAACTCCATCGCGCCATCTGCAGCGATACGGTCCACGCCCAGAACGCCCTTTACCGACGCCCCACGGCGCACACTGACGACACCGACGACACCGCCACACTCGCCGACATCGCCGATCAGATCGGCCAACTCCAGCAACAACTGCAGCGCATCGGTGCGGCGCTGGAGCAGCACCTCGGCACGCAGCCCGGCGCACATTGACTGCACCCACCATCACATTGACCCGTGTTGCGCCCGCACACAAAGAACGCGCCAGGCTACGCGCTAAGCACGCGGCAGGATACCCCCATGCGCTAGAGTAGTCTCCATCTCTGTTCTTCGTTCACGCCATCCCACGGCGGCGAGCAGATCGAGGCAGCATGAGCACAGAGTTGGGTTCGGCCTATTCTTCATCCCATTCCTTTGTGATCCGCCTATGGCGGGAGAACGTGCCCGCCGCCGGTCAATCCGCCGTCTGGCGCGGCCACATCATCCATTTCCCCGACCAGCGTGACCGCCACTTTGACGATCTTGAGGAAGTCTGCCGCTTTATCGAGTCGGTGCTCCAGCCCGCCGCCGAACCGGACTCTGATCTGTGACATCGTCGCAATAGGCCACAGATGAACACAGATCGACACAGATGATTTGATTTAATCTGCTGATGTGCACTGTCGCTGGTGGATCCATTTTAATCTGTGGTTTTTGTTGTTGAATCCGTGTTCAGCTTCGTGTCCATCTGTGGCTCAGCTTGATTCTTTCAGTTGACTCTAGTCGTGGTATCCGCGCTGAGTTTTGAGGAGGGTTCTATGCCAGTTACGCCAACCTATCCGGGAGTCTACATTGAAGAAGTGTCGAGCGGCGTGCGCACCATCACCGGCGTGCCGACGTCGGTGACGGCCTTTATCGGCCGGGCGCGGCGCGGCCCGGTGAACACGCCGGTGGTGATCAACAGTTACGCCGACTTCGAACGCCAATTCGGCGGCCTCTGGGTCGACAGCACGCTGAGCTACGCCGTGCGTGACTACTACCTCAACGGCGGCAGCCAGGCCATCATCGTGCGCATCGAGAACGGCGCCGCCAAGGCCACCATCGAGGCCGCGGGCGGGCTGAAGCTGCGCGCCAAGGATCCGGGGCTGTGGGGCGAAAAGCTGCGGGTCCGCGTCGAACATCACCCCAGCGACGCCGCGCTCTACAACGTGCGCGTGCGCGACACCGGCTCGGGCGCCGAAGAGACGTTTCTCAACATTTCGACCGACAGCGCGTCGCCGCGCAGCCTGCCGCGGGTGTTGGACGGATCCTCGCTCCTGGAACTCAACGGCGCTGCACCCGGCACGCGGCCGACCAAGAACGTGGATGTCCCCTTGGGCACGGACCCCTTTGCCGACACCGCGCCGGCCAACAGCTTCACCCAGGCCAAGGACGACGGCGACGACGGCAATGACCTCACCGACGCCCAATACCAGGGGAACCGCGCCGCCAAGACGGGCATCTACGCGCTGCTCAAGCTGGAGAACCAGGTCTTCAACCTCTTCTGCATCCCGCCCATCAGCCGCACGGCCGACGTGGGCGTGAACAGCACGCTCACCGACGCTTCGCCCTCTGCGTGGAACGACAGGCCATGCTCATCGTGGACCCACCGCCGGCTGGGCCACCGTGGCCGACGCCGCCGCGGGCATCGCGTCCTTCGGGCTGACCGGCGTCGCCGCGCGCAACGCCGCCATCTACTTCCCCCGTCTGCGCCAGCCCGACCCCAAGCAGGACGGCGCCGTGGACACCTTCGCCCCGTGCGGCGTGGTCGCCGGCGTCTTTGCCCGCACCGACACCCAACGCGGCGTCTGGAAAGCGCCCGCCGGCATGGACGCGGCGCTGGCCGGCGTCCCCGAACTGGCCGTCACCCTGACTGACGCCGAGAACGGCCAGTTGAATCCGTTGGGGCTGAACTGTCTGCGTTCCTTCCCGGTCTTCGGCCGGGTGGTCTGGGGCGCACGCACCCTGCGCGGCGCGGACCAGGCCGCGGACGAGTACAAGTACGTGCCCGTACGGCGGCTGGCCCTCTACATCGAGGAGAGCCTGTTTCGGGGTACCCAGTGGGTGGTCTTCGAACCCAACGACGAGCCGCTCTGGGCGCAGATCCGGCTCAACGTGGGCGCCTTCATGCACAGCCTCTTCCGCCAGGGCGCGTTCCAAGGCAGCACCCCGCGTGACGCCTACCTGGTCAAGTGCGACCGTGAGACGACCACCCAGGATGACATCAACCGGGGCATCGTCAACATCCTGGTCGGCTTCGCCCCGCTCAAGCCCGCCGAGTTCGTGATCATCAAGATTCAGCAACTGGCGGGCCAGATCGCCACCTAGGCTGACGATGCCGCGAACTCACGCGTTTCGTAGGTCCGGCAACCTGCCGGACGATCTGGTTGACCGGAAACGTCACGCCGGTGGCGATGACCTACAAAACGCGTGTTGCCGTGCGTCTTCGGTTTAGTTCATTCGTGTCGTTCAAAGGAGTCCAACGATGGCGCAATTCAGTGTCAATGCCCAGCGCTTCGACCCATACAAAAACTTCAAGTTTCGCGTCAAGTGGGACGGGCGCTACGTCGCGGGCATCAGCAAGGTGAGCGCACTCAAGCGCACCACCGAGGTCGTCAAGCACCGGGAGGGCGGCGACCCCAGCAGCAGCCGCAAATCGCCGGGGCGCACCGAGTTCGAGGCCGTCACCCTGGAACGCGGCGTCACCCACGACCCCGAGTTCGAGCGTTGGGCCAACAAGGTCTGGAACTTCGGCTCCGGTCTGGGCGCGGAAGTCTCGCTCAAGGACTTTCGCAAAGACATCATCCTTGAGGTCTACAACGAAGCCGGCCAACTGGCCCTGGCCTACCGCATCTACCGCTGCTGGGTCTCCGAGTTCCAGGCCCAAGCCGATCTCGACGCCAACGCCAACGCGGTGCTCATCCAGTCCATTAAGCTGGAGAACGAGGGCTGGGAACGGGACTACGAGGTGACCGAACCGGCCGAAGTGAGCTTCACCGAGCCGTAGGCGGGAGCGTCCCCATGGATGACCTGTTCGCGCACGGCCTGACCGCCGCCCAGATCCTCGCCCTGTGGGACGCGTACGCAGCGGCGGCGCCGGCCGCTCGCGTGCTGGGCATCCTGGCGTCCTGCACCGACCAGGGGCGTGACGAGTTGCCGGCTCTCACCGTCGGCCGGCGCAACCAGTTGCTCTACGCCTGTCGTCGCCGGACCCTGGGCGCGCCCATGGCGGCCTTAGCGCACTGTCCGCACTGCGGCGAAGCGGTGGAATTTGTGTTGGACCTGGACAACCTCCACGCCGCGGATCGTCCCGCACCGCCGGAGCCGGACTTCGTCTGGCGACACGCGGACGGTTGCTACCGGCTGGAGGTGCGCCCACCCACCGTCGGTGACCTTCTGCGCTGGCCGGATCTGCGAGCGCCGACGCGGAGACCCTGCGCAGACAACTGCTGGCCCGCTGCGTGACCGCGGCGGCATGCGACGATGTCGCGGTGGACGTGACGTCCCTGCCCGCGCCGGTGAGCCGTGCGCTGGCCGCGACTTGGCCGCGGTTGATCCGTGGGCGGAGACGCTGCTTGAGTTGGCCTGTCCCGCCTGCGCCACCCGCTGGCACGCGGCGGTGGACATCGGCGAGTTCTTCTGGCGCGAGTTGACCGTCCAGGCCAAGCGTCTGCTGCGCGAGGTGCACCTGCTGGCCCGGGGCTACGGCTGGCGCGAAGCGGACGTCCTCGCCCTGCACCCGCGCCGGCGTCAAGCCTATCTGGACATGCTGTTGGAAAGCTAACCTGCCATGGACTTTCTGTTTCGTTTGGCCCAACAGAATCTGGGCGTTGCGCCCGCGGTTGAGCCGTTGATCCCGTCCCGGTTCGAACCGGGCATGCACGCGGCGGCCCCGGACTTTGCCGTGTCCGAGGAAGAATCCGTGACGTCCGCGCCGCCACGACACAGCCGGATGGCTGCGTCGCCCGCACCCGCGCCCGCCCTGTTCCGCAGGCCAACGCCGCCGCGCCACGGACCCTTTCCCGAACATCGACCTTGCGGCGCCGTCGACGAGTCCACCGTGACTGTCACAGCGCCCGGTCCGGCGAACCCACCGCGCTGGACCTGCGCCCAGAGCCGGACTCAACGTTGAAGCCGGCCATCGCGCCGGTGGAGGAGCCGGCCGCTGCCGGATGACGCGTCACGTCCGGCACCGGCGTTGGTGCAGCCGGTGGTCGTGTCGCCGCTGTCCGTGCAGTCGCCGGTCGTGCGACCGCTGCCCGTGCAGCCGGCGCCCACGCGCGCCGAGATGCGGCGTCAAGAGACAGCCGCACCGGCTGCGCCACCCGCGATCCACGTCACCATCGGGCGCATTGAGGTCCGTGCCGCGCCGCTGCCGTCGACCCCGGCCAAGCGCTCGGCGCCGGCCCGCGCCACGCCGTCGCTGGGAGACTATCTCAGCCGCAACGGGTCGTCCCAAGGAGGCGCCCCATGAGCAATGCCCTGGCCATCGCCGCGGTGACCGCGGTGCTCAAAGACCTGCTCAACAACGGGCTGATCCAACATGACCTCTCCGCGGCCGTGGGCACCGTGGCCGTCACAGCCAAGCCGCCGGACTTGATCACCACCGGCCAAAACGAGGGGCCGCAGCTCAACCTCTTTTTGTATCACGTGACGCCCAATGCCGGGTGGCGCAATGTGGGGCTGCCCAGCCGGGATGCCGCGGGCGCGCGCGTCGCCAACCCGCCGCTGGCGCTGGACCTGCACTATCTGCTTATGGCCTACGGCGGGGCCGATTTCCAGGCCGAGATTCTTCTGGGCTATGCCATGCAACTGCTCCACGAGACGCCCACCTTGGACCGGGACGCCATCCGCACCGCGCTGGCCCCCGCGCCGCCGGTCACCGGCAGCATCCTGCCGCCCGCGTTTCAGGCCCTCAGCGCCGCGGACCTGGCCGAGCAGGTGGAGCAGATCAAGATTGTGCCCGAGACGCTGAACATCGAAGAACTCTCCAAGCTCTGGTCCGCGTTCCAGGCCAACCACTACCGGCTCACCACCGCGTACCAGGCGTCGACTGTGCTCATCGAAAGCCGCAAATCCACCCGCAGCGCGCCGCCCGTGCTCAAGCGCAAGCTCTACGTGGTGCCGCTTCAACGCCCCGTCGTCGACACGGTGCGTTCCACTGTGGAGCCGCCGGACGACCCGCGCATCACGCCGACGACGACGCTGGCGATCCGGGGCACGAATCTGCGCGGACCGACCACGGTCGTGCGCGTGGGTGACGGCGTGGCCCCGGCCGCGGCGCTCACCCTGGGCGAGCGGGAGATCACGGTGGACCTGGCCCAGTTGACCGGGCTGCGCGCCGGCATCCAGGCCGTGCAGGTGCTCCACGAAGTGGCCATGGGCGAACCGGACCCCGGCACGCCCCGGCCGGTGGTGGAATCCAACGTGGCCCCGTTTGTGCTCCAACCGACCGTCACCGTGCCCGCGACGGTGGCCGGTCCCGCCGGCGCGCTGGGCGTGACGTTCACGCCCGCGGTGGGCAAGGGCCAACGGGTGACCCTGGTGCTCTACGAGTTCGACGCACCGACAAGCCGGGCCGCCCGTGCCTTCAGCTTCCCGGCGCCCAAGGACAACGGTGTGGTCGACCCCGCGACCGCGACGAGCACCGTGACCTTTGACTTCAGCGGCGTGCCCGCCGGCGATTACCTGGTGTGGGCGCAGGTGGACGGAGCGGAGAGCATCGTCGACGCGACGGTGGACAAGTTGGACAGCCCCAAGGTGACGGTGACCTGATGCACGCAGATCTGTCGGTGACAACCTGGCTGGACGCCAACCAGCAGTGGCTCAACGCCGAACTGGCGCGCCTGCGCACGCGCATGGAGCACCTGTTGGCGGGTGCGGACCCCGTGCCCGCTTCTGCGCCGACCCCGTGGACCTTGCCGCAGCCGCCTGCGCTCGACGACCTTGCCGCGGCCTTCGCCTTGACCCCGTTCGAGCGCGACCTTCTGCTGCTCTGCGCCGGCGTGGAAGTGGACAGCCGCTTCGGCGCCCTGTGCGCCGCGCTCCACGATGACCCGGCCGCGCCCTGGCCCACCTTCGCCTTGGCCCTGCACGTCTGCGCCGCGCCCTCCTGGGAGAGCCTGGCGCCGGGCCGGCCGCTGCGTCGCTGGCATCTGGTCGAACTCCAGCGCAGCGCGGCGCGCCCGTTGACCGCGCGCGCCGCTGCGCATCGACGAGCGGGTGCTCCACCACCTCATCGGCCTGGACCGGATCTCCCTCTGCGTCGACGCACGGCTGGACGGGCTGGTGACGCCGCTGACCGATGCGCCGGCCATGCTCGCGCCGTCCCACGTCGCCCTTGCGCGGGAACTTGCTGCGACGGTGCAGGCCGCCGCCGACGATGCCCGCCCGCCCCTCATCCACCTGGCCGGCGTGGATGACCAGGCCGGCCGCGCTCGCGGCGACGGTCTGCCGGGATGTGGGCATGGGGCTCTTCACGCTGGCCGCGTCCGCCTTGCCTGCGGACCCCGCAGCCTGGGCGCTCTGGCACGGCTGTGGGAACGGGAGGCGGTCTTTGGCCGGGCCGCGCTGCTGGTCGAGTGCGGCGAGGAGACGGCGTCGCTGCGCGGCTGGACGACGTGGCCGGGCTGGTCTTTGTGACCGCGCCCCAGTCCGGCGTCGACTGTCGCCGTCCGTGCCTGCACTTCGACGTCAGCCGGCCCACGCCGCGAACAGCGTCTTCTGTGGGACCACGCTTTGGGCGAAAGCGCGGGGCGCTGGAACGGCGCGGTCGACGCGTTGGTCAATCAGTTCGACCTGGATGCCGGGACCATTGACGCCATCGGCCGCCAAACCGCCGACGCCGACGCGGCCTGGGACGCCTGCCGGGTGCGCACCCGCCCGCACCTGGACGAACTGGCCCAGCGCATCGAACCGGCGGCGGGCTGGGACGATCTGGTGCTGCCGGCCGGTCAACTCCAGGTGCTGCGCGAACTGGCGCTCCACGTGCGGCGGCGCGCCGTGGTCTACGACACGTGGGGCTTCGCCGCCAAGAGCAGCCGCGGGCTGGGCATCAGCGCCCTCTTCGCCGGGGTGAGCGGCACCGGCAAGACCATGGCCGCCGAGGTGCTGGCCCGAGAATTGCGGCTGGACCTCTATCGCATCGATCTCAGCGGCGTGGTGAGCAAGTACATCGGCGAGACCGAGAAGAACCTGCGCCGGGTCTTCGACGCGGCCGAACACGGCGGCGCGCTTCTCCTCTTCGACGAGGCGGATGCGCTCTTCGGCAAACGCAGCGAGGTGCGTGACAGCCACGACCGCTACGCCAACATCGAGGTGAGCTACCTGCTCCAGCGCATGGAGGCGTACCGCGGGCTGGCGATTTTGACCACCAACCAGCGCAGCGCGCTGGACACCGCCTTCCTGCGCCGCATCCGCTTCGTGGTCGAGTTCCCCTTCCCCGACGCGACCCAGCGGGCCGAGATCTGGCGCCGCATCTTCCCCGACGCCACGCCCACCGTGGACCTGGACGTGCACAAGCTCAGCCGGCTCACGGTGACGGGGGGACACATTCGCAACATCGCGCTCTACGCCGCCTTCCTGGCCGCGGACCGGGACGAGCCGGTGCAGATGGCCCATCTGCTGGCCGCGGCCCAACGCGAGTATGCCAAGCTGGAGAAGCCGCTGGGCGACGCCGAGGTGCGGACGTGGGTGGCATGAGGCGCCGGCCGATGGCGCAAAGGGGGAGCAGATGAGCGGGGAACCGGCGAGCGGTCAACAAGTGGTCATCCACATCGAGGAACTGGTGGTCCACGGCGTGGACGTGGGCAGCCGCCGCCGCTTGGGCGCCGCGGTCGAGGCCGAGCTGGCCCGCCTCTTGGCCCAGCCCGGCGCCCTTGCCCACCTTGACGCCAGCCGGACGGTGGACCTGGTCGACGCCGGCGCCATTTCGTTGGGGCCGCGTCCGCGCCGAGTCGACCGGCGCACATTGCCGGCGCCGTCTTTCACAGCTTGGGCGGTCTGCCCGGCGCAGAGCCCGCTGATACACCGGCGTCCTCACCCGAGAAGCAGTGCCGGATTGACTTAGACACATGCCGGATTGACCGGGCACAACCTGCCCGCTTGGATGGACAGATGAGCCAACGCACACACGCACGGACCACAACCGCAAAGCCACAACCGGCCGGTGCCGCCCTGCAACGGACTCCCGCGCTCACCGTCAACCAGCCCGGCGACCGTTTCGAGGAGGAGGCGGACCGGGTGGCCGCGGCCGTGATGAGCCCGACGCAGCCGGCCGGCGTCCTGCCCGTGGCCTTGGATCAGGCGCCGGTGGCGCGTGTACAGCGTGCGCCCGACAGCGCCGATGACGAGCGCAAGAAGCAGGCCGATCAAGCGCTGGAACAGGCCGTGCCCGCCAGTGAGGGCCACAAGCAGCGCGAGCGCGCCAACGAGGCGTTCGACAAGGCGGTTGACAAGGCGGCGGAGGCCAAATCCGGGGAAGGCGACAAGCCCGACGATCCCAATGCGGAGCAATACAAAAAGGCGGGGGAAAAGCTGGCCGAGGCCTTCCCGGAAACGCCTGTGGGCAAGGAATTGATCGAGAAGGCCAAGGCATTGGGCGAGCCCTTCTGGGACACGCTGCGCGGCAAGATCATCACCGGCAGCGTGGTGGTGGCGTCGGTGGCCATGTTGGCCGCGACCCACGAGCCGCTGCCCGTGGGCATCCCCGAGATCAGCCTGGACAAGCTGAAGAAGGGGCTCAAGGTCAAGATCACCTACGAAGGGCCGGTGGACAAGCCGACCAAGGCCATGCTCACCTTCAGCCTGCCCTGGGGTCAAGCGCGGGACGCGCACAAGCCCACCGCCACGGAACAGGCCCGCGCGGAGAAGGCGCGGCTCCAGGCCGAACACGATCGCTTCGAGCGCAACAAGCGCTTCCAACCCGGTTCGGCCGCCGACCGGGAACAGAAGGCCCAGGAAGAAGATATGCGCCGGGCCGTCAACCAACGATTTCTCGACAATATGCGCAATTTCACCAAGCCCGTGCGCGTGCAGCAGCCGCCGGCCGGCGGACTGCAACTGGGAACGCCGCCGCCCGGCTACGGCTTCAAGCCCCGCCGGCTGCTGGGCGACGAGTACCGGCTGCGCCCGCCCCTGGTTCCGGGACTGCAACCGGCGCTCCCGGACGTGCGCTTGACGGGCGAGCAGAACGCCCTCGACGCGCCGGCGGCCGACGCGCCGCAAAAGAAACAGGAAGAGTCGCCGGTCATGCGCAAGGCCGCACATGACGCGCCCGTCGCCGCGGCGCCGCCCGTGGTCCACGACGCCGCCGCGTCCGGCGGGCAGCCGTTGGACGCGGGCACGCGGCGCTTCATGGAACGGCGCTTCGGCCGCGATTTCGGCGCGGTGCGCGTCCACACGGACCGCGCCGCCACGGCCGCGGTCGACGCGCACGCGTACACCCTCGGCCGCGACATTGTCTTCGCCCCGGGCCGGTACAGCCCGCACACGCCGGCCGGGCGCACCTTGCTCGCGCACGAGTTGACCCATGTGGTGCAGCAGAGCGCGGACGCCGGGGCGCGCGGACTCTCGTCGTCGGCGCCGTCGGTGGCCATGCGCAAGAAGAACGACAGCGCGGCCGCCGTGGACCCGGTCGACGTGGCCCTCAAGGGCGACGACGACGACGTGCGCGCCCTCACCAAACACAAGGATTGGGAGTACAAGATCATCCGCCCGGATGAAGCGGCCCAACTGATCATCCATCTGTTGGACGGGGCGACGCTGGACGACGATGAGCAGGCAGGTCTCGTCATTCTGCGCAAGATGCTCAAGCAGCTCATGCTCGACGCCACCTTGGGCAAGCTGGTGGAAAAGCGGCGCATGAAGCAGTTGCTGGACGACTATCACGGCAGCGAGTATCGGGAGTTGCTCACGCTCCTGTCCAGCAACATCAACGATCTTGGCGTCAAGGCCGCGTACCTGGACTCCTTCATCGCCATGTGGTGGGTGCGCGAACACGAGGAGATCGCCATCGTCGTGCTGTTGGAGCACACCGACGCCCAGGACCAGTACGAGCTATTGCGCCAGAAGAATCGCACCAGCGAACTGCGCGACGCCATCGACGCGCGGGATCCCACCCTGCGCTACGAAAAGATCGTCGGCGGTGTCAATCTCCAGCACGGCGAGCAGTTGAAGACGCAACTGAGCGCCATCTTCAAGCTCGAGGCCAAGGGCGCGGCGGCCAAGCAACGAACCCAGGCGGAGATCAAGGCGCTGCTGGACGCCGCGGCCAAGGATCTGGCCGACGAGTTGCTGGACTACCGCCGGCGGCTGAACGAGGCGACCAAAGATCCCAAGGCCGGCCCGAGCGCGATTGCCAAGATCAACCAGGAGTTCGAACGGCGGCTGGACCGGCTGATCGCGGACAAGAAGATCGAGTTCGGCTGGGAGTTGCGCTACAACGTGGAGTTCAACCGCCTGCTCAAAGACGCCTACGGCACCACGTGGACCGAGAAGGATCTGGCGGCGTTCGACAAGATTCTCCAGAAGATTCCCGCCGACATCCTCCACGCCAACCCCAAGTTTCATGCGTTCCTGCGCGGCAAGGAGCATCCCAAGCTGGGCGGCTGGTCGTCGTCCAAGGGCATGATTGCCGTCTTTGGCGACCTCAACCTGAACACCACGCTCCACGAACTTGGCCATAACATTCACCACGGCGACGACAAGCTCTACGCAGAATTTCGCAAGCTCTCCGGCTGGCGCTGGCTGACCAGTGACGATTTTGTCACCGATTTCCCCGACCAGAAGAAGGCCCAGGCACTCTTGACCGAACTGGACGATGATCGCAAGCATGAACGGGACTACACGAGCCACGAATGGGACGACGCCCGCTACCGCTACGATCGCTACGGCGACGGGTATCTGCGCTACGACAAGAAGGCCACCTTCATCAGCGCCTACGCCGAGACCGACCCGGCCGATGACTTTGCCGAGAGTTTTGAAGCCTACATGCTCGAACCGCAGAGTTTGCAGAAGAAGTGTCCCGACAAGACCGCTTCATGCACGTGGAGGTGCTGGTGCGTAACCGGCCTCAAGCTGCAGGCGAGCCGTGTGATGGCCGACTTTGACGAACGGGTGAAGAGGCGCATCGGCTTCGTGGACGCCCTGTTGCTGACCCCGCTCACGCAGACCTACGTGCAGCCCTTGCGCGCCGAGTTGGAGCAGGCGCTCACGGCCCAGAGCAAAGAGAAGGCCGACGCGGCCGCCAAGAGCGTCGGCGCCAAGCCCGCACCCGTGCCCATGACGGCCGAGGCCACCGCCCATGCCCAACCCTACCTGGAGCGGCTGGACCGGTTGCTCGACGTCTTGCACGCAGGTGCGGTCGCATTCCACACGGTCGAAACGGACCTAGAGTGGCAGCAAATGGACCTGGCCGATGCCACGCCGATCGACGCCCAGGACACGTTGGGCAAGGCGCTGATTGCACGCTACAAGGACGAGTTGCTGCCGCTGCTGGACCAGCCCGCTCGACGCGCAAGGGCGACAAGGTGGAGGTCAAGGCATGGCCCGTTGACGGCGCTCAAGGCCAAGTACGTCAAGGCGGCGACGCTGGTACCTGACTATCTCCCATACTACAACAACGCCCTGGGCATGCGCGGACAGTTCACCCAGATCGCGGTCGAGTTGCTGCGCAAATACAAGGCCAGCAAGAAGGTGAACGACGTGCGCGTCTACCTGGTCGACCAACGTGACAACAAGTTCCTGCCCGAGATCGAGGCGTGGAAGGCCATGGTGCTTGAACGCATCCGCACCGGCCAACCCTTCAACGCCAAGCAGGTGAAGGATCCCAAGGCGATTCTCGCAGCCTATGCGCACCAATGGCGACGTGCCGCGGGGCGGATCGTTGCGCCGGCGCGCCAACGACGGCAGTGCGCAGCCGGCAGACGGCGAGTCCGTGCGCAGCGGGTTGGACTCGCCGGCCCAACCGCTGGATGCTGAGACGCGCGCCTTCATGGAGCCGCGCTTTGGGATGGACTTCAGCCGCGTGCGTGCACACGGACGGGCAGGCCGCGGCCAGTGCCCAAGCCATGAATGCGCAGGCGTTCACCGTGGGCGATGACATCGTGTTTGACGAGGGCCGGTACGCGCCCCAGACGCCCGCGGGCCAGGAACTCCTCGCCCACGAACTCACCCATGTCGCCCAGCAGGAGGGCGCCGCGCCGGATGTCACACTCGGCCGCAGCCGACGAGTCCCGTGCAACCCCGGCCATCGCCTTCGAGCAGATCGACCTGCCGGAGCCTGCGGGCCGCGATGCCGCTGTGGCCGCACGTTGGCGCCGCAAGCCCTGTCCAACGACGTTGCGCCCGAAAGTGCGCCCGCAACGAACGCCTGCGGCCGCCGCACCGCCCCCGGTCACCGCGGCGCAACCGGCGGCGCAGGCGGACGGGGCCGTGGCCGCGCACCCGTGGACCCCGCGACGCCCTCGCCCGAGGTGGTCCCGCCCAGCCATCCGTCGGAGCAGGAGGCCACGCAGGTCGCCCGTGCGGTCGTCGTGCCGGCACACAGGCCGGTGGCCGCGCCGGTCGTGCGCCGCAAAGCGCCGCCGGCCGCAGCGCAAGCCTGGGGACAAAGGCGACAAGCCGGCCGGCATCGACGTCGTCTTCATCATGGGTGTGGACCGGAACCCCAAGCGCAATCCCTTTACCGCGAGGCGGCCAAGTATTTCAAGGCCAAGTTCCCCGAGGCGACCTTGGTCAACGACGCGGCCCATCGCAGCCTGGAGAGCGTCTTCACCTACATCCGCGGCCGGGCCGAGCGGGTGGCCAATCTCTACATCGTCTCCCACGCCAACGAGGACGGCACGCTCTCCTTCAAGTTGCGCGACGGCGACAGGAACAATGATCCCCACGTGCAGTACGGCGACCTCGTGCGCGCGCTGCGGGATGACGCGGCCCGTTTCAATCTGCCCAAGGGCATCATCGACGACGCGACCAAGGTCTACATCAAGGGCTGCAACATCGGGCGCAGCAGCCGCATGCTGGACGAACTGGACAAGGCGTTCGGCGGCGCGGGCAAGGTCATCGCGCCCACCCACAAACAGGTCTTCGGCAGCAAGACCGAAGGCAAGGGCGCGGGCCGTCACGTGGAGCACTATGAAGCGCTGAGCACCTATTTCATCGAGTACAAAGGCAACCGCAAGATCGCGCCCGCCGACCAGCAGGCCGCGTTCATCGAGAAGTACCCGGAACTGCCGGAGGCCCGCTGGAAGAAACTTGTGCCCAACACGAAAAAGGGCGGCGCAACCCGCCAACTGGTCGCCATCCCGTTCAGCTACGACTTCGGTGTCAACGTCAAGAATGCCGCCAGCAAGCGCACGGCCCAGGAGCAAGCGCTCGCCGAGGCCGTTGCGTGGGGACAGGAGAACATCGCCCGCACCGACATTTTCGAGTGGCGCATCCAGTCCACCAAACCGTCGGCCAACGGCTGGCTCGTCACCGCGGTGGCCGAAAAGACCAACTACATCGTGGACAAGATCCTGGTAGCGCGGGCAAGCGGCTGGCGCCGGCCGAAACGGACACGAAGTACTTCGGCACCTCCACCTACGGCGACGATGCCCAAGCGGCGGGCGGCCAGGGCGATGAGACCGCGCCGCTCATCCAGGAACTGGCCGCGCTCTCCAGCGCCCTGGCCAAGCTGCCCGAGGGCGACGAACGGGACGAACGGCTGGCGCAGACGGGAGATCGAGGCCACGCTGGGGGCGCCGCCGCCCACGTCGACGTCCACGTCGTCAAGACCGAGGATTGGCTGGGCGCGGACGAGGTCTATGTCAAGGCCGGCGGTCCGGGGCAACCGTTCCGCGCGCCGACCCACAAGTTGAACGACGGCGAGAGCTTCCGTTTCCAGGTGCCGCTGGCCCACTTCGCCCCCTTCGACCAGCCGGTGACGCTCGAGGTCTACGACGAGGATCTGGGCTGGTTCTTCGACCGCGACGACCTGATCGTCAAGCTCAAGTGGGCGCCGCCGTTTGCGCCGCTGACCAATCAAGAGTCGCTGGACAACGCCGACTATCGAGTGAGGGCAGAGCTATGACCACCTTTCCCAACGCGCCGCGTCTGCTCAAGGGCGGGCTGGTGCTGCTGGACCCCGCGACCTCGGCCGTGCAGCGGGTGATCGTGCTCCAGTACAACCCGGACACGCTGACGCGCACGCTTCAGCCCCAAAGCGCGGGCGCCAACGGCGGCGGCGATCGCACCGAGGCGCTGCGGCTCAAAGGCCCGCCGGTGGAGACCATCAAGCTGGACGCGGAGATCGACGCAGCCGACCAACTGGAGCAGCCCGACGCCAATCCCAACACTGTCGCCTACGGGCTGCATCCGCTGCTGGCCGCGCTGGAATCCATGGCCTATCCCACCAGCGCACAGTTGCAGCAGAGCAACGCCCTGGCCGCCGGCGGCACGCTGGAGATCGCGCCCATGCAGGCGCCGCTCAGCCTCTTCGTGTGGAGCAAGAACCGGGTCGTGCCCGTGCGCGTGGCGGACTTCAGCATCACCGAGGAGGCCTTCGACCCCGCGCTCAATCCCATCCGCGCCAAGGTCAGTCTGGGCCTGCGCGTGCTGAGCGTGAGCGACGTCGCCTTTGCCAGCAAGGCCGGCAGCCTCTACATGATCTACCAGCAGCAGAAGGAGAAGCTGGCCGGGCTCAACCGGGCGGGCGCACTCTCGGCCTTGGGCATCACGTCGATCCCGTGAGCGTGCCCCGTTGCCGTAACCGAGGACATTTTTCGCCGAAAGCGCATGAACATGACGACCCAAAACTTTTTGCCCAATAGCCGCTACTACGGCGCACAGACGTCCACCTTGGACACGCCCGACGGCCGCACCATCGTCTACTTGCGCCGGCGTTTCGTGCCGCCGGCCGACCGCTTCGCCCTGCTCCAAGAGCACACCGTCGTGGCGGGCGACCGGCTGGACAACCTGGCCGCCGAGTACATCGGCGACCCGGAGCAGTTCTGGCGCCTGTGCGATGCCAACGACGCCATGCGCCCCGACGATCTCACCGCCCGCGTCGGCCGCCGTCTGCGCATCACCCTGCCCGAAGGCATCCCGGGCCTGGAAGCACCTTGATCGGACTGCGTACACCATGTTGAAAGGTATCCATCTCAGTCTCATGATCGGCCCGGCCGTGCCGGTCCCCGTCTCCCGGACGGTGCTCGACGCGCTCACCGAGGTCGAAGTGCGCGTGGCGGCGGGCGAACGCAGCGGCTTCAAGCTGGTCTTCAACCTGAGCAACCAGTCGCCGTTGCAGACGGCCTTCCTGCTCACCGCGGGCAACCTGCCGCCGGTCATGCGCGTCGTGCTGGTGGCCACGGTCAACGGCGCCACCGAGGTGCTCATCGACGGCGTGATCAGCCGTCACAGCATCGCGCCGGGGAGCGACGCCGGCCACTCGCTGCTGACGCTCATGGGCCACGACCTGACCCTGCTCATGGACCTGATCGACTTCAGCGGCATTCCCTACCCGGCCATGCCGCCCGAGGCGCGGGTCGCGCTCTGCATCGCCAAGTACGCGGCCTTCGGCATCGTGCCCATGGTGATCCCCAGCGTCCTGATCGACGTGCCCATTCCCACCGAACAGATCCCGCGCCACCAGGGCACCGACCTCAAGTACATCACGGATCTGGCCGACGAAGTGGGCTACGTCTTCTACCTGGAGCCGGGGCCGCAGCCGGGCATGAGCCTGGGCTATTGGGGGCCGGAGATCAAGGTGGGCGCGCCCCAGCCCGCGCTCACGGTGGACATGGACATGCACACCAATTGCGACGGCATCACCTTCAACTTTGACAGCCAGTCCAAGAGTCTGCCGGTGGTGCTGATTCAGAACCAGGCGACCAAGGTGCCGATCCCCATCCCGATTCCGGACATCACGCCGCTCAACCCGCCGCTGGGGCTGATCAAGCCGCTGCCCAGTCGCCTGGAGCCGGTCAACGGCACGGCCAAGTACTCGCCCGTGCGCGCCGCCATCATCGGCCTGACCAAGGCGGCCAAGAGCGCGGACACGGTCACCGGCAGCGGCAGCGTGGACGTGTTGCGCTACGGCCGGCTGCTCAAGGCGCGGCGGCTGGTGGGTGTGCGCGGGGTGGGGCTGGCCTTCGACGGCCTCTACTACGTCAAGAGCGTGACCCATAGCATCAAGCCGGGCAGCTATACCCAGAACTTCGAGTTGACCCGCAACGGCCTGGTCTCGACCCTGCCGACCGTGCCGGTGTAGGAGGCCGTCCGGCAGAATTTGCACTTCCCGGAAGGGGTCTTGGCGATCGACAGTCGACCGCAACGCGTCAGACCCCTTCCGGGAAGTGCAGTGACTCAGTCCGTCGCATCGAACCAGTTTGGAGAGCATCATGCCCGAAACGTATTACGGAAAATACCGCGGCACCGTCGTCAACAACGTGGATCCCATGAAGCTGGGGCGCATTCAGGCCATGGTGCCGGACGTCTCCGGCTTTTCGCCCACCAGTTGGGCCATGCCGTGCGTGCCGCTGGCCGGCATCCAGAGCGGCTTCTACACCGTGCCCGTGATCGGCTCGGGCGTCTGGATCGAGTTCGAGCAGGGCAACCCGGACTATCCCATTTGGGCCGGATGCTTCTGGGGCACCGCGGCCGAGATCCCGGCGCTGGCCCAGTTGGTGCCGCCGGCCGTGCCCGGCATCGCGCTCCAGACGCCGCTGCAGAACGGCATTCTCATCAGCGACGTGCCCGGGCCCACGGGCGGCATCATGCTCAAGTGCGCCACCGGCGCCATGATCCTGGTCAACGACGTGGGCATCACGATTTCCAACGGCAAGGGCGCCACCATCGTCATGGCCGGCCCCGCGGTGACCATCAACAACGGCGCGCTGGCCGTGATTTGAGCCAAGGAGAAACGACCCATGCCCGGTTTTCTGCTCCATGTGGGCGCCACCGTCACCTGTGTGCACGGCGGCCAGGCGCAACCGACCGCCCCCAACCTGCGCGTGCTGGTCAACGGCCAGCCGACCGTGACCATGGCCGCGCCCTATGTGGTGGCCGGCTGTCCGTTCAACATCGCGGGCGGCCCGTCGCCCTGCGTCACGGCCCAATGGGTCAGCGCGGCCACCCGGGTCACGTCCAACGGCCAGCCGCTGCTGCTGCTGGACAGCCAGGCCACTTGCATTCCCAACGGCACGCCGGTGCTCATCCTCGTCACCCAGACCCGGGTGACGGGGACGTAGTGGACCGGCTGTGACCGGCTTCCCAGACTTGAGGAGGAGGCACCATGCACGTCGACTTTCCCTATCACATCGACCGCCGGGGGCGCACGGCCGCCACCACGGATGACGACCATATCCGCGACCTGATCGAGCAAGTGGTCTTCACCGCGCCGGGCGAGCGGGTCAACCGGCCCACCTTCGGCAGCGGCTTGCTGCAACTCGTCTTTGCGCCCAACAGCGCCGAATTGGCCGGGGCCACCCAGTTTCTGGTCCAGGGCGCGCTGCAACAGTGGCTGGGCGACGTGATCCAGGTCGACGCGGTGGACGTGACCAGTGAGGACGCGGCCGTGCGCGTGGCCGTCACCTACACCGTGCGCCGCACCAACGAACAGCGCGCGGCCGTCTTTGTGCGAGGAGATCAACCGACGCCATGATCTACAGTTGCTGCACGGACCAACGCCGCCAACTGGTGGCCCAGCACGACACACTCAACGGCATCGACTTTTTGGAAGTAGCCGACGATCCCACGCTGCCCGCCGACCAACGCCAGCGCACGCTACACGTCCGCTTTCTCAAGCCGGACCACCTGGACACCCTCAGCGCCGGGCAACTGCGCATCGACGGCGGCGAGCGCATCCGCCCCGTGACCGTCGAGTCGGTGGCGGTGGATGCCCAGGACGCGCGTCCTGGTGGTCACCGTCAACCGGGCGGGCGATTTCTCGGTCTACACGCTGCGGCTGGTGAAGAACGCCGACGACCCGGCCGCGCCGCCGCCCCCAAACTTCGATCCGCAGCTTGCGGCCGTGGACTTCTCCTTCAAGGTCGACTGTCCCAGCGATTTCGACTGCGAACCGGTGCGTGTCTGTCCGCCCGAGGTGCAGCCGGCGCCGGACCTGGACTATCTGGCCAAGGACTACGCGCCTTCCGGCGCATGATGCTGGACCGGATGGCGCTGCTCATGCCGGCGTGGCGCGAGCGCAGCCCGGCCGACGCGGGCGTGGCGCTGGTCGAGTTGCTGGCCTACGTGGCCGACCGGCTCAGCTACCAGCAGGATGCGGTGGCGACCGAGGCCTATCTCCACACGGCGCGGCGACGGGTCTCCGTGCGCCGCCACGCGCGGCTGGTCGACTATCCTATGCACGACGGCTGCAACGCCCGGGTCTGGGTGCACGTGCGCGCGGTGAAGGAAGCGCCCACGACCGGCACGCTGCTCCGCGCATTCGACCCGGCCACCGGCGCGCGCACCCGGCTGCTGACCAAGTGCGTCGACGACGACGTCGTGGCCGAGGCCGAGCTGACGCAGGTGTTGCGCGCCCATCACCCCGAGGTCTTCGAGCTCCTGCACGACGTGGAACTCTACCCGCAACACAACGAACTCCACTTTCACACGTGGGGCGAGGACGAGTGCTGTCTGCCCCAGGGTGCGACCCGTGCCACGTTGGCCGGCCGGCTCGACCGGCTCAAGCAGGGCGATGTGCTGATCTTCGAGGAGATGGTCGGACCGCGCAGCGGGGAAGCGGGCGACGCCGATCCGACCCATCGCCACGCCGTGCGTCTGGCTGCCGACCCGCTGCTCACCACCGATCCGCTCTTCAAAGATCCCGACGACGCGGCCAAGGAATTGCCCATCACCGAGATCGCCTGGACCGCGGCCGATGCGCTCCCCTTCCCCTCTGCCTCTCGTCCATCAGCGACGAGGCGCATGGGCGCAAACAGGTGACAAACGTGAGCGTCGCGCGGGCAACATCGTGCTGGCCGACCATGGCCGCACCCTGCCCGACGAGCCGCTGGGTACGGTCCCGGAGCCGACTCTTTTCTACGCCGCGGCCCAGGGCGACCCGTGTGCCGTCGACGAGCCGGTGGCGGTGCCGCCACGGTTTGCGCCGAGTCTGGCCACGGGGCCGATCACCCAGACCGCGGCCTACGATCCGGCGACGAGCACGGCGGCGGCCCACGCCCGGCGCACGCCGTCGGCCGCGGCGCTGCCCGCCGTCCGCTTGACGAGTCTCTACAAGGGGCAGACGACCGCGTGGACGCCCCTGCGCGATCTGCTCAACAGCCGCGCCGATGACCCCAACTTTGTGGTGGAGGTGGAGAGCGACGGGACCGCCCACGTGCGCTTTGGCGACGACGCCAACGGCAAGCGTCCCGATAGCGGCACTGAGTTTAATGCGGTCTACCGGGTGGGCAACGGCGTGGCCGGCAACGTGGGCGCAGAGTCGGTGCGCCACATCGTCACCAATGTGTCCGCCGTCGAGCGGGTGCGCAATCCGCTGCCGGCCCAAGGCGGGACCGAGCCGGAAAGCATGGAGACCGTGCGCCGCCGTGCGCCCAGCGCCTTCCGCACCCAGGCGCGCGCCGTCACGCCCGCGGACTACGCCACGGTCACCGAGTCGTATCCGGAGATCCAGCGTGCGGCCGCAAGCCTCCGGTGGACGGGCAGTTGGCGCACCGTCTTCGTCACCGCCGACCGCATGGGCGGCTTGCCGGTGGACGCCGACTTCGAGGACGCGCTCTGTCGCCACGTGGAGCCGTTCCGCATGGCCGGCCACGATGTGGAGATCGACGGCCCGCGCTACGTGGCGCTGGAAATTGCCATGGACGTCTGCGTGGCGCCCGGCTATTTTCGCAGCCATGTCAAGGCCGCGCTGCTGGCGGTCTTCAGCAGCCGTACGCTGCCCGACGGCCGCCGCGGACTCTTCCACCCGGACAATTTCTCGTTCGGCCAGCCGGTCTATCTCAGCCGGCTCTACGCCGCAGCCCACGGCGTGGACGGCGTGCAGTCCGTGCAGATCACCCAGTTCGAGCGCATGGGCACGCCGGATCCCCAGCCGCTGGCCGACGGTCGCCTCGACTTCGCCCGGCTGGAGATCCCGCGGCTGGACAACGATCCCAACTTCCGCGAGCGCGGTGTCTTTCACCTGACCGTGCGCGGCGGGAAATGACGGTTTTTGGACGTCGCGAACTTCCCGGAAGGGGTCAACCGAGTCTTTCTTGACCGAGAAGTGCCTGAGGCACTGGTTTTGTAGTCGCTGAGGCGACTCTGCGGTGTGAGCGCCGGTTTCCAACCGGGGAGAGCCATCGAACATGCCGAACTCAACTCAACCATCCCTGTCCGATTGCGGCTGCTGTGAAGGCATCGCCGCGGCCACGCCGGTGCGGTGGACAACCGCCCCGGGCTGCGCGCGCTGGCCTACCGCACCGGCGTCCATGCCTCGTTCAACGCGAGCATGCAGGCGCGCATCTCCACCATGCCCGCACTCCAGGCGCTGGCCACCCGGGACGCGGACGACTTTTCCTGCGCTCATGGATAGCTGGGCCGCGGTTCTGGACGTGCTCACCTTTTACCAGGAGCGCATCGCCAACGAGCACTACCTGCGCACGGCCGGCGAGCGGCTTTCGCTGCTGGAATTGGCCCGGTTGATCGGCTACGAATTGCGGGCCGGTGTGGCCGCGAGCGTGGCGCTGGCCTTCACCGTGGAGAATGCGCCCGGCGCGCCGCCCGCCGCCACCGTCGCCGTGGGCGCCAAAGTCCAGAGCGTGCCCGGCCAGGGCGAACAGGCTCAGACCTTCGAGACAGTGGAGGAAATCGAGGTGCGCGCGGCGTGGAACGCCATGCCCGCGCGACGCGTCAAGACGCAGGTGCTCGGCTTCGGCGCGACGTCGGTCTTCCTCAAGGGCACCGCCACCAATCTGCGCAAGGGCGACATCCTGCTGCTGGTGGGCAGCGAACGGGTCTCCAACCCCGGCAGTGAACGCTGGGACGTGCGCCGGGTCATCGCGGTCGCGCCCGATTTCGACGCCGACCGCACGCTGGTCACGTGGGACCGGGGTCTCGGCTCCTTCGATCCGCCGTCGTATCCGGCCACGGCGCCCGAGGTCTACGCGCTGCGGCTGCGCGCCGGTCTCTTCGGCTACAACGCCGTCGACCCGCGCACGTTGCATCCCGAGGTGGTCGAGAAGCTCAAGGGGAGCATGACGGCGGACAAGTCCGAGTGGAATTTCACCATCAGCGGCAACGTGATCCATCTGGACAACATCTATCCCGCGGTGCAACAGGACGGCTGGCTGGTCCTCTCCAAGCCCGAATACCAGGAACTCTACCGGGTGGTGAGCGCGGCCGAATCATCGCGCACGGACTACGCCATGTCCACCAAGACCACCAAGGTGAACCTGGACACCACCGAGAACCTCAGCCGCTACACCGGCGCGTCCTACCGGGGCACGGTGGCCTTCACCCAGAGCGAGTGGCTGCCCATGGCCCAGGCGCCGGACACGTCCGACGTGACGGGCGACACCATCGACATCGCCGGCGACTTCGCCGATCTGCCCGTGGGCCGCACCATCATCGTCACGGGCAAGCCGGTGGGCGGCACAGGTTCGGTCAGCGAAGTCGCCGTGATCGACCGCGTCGACCCGCTGCCCGGCCAGGCAACCCGGCTCACCCTCAAGCGGGGGTTGAGCGGGACGTACGTGCGCAGCAGCGTGACCGTCAACGCCAACGTGGCCCAGGCCACCCACGGCGAAACCGTCCACGAAGTCCTGGGCAGCGGCGACGGCGCCAAAGCCTATCCCCGATTTGCCCTGCGCCAGGCGCCCCTCACCTACGTCAGTTCTGCGGACGCGTCGGGGGCATCGTCCACGCTGGAAGTGCGGGTGAACGAGCTGCTCTGGCAGGAGGTCGCGACCCTCTTTGACCGCGGCCCGGATGAACGCGTCTACGTCACGCACACCGACGACGACGGCCGCACGACGGTCCAGTTCGGCGACGGGATCAGCGGGGCGCGGCTGCCCACCGGCGTGGAGAATGTGCGCGCCGTCTATCGCAAGGGCAGCGGCGTGGCCGGCAACGTGGCCGCGGGCAAGCTGACGACGCTGCTCACCCGGCCGCTGGGCCTCAAAGAGGTGACCAATCCCGTGGCGGCCGCGGGCGGCGACGATCGCGAGAGCCGGGACGACGCCCGGGAGAACGCGCCGTTGACCGTGCTGACCCTGGACCGGATCGTCTCGCTCCAGGACTACGAGGACTTTGCGCGCGCCTTTGCCGGCGTGGCCAAGGCGCTAGCCACCTGGACCTGGGACGGCCGCACGCGCGGCGTCTTCGTGACCGTGGCCGGGCCGAACGGCGCCCAACTCGAGCCCACGGCGAGCACGTACATCAACTTGCTGGCGACCATGCGCAAGGCGGGCGACCCGTACGTGCCGCTGCATCTGGCCTCCTACACGCCGCGCAGCTTTCGGCTGGACGCGGTCGTCACCCGAGATCCGGTCTACCGTGCCGAAGACGTCCAGGCCGCCGTCGCCGCGGCACTGGCGCAGACCTACGCATTCGCCGGTCGCCGGTTCGGCCAACCGGTGGCGCTGAGCGAAGTCATGGCCGTCATGCAGGCGGTGTCCGGCGTGGTCGCCGTGGACGTGAACGTGTTGCGCCGCACGGACACCGCCGCGTTCGACGGGCTGCTCGCGCCCCTGCCCGCTGCGCTGCCCCAGGTGGGCGCCGCGGCCACCGTCGCCCCCGCCGAACTGTTGACCTTGGACGTGGCGCAGTTGGCGCTGAGCGTGGTCTGAGTCAATGAAAGGACCAACCATGGCCTATTCTGCCGCTGAACTCTACAACCTGCTCCCGGCCATCGACCGGCTGCGCGACGCCGAACGCGGCTATCCGCTGCGCGATCTCGTGGTCGTGCTGGCCGAGCAGGCCCAGGTGATGGCCGAGAATCTGGACCAGATGTACGACGATCTCTTCATCGAGACCTGCGCGGCGTGGGTCGTGCCCTACATCGGCGACCTGATCGGCAACCGGGCGCTCCACGGCGTCGTGCCCGCCGTCAGCAGCCCGCGCGCCGAGGTGGCCAATACCATCGCCTTCCGCCGGCGCAAGGGCACCGCGTCCATGCTGGAACAGTTGGCCCGGGACGTCACCGACTGGGATGCGCGCGTCGTCGAGTTCTTCCAGACGCTGGCGACCACCCAGTACCTGAACCATTTGCGCCCCACAATCATTACTCGCCCGATCTGCGCCGGGCGCGACATTGGCCGCCATCGACACGCCCTTCGACACCGTGGCGCACACGCTGGAGGTGCGCCGGATCGAACCGGGCCGGGGCGTCCACAACATCCCCAACGTGGGCATCTTTCTCTGGCGCATCCAGGCCTATGCGCTCGAAGACTCGCCGGCCGCGCGGCTCGACGCCCGGCGCTATCGCTTCGATCCCCTGGGCCGGGACATGTTGCTCTTCAACGATCCCGTGCCCGAGACGACCATCACCCACCTGGCTGAGCGCACCAATGTGCCCATGCCGCTGGGCCGGCGCGAACTCAACGACCACCTGGCCCAATTCTACGGCGCCGACGCGAGCCTCCTGGTCAAGACCGCGGACGGTACGCCCGTGCCGCGCGACCGAGTGCGGGTCTGCGACCTCGCCGACACCACCGGCGGTGACTGGGCCAACCTGCCCGCGTCGACCGCGGCCGGTGATCCGCCTCTCGTCGCCATCGACCCGGTGTTGGGACGCCTGGCGTTCAGTGCGGACGTAGAGACGCCGCTGGTGACCTTCCACTACGGCTTCAGCGCGCCCTTGGGCGGCGGCGCCTACGAACGGGCCGCGACCTTTGACGAGGACGCGCGCCCCGTGCAGCACGTGGCCGCCGGCGCGTCGTTGCAGGATGCGGTCACCCTGGTCGTGGACGGCGGCGCGGTGGAGATCGACGACTGCGGCCGCTACAACGAAGCACTCACCGTCACGGTGGGCGACGACGCGCGCATCGAGGTGCGCGCCGCCAACGGCATGCGCCCGACCGTGCTCCCCACCGGCGACCTGACCATCAGCGGCAGCGCCACAGGCGAAGTGACCCTCAACGGGTTGCTCATCGACGGCGTGCTGCGCGTCACGGGCGACCTGCGGCGGCTGCGCCTGCGCCACTGTACGCTGGCGCCCCGGGCGGCCGGTCTGCTGGTGGACGCGGCCAATGTTCAGGTCGAGATCGATCATTGCATCCTGGGCGGGCTGCGGGTGGTCGACGGCGCGTCGGTGACCCTGCGCAACAGTTTGGTCGATGCCGGCGCGGAGGACGCCATCGCCTACGCCGGCCCAGACGAAACGAGCGCGGGCGGCAAGCTGGTGGTGGACGGGTGCACCGTGGTCGGCAAAGTCTGGACGCGTCTGCTGACGTTGGCGTCCAACAGTATCTTCCTGGCCCGGCTCGCGCCCGGCGACACGTGGCGCTACCCCGTCATGGCCGCGCGACGCCAGGAAGGATGCGTGCGCTTCAGCTTTGTGCCGCCGGATGCGCAGACGCCGGCGCGGCACCGTTGCCGGCCCGCGCCGGACGATGACCCGCTGCAGGTGCGCCCCCAGTTCACGTCGCTCCGGTGGGGCGATCCGGGCTACGGGCAACTCAGCCTGCGCTGCGCCGACGCCATCCGCCGCGGCGCGGACGACGAAGCCGAGATGGGCGTCTTCCACGACCTCTTTCAGCCCCAGCGGGAGACGAATCTGCGCGTGCGCCTGGACGAGTATCTGCGCTTCGGGCTGGAAGCCGGGATCTTCTATGTCACGTAATGCACGTTTTGCACGCACGGTCACATGATTTGCACTTCGTCCATTCGTCCAGAGTAGAAATCAGTTCGAATGGACGAAGTGCAAGTGACCTATCGATGAGGAGGCCATGATGAAGGGCGATTTTACCCGACTGACATTTGACCCGGCCAAGCACTACGCGGCCGTTTTGATGCAGCAGGGCCGTGTCCAGGATCCGGCCGACTGGAACGAGGAAGGCCACATCCAGCGCCACCGGGTCGAAGTCGAAGCCCAGGACGTGATCGGCGCGTGCGGCGCGCCCATCCACGCGGCCGGCTTCGCCATCACCAGCGACGGCGCGGCGCTGACCGTGGGCGCGGGCCGCTACTACGTGGACGGCCTGCTGTGTGAGAACGAAGCCGACGTGGCCTACCTCAAGCAGCCCGATCTGCCCGATGCCGCCGACCCGGCCGCCGTGGTCAAGGAGAGCGGCGCCGCGCTCGTCTACCTGGACGTCTGGCAGCGGCATCTCACCGCACTGGACGACCCGCACATGCGCGAGGTCGCGCTGGGCGGCCCCGACACGGCGACGCGGCTGAAGACGGTCTGGCAGGTGAAGGTGCTGCCGGTGGCGGCGGCCAAGGCCGACGCCGCCCAACGCAAGAAACTGATCACGCTGCAGAATCAAGTCGCCAAGCAACTGGCCCAGGCCCAGGAGGCGGGCAACGCGGATTTGGCCGCGGAGCTCCAGGCCCAGTTGGACGAAGTGACGGCCGCGCTGGCCGCACTGGACAAGCGCGGCGTGGACTGTGGCGACGACTTTGCCGAGTGGCAGGCGTTGCGCGCCCCCGGCACGGCCACCCTCAACGCCCGCACCCAACAGCCGCCCGCGTCCAAGGATCCCTGTTTCATTCCGCCCAGCGCCGGCTATCGCCGCCTGGAAAACCAGCTCTACCGGGTGGAGGTCCACAAGCCGGGCGGGCTGGGCACGGCCACCTTCAAGTGGTCGCGCGACAACGGCGTGGTGGTCACGGCCGTGGAGAAGATCAGCGGCAAGGAAGTGACCGTCCACGACGTGGGGCCGGACGAGGTGTTGGGCTTTGCCAACGGCCAGTGGGTGGAACTCAGCGACGACGGGCTGGAGCTCAACGGCCTCCCCGGCCAACTGGTCCAGATCGACACGGTGGACGAGGCGCGCCGGGTCATCGTGCTCAAGAGCGCGCCCGCGCCCCTGAGCGCCGATCCCGCGGGCGTGGACCCGGCCCGCCGTCCCAAGCTGCGGCGCTGGGACCAACGCGGGGACAAGGCCGGTGCGGACGGCGTCAAGATCGAAACCGGCTTTCTGCCGCTGGAGGACGGCATCGAGGTCCAGTTCGGCGGCAAGCAGTTCAACACAGGCGACTACTGGCTCATCCCGGCGCGCACGGCCACCGGCGAGATCGAATGGCCGCTCTTCGCCACGCCCAACACGAACCCGGTCGCGCAGCCGCCCCACGGCATTCGCCATCACGTCTGCCGGCTGGCGCTGCTGCGCCTGGTCGACGGCAAGATCGAGGTGCAGGATTGCCGCACCCTCTTCCCGCCGCTGACGGAGTTGCCCACCGCCGGCGCGACCACCGCCCTCCACGTGGTGGCCACCAACTGGGAGAACGACGACCTGTTTGCGCCCGCCACGCTGCTCAAGGACGGCCTGCGCATCAAGCTGGACGCGCCGCCGGACCCCGCGACGCCCAACAACGACAGCATCATCGTCACCGTTGACATGCCGACCCAAAACGACCAGCTCAGCTCGGTCAATGCGCTGGACAATTTCGTGCTCATCGGCACCGTGAGCGTGGACGAGAACGACCCCACCACCATCGTGTGGCGCATCGTGCAGAAGAACCAGGCGCCTGTCAACGACGTGCCGGGGATGGCGGCGCTGTTTGCCGGCCATGCCGATCACCCGGCGGCCATGGCCATCGTGCAGCGCAATGTCTTCCGCGTGCATGTGACGGCCAAAGGACGGCTCATCTCCCGGCCCGGCAAGGATGGGCGCATCTATCTCGACGGCCAGGTCTTCGGCACGCCTGTGGCGCGCACAGCCACCGACGTGCGCACGTCCCTGACCTTCCCGTCGGGCGACGGTGCGCGCGCCAGTGACTTCGAGAGCTGGTTCTACCTGGGCGGCGAAGAACCCCAGCGCCTCCACGACGCGGTCATCGCCGTGGCCGGGCGCAGTCCCCGCTTTGCCGGCTTCTCGGACTCCCGGCTGGCCAATGTGGTCAACGCGTTCAGCTTCGCCATCGACCGTGCGACGCTGCTGGGGCTGCTGCCCGAAAGCTACCGGGTGCAGGACGTCCCCTTCGATTTGGAACAGGCCAAAGTACTGCTCAATCAGGCGGACGTGGGCGGCATCTTCGTGTCGGGTCTGGCCGACCAGGCCTTTGCCGGCGCGGTGGACTTCATCCGCGAATCGCTGGCCCAGATCGGCATCGAGTCCGACATCGCGCCGGTGGACGATCTGCGCACGCAGGTCGCCACGCGCATGGCGGCGGGCGATTTCTTCGACGTGGTCCTGTGCGCGCAGGAGGTCACGCCCATGTTGGAGGAGGTGGGGATGAAGGTGCGTACGACGCTGCTGCTGTGACGTCGGCGCGTCAATCTGTTTAGTGCGCACGCCCTAGTGCGAACCGCTGTGCCAGAGCCGGGTCTATGCCACCGTTCGCACGAGGGCGTGCGAACTGAACGAAGCTCTGCCCCAAAATCGAGATGTGTCCGCGGCGCGGAAGGGGCTTGGCAGCCGGCCCCTTCGGACCTATAATTTGGGTGTAATATTCAACACCCGGGCCGCCGCCCGTCTGCGGCCCGCCCGTCTCAGCAAGAAAGCTGGCGCGCCATGCTCACATCGGACCTGCTCACCGCGCGGTTGCCCCTTGCCCTGGAGTCGACCGATCTGCCGTTCCTCGGCCCCAAGACCAGCGGCAAAGTGCGCGACATCTACCGCCGCGATGACCGGCTCTTCCTCATCACCACCGACCGACTGTCGGCCTTCGACCGCATCCTCGGCCTGGTGCCCTACAAAGGCCAGGTGCTCAACCAGTTGGCCGCGTTCTGGTTCGCCCAGACGGCCGACATCATCGGCAACCACCTGATCGCCACGCCCGATCCCAACGTGACCGTGGCCCGCGTCTGCACGCCGCTGCTGGTCGAAGTCGTCGTGCGCGGTTACATCAGCGGCGTGACCAAGACCGCGCTCTGGTACCGCTACAGCCAGGGCGAGCGCACCATCTACGGCATCGACTTCCCCGACGGGTTGAGCAAGAACGACGCGCTGCCCGCGCCGGTTATCACGCCCACGACCAAGGGCGGCCCCGACGGCCACGACGAACGCATCACCAGTGCGGACGTCACCGCGCGCGGGCTGGCGACATCGGCGCAGTGGACGCAGATCCGGGAGGCGGCCCTGGCCGTCTTCCGGCGCGGCCAGGAAATTGCGCAGCGGGCGGGTCTCATCCTGGTGGACACCAAGTACGAGTTCGGCGTGACCGACGCCGGCGACGTGGTGCTCATCGACGAAATCCACACGCCCGACTCCAGCCGCTTCTGGATTGCCGACACCTACGCCGCGCGCAAGGCCGCGGGCCGGGAGCCGGAGAACTTCGACAAGGAGTTCGTGCGCCTCTACTACGCCGAGCACGGCTACCGGGGCGACGGCGATCCCTTCCCCCTGCCGGACGAGTTGGCCGTCCAAGCCGCGCAGCGCTACATCCGCACGTACGAGATGTTGACCGGCGAGCCGTTCGTGCCGGGCGAGTTGCCGGCCGAGGCACGGATTGCCCGCAACCTTCAGGCATGGCTGGGCTAAACTGAAGGCGCTACGAGAACGCGAGTTTTGTAGGTCACCGCTACCAGCGTGACATCTCTGGTCAACTGGAACGTCCGGCAGGTTGCCGGACCTACGAAACTCATGGTCTCGTGCTGCGCTCAGATTAATACCGCACGAGGGCGTGCGAACTGAACGAATGACTGCTGCCATCGGGTTGAGATGCGGCCCGCTTGCCGGCATTTGCTTGCAATGTGCAGCCGTTTTGCTCTAGAATGTGGATACATGCGAGGGTTTCCGTGTCGGAGAATCGAGATCAGATCATGAGCAACGCAACCGTGCAGGCGCGCATTAGCCAGGAACTCAAAGACGATGCTGAGGCCATCTTTGCGGCCATGGGCTTGACGACCGCCGAGGCCATCCGCGTCTTCTTGCAGCAGACCGTGAACAATGGCGGGCTGCCCTTCCAGCCCGTCGCGCGCCGGCCAAACGCCGAGACGCTGGAGGCAATGCTGGAATTGGAGCAGCAAGGCGGGCGCGTATTCGCCACGCCCGATGACCTCTTTGCCGATTGGAAGAGCTGAACCGTGGCATTGGCAATTCGGCAGGCAACCCGTTTTCGCCGGGACGTGAAGCGGCTGCTGCGGCAGGGCGCTGAGTTGGGCAAACTCGAGGCCGTCATCAGGTTGCTCGCTGCGCAAGAGCCGCTGCCGGAACGCTGTCGCGACCATGCGCTCGCGGGAAACTGGCATGGTTTTCGCGAATGTCACATTCAAGCCGACTGGCTGCTCATCTACTGCGTGAGCCAAGAGGAGCTCCAGCTTGCCCGTACCGGAAGTCATGCCGAACTTTTCGGCCGCTAGACCACACCGTCCGCACCGTCAACAGATCAACGAAACGGCCAACCATGAATTACTGCATGATCCCGCACACCGAGCTCTCGGTCGCCGCCATCTGCCTGGGCTCCACCAGCATCGGCAGCGAGATCGACCGGGGGGCGTCGTTCCGCCTGCTGGACATCTACGCGGCGGCGGGCGGCAACTTCATCGACACGGCCAGCGTCTACGCCAACTGGCTGCCGGTGGAAAAGCACGCAAGCGAGAAGACCATCGGCCGCTGGCTCAAGCGGACGGGCCGGCGCGGCGACTTCGTCATCGCCACCAAAGGCGCGCATCCCGAACTGGAGAGCATGCACATTCCGCGCATGTCTCGCGCCGAAATCGAGGCCGACCTCGACGCCAGTCTGCGCAATCTCCAGACCGACGTGATCGACCTCTACTGGCTGCACCGGGATGACCCGGCGCGTCCGGTGGAGGAGATCCTGGAGACCATGCACGCCCAGGTGCGCGCCGGGAAGATCCGCTATTTCGGCTGCTCCAATTGGCGCGCGCCCCGCGTTGTCGCGGCGCAGCGGGCCGCGGCTGCCATGGGCGTGGACGGGTTCGTGGCCGACCAGATGATGTGGAGCCTGGCCGTCATCGATCCGGCGGGCATCCGCGACAAGACGACGGTTGCCATGGATCGGGAGCTATTCGCGTACCACGAAGAGAGCGGCATGGCGGCCGTGGCCTACTCGTCCCAGGCCGGCGGGCTTTTTCAGAAACTGTCCGGGGACAGCCAACGCATCGGCAGCGCCTACCCACTGGGGCCGAACCGGACGCGCCTGGCGCGCATCAGCGCGGTGAGCGCGGACACCGGTCTCTCCATCACCCAGATCGTGCTTCGGCTACCCCATGGCCCAGCCCTTTGTGACCGTGCCCATCGTCGGCTGTCGCACCGAAGCGCAACTGCGCGACAGCCCGACGGCTGCGGACGTGCGCCTCACGCCGGAGCAGCGCGCGTTCCTGGGCGGCGATGTGACGAGCGCCGGCTGACGGCAACCCTGATGATCCGGCCGGGGCGCGTGCGTTTGACCAGACCGTGCAATCATTGACTTGATAGGCAGACATGGGCGGGTGTCGACGATGACCAGTCCCTATTCCATGACCTCTGATGTGTGGCTGTCGCTCATCACGGCTGCCGTCTTGACCGTCCTCGGTTTGTACAGTTGGCAGCGTAGCGGCGTGCCCGGCGCGCGTCCGTTTGCGGTGGTCTGCCTCTTCTCGCTCCTCTGGCTGCTCGGCATCGCCGGCGAAGCGGCCGCAACCGCCGTTTCCACCAAGATTGCCTGGCACAAATTTCAGATGATCTGGCACATGCCCACGGCGACCGCGCTGGCCTGCTTCGCCCTGGCCTATGTGCGCCCCGGGCAATGGTTGACTCGCTCCGTGCTGATCGGGCTGAGCATCCCCGCGCTGCTGATGGTCGTCCTCTATCTGACCAACGACCTGCACCATTGGGTCTGGCGCGAACTTGTCGTCGGCGACGCCATCCGCCCGGACTATGCCGTGCTGGGCTGGATCATCGGCGCCTATGCGCTGGCCTTGGCTTTGGTCCAAGCAGGCGCGTTCGGCTGGCTCTTTGTGCACTCTCCCCAACACCGCGGCCCGTGTTGATGATGCTGTTGTCCGTGGTGCTGACCCGGCGACCCTGCTGTTCGACATATTTCACTTGCCCGTGGGCGTCGCATCCGGCTGGGAAGCGCTGGTCTTTCTGCAGGCCGCAGGATCTATGCCATTGCCCTGTTCGGCCTGCGTATTTTCGACCCGGTCCCGGCCGCGTATCGGACGGTGGTGGCGCAGATGCAGACGGGCATTCTGGTCTTCGACGGACAGGGGCCGCATCGAGAATCTGAACCCGGCGGCGGAGCAGATGCTCGGCGCGCAGCGGCGACGCCCGCGGCAAGAGCTGGGCGGAGGTAGCGCCGTCCGCCGCGCAGGCGCTGCCGACGTTTGCGCCCACAACGTCGCGGGCGGTCGCGGTCGAGCGCGCCGCGGCGGAGTTCATGCTCGGGGATGGTCCCCAGGCCCACTGCTACGTGTCCACGGTGTCACCGCTGCGCGATGGGCGCGGGCTGGTGGTGGGACATCTGCTCTCGCTCAACGACGTGACCGAACAACGTCGGGTGCAGGCGCAGATGCTTGAGCAGCAGCAGGCGCTGGCGGCGCTCCACGAGCGGGAACAATTGGCGCGCGAGCTACACGACACCGTCGGCCAGGTGCTGGGCTATGCCGGCCTCCAGGTGAGCACCGTGGGCCAACTCGTCCAGGCGGGGGAGACGTCCGCGGCGACCGGCCAGTTGGACCGTCTCGAGCACGTGCTGCACGATGCGCACGCAGATCTGCGCGAACAGATCCTGAACCTGCGCACTGCGTCGCTGCTCAACGAATCGTTCTTCGAGGCGATCCGACACTACATCGACGGCTTTCGGGACAACTACGGCATCAACGTGCGCCTCACCGTGGCGCGCGATCTGGACGAGCGCGTCATCTCCGCCGCGGCGCAAGTCCAGTTGTTTCGCATCATGCAGGAGGCGCTCTCCAACGCGCGTAAACACGCCGCGCCGCAGCGTGTCGACGTGCGCTTCGCCGCCGACGCTGCGTCGATGTGCATGCTGGTCGAGGATGACGGCTGCGGCTTCGTCATGCGTCCCGCTGAGGAGGCGGACGGCGACCACTTCGGCCTGCGCTTCATGGCTGAACGGGTGCAGGCGGTCGACGGCGCCTTGCGGATTGAGTCTGCTCCCGGGGCGGGAACACGGATCGCAGTGGAGATTCCACGGAAGGAGATGTAACCATGCGTGTACTCTTGGCCGACGACCATCAGTTGATCGTCGAGGGGTTGAGCAATCTGTTGCTCGCCAACGGGATCGACGTGGCGGGCATCGCGCTCAACGGGCGCGTGGCTGTCGAAAAAGCGCTGGCGCTGGAACCCGACCTGGTCTTGATGGATCTGCGCATGCCGGTGTGTGACGGCTTGACGGCCACACGTCTGATTCGGGCCCAGCGTCCCGACATCCGCATCGTTATGCTGACCACTTCGGCCGAGGACGAAG